>NZ_JBPFGO010000004.1:807500-1130906 GCF_053470305.1 Nostoc sp. DSM 114160 | reverse complement strand
CTCCCCCCAAGCGTGACAAATTAGAAGAGGCTGTTTGTAAAATAAAGTTGCAAGTAACATCCAGCAAAGTGACTAACAGATGTAAGATAAGCGTCCTTGCTAATTTTGACAACAAACATGAAAAAGTTTAGGGAACTTGCATTAGCTTGTAGTGCGATCGCTGCTTTAATCGGTACGAGTCTCAAGGTTCAAGCAACGTCCAAACGGCTGATTACCCTAGACGATATGTCTGCTCTCCACCAAGTCAGCGAACCGCAATTTCTAGCGATGGAGCCTGGATAGAGCTATACGGTCAAGAGTACCGATATCAGAATGATTCTGTCAACAACCATATTTATCTGACTTCGTGGGATGGCTCCCGCACCCTAAAATTAACTAACAGTAAAGATAGCGAAAGTTCTCCTCGTTTCAGTCCTGATGGAAAGTACCTAACTTTTCTCTCCAGTCGTCAGTCCGACAGTGAAGACAATCAAATTTGGCTGCTGAATCTTGCCGATGGAGAAGCAAAAAAGATTTCAGATTTTCCAGGAGGCGTTTCTGATTTCGTTTGGTCGCCCGATGGCAAACAACTGGCTGTAATCGCCGACGATCCACCCCAAAAAACTTACAACGAACAAAAGACGGCACAGCCAATTGTCATCGATCGCTTTCAATTTCAGGAGGACGGCGTTGGATATCTTGGAAAAAGTCGCGAACACCTCTACCTGTTTGACTTAGCAACTCACAAAGCAGATATTCTGACAGCAGGTGAGTTTAATGAGTATTTGCCCAGCTGGTCTCCAGATGGAAAGAAGATTGCTTTTGTCAGCAAGCGTGGTGCTGATTTTGATCGGCATAACAATTGGGATGTCTACACAATCCAAGCCCAACCAGGAGCAAAAGTACATCAAATAACTACCAATGAAGTCCCCGATTGCGATCCCTCCTGGGGTAGCCGACCTGTTTGGAGTCCAGATGGGAAGTTAATAGCCTATCTGCAAGGAGGCCCTGAAAAGCTAATTGAGTACGCTGTTTACCATCTTGCCGTTATTCCATCGGAAGGAGGTACTCCACGCCTGTTAACAGCAAAACTCGATCGCAATGTTGTTAAGCCACGCTTCACATCTGATGGCAAATCAATTCTGTTTTTGCTGGAAGACGATGGTAATGTTCACCTAGCAAAAGTACCAGTAGCAGGCGGTAAGATAGAGCGATTACTAGGTGGACGTAGAAATATCAGCGCTTTTGACTTAGCGGGTGACGACAGGATTGCCTTGTTATCCTCAATGCCACAGCAGCCAAGTGAGGTTTTTACCCTTAAAGGCACTGAGCTGCGTTCAATATCCCACGAAAATCAGGAATTGCTTACCCAACTTCTATTAGGAACCACGGAAGAAATTAGTTTCAAGAGTAAAGACGGCACCGAAATTCACGGTTTCTTAGTCAAACCACCAAATTTTCAACCAGGAAAGAAATACCCAACACTCCTTCAACTTCATGGTGGCCCAGTCGGGCAGTACACAAACCAGTTTATGTATGACTGGCAGCTGTTTGCAGCAAAAGGTTATGTTGTCGTTGCAGTTAATCCACGGGGTAGTTCGGGACGGGGTGAAGCTTTCTCGAAGGCTATTTACGCTGACTGGGGAAATAAAGATGTTCAAGATGTCCTTGCTGCTGTTGACTACGTTGAAGCACAAGGAATAGCCGATCCATCTCGGTTGGGAATAGGTGGATGGAGTTACGGTGGTATGTTAACAAACTATACGATTGCCCAAGATACTCGTTTCAAAGCTGCGGTAAGTGGAGCTAGTATTTCCAATATTTTGGCAGGATACGGTACTGACGAGTATATTTATGACTACGAACAGGAATTGGGCGTGCCGTGGAAAAACCTCAACACTTGGCTAAGAGTTTCTTTTCCGTTCCTGCACGCCGACCGAATTGTAACACCAACACTATTTCTGGGTGGCGATCGCGATGTTTCTGTTCCGTTGCACAACTCCGAGCAGATGTATGAAGCACTCAAAAGTTTAGGGGTTGATACTCAATTGATTATTTATCCCGAGCAATCCCACGATATTAGCAAGCCGAGTTACCTGCGCGATCGCCTACAACGCTATCTTAATTGGTATAGCAAGCATGGATTGTGAGTATAAATACATACTTTTAACTTCACAAATTATACCATTTTGAAAAATGATTGCGACAGATGGATTCACAGCAAGTCAGACGCACCAAGGCAATTCCCAATCCAAAATCGTTCGACTGAGCGACTTGCTTTGAGTTTCGACTGCGCTCAACTACCGCGAAGTCGAAAGGAGCCGAAGTCTAAAATCCAAAATCGTTCGACTGAGCGACTTGCCTTGAGTTTCGACTGCGCTCAACTACCGCGAAGTCGAAAGGAGCCGAAGTCTAAAATGGTATTACCAAGTGGTATGTCTCATTAAATATCATGAGTTTGTAGTAAGCACTTCAGTGCTTAAGAATCTAGGACTAAAGTCCTTACTACGAACTTGTTTACCGATCAATTTCAAATTGACATTCTTTCCAATCGGCAAAATCGGGTAATTTATTTGTTGGAAGTCCCACTCAATTAAGGTGCAAGGGCATTACCCCGAATTAGACTACCAATGGTTTTGGCAGTAATCTTCAGTTGAGTGATCGGATTAGCTGGGACAACCGTCTTATACAGATAGCTATCGAATGTTAGCCGTTGTACATCGAGGTCATCACACATTTCTACAAACGCTTCGCGGGTAGCATCGGAACGATAGAATACGGTTTGCAGAATGTCCAGCACCTTATAAGTGAGTCCGTATCTTTTATCCCAACGCTTCAGGTAAACCTTCAGGTCGCCTTCTGTAGGAATCCTGCTACCACTGTTAGATGCTTCGACAATGGTTTCGGCACACATCCGCCCAGATTTAGCGGCAAAATAAATACCTTCACCAGAAGACTTGGTAACATAACCAGCAGCATCTCCCACCAAAGCGATGCGACCGACAACACGACGGGGACGGGGATGTTCGGGAATGGGGTGGGCTTCAACTTTGATGATTTTACCGCCTGCCAACTTCTCGGATGCACGGGCGCGAATACCAGCTTGTAACTGTTTGATGCTGGCTTTATTGATTTGCATCGTACCAGTACCGACAGCTACGTGGTCATATTTGGGGAAAACCCAAGCGTAGAAATCGGTAGAAACGTCATCACCGACATACATTTCGGCGAGATCGTTATAGTAGGCCATTTTGTCTTCGGGCAAGCGAATTCGCTCTTGGAAAGCGATCGCATAATTGTAATCCCCAGCGTCCATTTCTTTGGCAACGCGGGAATTAGCCCCATCTGCCCCAATAATTAGATCCACTTTCAGAGTTTTGGCAATACCCTGTGATATCCCATCTGTGTGGTCAACGTAATGAATGGTATAGGGATCGGTATTGTTTCCTGGTATATCGAGTTTATGAACAGTGGCATTAATTAAATTTGCGCCTAGTTTGGCCGCGCGATCGCGCAAAAAGCCATCCAGCACTTCCCGGCGGCACATTCCTATATATTCTTCTTCATTTACCAGATTGATATCAACCTCGCGATTGGAAGGTGAAATCATTTTCATCTTCCGTACCCGGCGATCGATAATCTCTGGTGGTAAGTCAAATTCACTCACCATACATAGGGGAATTGCACCCCCGCAAGGCTTCGCATTATCTAGCTTGCGCTCAAACAGGTAGGTTTCAATCCCAGAGGCTGCCAGTGTTTCTGCGGCAGATGAACCAGCAGGGCCTGACCCAATAACAGCAACCCGTAGTGTCAAAGGTCTTTCTCCCAATCTTCACATTTACCGAGAGCATACTACCACGGTCTTTCTGGTGATTTGGCGCTTTACCTCCAGGTTTCTGCACAAATGCAATATTCCTTAATGTTTCGATACGAATTGAACCTGGGGTATTGAGTATTTGGTATTGAGTATTGGGAAGAATGAAGAACAGGATTTACGCAAAATCATGAAAAACGAACCTCATAGATGCAAAGCGGCTTCTTGCAGGGTATAACACAAAGAAATAAGAGTTTCAAAGAGCTTTTGCGTAAGTACAAAAGAATATTGGTTAGTGCCAATGCCCAATGCCCCAGTTATAAAATATGCAGATTTCCTTATTCGATTCTTTTACTAGACAAATTAGTACTGCCGCAATTACTGGATATCAAAAACATATTTCTCCGCACAAAGGTTTTGCTTGTGCCCACAGAATACTATATGGCGGCGAATCTTGCTCGCAATACATTAAGCGGATAGTTGCTAAGGAAGGGTTAAAAGCAGCTTTTGTTAATTCCCGCGAACGATTTCAAGCTTGCAAGCAAGCCAATCAAATATTGCGAATGCAGAGCGAAAACTCAGAAGAATCTACAGAGGAGGAAAGAGACATGCAGCAACGACAAGCATCTGGTAAAGTTACTCAAAAATCTTCATTTATTAGTAGCGACAATACCAACTGTTTTGATTGTGCCGATTTGGGCTGTAATTGTGTCGAGATCGTTAGCATAACTCCCGATTGTGCTTCCCTAGATTGTGGTGCTGCTGATTGTAGTTCCCTAGATTGCAGTGGTGCTGACTGTAGCTTCCTCGATTGCGGTAGTTGCGGTAGCTAAATCTTGTTCATCCATAAATAACAATATATGGTATATGTAGGACACAGTAATCCTACCAAGGATCTGTAGATTTAGTTGCAGAGGTTATAGTAGCAGTGGGTATAGTAGTTGAGAACGTCTCCAAACAATTTGGGAGTTTCAAGGCAGTTGATGAGGTTAGCCTAGAAATTAAGAGTGGTTCGCTAGTTGCATTACTTGGTCCATCGGGATCGGGTAAATCTACGCTACTACGGTTAATTTCAGGTTTAGAAATGCCAGATAGCGGTAAAATCCTGCTTACCGGTAAGGACGCTACATACCAAAGTGTGCAACAACGAAATATTGGGTTTGTATTTCAGCACTATGCTCTATTCAAGCATCTGACAGTTAAGCAAAATATTGCCTTTGGCTTAGAAATTCGTAAGGCACAGCCAAAGAGGATTAAAGGACGAGTAGAACAGTTACTCGAATTGGTGCAATTGACTGGATTAGGCGATCGCTATCCATCACAACTTTCTGGCGGTCAAAGACAACGCGTAGCTTTAGCTAGGGCTTTGGCAGTAGAACCGGAAGTTTTATTGCTAGATGAACCCTTTGGCGCACTTGATGCTAAAGTCCGCAAAGACTTACGGGCATGGTTACGCCGCCTCCATGATGAGGTTCATGTTACCACAGTTTTCGTCACCCACGACCAAGAAGAAGCAATGGAAGTCTCCGATGAGGTTGTGGTGATGAATAAAGGACGTGTAGAACAGGTGGGGACACCATCTGAAATTTATGATAATCCTGCCACCGCATTTGTAATGAGCTTCATTGGCCCGGTGAATGTGTTACCCAGCAACTCGAAGATTTTTCAAAGTAGCGGGTTTGATGCGCCACACCCACAAGTATTTTTGCGCCCGCAAGATGTGATTTTAGAAAAGGCTGCTAACGGTACCACTACACCTGCAACAGTAAGCCGATTAATACATTTGGGTTGGGAAATTCAGGTGGAATTAACTTTCGATGACGGGCAAGTAGTGATGGCGCATTTAACACGCGATCGCTTTAATGACTTAAAGTTAGAACCTCTACAGCGAGTGTATGTGAAGCCAAAGGATGCAAAGTCCTTTCCAGTGTCTTATTCAATTTAAAGGAGGCAGAAGGCAGGAGGCAGGAGGCAGGAGGCAAGAAGTACGAAGGTGATATTAGCCATCCTACTAAATCATTCGTAAACAATGAAATCCCCGACTTTTTAAAGAAATCGGGGATTTTATTATTGCGATTTTTACCAATCAGATAGGATTGTTATACCATTTTGGATTTTAGTTGTGTAGGTTGGGTTGAGGAACGAAACCCAACATTTTCATAGCTTTGTTGGGTTGCGCTTTGCTTCACCCAACCTACAATTTTTCTTAACTGAACTGTATTGAATCAAATCCCATTAGTATGTATCTGAGGTGATTAGCTGCCTTTGGTTACACTATCTCCAGGCCCGGCGGTGACAATCACCAGATTTTCTGGCTTAATTAAATCTTCAATTGCCTTTTGTGTATCAGCCATAGTGACTGCTTCAATCCGTCGAGGAAACTCTCGGATTTCTGACCGTGAAAGCCCCAAGACAGCATTATCCAAAATGATGCTTGATACATCACTAGGATTAGCTAAATCCACAGGATAGCTATTGGTAATTGAGCGTTTTGCTGCGTTTAATTCAGCTTCAGTTACTCCTTGCTCGCGTAACTGTTTTAGTAATGCGAGAGTACTGGCGATCGCTTTTTGGGCATCAAGAGGAGCAGTTTGCATTTGAATCAAGAAGGGACCAGGATTGATCCCAGCAGCAAAACCACTATATATACCGTAGGTTAGACCTTGGCGATCGCGCACTTCTGTACCCAAGCGGCTGGCTAAGGTATCACCACCCAAAATTTGATTTAGCACCAATGCCGCATAATAACGTGGATCTTTCCGGGAGATGCCGTTGTAGCCGATGTAGGTGACAGCCTCAGCTTTACCGGGAATTACTTTATTTAGTTGTGTCAAAGTTTGCGGAAATGGTACAGTTGGTATTTTGAGAACAGGTGGCTTACCTGTGGCCTGCCATTTACCAAACACCTCATTTAGCAAAGCTTTTACCTTAACTTGATCGAAGTCTCCCACTAAGGCGATCGTCGTGGTATCCGGTCGGTAGTGTGTCTGGTAGAAACCAAGCAAATCATCACGAGTAATAGTCTTTAAACTCTCGGCTGTGGGAAAGCTGTGGAATGGATGATTTTCAGGGTAAATTGCCTGTTGGAATACTTGCCTTCCCAAACCTCTAGGGTCATCCAGTTGAACTTTCAGACTTGTCAATGCCCTTTGGCGACTTAGTTCTAACTGATCTGCGGGGAAAGTGGCGTTTTCTAACACATCTGCTAGAGTTTGAATCAATATTGGCAGATTTGCTGAAAGTCCCTCACCACTAACGCTAGTTCCCTCGCGGCTAGCGCTGAAACTCAAATCGGCTCCCAGGTCTTCTAAGGTTTTTGCTAGGGTCAGAGCATTTTTAGTCTGCGTCCCATTCATTAAGTTGCTTGCAGTTAGATTCGCTAATCCAGCTTTTTGATTGCCGTCAAATTCACTACCAGCGTCAATTTGTCCGCTCAGGTTAATGGTGGGAAGATTGCGATCGCTCAACAACAGAACCTTCAAACCATTCTTTAAGGTAAACTCTTCTGGTAGTGATTGTTTAGCTGAATCTGTTTCTGATGTAGCAGGTGGCAAATATTTTGCTAGTTCTGCTGGATCTACAGGCTTACCAGGGCTAAAATTTTCCACCGTGCGTCCAGAACCAGCGCTAGAAGTTCCTGGTTTACCATCTGGTTGAGTCGGCTCAAAGAAACCGATGGTTTGTTGAGCCGGATTGAGGTAAGTTTTCGCTGCTTTCTGGACTTGAGCAGGAGTCACTTTTGCGATCGCAGCCAGATATCTTTCAATAAAATGATAATCCCCTGCGATCGTTTGGTTATACCCCAGTTGATTAGCCTGACTAGTGATATCTTGATTCCCCAAAATATACGAGGCTTGCAATTGCGTCTTTGCCCGCTTCAACTCTTCTGAGGTAACAGGCTGCTCTTGCAATTTTACTAAAGATTCCTGGAGTACCTGGGCAATTTTACCCAACTCTTGACCGGGAGCCGCTGTAGCATTAATTTCATACCAACCCGGTTCGATCAGTTCGGCAGCACCACCACTCACTGAACTAGCGAGTCCAGATTCCACCAAAGCCTGATAAAGTCGAGAACTACGTCCACCTGTAAGAATGGCATCCATCAAATCAATTGCTGGAACATCAGGATGTTTGATATCTGGCAGAGGATACACTGCTTGCAATAGTGCTGCGCTTCCAGGTTGCTTGAGGACAATCGGTGCTTTTTTCGCAGCAGGGGTAGATGGAGAAGCCTCAGCAACAGAAGAAGATGCCGAGGAATTATCAATTGCTGTCCTGGCATTAGGGAGTGCCGTATTCTTTTTTGCTCGTTGCGATAACTTACCAAAAGTTTCTTGGACAACTTTGAGTGCGGGTTTTGTGGCAAAATCTCCGGTAATCACCAATGTGGCATTTTCTGGGCTGTAGTAGGTTTGGTAATAATTCCGTACCTGCTCCACCGTGAATTGCTCTACATCGGCTTTTGTGCCTCCCACCGATAAACCATAAGCTCGATTAGGGAAAGCAGCTCGCATCACTGCCTTACTCAGACGATAACCTGGTGAATTTTCGTATCCCTGTAACTCGGAGATCACCACCCGCTTTTCACTGGTGAGTTGTTCAGGCCCAATTAAGGAATTTTCCATGCGATCGGCTTCTAGTGTCAGCAGTGCTTCTAATTTGTCTCGCTGCACTGTGCCAAAGTAAGCTGTTTCGTCATAACTAGTAAAAGCATTGAACTGGCTACCCAAAGCACTAAACAACCGTCCAAACTGTACTGGACGGTCATTTGTACCTTTGAACATCAAATGTTCTAGCTGGTGAGAAATACCATTCTCTCCCTTAACCTCGTTGCGTGAGCCAACTTTATACCAAACTTGCACGCTCACCACAGGAGCAGTATGGACTTCCTTAGTTAGTACCGTTAAGCCGTTGTCTAATACCGTTTTTTGCACTCCTTGGGTAAATGAGAGGGCTGAAACAGGTGTGACTGCTGTTGGTGTTGCAGCATTAGTGAAATTGCCAGGCATTGGCACGATAGTTAAAATAAGGCTGAGGAAAAATCCTAAAAGCATCATGTACGATCGCCGTTTCATAAGCAATACAAAATTTCCAATTTTAAAATAAAACCCCAAAGGGTATTTCAAAATTTAAATCTAACTCAAGTTGCTAGTTATTGAGGGAATAAGACAAAAATGAAATCAAAATTCCCTTAAAACAAATGTGACAGGGGAAGATGATATATAAACTTATTGCTGTACTACTTTTTTGCCCATAGCATATCTGGGTGCATTTGTTAAAACTACCCAAGGGTTATCAGGTTCGCAGAGCAAACTTTTACAGAATATTAGAAATTATTGCAAATATATTAACAAGCATTGCAATGTGTTCCATTTTACACGATTGTAGCAATATCTACTTTTAAAATTGATTTGATACCTATTGTCATCCCATTCGGGTAAGTATCTCCGTCAAACTAGCAAAAACTTTTTTAGATATGCAAACAAGAAATTTGATTGGATCGTTTACATTAGGTATGCTGTTAACAGCAATACCTGTATTATCAGCTAATGCCTCAGAAGTAGTACCAAACTTATACCAGTTTCAAGGTAAGAATGTCAGCATTAGCTACTCAACGACAAGCTTTACTGGCAAGCCCCTTTTTACCTATAAAGATAAGCAACAGACATTAAACTTTCAAGGTACCGAGCAGATCCGTAGTGTAGAAACAGAAATTGGTACATTAGTAAGTGTGACTATCCGTAAGACAGTAGATACTGGCAATACCGTGTTTACTTTGATTTTACCCCGTGTAAACCTTGGAAAAACCAACTCAGCGCCAGTAGAAACTAAGGGAATCACAACAACAAATCTCTTTTCTGTGATTCCTAAATTCAACCAGGGGCAAAGACAAACTTATACGACAATCCATTTGACTGGTACAGCTCAAGCTGTCGCGTTTTAACCGCACAAGAAGGATAAAAATATCAAACTTCTTGCTCACATCGGGAAAAGCGGTAATACTGTTTGGTTAAGGCAAGACGCGAGGAATCGCCGTCTCTACAATAATCATTCCTTTGTAGAGAGGGTGATTTCTCGCATCTTTAATAATCTAGAATTTTTATCAAAAAATCTTAACCGAAGCGTATTGAGGGTGAAGGTAAATAATTGTTTGTCTTCATTATTATTGCTTAACCCTTTGTTAAGGTTGATATCGCATGATTTATGAAATAGATAATAATTTAAATGAAGTAAAGGTTAGTTTTATCCAGGTTTTAATTAAAGATTATCAAGACTTTTAAGATACATTTTAAAAAGAAGTAATTTAGGCGGTCGCTTTCTCCCTTGTTCTCTAAAATTACCGTTTAATTTGTCTAGGAAACTTAGAAACTAACAAAGATTGCTCTAACTCGCCTTGCTCATTATAGAATGTCATTTGACCTTGTTCATTACATAACCATACTTCAATAGCTTGAGCTTCTAAATATAAATTTCTTTGAAATTCCATTTCTTCCAAAGTGTTACCAGTTGATTTGACTTCTACACAAATTTCTGGTGCAATAGACGCTGATACTTCATCTTCAATTTGAGAAAATCGTTCTTCTGAACACCAAACAACATCAGCAACTTTCACACCGTCTGATGTGTTGATAGCGCATTCTGGCATGACTTCTCCTATATTCAATAAAGATTCTAATAAACGTTGGATTCTTCCTTGATAAAAAGAATGTTTAATTTTGACTGGACTCATGACGATTTGACCCCATTTATTTAATTCGATTTTGAAGGGTAAATCTTGTAATTGTTTGTGTTCGCAAACTTCTTCCCATTTCATAATTAATATTTGCCTAGAGTGAGTGATTGATTGAATTTTAACTCATCTATCAATATTAAAACTCACCCTCTGATTGCAGATAAAGAGAGTGGAAGCAAACTTAGTCTTACTATTCTATGGGCACAATACAATAAATGGTATCCATATCTGGTTACACTCATTGCTATGGAACGCGAAGCCTTAACAATCTGTTTTCCGCCTGACTTGCTTGCAAAAGCCAGGAAACTCAAGGAAGGTAGCGAATCATTTAATGATTTAATAGTTAAGGCTTTAGAACGGGAAATGCGACACCGCCAGAGATGGGCTGCCGATCGCACCAAGGCTGAAAACCTCTTTGTTGGTGGCGGCGAGATAGGTGCATTGTTGAGATCGCACGATTGGTCGCAAACGTCGCTAGGGGCCGTCGAAACCTGGTCGGACAGTCTAAAAACGGCTGTGCAGATCCTGTTGACAGAACTAGATCGAGTCCAGCAGCTAGAATCCGATCTGCTGTCGGTTAGCACATCAACAGATACCTTGCCTCAAGCTGCCCAAGCCGATGCGCTTCGAGTCAAGCTCACCAATGCGCTACGCCCGCTGACTGATGCTAATGAGATTCAGGCGATCGCTGCCCGCATTCTAGGCGAGTCTCTAGGTGCAAGCCGCGTTATTTACATCGAAGTGTTACCCGGCAGTCAGGAGATCATCGCTCATAAAAACTACACGAACGGCGTTGCCGAACTGAGCGGACTGTACCATCTAGAAGACTTTGGGCGCAACCTGACAGATGACCATCGAGCGGGGCGAACGGCGATCGTTCCTGATGTGGTCAACTACTCTAAATACACAGCCAGCGAAAAGGCAAGGTATCGATCAATCGATATTGCCTCGCATATTGATGTGCCGCTGATCGAGAACGATCAATTTGTCGCTTTGCTGGCGGTGCATCAGGCAAACCCTCGCCAGTGGACGAAAGATGAGGTAAGACGAGTCGAGGAAACCGCAGAGCAGACGTGGGCAGCTGTCGAGCGTGCCCGTGCTGAAGCAGCATTACGCAAGAGCCGCACCGAACTGGAAGGGCAACTGCGGAAGTTTGACGCGCTTGTCGCTGCAATTCCCGATTTTATTTACACCTTTGATTTGGCGGGACGGTTCACGTATGTCAACCCGGCGTTGCTCAATCTTTGGCAGAAAACTTCGCATGAAGCTTTGGGAAAAAACTTTTTTGAGCTGGATTATCCAACCGATTTAGCAACCCGACTTCAGCAGCAGATTCAACAGGTGATCGCCACGCACCAGCCGCTCAAGGATGAAATGCCCTACACTAGCGCAATCGGCACACGCGCCTATGAATACATTTTCGTGCCAATTTTGGGCATAAACGGCGTAGTAGATGCAGTGGCAGGCGTGACGCGAGACATCACCGAGCGCAAACAGGTAGAGCAAGCTTTGCGCCAAAGCGAGAAGCAGACTCGAAATATTTTAGAGAGCATCGCTGAAGCCTTCTTTGCACTGGATGAGAACTGGCAGTTTACTTATATGAATCCATCTGCCGAAATACTACTAGATCGCACTCCAGGCGATTTAGTTGGCAAGAATTTGTGGTCAGAATATCCAGGACTGATTAGCAATGAATTGGCCCAGGTTTACTGGAGCGCCATGCGCGATCGTGTGGCTGCGTCAATGACCGCGTTTTACCCGGATCACGATCGCTGGTACGAAGTTCGCACCTACCCGGCCCCAAACGGCATCAGCGTTTATTTCAGCAACATCACCCAGCGCAAACAAGCCGAACGACAAGTGGAGTTTTTAACCGAGTTAAGCCGAAGACTCGGCACTGTGACGGATGCAGTGGAAATCAACCGCATCGTCACGCGCGAAGTCGGAACGTTTTTGAACGGGCATCGCTGCTATTATCTTGATGTCACGCCAGACGGCAGCCAGGTAACGGTTTTACCCGATTGGCGGCTCGACGGATCGGATCTTGCCGGAACTTACGACCTTTCCCTTTTCGGCGCGAAGGAATGGTGGGAAACGGCGGCACGTCAACCGTTCGGGATTGATGACGTGAACGTGCATCCGTGGACAAAGGATTTCGCCGACAATTACACGCCGATCAATCTGCAATCCTACGTCATCGCACCGTTTGTCCGTGAAGGGCGTTGGGTAGCTTCGATCGGAGTCAGTTCCAACAAGCCGCGCCATTGGACGGCGGATGAGATGTTGTTGCTGGAAAACGTTGCAGCGCGTGTCGCTCCGCTGATCGAACGCGCCCGCACTGAAGCCGCCTTGCGCGACAGTGAAAACCGCTTTCGGATGGCGATCGAAGCTGCCCAATTAGGCACGTGGGACTGGAATTTCATCACCAACCAATTGATTTGGGATGAGGGTTGCAAAGCCATGTTTGGCTTACCACCAGAAGCCGAGAGCAGCATTGAGGTCTTTTTTGCCGGACTGCACCCCGACGATCGCGAACGACTAGAACAGGTGGTGCAATGGACTTTGAATCCGGCCAGCAACGGCAAGTATGACGCAGAATATCGCACGATTGGGATTCAGGATGGGGTTGAACGGTGGATTGCGGCCAGAGGACAGGCTTACTTTGATGCTGCCGACAATCCACAACGCTTTGTTGGCACTGTACTCAATATCACTGAGCAAAAACGCATTGATGCAGAACGAGAACAACTCCTGGTTCGCGAACAAGCTGCAAGAGAGGCAGCCGATCGCGCCAACCGGATCAAAGATGAGTTTTTGGCGGTGCTGTCCCCCATGAATTGCGATCGCCTCTCAACCCGATTTTGGGCTGGACACACTTACTACAAAACGGCAAACTCAGCGAAGCTCGTAGAGCTGAAGCCTTGAAAATTATCGAGCGCAATGCCAATTTACAGACGCAACTAATCGAAGACTTGCTCGACATCTCGCGCATCATGCAGGGTAAACTCAGTTTAACAGCGGCTCCGGTCAGGTTGACTTTTGTGATTTCTGCCGCAGTGGAAACGGTGCGTTTGGCAGCAGAAGCAAAAAATATTGCGATCGCGCTCGATCTTGATTCTAAGATCGCTCTGATTTCTGGCGATGCAGCCCGCTTGCAACAAGTAATGTGGAATTTACTTACCAATGCGGTTAAGTTTACACCCAACAGCGGACAAGTAACCGTTGAACTGCGGCAACTCGACGGGCTAGCTCAGATTCGGGTAGTCGATACTGGTAAGGGCATCAATCCCCAGTTTTTACCTTATGTATTTGAGTATTTTCGGCAAGAAGACGGCTCAACGACACGCAAATTTGGCGGGTTGGGATTGGGGCTAGCGATCGTGCGACAAATTGTAGAAATGCACGGGGGCACGGTGACAGCAGAAAGTCAGGGTGAGAATCAAGGTGCAACCTTTATCATCCAATTGCCCCTCATGCAGCAGGCAAGAGCGATGCCTGCGGCAAGAGCAAAGCTCAACGCATCTGAGCCAATACACACACAGATAGAAGCAGAAGTGCCTTTAGACGGCGTTCAAATTTTGCTGGTGGATGACGATACCGATACCCGCGAGTTTCAGGCATTTGTGTTAGAACAAAGCGGTGCAAATGTGACAGCCGTCACTTCTGGCTTAGAAGCTTTGCAAGCTCTAGAGCAGTTCACTCCTGACGTGCTAGTGAGTGACATAGGTATGCCTGAGATGGACGGCTATATGCTGATGCAGCAGATTCGATCTCGCCCACCGAATCAAGGAGGAAACATTCGGGCGATCGCACTAACCGCTTATGCCGCAGAAATTGACCAACAAAGAGCGCTTCAGGTAGGATTTCAAACTCACATTACAAAACCTGTAGAGCCAGAGAAGTTAGTGAGGGCGATAGTTAGTTTAGTCTCATAGGGTAGGCAATGCCCACTAAAATTTCACATCTAAAGCACGTACCAAAAAAGCCCATTTGTCTGCGGCTTCTTCGATAATTTTAGCCGTGGGTTTACCCGCACCATGTCCGGCTTTAGTCTCAATTCTAATTAGCGTTGGCGCATCACCTGTGTGAGCCTCTTGCAAAGCTGCGGCAAATTTGAAACTATGAGCAGGGACAACGCGATCGTCATGATCGGCTGTGGTAATCAAGGTTGCTGGGTAAGCTGTATCTGGTGTGATGTTGTGTAATGGCGAATAAGCATACAGCGCCGGAAACTCTTCTGGATTATCTGCTGAACCATATTCAGAAGTCCAAGCCCAACCGATGGTAAATTTGTGGAACCGCAACATATCCATGACGCCGACTGCTGGTAACGCTGCACCAAACAAATCGGGACGTTGCGTTATACAAGCACCCACTAATAAACCGCCGTTACTACCACCTGCGATCGCTAGCTTCTGTGTCTTAGTATACTTGTTAGCAATCAACCACTCAGCAGCGCCAATAAAGTCATCAAACACATTCTGCTTTTTATCCTTTATTCCTGCTTGATGCCATTCTTCGCCGTATTCTCCACCGCCGCGGATATTAGGCATCGCATAGACACCACCCATCTCCATCCACACCAACAAACTCACAGAAAAACTAGGTGTCATTGAAGCATTAAAACCACCATAAGCGTAGAGATAAGTAGGGTTATTTCCATCTAATTTAATACCCTTTTTGTGCGTAATAAACATTGGTACTCTAGTACCATCTTTGCTGTGATAAAAGACTTGTTTTGTCTCGTAATCATCAGGATTAAAATCTACCTGTGGTTGACGGAAAACCTCACTTTTTCCTGTCACCATGTCGTAGCGATAAATAGTACCTGGTATAGTAAAGCTGGTAAAACTATAAAAAGTTTCAGTATCATAACGCTTACCACCAAAGCCTCCGGCTGAACCGAGTCCGGGTAGTTCTACCTCTCGAATAAATCCACCTTTGAGGTCAAAAATTTTGATTTGACTGTGAGCATCTTTGAGGTAATCAGCAACGAACTGATTATTAAGTATACCGACACTTTCGAGAGTCTCCGCAGATTGGGGAATGATTTCTTGCCAATTTTCTGGAGCGGGGTTTTTGGTATCAATCGCAATAACCCTTCCCCGTGGTGCATTTAAATCTGTGCGAAAATAAAAGACGCTATCATCATTATCGATAAAGCTATAATCTGCCTCAAATTGGTTAATTAGTTCTACGACTTCCGCATTAGGATTCGTTAAATCTTTGGAAAAAACCAAATTTTTAGAGTCAGTACCTAGCCAAATTGAAATTATTAGATAGCGTCCATCTTCAGTAACGCCACCACTAAAACCCCATTCCTTTTGGTCAGGACGATGATAAATTAAAACGTCTTCTGATTGAGGTTTACCTAGTTGATGATAGTAGAGCTTTTGATAATAGTTGACATCTTCTAATCGAGTTTTTTCATTTGGTTCATCGTAGCGACTGTAGAAAAAACCTTGATTATCGTGTGTCCAAGATGCGCCAGAGAATTTAATCCATTTCAGGTGGTCTTGAAGGTCTTCACCAGTTTCAATATTGCGTACTTTCCACTCTTGCCAATCAGAACCGGAGGAGGAAAGACCATAAGCTAAAAGCTTACCATCCTCGCTAATCGATAATCCCGAAAGAGCAACAGTGCCATCTTCTGAGAGTTTATTGGGATCGAGTAAAACTTGGGGTTGGTCGTCGAGGGTTTTCAAGGTGTAAAGGACACTTTGGTTTTGCAGCCCGTCATTTTTAAAATAAAAGTAGCGTTCGGTGGAACCGTCTCGCAGAGATTCGCCTTCTTTAAAAGGAATACCGTATTTTTCATAATCCCAAAGTTTGGTGAGGCGCTGTTTAATTTTTTCCCTAGCAGGAATTTCACTCAGGTAGCCAAAAGTAACTTGATTTTGTGCCTCAATCCAAGTTCTTGTTTCTTCAGAGTCAGGATCTTCTAACCAACGGTAAGGGTCTGCAACTAAAGTACCGTGGTAATTATCGACTTGATTGCTCTTATGGCTAGTTGGATAAGTGAGAGATTTTTCAGAAGAAGGCATAGTCTTAGGTCAAAGTGCTTCTTTACATACTACAAAGATAGACCCAAGACTTGGGGTATTCACTCTAATTGTTCTCAAAGGGAAAGCCTCGGCAGAAGCCGAAGCCAATACGTGCTATTTTAATTCATAGAACAATTGTACTATAAAAACGGGTATCAGCTGTAACAAAACGTGAGTTCGATGAACCTCTCCCGGACAACCTCCCTCTCCCACGGGGAAAGGGAGGAGTAACGAGAAATTAGGGTTTTGGCTCCCCTCTCCGTGTCGGAGAGGGGTTGGGGGAGAGGTCAAAAAAGGGCTTGTCAAACTCACGTTAACAAAGGTAGAAGCGTGTAGAGTTTTCCCTAAAATCTAAGTCTTTTGGTTGATTTAGTTAACAAGTTTCTCTCCTTTCAGCATCCGCGCTGCGGCTTCAAGTAGAGCTTCTTCGAGATAGGGCTTGGTAAAGTAGCCACTAGCACCGAGTTGAGCGGCAATCTGTCTGTGCTTGTCTGCACCGCGCGAGGTGAGCATTGCGATCGGTAAGTGGTTGAGGTTAGAGTCTTTCTGGATGCGAGAGAGTAATTCCAGACCGTCGCAACGGGGCATTTCGATATCGCAAAATACAATATCGCAAGGCAGACCTGAGCGGAGTTTATCCCAAGCTTCCTGACCGTCACGCGCTTGTTCTACGCGATAACCGGCTTTATTAAATGTCAGGGATAGCAATTCTCGGACTGTGATTGAGTCATCGACAATCAGCACTGTCGGGTCAATCTTCGCGGGAGAGGTATCTGGAGGAGTGAGTTTTTGTTGCCAAGAATTGCCACCAGCTTGTGTAGAAATCCGTCCCTGGAAGATGTCAATTATTTCTAGTACATCAGCAATGGGCATAATCCGACCATCGCCCAAGACTGTAGCACCAGCTACACCAATTGGTTTAGGTGCTGGCCCTTCAAATTGCTTAATTACAATTTCTTGTTCGCTTAACACCAGGTCAATCTGTAGAGCAATCAGGGTATTTGCCGATCGCACCACAACCACAGAAACCATATCATCATCTCTGGTGCCGCCATAGACATTACCGCGACTGATTTGGCGATTGAAGGTTAAAAGTTCCTTCAGAGGTCGGAATGGTAGCACTGTATCGCGCCAGGAAATAAATGATTGCCCATTGGCATCGTGCTGAATATTTTTGACTGGGATATCCAGCGTATCTTCTACACCATCCATCGGGAAGGCAATTCTGGAGCGATCGGAGACGCAGCAGAGAGCTTTACAAATACTTAGAGTCAGTGGTAAACGAATGGTGAAGGTGGTTCCTTTGCCGATCGCAGAATCGGTGTTAACTGTTCCCCGAATTTCGCTAATTTCGGAGCGCACTACGTCCATACCCACGCCACGACCAGAAATTTCATCGGCTTGATCTTTAATCGTAAAACCAGACTGGAACAGCAGATCGTAGACTTCCAGACGAGACATGGCTTTTGCCTGCGCTTCTGTAATCATGCCAATCTTCACCGCCTTAGCCTTAACCTTTGCGGAATCGATACCTGCACCATCATCGCCGACAGAAATGATCGTTTGGTTCCCTTGGTGGAAGGCACGGATAGTAATGATTCCTACAGGTGGTTTACCGGCAGTTTGCCTTTCTTCTGGCGTTTCAATACCGTGAGCGATCGCATTATTCAGCATATGAGTCAACGGATCGGTCAGATGATCCAAAATCATCTTGTCAATTAAGGTATCGCCACCTTCGATCACCAACTCTACTTGTTTGCCACACTTAATGGCGTTGTCGCGCACTCCTCGCCGCCAGCGATCGATAGTTTGAGCAAAAGGCACCATTCGCGCTCTAGTTAATCCCTCTTGTAACTGGGTGGTTACTTGGCGAAACTGCCTTGCTACGCGCTCGGTTTCTTCGGTAACAAAATCAATGTCACTTGCCGACTCACGTACTCGCACAATCCGCTCAATCATCTGCTGGGACAGCGTATGGAAGGGAGTAAAACGATCCATTTCTAACTCGCTAAAACCCCTATCGGCATTGGAATCAGGGTCTTGTAAGCCGGAGTCTTTCTTTTTACGTCCAGCTAATAGAGAAGCTTCCAGTAGCGATCGCTCGTACAACTCCTGCATCCTTGCGCCTACATCTGAGAGTTGTTGTACCTGAATTAGCAAGTTATCTAATGACTGTCGCAGTCGTTCATGATCCTGCTCTAAGGTATTGCGATTTACCACCAATTCCCCAACTAAATTACTCATATCGTCCAGTTGCTTAACTGGAACCTTCATCGTTTCTTCAAATCTCGCAGCCCGACGAGTAGACGGACGGGTAGCTTGGCTGGTGTTCGATTTTACTACAGTAGAATGGGATATTGTTTGATTCGCTTCTGCCAGCAATTTCTCTAAGTCACCAAATTCATCTTTTATGGCTGGTGATGGAGTAGCATTTTTAGCTGAGACTGGTTGAGTGTTGAAGGGCTGGCGTTGGCGTAGACCGTCGTAGACATCGTTGTTGTTATCTGTACTTAGCAAGTCTTCCAAGGCAGCAAAATCTACTTCTGGTATCTTCTTAGCTTTGGGGATGGGTGCTACGTCCTCTTCTAATAATGCTGCCAAGTCTGCAAATTCATCTTCTTGAGCAACTATTTCAGTGGTTTTTGTCAACAATAAATTATTTTCAACAACTGTGTTTTCTCTTGTATCAAAGGTAATTTCTAAATTATTATTTTCCTCAGTCTCTAAAACTTCTGGGCTTGTCTGGACTGAATCTGAAGTTTCCTCAAAATTAATAGTTTCTGATAGTTCGTCCACAGTATTCTCTGTGGTGTCCATTTGAATATAGGTCAATTCATTTGTTGCGACTTCAAACAGCAGTTGTGAATTTTCATCGATAGAGCCGAACAAGTCACCTGGCTGTGCTTCGGATAATGCTGAATCTGAAGTTTCTCCAAAACTAATAGTTTCTGATAGTTCGTCCACAGTATTCTCTGTGGTGTCCATCTGAATATAGGTCAATTCATTTGTTGCGACTTCAAACAGCAGTTGTGAATTTTCATCGAGAGAACCGAACAAGTCACCTGGCTGTGCTTCGGATAATGCTGAATCTGAAGTTTCTCCAAAACTAATAGTTTCTGATAGTTCGTCCACAGTATTCTCTGTGGTGTCCATTTGAATATAGGTCAATTCATTTGTTGCGACTTCAAACAGCAGTTGCGGATTTTCATCGATAGAGCCGAACAAGTCACCTGGCTGTGCTTCGGATAATGCTGAATCTGAAGTTTCTCCAAAACTAATAGTTTCTGATAGTTCGTCCACAGTATTCTCTGTGGTGTCCATCTGAATATAGGTCAATTCATTTGTTGCGACTTCAAACAGCAGTTGTGAATTTTCATCGATAAAGCCGAACAAGTCACCTGGCTGTGCTTCGGATAATGCTGAATCTGAAGTTTCTCCAAAACTAATAGTTTCTGATAGTTCATCCACAATATTGTCTGTGGTGTCCATCTGAATATAGGTCAATTCATTTGTTGCGACATCTTCAGAGTCGAACAAGTCACCTGGCTGTGCTTCGGATAATGCTGAATCTGAAGTTTCTCCAAAACTAATAGTTTCTGATAGTTCGTCCACAGTATTTTCTGTGGTGTCCATCTGAATATAGGTCAATTCATTTGTTGCGACTTCAAACAGCAGTTGCGGATTATCCTCAAAAGAGCCTAATGAATTAACTTCCAGATCGACAGCAGATATATCTGAGCTTCCATGAGTAAATTCTGGAACAAAATCTAAAGATTCTGGTTGTTGTGGCCTGAGAATTTCTTCTCCAGGATGCTGCGCGAACAAAGGCGTTTCAGGCGTAGAGGTATCGTTGATTATAGGAGAAATAGTTAAGTTACTTGATGTTAATTCATCAAATAAATTATCTCCAGAGTCTGATGATAATATCAAATCTAGCTGTTCTTGATGCTGGAAATTGATATCAAAATCTTCTTCTATATCAAAATTGGCTATAGGAGAAGGTATGGACTGCTGATTATCAGCAAAAATGTCATCAGCCGCCGCAGTAAACAAACTTTCATCTAACGCCCTTTCCACATTCTGCTCAATTAAGGAATCGAATTCGTCCTTTTCCTCTGTGGTTTCCTGGTTCCAGAAGTTGCTCAGATCGTTTTCTGATTGAGAAAACTCAGGTTCTGTTACTGGAGGCGTATCAAATAAATCAGTGATTTCTGGTTCACTTGTCGATAGTTGTGGCTGTTCTTCCATTTCAGCAAACAAGTTGTCCAAAGACAAGTCTGTTGGCTGAGGTAATTCTATGTAGTCACTAGGGGTAATTTCTTCTACCCAATTTGCATTTTTAGTTTCTAAAAATAAGTTATCAAAATTATTTTCTTGGTTAGTAGATAGTTCCACACTAGTAAACGGCTCAGTTTCTGGTTGAGTGACATTGCTAGTTGGCAATAGTTCATCATCATCTAACCCCAGTGTCAATAAATCTTCGACTACACTATTTTGGGCAATCTCGCTATTAGTCTGGTTTGGCTCGCTAGAAATATCAATAAATTCTTGTAAAATTTCGGAAGAAGATGAGTCTAAATTTATCTCAAATTCGTTAATATCGCTCAACTCTAAAGGCGTAGCAGATGTTTGTTGATTTTGCGGTTCTGAATTATCTTTTTCTAGGAAATGGTCGCCAAATAACAAGGATAAATCTTCTGTTGTAGCGGTGGTTGTTGGGTGTAGCGCGTTGCTTATATCCTCATTAAAGGAGAGTAAGTCAGATAAATCGTTATGAGCATCTTCAGCCTCAGTGCTGCTCAAATCAATTCCAAAGTCATCGATAGTAACAATATCTAAGGTTTCTTCTTGATGCCAGCTTTCATCTAGTTCGGGAGTCTCACCGTCAAATAAATCGGCAAGGGTATTTAACTCAGCTATTCCTACTTCTGGACCATTGGGATCGAGATTGTTACTGATTGGGTGTGCTTCGTCATGTGTGGTGAAAGTAAGACTAGTGTTTCTACTTTCGTTTAGTGGTATTCCTTGTAACTGAAGGGAGGGGCGTTCGTCGGAGACGTTGGCGTAGCCAGACGCTTGTGGACTCGCTAACGCTGCGCTATCGCTACTATCTTTGTCTAAATTCAGTTCTTCAGTTGTCTGGGCTAACGCCTTGGTGTCACCAGATAGAACTGACTCTGATTCTGTCAAAACCGGAGATTGTTCATCAAATAAATCAGGGGTTATTTCTAATAACTCAATTTCTGCAAAGTTTAAAAGTGCCTCTAATTGCTGACTAATTGCAATTTCGGCTTCTCTACCTTGCAGAACTAATTCTTGAGCTTGTTTGATTTCGGTAATGACAATTTTAGCTAAAGTCAGATAAGTATTTTCGGGATTGCCGATCGCACTGGCTGCTGCTTGACACAAACCACACCAGTTGGGCAAATTCCAAGTTTCACCAAGTTTGACTAATTGGTGACAGCATTGCTGGAGGTTTTGCCGAGTTGAAGGTGTTGTAGTTTGCTTAAATAATTGCAACATTTCCCGCAGTGTTTGCAGCACTTGGGCTTGAAACTCACTCCAGTTATTATTTTCTTTAGCGGTGACTGGCGCTAGCGCCTCTTGGGGTGCTACCGAGTCTGAAGATTCCTGATGAGTGTATTCTGCTAGATCGGGAATATCTCGCCGCATGAAAATTTCTGTAAGTGTGGAGACATTCTCTATAGGGGTTGTGAGTTCTGTTGCGTCAGAACTGCTGGCTACTCCACTCTTTGCTTGTTCTACAAGTAGTTCCAGATGCTGATACAGCCATTGAAAAACTGGCTCAGTTTCTGACATCAAAGTATTAGCTGCATCTTCAGAAAGACCATAAGGCCCACTCAAATGCTCTAAAAGTGATTTTAGGGTATCAGAGACACCAAGAAATAAAGACTCTAACTTTTGGTCAATCTGAACCGGATTATCTTTGAGAATTTTGAAACAATCTTCCAGACGGTGGGAGGTATGCTGGATGCTAGTCAATCCAAGCATCGCCGCTCCTCCTTTGATGGAGTGAGCCGCCCGGAAGACCTCACTGATCATTTCCGGGGTCGTTCAGGGTACCTTCTAAATTCAGCAAGCCCTGCTCAATGGTATTCAGGTGATCCCTGGCTTCTTCGATAAAGTAACCCAAAATCCGCTGTTGTTGTTCCGGCAGCATAGCAAAAGTTATGAGTTATGAGTTATGAATTATGAGTTATGAATTATGAGTTATGAGTTGTGAGATGTGAGTTATGATTTTGATTTTTAACTCCTCACCTCTAACTCCTAACTTTTTTCCAAGTTACGAGTTGTGAGATGTGAGTTGTGATTTTTATTTCTAACTCCTCACTCCTAACTCCTAACTTTTTTACCTGGTTTCCATAGTTTCCACTCGGAAACGTTCAACGGAGGCGATCAAGTCACGGGATACACCTACTAAGTGTTGTAGGGCACCTGAAACTCGCTGTGCTTCTTGGGAAGTTTCTTGGGCGGTCAGTTCTACTGATTGCATTACATGAGCAACGGCGCGAGAGGTTTCCGTTTGTTCCACAGTGTCGCTAGTAATAGATCGCACCAGAATATCGATGCGATTCGCCACTTGAATAATATTTTCGAGCGATCGCTTGGCATCTTCTGCCAATTTTGTACCTTTAATTACTTGTTGTGTGCCTTCTTCCATCGCGGTCATTACAGAGCCTGTTTCGCTTTGGATTTGCATCACAATTTGTTCAATTTCCTTCAAGGATTTAGCAGATTTATCTGCTAGCTGGCGCACTTCATCTGCAACGATCGCAAACCCGCGTCCGGCTTCTCCGGCTCTTGCCGCCTCAATACTAGCATTGAGTGCTAACAAGTTTGTTCTGGAAGCAATTTGAGAAATCAACGCCACAATTTTAGAAATTTCTTGGGAAGATTCCGCCAATCGCTTCACTTTGCGAGTGGTTTCGGCAACAGTTTCTCGAATTTCTAAAATCCCCGCCACGGTATTTTCTACTGCTTCGCCACCTTTCAAGGCGATCGTACTAGCATCACGAGCAACGGTTTCGGCTTCCCGCGCCGCTTCTGCTACCCGCTGAATCGAGTCGGTCATCACCTGTACAGAATTCAGCGTCACCGCTAACTCTTCTGCTTGCCGCAAAGCATCACTAGATAAAGCTCTAGCAAAGGTTTCAGAGTTAGTTGCACCTTTTGTCACATCCTTCGCCGCCACTTTTACCTGTTGAACGATATCCCGCAAGTTTTGAATTGTCAGGTTAAAGGCATCAGCTACGGCTCCTAGTACGTCGGCGGTCACTTCCGCTTGGACTGTTAAATCGCCTCTAGCAGCTCCTTCTACATCATCCAACAAACGAATCACCTGACGTTGCAGATTTTCTTTGGCTTCCTCTTGTTCATCGGCTTTGCGTTGGGCTTCACTTGTGGTTGTGAAAATTACCCGCGCCATTTCATTAAAGCCAGTGGCTAAATGCCCCAATTCATCTTCGGAAAACACCGTGGCTTGAGCATTCAGATTTCCTTGACGTACAGCCTCAAATTGAGCTTGGAGGTCATCAGTTGTACGCCGAATTTGTTTCAGCGCCAGATTCCCCATAAAGCCTGCGGTAGCAAAACCTGCAATCCCAGCTGCCAATGACATTGCCCAACCTGTGTTTCGTACTGATTCTCGTTGTTGGGGTGGCGAAAATGTGGTGGCAACAAAGCTAACTGTGGCTACAACCAGCGCTGAGACTATGCCCACACTCCCAGCAATTAGCCATTGTTTTCGTTCGATGGAGGCATTTTCTAATGGTGCTAACCATCCTTGCTCAATGCTGACGTTGGGTTCTAGTTTCGAGATATCTGTTTGGCTAAAGACTGGAACGGCTTCATGGGAACCAGTCATTGAGAAAAGTTCTTCTTCGCGATCGGCTGAATTACTTGCAAAAGCCTCTGCTACTTGCGGGCGTCCAGTGTCACTAGTTTCTGATGGAGCAGAATGCATTGTGACATTACCGAAGTTAGAATCTCCTTCGATCAGGTCAAACCCTGGAATATTGCCTAAATCATCAAATTCCTCAAAGTCATCTAAAAACTCGATATTGCTCTTAGAATTTTCTCCATTCAGTATGTTACTTGAGTCTTCATAAGAGTTTAAACCATCTGAGCCAAAGGCAGACTCAAATGCTTCCATATCAAAATTTTCATCATCGAAGCTATTTTTACCGATGAATTCACCTGATTTAAACTGCTTTTCTTTTCGAGGTAAATTACTATTAAAAGCTGATTCATTATCGGGTAAATTCGGCTGAAAATCTGATTTCGCTTCAACTCTTTTTGGTGTTAACCAACTATGGGATTCGGTTTCAGACAAGTTATTTTGATTGCCGTATTCCAAGTTATTTGTTGTTGGCGAATCATTTTTTGATTCTTCTGCAACAATCAGTAAAGTTTCGTCTCCAAAACTAGATTTTTTATATTCTAAATTTCCCATATTCTGAGATGGAGACTTTGGCTCACTCAACAAATCAGAAAAATTATTCTCGTTATTATCAGTTTGTGAATTAGAAGATGAAGAGTTATTATTATCAATAGTTGAATTTCCGTAAGGAGAATTTATCTCATTATCTGAGAATTGACTATTTGCTAATGATTCTTCAGAAATATCTTCTGAGATACTTTCCTGCCAAAAAGCAGGCAACTCTAACTCTGTGTTCTCCTCCCAGTTTTTATTTGACTCTTGTTCCTGTGATTCTTCATTCATGGCAAAAGGGTCATCACCAAAAGCTATAGAAGAATCTGATATTTTTTCTGTTCCAATACTATCTTCTGTGGGCAGGTCGAATGGACTTTTTGAAGATGTATCTTCAACGCCATTCATACTTTCTTGATGCTCTCCAAAAAAGTTCAAATCAAGGTTGTCGCTGTCAAACTCTTGATTAGCGTTTAAATCTTCTAATTCTGATTCGCTATATGCCAGTGGATCGGATATCTCTGAAGAGTTTATTTCCTCTTGACTTTCTGATGGATCTATCTGCCCACTAAATGACTCTAAATATTGATTGATATTGTCAATTCCATTCTTGGCAAAACCAATAATTTCTCGATCGTTAGTCAAGCCTAACACCTGTTGATATTCTTCTTTTGCTACATCATAGTGCTGTAAAACATAGTAGATGTGACCTCTCAACAAATGGGTATTGGGGTCGTCTGGTAAATTTTGCACCACTTGGTCAACTAAAGTGGCCGCAACCTCATAATTTCTTTGAACATAGGCGGTCATCGCCTGTTGATATGTTGGCTCGTAATTATCAATACTTGCTGCCATTTCCTCCTCCAATTTCATCCTGCCCACCTAGCACTTCGTACAATTGCCATTTGATCGAGCAATCGTAGACACTGATTATTTTTAGCACCTAATGACCACTCTCCACGTAAAAAGGGAGCCATCGTATCTGGAACACTAGCTGGTGGCATGAGATTCTGGACATCCAACCAGTCCATACCACCGATTTCCTCTACTGCTAAACCCACTATCGTGTCTTGCTCTTCAATGGCAATCACCGAAATTTCAGCTCTATCCGTGTTTAATGCACCTGCTTCTCCCAGAAATTGACCCAAATCGGCCACCCAAATAACTCGACCTCGTAAATTTAGAGTACCCAAAAGTAAAGGAGAAGCATTAGGAATCGGGGTGATTCTATCAGGACTTAGTTCAATTACCTCTCGGATGCCAGTTGCTTGTAGTGCAAACTCCTGATGCGAGGGAATGTAAAACCTCAAATGTAACTCACCTTCAGGACTTTCTACTTGTAATTCTGGTCGAAAGTGATCTTGACCGCCGCCACTTAAAAAGTCCGGTTTGCTGACCCATGTTGTTTTTATCCTCATCCTCGCAGCAGTTGTTTGACTGTTCCTACCAACTCGGTTGGTTGAAACGGTTTGGCTATGTAAGCATCTGCACCCTGTTTCATACCCCAATAGCGATCGAATTCTTCGCCTTTGGAAGAACACATAACCACTGGGACATTTTGGGTTTTTGGATCGGATTTTAACCGCCGACAAACTTCGTAGCCGTTCATTCGGGGCATGACAATATCTAATACCACTAAATCTGGAGGTGCTATTTGAATTGCCTCTAATGCTTCTAATCCATCACTAGCATGGGTAACTGTTAGGCCAGTTGCTTTCAGGAGGTCTGTAATCATCTCCCTTTGCGCTATACTGTCTTCCACAATCAGAACTGTGCTCATAAGTGTCTATTTACCTCCTGATTTAGACGTTCCTAATTGGAACATTCCCTGATTCCTCCGCAAGTATTAACTGTATAAATTAATTTTATGTCTTCACTATTTTCCCGGAGATTGACGTTTCACTCAGTTAACTGACTCTGTGATAACATCTTTTAACTCATCTTTTAGTAGATCAACAAATCTTTGATCTCTTTATATGCTCCATAGGTGAGAGATGAGGGAGAAATCAATTCAAAATTCACGCATTCAAAATTCAAACATTTTAGAACTCCTGCCTCCTGCCTCTTCTCCATGCCCAATGCCCAATGCGCAATGTCCAGTTTTCATTGGTTGTTGATATATTTCTCTACGAGCATCAGTAACTCAGTGTCTGTAAACGGTTTTGTTAAATAATCTGTTGCCCCGACCATCTTAGCTTTGACTCTATCCATAAACCCATCTTTCCCTGTAAGCATGATAATCGGTGTGAGCCGAAATGCTGTTGAATGTCGCAGCATGGCACAAACCTCGTATCCTTCCAATTCCGACATAGCAATGTCGCATAAAATTAAATCTGGTTTGAGTTGAAAAACCAGACTCAGTGCTTCTAAGGGATTGGTGAGAGCGATCGCTTCATAACCTTGTGGTTGTAAGATGGAATTTATAGTCTCACCGATGGCGATCGCATCGTCAATACATACTATCCGCCCCATCGGTTTTTCTTTCAATTCCCAGCTATCCGTGTGTGTATCTGGGTGATTAGTCTCTGAATATACTAGTTGTAGCCAACTTTGTTGCACATAAGGATATATTGCCTTAGCGACTGTCAAAATGTCTCGGTTGAGATGGCGAGCTAGTTGTCGCAAGGATGTTTTACCATCAGCCCAATGTTGTAGCTTATTCACAGTTGCTTCTGGTAAAGAAGATTGTAGCTGAACTTTGTCAGATAGCACTGGCAATTGCTCTGGAGATTGAATGTGTGGATAGAGTTGTTTCCATTGTTGCACCTGCTTAGTAATTTTTGTCACCAATGGAGCAATCTCATAAGTGTTTAATTGTGGGGCAAGTGCCGCACTCTGATGGAAAATGAAGTTACCTTGGCGTAAACTCAGCAAATCAAAGAGAGTTTCATGCACCAAACCGTAAATAATACTACCAGCTATCTTTGGGTTGATGATATTCCGCTCCAAGAGTGCCCAAAGATAGGCATACTCTGGCGCGTCGGTTGGTGGTAGGGTGGCAATGTGTTTGTCAGTGAGTCGCATTTCAACTCGATAATGACGTAAATAATCACTAATTCTGGATAAACTACTCTCACCTTCTTGGCAATAGATAATTTGACCATTAAGAAAAAAAACGAACCAAGACTGTTGTTTAGAGCGATAAATGTTTGCTCCATCTCCACCCAGTTTGTTGTTATGGTGAGAGCTATAAGCTTCCACCCATAGTTGCCCAGTTCGCTGTCCCAATTCAATCAATTGCAGAATACTGCAAATATCAATTTCATTTAAATTTCCCTGCATTTAGCTAAAAAGTACTCCTTAGTATTGCTGAATTCTGAATCGTGAATTATGACTTATTCTTTAAGTATTGATTATGGAGTATTGAAAAGATTTTTACTCTATGTCTGATTGTCATTAGGGAATACATTAAACTATAAACCTTTATCTTTCGTAATACACTTTGACAAAGCTAGTGTTAACACGGAAGTCATCATCACTGTCATCAGTACAAAATATAAAGGCGCGACCAAATCGCTTCTATAAGTATCAAGACGTAACATCTTGCGTCTATAGTTTTGTCTGTCTTGTTCTTCTAAACCCTGGTTCAGTGAGACAAGTTAACAGAATTATTTAAGGTATATCTCAAAACACGAACTTTAAGTGCATCAATAAAGGACTAACGGTGTGCTGTATTTAGCAGAAGTACAAAAACAGAAAGGTGGTTTACTCAGTGGCGGTGGCAAAACCGAACTGAAACTGCTAGCTTGTCAGCGAACTGACCAGAATTGGAGTACTGTGTCGGAAGAGGTGATTGCCGCTGAGGACGCAAGCAAATTAAATGATGGTGCTTTGGTATTGGTTGAACTCAATCCCAATCGTCAAGTACAGCGGATTCAAGAAGCAGGGGGGGACGTCCACTCGTCAACATTTTGCAGAATTTTTCCCGCCAGTTGGAGAAATTTAAGCTCAAGGAAGATGAAATCGATCAGTGGAAACAGTCATTAACATTTCAGGCGCAAGAGTTGAATCGCCGTGAAATGGACATGGAGGTACGAGCAGAACAGTTGCAGCAATTGGAGGATGAGGTACAACATCTAGAGGAGCAAAAACAGGAAGTTGACACCTCGCGCCAGGAAATTGAACGATTACAAGGAGAAATTGAGCGCAACCGCCAAGAGTTGGAAGGCGCTTGGGAGCATTTACGGGGTGAGCAGCGTCGCCTGGAAGAACGCCAAGCGGATTTTCAACAAGGGACGGTTTTGGATGAGGAGCAAAGTCGAGTAATGAGTGAGTTACTCGATCGCTTGTCTAGTCGTGTTACTCCTACGGAAACAGTTAGAGAACACCTGCATCTAGCCTTTGAATTGGTCGAAAAGCAGCAAGCGACTCTTACCCCGCACTGGCAAAAACTGGAGGAGCATAAAAGTGCGATCGCACAACAGCAAGAAGAAGTTGAGCGTTTATCACAAACTTTTAGCGATCGCCAAAATGCATTGCAAGAAGCGCAAAATTCTCTAGTTCAGCAAACAGCCCAATTGAAAATAAATACAGCAGACCTTACCAGTAAGCAAGAATATGCTCGGATCGTCAAAGAGCAGTTACGAAACACTGAAGAGTTATATCAACAGATGCACTCTTTAGCGGCAACATCTGGTGATGTAGTTCTTGGCAAGCAAGCCGATCTGGAGGCTTTGGAGAAAATGCCTTTAGAAGAACTACAAAAGATAGTGCAAGACTTGCAGCATAAGTTAGAAATCGACGCTAGCTTTGTTCACGATCAAGAACAAGAACTGAAATATAAACAAGAAGCTATAGAAGAACTCCAAATTAAATTAAATCAAGCATCTGACCATGACCACATCAATTTGGAATTAGAACTAACTGATGAAAAAGACCTTTATCAGATGCTAAATTCCAGTTTGGTGGGGCAACGCCGCAATATGCTACAGCACCAGAAGTTTCTCAAGCAACATCAAACTGTACTGCTACGACGCCAAGGACATACTGTTACTGAAGAAGAAAGTAACAACAAAATTAATTTCGAGCCGATTTTGTTACAAATTGAAACCCAGCGACAACAATATTCACAGGAAGTTCAAAAGCTGGAACGTGAAATTGAGCAGATTCGTTCTGGTGTTGAGCTAAATCAGGGAATGATTGACAATCAAACTCACGATTTAGATGAAAAGCGCCAAGAATTGAAAGCGATCGAGGAAAATTTGTTATCCCTACGAAGAACAACTGCTGAATTATCTGGGCGAGTGAATCTTTATCAAGAAGCACTACAACCAATTCAAGATTCTCTAGATGGATTACGGCAAAAACTGCAAGGAATTGCAGAATCTTTAGATCAATTCCAGGAAACTGGTGATTATCAAGTCCAAGCGATCGCTCAGTTGCGTCATACTCTCCAGAGTTTAATGCCTCAGCCGGAATTACTGGCGTCTTAATAAGTTAGGAGTTAGGAGTTAAGAGTTGGAAGTTAGGAGTGATGAGTTACAGCACTTCCGGCAGCTATGAGTACATTTTGAAAGTTGAAAGCTATAAGAGGAGAGACAAGGAGAAAAACGGGATTGCATAATAGCAAGAAGCGCTGTAGAAGTTAGGAATTATCAATTAAAGAAAATTTCTCACTCAAATCTCAACATCCAAAACCAAAAAATCCAAACTTCAAATTCCAAATTTAAAACTCCTAACTCCTAACTCCTAACTGCCAACTTATAACTATTTAAAACAGATCCAATCGCCTTGTACTTGAGCGATCGCCCCACCAGGAAATGGATCGGTTTGCGATCGGTTGGGCGCTATAATTAAAGCCGTTAATTTTTCAATGTGTTCAAAACTGGGCGCATCGGTCAGTATTTGCTGCAATATCTGACGCATTACCCGACGTTGCAGTGCCAATGGTGCTTTTTGTAATTCCCGACGATTTAACCGTAAGGGAAAAACAGTAAGAGAATCTTCTTCATGTTTCACGCCTAATGCCCGATCCCGCAACTGCTGGGCAGCTTTTTCCAAATATTCCACTTCCGCTTGTAAAAGTTCTGCTGTTTGGGCTAAGGCTGATTCTACTTGGGGGTTGAAATTATCTCGCAAATATGGTAATAGTTCTTGGCGAATGCGATTGCGGGCATATTGCAAATTTTGATTAGTGGAATCTTCCCAAATTGGCAATTTAAATTCTTGACAAAATTGCTCTGTTTGTTTTCGAGTGATTTCTAAAAGTGGACGTACTAACACAATGCCTGTAGTTAGAGGGCGTTGCCAAGTTAGGGCTTGCAAACCATCAGCACCAGTACCGCGAATTAAATTGTAGAGGAGAGTTTCGGCGCGATCGCTCTTCGTGTGTCCTGTAACTATATATTGATAATTATTTACCTGAGCGATCGCACTTAAAGCTTGATAGCGCCAATCGCGTGCAGTCGCTTCACTATTTATCGGTTTGTTCGCTGTTTCTAAATAAAAGGATATACCCCAAGTTTTAGCTAAGTTTTCGACGTGGTTAGCATTAGCTTCGGAGTCAGAACGCCAGCGATGATCGCAGTGAGCAATACCTAAATCCCATCCCCATTTGGATTGTAAATCTAAAAGTAATTTTATTAAACACAGAGAATCTTGTCCGCCGGAGACAGCGATTAATAGCCGCTGGTTGCGCTCAAATAAGTGGCGCGATCTGATTGTGCGATGGATTTTTGCATGTAAGGGAGTCCATACCATTTTTGGATTTGACTGATAACTGCAACTTATTTAACTATGACTGCTAAGTAGCTCGGCGTAAAAATTTGTTGTTGGGATAAGGCAGGAAGCAGGAGGAAAAAGGGTTTTAGTTTAGTTTATCTTTCTTCACATAGTTTGGTTTTATTGTGCCAACTGACTTAGTTGTGGGAAAGTAATGAAGAGATCCTAAGTATAGTTAGCGGATAGCTAAGGTTTAGCCCATGCTGAGTAATGATAATCGGACTGAAGATGAGGCGATAGAGATAATTTACTTAAAAATAATGGTGTTAACTATAACCAAGTATATTTTTCCCATCCAAGGGTGAGGGACATTATACATCATAAATTTATGTTGTAATCAGTGCCGGATAGAGCTAGCGTAAAGTGGACAATTTGACAATCTTTAATACTCAAACTACTTGGCGTATAGTCATAATCTGTCCGCACGCAAGAAGAACGTAAGACACTTTATATATGGTTCAGAATCTCGAAAGAACACGCCAGAGTGCAAGGTTTCCAGAAACTGCACCGGCTGCTAATCCCGTATTTTTTAGAACCTATAGCCGCCGTACAAAGGCGGGACTTAGGGAAACATGGGATGAGGTATGCGATCGCACTATACTCGGCTTAGTCGAGTTGGGAAAGCTCACTCAAGAAGAAGCTGCCACACTGGATAAGATGCAACGCAACTTGAAAGCTATGCCCAGTGGGCGCTGGCTATGGGTTGGTGGTACAGATTGGATAACCAAGCCAAAGAACTTTTCCGGAGCTTATAATTGCACTTCTACCAATCTCGAAGACTGGAGTGCCTTCGGCTTAATGATGGATTTAGCAATGATGGGCTGTGGTACTGGAGCCATCTTAGAACCACAATTTATTAATCAGTTGCCTCCGATTCGTAATCAACTGAATGTCACTGTCCCAAGGCGAAATTGGCAGCACTCCTCTCCAACAGCGGCGTGAATATACTGAAACTCATATAGAAGGAAATAACGTCACTATTCACGTTGGAGATAGCCGTGAAGGTTGGGTTGAATCATATCAAGCCTTATTAGAACTCTCTACTGATGAACAATTTTCAGCAGAAGTTGAAGTATTAGTTGATATCAGCGATGTCCGAAAAGCAGGAGAAACTCTCAACGGCTTTGGAGGAGTTGCAAATCCGGTGAAATTGTCCGGACTTTATCAGCGTTGTGCTTCCATCCTGAATAAAGCTGTGGGAAGACAATTAAATTCAGTTGAATGCTGTCTGTTAATCGATCAAGCTGCTGTAACAATTGTTGCTGGGAACATACGAAGAAGCGCGGGGATGCGTCAGTTTATTGCTGACGATGAACAAGGAGCCACTGCCAAAGATAACTTATGGCAGCAAGATGAAAATGGCAACTGGCGAATCGATCCAGAGCGTGATGCACTCAGGATGGCAAACCATACCAGAGTTTTTCACCGTAAGCCCACCTTAGAAGAATGTGTTGGTGCTGTCCGCAAACAATATTATAGTGGCGAGGGAGCGATTCAATGGGCTGGTGAAGCTGTAGCGCGATCAAATATTGATTTGCTGCCAACACAAGCTTTGAAAGTTGAGTTTTTACAAGCTTATGAACAAGGAACAGCAAAACAGTGGTTAGAAGAACGTTATTCAAATCTTGATGCTAATGAGCTAGAACATCGTTTAGCTCGCTATGGGCTAAATCCGTGTGGTAAGTGATTTTGCCTCACGTTAAAAACCTCGCAAAAACGGGGAAAGCTGAGATGCTAATCCCGTGGTAATCAAAGGAATTAAAAAGTCTTTGACACCGTACAGCGTAGAGAGTGAAACTAGATGACATCGAAAATTGGTATCTAGAATATAATCTCTCCAAGAGTGCGGGGGCGGATGTGAAAAACACTTGTGTTGAGCGGCTTGCCCTGAGCGTAGCCGTTGGCGCAGCCTCTCGTAGAGAAGGGAGCCGAAACACTTTTATTATCTGATATCACATCTGTAAAAGGTACGCGGAGCTACTGTGAATAATCAAGCAGTAGAACTAGGGGATAAAAAGCTTCTAGGGTAACAAAGAAAGGAAATCATCGGTAGTAATTTCCACTGCAATTTGTCAGAGGTTCACCTTAATCAAATTGACCCACGTAACTACAAAGAACAAGAAGAAGCTTTCACTGCTGGGGCGTTATCTGTAGCGGCACTTTTAAATCACAAATTCCTGGAACCACGCTATCAATACAGCCGTGAATTAGACCCAATTGTGGGAGTTTCTTTTACAGGTTTATTTGATTTCTTTGTCCATGCTTTTGGTGTTAATTGGCTGCGCTGGTGGGAGGAAGGAAGACCCGCAACGCCGCAAGGATTAGCTTTCAAGCGTGAGGAAGAGAAATACCTCAGTTCTTGGAGAGATATTGTACATCGGGTGGTTTGGGATTATTGCGATCGCCACAATCTCAAGCGCCCAAATCGTTGTACCACAGTGCAACCAAGTGGTACTAAGGCTTTATTAACTAATGCTAGTTCGGGGTGGCATCCTCCGAAAGCGCAAAGATTTATTCGTCGGATCACCTTCGGTAAAAATGACCCAGTAGCCTTAGCTTGTATTGATTATGGTTACAACGTGATTCCCTCTCAATCAGACAAAGACGAACAAGGCAATTTGCTTAACGATCCCTTCGATCCACGGGTGAGTGAATGGCTAGTGGAAATCCCTGTTTCTGTAACTTGGGCTGATTTACCAGGAGCTGATGAAATTGATGTTTCTAAGTTTTCAGTCTTAGCCCAATTTGATTTTGTCCTCCAGGTTCAACGTTGGTACGTGACTCACAACACATCAGCTACTTTGGAACTTCGCTCTGATGAAATTGAGCCTTTGGGACAGCGCATTTACGAAACCATTCACAATGATGAGGGATATATTTCAGCTGCTCTTTTAGCGCGTTTTGACGATTTGCAATCATTCCCACGTTTGCCATTTGAACCAATAAATAAATCAACCTACGATCGCTTAACTCAAGAGGTGAAAGCGCGACGCAAAACAGATGATTTCTGTGCAGTACTAAGCCGCTACGATTTAGGCGAAATGACAGAGGCTGGCCCTAGTGGTTGTGATTCTGATAAGTGTATGTTTCCCGATCGGGAACCAAGCTCATAACGCGAAATGATCGGGGAGTAGGGAGTGAGGAAGTGAGGGGACAAGGGGGACAAGGGGACAAGGGGGACAAGGGGACAAGGAGATAAACAAAACTCCTAACTCCTAGCTCTTAACTCTTAACTCCTAACTCCTAACTCAGCACGGGCTAAACCTTAGCTTTCCGCTAACAGCACTCCTAACGCCCAATGCCCTTCAAGAGTGCTGAGTTCCGAGTTTTGAGTGCTGAGTGGGGCAGAGGGGAGAATAATTCTTAACTGCTAACTCCTAACTTTTAACTCAGCACTCAGCACTCAGCACTCAGCACTGTTTTGCCCCATACCCAATGCTGTAACACGTTACGATCAATTAAGAAGTAATAATTTTTTACGGCAGTGCCAGGAGTCTTTTTATGTTCATTAATGAATTGTCACCTCTATTCAGAGAATTTACTCGGCATCCAGTCTCATTTGTAGGTGGGTTTTTCTCTGGTGTGCTTCGACTCAATCTTGCAGACGATCCCGTTAAAAGCTGGCTAGATAAACAGATCCGCTCAAATAGTTACACCAGTAGCAGCACAACAGATGCACATAACGGCAAAGCCAGTGGTCCTCAGCAGATTTCGATTGACTAAAAACTCCAACCTGACATAGTTGAATTTACTACAAAATAAGGAGTTAGTGCTGCCGATGGTAGCGCTGACTCCTACTTTTTACAATCAACATCTTGGCAAAAGTGCTTTTTGCACTCTTGGGGAAAAGGGTAAAGGTTAAAGGGGAAAGAGACTTTTGCAGAACCTTTCCCCCTTCTCCTTTCCCCTTTTCCCGACAAATGCCAAGAAGTCTAATCAACATCTTGGCATTTGTTACTTTTGCAAGAAGCGGGAAAAGGGACTCATGTTTTTTATTGTTCCTTTCCCCTTTTCCCCTTACCCTTTTCCCTACTTTTGCAAGGTGTCTATTGTACTCCTGCAAAGAAGCAAGCTCCAAAGAAAGTGTGATGATGAATTACCAACTACGATTAACTGCGTTGCCAAATTTTAATTGTCTTATCCAAACTGCCGCTGACTAACATTTCGCCGGAAGCTGTGAAGGCTAATGCTGTAACTATATTCCCATGACCTGTAAACGTAGCCAGCAATTCCCCGGTTTGTAAATGCCACAACTTGATGGTTTTATCAGCACTACCGCTAGCGATAATTTGTCCATCAGGACTTAAAGCGATCGCATATACCCGATCTCTATGTCCTTTAAGGGTATGAAGTAATTCTCCAGTCTCCAATTGCCAAACTTTAATCGTTTGATCCCAACTACCACTCACGAGCAGTTTAGCATCTGCACTGATTGCTAAGGAACAAACGATGTGAGAATGACCCATGAGGGTATGCAGTGGTTGTGCATCTTTTAAACTTTTGATTCCCGTTTGCGGTGAGGTGCGCCAAACTTTGATTTTGCGGTAGCTACCTGTAACTAGAGTTTCGCCGTCTCGACTTAAAACTAGGGAATGAGCCGCTGTATCATCTAAGGAAAGTGCGATCGCAACCTGACGATGCATCAAATCCCAGAAGAGAATTTTTCTATCATCTCCGCCTGTCGCTAACATTCTGCCATCTGGGGTGAAAGCAGCACACCGCACTACTCCATTGTGTTTGTGCAAAATATCTATCAAGTCTAAAGCGCCTACGTGCCAAAGCTTAATTGTCGAATCTGCACCGCAACTCACTAAAGTCTGTCCATCTGAACTAAAAGCTAGGGAATTCACTTCATCCACCAGCCCAGATATTACCCAAGGATATTCTGATAATGTCTCTATTAATTCGCCTTTGCTTAAATCCCAGAGTTTCGTTTCGCCACGACTACCACTTGCCAAAATGGGTAAGGCTTTGCCATTATTACACCCGGAACTGAAAGCTAGGCAATTAATTCCTCTGGTGTGTCCTTGCAAAGTCTGCCAGCATTCCCAGTCACCGATTATAGCTTTGAGACAATGTTCTGATGGTAGAGTCTGTATTGTATCTGCGATCGCTCTCTCATTACTTACTGGCGACGTGTCTTTTTTACCCATCAATGATTCTAAATACCAACTTAACCCTCCTGCATATAACAAATTACTCGGAGTGACATACAGTTTTGGTTCGCTAAATTCAAGTTGATTTGTCGGTAAAAAGCCTGTTATGATACTTTGCTTCTCGTAACCTAAATTACCTGTAGATGGATAAAATAAACAGAGAAAAATTAATACTTGGTGATTTTTTAAATCTTCTTGAGTAACCGACCACTTAATTTTGTCTTTCTTAATACCATTAAAACTTTCTCCATCAGCAACGTAAACTTGAACACTTAACTGAGGACGATCTTTGAGTATATAAGGAAATTTACTTTCGCCACTCAAATTTCCCTCGTCATCTAAAATCATGTTTTGCAAAGTATCTTGTGACACCTTTTTTACTAACTTGCCCAAGCGTTCAGTTATTACCTTGTCAACAATATGCTCCCGGAAAAGATAATCTTGGGCTTGTTGTTGGAAGTATTTGGGAAAAGGTATCGTCCAGTCAGGAGGCTCAGGATATTCCGGCGGCGTCGGCGGCGGATTTTTGGCGAGAACTTCTGCTTGTTGACGAGAAAGTTCTTGGAGTCTAGCCAATGGCTCGCCCCAAAAGGCTATAACTTCAGTGTGGCAACCTTTAACTTGACTTTCCAGCAAAGATAAGTCATAAGTTTTAGGTTTTTTCACACGTTGAAGGAAGTCAATTTGTTGAGCTTTGAGTAAGCTAATCCAATCCATCTACATTCCTGCGGCAAACTATTGCATACCTACGGTAAGCTATACAAATGCAATTACTCAAGTTTATAACCTTAGTTAATTAAAAATTCAGTAATATTAACAGTCTAATAAAACACAGCCATTGACAAATGTTTCCGGGAAAGAGATAGATGGATAGCACTTAGACATTTCATGAACTGATGCAGTTGAAGTATATAGAATTAAATGATATCAGTCAATTCTAACGGAGATAGAGATCGAGATACTGTTTCTAGAGAAACACTTCTAGCTGCAAAAGAAAGTTGAATTTGAGACAGATTTAAAGGTTGCAGTGACGTTAAGTCAGCAAATAGCTACATAAAAATCACCTATTAACGATAATTCGCGGAAATATCCTTTGAAATCGAAATAAATGGTGAAGATTGGCTAATTTTAACCTTTGCGTTTTGGTTGTCTGGGTGTAGTACTTACATTAGATGAGTCGTCAAAAGTATCCCTTGCTTCGATTTGTTTAATTTTCATTTGTAAGTTCAAGTCATCACTGCTAACGATTGTTTCTAAATTCGCTAATCTCCGCTCTAGCAGTTCTATTTGTTGCTGTTGCAAATAGTTAGTTTTGGATTTTTGCTCATCAGAACGCCAAACAGCAACTGTACCAACAGCTGCGCCACCAATAGCAACTAAAGGAAGAATAGCACCACTTCTAGTAACGGCTGACAGTGGCACGCAAACTCCAAGAATGGCAACTGTAATTACCCAAATTCTTGTGGTAGCAGATAATCTCACATCTTGGTATTGTTCGAGATTGGGTTGAGATTTTTTAGCCATAAGTTTATCCACAGAAAAGTTATTTGCTACATTTGCACAAATGTTTACTAAAATACTTCCTACCATTGGGTTAGGTATAATTGCTATCTTATATACTTTTGTAATTATGGTTACTCAGTTATTTGCGATCGCGAGATTAAGATTGCAATGATAGCTATCTACTACTTTTGGGAGGGCAAATCACTTTTCGATGGTCTTGAGCAATTATTAAATACTGCCAATCCTCTGATAAAATCCTTTGAGCGTAAATAGTTAAATTTATTATGACAAGTGCATCTTATATTTTTCTAGCTGGGGCAAGTCGCGGTGTTGGTCGAGAAATTGCTCAATATCTCACAGCACAACAGCTAAAGGTTAAAGCACTCCTGAGAACAGCAGCAGTTGCTACTGAACTAGAAGCAATGGGTATTGAAGTAGTTCAGGGAGATGCTTTGAATCTTGGCGATATAGAACGCGCAATGGTAACAGATGCACCTATTCACACCGTTATCAGTACAATTGGCGGTTTACCATCAGATGTAGAAAGGCCGGATTACCCTGGTAACAGAAATCTGATCGATGCAGCAGTTAAAGCTGGGGTGCAAAAGTTTATTCTTGTATCTTCCATAGGTGCTGGCAATAGTGTTGTTGCTGCCTCACCCCAAGTTTTAGAGGTACTGGGAAAAGTTTTAGCTGAGAAAGACAAAGCCGAACAACACTTAATTGCCAGTGGACTTACTTATACAATCATCCGTCCTGGTGGACTAAAGTCAGAACCAGCAACGGGTAATGGCGTTTTAACCGAAGATCCGCACATTATTGGTAGCATCAATCGTGCAGATGTGGCGCAATTAGTTGGTCGCAGTTTAAATAGCGATCGCGCCAATAATAAAATATTGTCAGCCGTAGACCGAAATATGCTATTCGGACAAAGAGAATTTGCCGAATTTACTTTGGAGTAATTTAAGCACGCCAGCGCAGTATTTGACCCTTGACAGGATTAACAAATTCTCGTTTTTCAGCGACAGAACGAGCATACTCCCGCTTTAACTGGTAATACCACTGTGCCTGCATATCGGAGTCTTTAATCAGCCGCAGCACAGGATTATATTTCAAACCAATTTGCTGTTTTTCTACCACCGTTCGGTCTTGGCCAATGAAAGTCCGCGCCAGCACGTGTAACAGTGGCTTGAAAAATCCCACCCAAGGAAGTGTCCAGTAAAGAGCAAAAGTTACCTCTGTTTCGGTGTCTGAAATTGGTGTAACTGCCGTCAAATTAACGACTCGATTATTACCAATAGTGGTTTCTTCAATTCTGACTCCAGGTAAACGAAAAGAAATCTCCGTTTCCGGGACACCACCGCCAATCAGCCAGTATAATCGACCCCCATTTGCAGGTAATCGGTGTCGTCGCATCGTAAAGCCGTAGGGCGAAGCATCAAATTGCTTTACTTCTTCGTGCAATTGCTCATTTCGCCACCACCAAGCACGATGAACATAAGGGGAATGCGCCGGGGTCCATCAGACCGACTACTGCATGATCTATAAAACAAGGGAATTTTACCACCTCTACGAACTGGTGCGATCGCCCATCAAACCCTGGAATTACCGGAATTTCCATATCAGATGCAGGTTGAGGGTTATCGGGATCGGGCATATATATCCAGATATTGCCTTGGGCTTCGCGAACACTATATGACTGCACATCAAAGCGACTCAAATCCATTTGCTGTTCTTCCACAAGAGAAGGTATCGCAGTACAGCGCCCAGCAGAGTTAAAGCGCCAACCGTGGTAACAGCATTCAACTTCTTGCCCATTGAATCTCCCACAACTCAAAGGCACACCACGATGGGGACAAATGTCCGTCATCGCAGACACTTTGCCATCCTGGCTGCGAACTAACAGCACCGGTTCTCCTAAGAAAATGCGGCTAATCATCATACCTGGCTTGATTTGATTGCTAGGCAGGGCATAGTACCAAGTATTACGTAATACAAAATTATCGTTATTTTTCATAACTAATGGCCTCTGCCTTTGACACAACAAAAGTCCTGGTTTGTGGAAAGGAAGGTGATGCTGGAAAACATTCTTTCAGGTCTTTAATTGCTGTAGATAAATTCAACTGATGTACTTCTTGATTGTGTTCGTAATTCTCTCAGATTTAGGTTGTTCTCAGAGCATTGCAGGTGTTAAATTGGATTATTCACCAGAAATTTGCACAAATACCGTTCTTTTACGCGGGCCATCCAACTCAAAAAACAACACAGATTGCCAGGTTCCCAAAGCTAATTTACCATCCACAACGGGAATTATCTCACTTGTGGTCAGCATCATTGCCATCAAATGAGAGTGAGCATTAATCGGCTCATCTTCTGGGACATCTCTTAAATGCAAGTCATTATGCAAATAGCTGTCTGATGCAGGTGCGATTTTTTGCAAGAATACTTTTATATCTTCTAATAATCTGACTTCATTTTCGTTGATAGCTAAGGCTGTTGTTGTGTGTCGAGAAAATACTAAAACTTGTCCATTTTTAATTGGGGTTGAAGCAAGAAAATCTTGAATTTGTGGGGTGATATTATGAATATTAATTTTTGGCTCAGTTTCAATTTCAATTAACTTATTAATAATTGGCATCTGTTGAATTTTATATTTGGAATTGCGAACGAGGTACGCTAACACAGCTTAACGCCTTTTTGAAGGAGGCAGTTCTTGCTAGAGGCAGGAATTGAATGACTTTTAACTCCTAACTATAGTTTCCAAACCTTGTACTAATCTTTCTATACCTTCTTTTGCTGTCTCTTTTTGTAAAGCCCCATAGGCAACGCGTAGATAGCATCCGTCATCTATGCCAAAAGTTGTACCTGGAATAACTGCGACTTTATGTTCCTGGATTAGTTGTTTGACTAATTCAAAAGCATCCATCTGGGTATGAATTTTGAGAAAAAAATAGAAAGCGCCATTGGCAGGGATAATGCTACATAAGCCTTGTAGACGATTAAGGGATTCTAATACTAGTTGGCGTACCTGAGCAATTGCTCCTATATGACTCTTCAAATATTCCTCTTTTGCCTGCAATGCCCCTAAAGCTGCATATTGAGAAATGACTGGCGGGCAAATCAAAATTGTATCTTGGACTTTTTTAACAGCGACAAGTAAGTGTTTGGGAATCACCATGTAGCCAATGCGCCAACTAGCAAAACCGTATGCTTTGGAAAGGCTATAGAGAGAAATGGTGTACTCGCTGCTATTACTAAATGAGCCAGGTGAAACGTGTTTTACTCCGTTATATGTAAAGTATTCATAAGCTTCATCGCTGATGTGGTAAATACTGTGAGTAGCACAAATTTGATTTACTTGGCGCAATGCGGCTTCAGAATAAACAACTCCAGTGGGATTATTTGGTGAAATCGTCACCACAGCCCGTGTTTTAGGAGTAATTGCTTGAGCGATCGCTTCTTTTCGTAATTGGTAATTTTCATCCGTCGCCACTAATACCGCACGACAACCAGCCATTGCGATCGCCATTTCGTGGTTGAAATAGTAGGGGGTATTCAGAATAATTTCATCGCCTGGGTTCGCGATCGCAAGAATGGCATTCATAAATCCCATATTGCTCCCTGCTGTCACAACAATGCAGTTTTCCCCGTTGATTTCAATCCTGTTGAAGGCTTGTAATTTTTCCGCAAGTGCTGTCAGTAGAAGGGGAATTCCCTCAACTGCTTTGTATAAATTATTGGTGGGTTCGACTAAGAATTTGGCTAAAAATTCTATGGCTTCATGTGGTGGGTTGTAAGAAACAACACCTTGTCCTAGAGAGATGGTTCCAGGAGAGTTTTTAATCAATTCCCCAACCACAGGAATAATTGGCGATTGTACCGCCTGCATACGAGAGGTTAGGGATTCCATATTTTCTTGCCTATATACTTGCTTTTAGTATCTCTTACTGTGTTGTTTTTTGCTGCATATATTTCTGTTTTTAACCGATTTGTACCTTTAAAATTTTCTTTTAAAGGCAATCAGGTATACTTAAACAGGTCTGAAGAAAATTTAGACTACGACTTACGCAAGTGTCACCAAAAAATCGGATTTGTAGTTTGTAGTAAGGGCTTTAGCCATTTTTTGAGGACTAAAATTTTTTCTTCTCTTTCAGAAATGCACTCGCGTTCGAGACGCTATTTCGGCTTTGCTCAGTACAAGTGCGCCAACACTACGAACTGAAAATAATATGCCAGTTGCGTAAATCCTCTAGACTATACTTTACGGATACTTTACACAGATTTTAAGCTGGATTGATATTAGTGGATATCTATCTTTTGAAGTGTAAGTTAGAATGCAATTAGAAAGTTAAAGCTTAGATACTACTAATTAATAGAAATATGTTTATTTCACAACGTGGCATTATCACTTATGCTTACGGAGCATCTTATTATCTAGAAATGGCAAAGTCATTAGCACGTTCTCTACGTCTTCATTCACCAAATATTCCGCGTGCTATTGTTACCGATCGTGAAGACGATCGAGATTTGCTAGAGCTTTATGATTGTGTTATAAATCTTAGAAAAGAATACGGTTCTAACGTCAAACAAAAGCTTCACGTTTATGATTATTCTCCATTTAAATACACACTTTGTATTGATAGTGATTGCATAGCAGTAAGGGATATTAATTTTATTTTTGATGATTTTAAAGGCAGAAGTTTTAGTGTGCCAGGTAATGTATATCTTCAAGCAGGTGATAAAGATAATTTCATTGATGTAGATGACACACTCCAACGATTTAATCTGACAAAATTACCTAGATTTAATGGAGGTCTCTATTATTTTGAAAAAAACGATACTACGAAGGCCTTTTTTGAAACAGCACTAGAATTTTCAAGAGACTGGAAAAAGCTAGGTATTAGTGAATTTCGTGGTGATGGCCCTAATGATGAACGTATTTTTGGTCTAGCTATGATGCTACATAATCAAAGTATGTTTGAAGATAAAGGTCTGATGATGCGAACACCTATCGGTCTTCGTGGTTCTTTTAATATAGATGCTATTAAAGGTAAATCTACTTTTCAAAAATACAATCAGGTGGTGTCTCCGGCTCTTGTACACTTTGCCTGCGTTTGGGGAGAGCATCCGGTATATCATCGTGAAGTCACAAAGTTAAAAAACCTAGATAAAGATGCAGCCCACCAGGTCAAGTCTAATATATTTTCCGCAATTCAGTATAAGTTTGGCTATCAGATTGCTTTATTAAGATATATAGCTAAACGTGTACCAAAAAATCCTAAATATATTCAAGCTAGAGTGAAAAAACTTTTGATACAACTGTCTGAGTTGATTAAAACTAAATATAGAATTGAGGCAGTTCAGAGCAAATAAAGTTTGCTAAAACTCTGCATTCCTTTGTGCTTAATTTAAATTACTCAAAGGCTGTTTTGGTTACTTTCTGTAAAGCTTTAATAGTGTATAATGTGCTGTCTGAGGTTCAGGCAGCACTAACAAAGTGTAATAGCGATCGCGCCTCACATCCTTCGCTTCTGACAGGTACTAGAAATTATATTTTTGTGAAAACTACAAGGATTGTATCTGTGGGTTTATTCTAGAAACTATACGGTACAGCGCAAATTTGTATGTACCACAAAAATCTGTATTGCCGTACTTTTATGGAAAATCAACTAGGATTAATTCTAAAACTGCTTTTACTCTCGGCTTTGTTATCGGTATTGATTAAGTATGCAGGGCCAAGTCTACCAATTCCGGCGACAGCAACCAACGCGCTGATTATAGTATTCTTGCCGGTTGCGATTGTAGCGATCGCTCTACTGTGGCGATTTCAAGCAGAAAAACAAAATTAACTCAATAGTTTTACGCACAAGTTCCTAAAATCAGCTAACCTAGCTTAATTACAATAAAATTGCATCTTGGCAACGGTTAGGAGTTAGCCTGTGAACCTCGGTCAATGGATCGGCTTAATCGCCATAGTTCTTTCTTTATACATCTTGTGGCAAATTCGGGAAGTGCTTTTGCTGATGTTTGCCGCAGTTGTGTTAGCCACCACCTTAAATCGGCTAGCGAAACGCTTCCAAAGCTTTGGGATGAGGCGCGGATTCGCCGTCCCTCCTAGCAGTAGCTATCTTTTTCGCAGGTGTCGTGGGTTTTTTCTGGCTAATTGTGCCGCCATTTGCCCAGCAGTTTCAAGAACTAACCTATCAAGTTCCTAGAGGGTTTGGACGCTTTAATAGTTGGCTTGATGCCCTGAGAACTCGTATTCCTGACCAGTTAGTTCCTTATATCCCAGATATTAATAGTCTCATCCAACAAGTACAGCCTTTCGCCAATCGGCTACTGGGAAACTCCTTTGCTTTTGTATCTGGTTCTTTAGAAGTCGTTCTCAAGATTTTGCTAGTGTTGGTTTTAACAGGAATGATGTTAGCCGACCCAATGGCTTACCGCAAAGTATTTGTGCGGCTTTTCCCTTCATTTTATCGGCGGCGGGTAGATGGGATTTTAGATAAATGTGAAGTCTCTCTGGAGGGATGGATTACAGGCGCTTTCATTGCCATCTGTGTAGTGGGAGTGATGAGTCTGATTGGGTTATCAATTTTGCATGTCAAGGCAGCACTTGCTTTAGCAGTTTTAGCGGGATTTTTTAACTTGATTCCCAATCTGGGGCCAACAATGAGTGTAATCCCAGCAATGGCGATCGCCTTCTTAGATGAACCTTGGAAAGCGATCGCTGTCTTGATTCTCTACTTTATTATTCAACAAATTGAGAGTAATTTCATCACGCCTGTTGTGATGGCGCATCAAGTCTCATTGCTGCCAGCCATAACCTTAATTGCCCAGCTATTTTTCGTCACTTTCTTTGGCTTTTTAGGATTATTTCTAGCCCTACCCCTGACTGTTGTCGCTAAGATTTGGTTGCAAGAAGTGTTAATTAAAGATGTTCTGGATGAATGGGGAAATAATCATACACAAGAGACTGAATTTGTAATAGTTTCTCAATCTCCAGAAGCCGATGAGAATTGGAAAGCAGAAAATACAGACATTAAGAAGAAGCCATCGATTGATGATGACATCTTGAAACCAGAAGATTAGTCATTCAATTTTTGATTACAGAAAAAGGCGATCGCTTTTGGTCAGTGAGACATGAGTTCAAATCTCGTCCGGGTTTCTAAAACCTTGACCTGGTAGTTTAGCGGTAAAACACCACCACTTAAAGATTAAATTTGCAGAAACCGGAAATTAATTAGGCAGAAATTGTGAAATAACAACTGAAAGTTGTAAACTTTTGGTACAAACCCTTAGAGATGGACATTGCTTATTTAAATTCAGTAAATCCACTTAATTCTAACCATACATTTGATTGATAATCCAAAAATTTTTTATAGTAATTTTACTTAGAAAAAAGCATTTTGGATACAGACAGCTTGTTTGCTCCAAAAAATATATCATTTTAATTTTGCAATCCTTGAATTGTTTTTTGGAATTTTATCCTTATTCGGGGTGTTAATGTCGGGCAGAGATTGGCGATCGCTATTTGGAGATGAAATTATCCAAAAGCCTCGATCGTCTGCGCTCACAAAGAGCAATGAAAATTTCTTTTCCCTACTCCCTAGTTACAGACGCGATTAATCGTGTTTCTCCCTATTTACCATTCAGCAGGAAGCGCAAGCACTGAGAAGATGCGAACAATTGCAGAAATTAACGAAAAAATTAAGCGCCAACGTGCGGTGGTGTTGACAACTGAAGAATTAAAAGCACGAGTTGTAGAAATCGGTGTTACTAAAGCTGCTAAAGAAGTTGATGTAGTTACCACTGGTACTTTTGAGCCGATGGAATCAAGTGGTGCAATTATCAATCTGGGACATACCGATCCCCCAATAAAAATTCGCCGTTGTTGGTTAGATGGCGTGCCAGCATACTCTGGTTTTGGGGCAGTAGATTTATATTTGGGTGCGAGTTGCGCTGTGGAGACGACGGATGGGGAAGAAGTGCGAGAACGTGGTGGCGGTCATATAATCGAAGATTTGATCGCTGGTAAATCTATACACGTGAAAGCGCAAGGACAAGTAACAGATTGTTACCCCAGAGCAAATTTTGAAACTACAATTACCAGTGACACAATTAATCAGTTTTATTTATTCAATCCGCGCAATCTTTATCAAAATTTTATTGTTGGTGTAAATGGTGGCGATCGCCCCCTCTTCACCTATCTCGGTCCTTTACAACCGCGTTTGGGGAATGCTGTTTATTCTAACCCCGGTGCGATTTCCCCCTTACTCAACGACCCCGATTTGCAACTCGTTGGTATAGGGACTCGAATTTTTTTAGGCGGCGGTATTGGCTATGTTGTCTGGGAAGGCACTCAGCACTTTCCCTTACAAAAGCGTTTAGCTAATCGTACACCGATCGGGCCTTCCGCTACTTTAGCTTTAATTGGTGATGCCAAACAAATGGATGCTCATTGGGTGCGGGGGTGTTACTTCAAAAGTTATGGCCCCTCATTAATGTTAGGTGTTGGGGTACCACTACCTGTATTAAATGAACAAGTAATTGAACACTGTGCTGTCCAAGATCGAGACTTAGTAGCCCCAATAGTAGATTTTTCCATTCCCCGGCGCGTCCGTCCCACCTTTGGTTTGGTGAGTTACGCCCAACTCAAATCTGGGTGGATCGCCATAGAGGGCAAAGCAGTACGCTCTGCCCCCTTAGCGAGTTTGTTTTTTTCTAGGCAAGTCGCCTTAGAGTTGAAAAAGTGGATCGAAGCAGGTACGTTTACCCTGACAGAACCAGTTTCTCCAATTCCGATGGAGCGATCTTTTCTACCCCAAGACCGTCGAACGGATTTTTGATTGGGGGGAGTGCGGGAACAGGGGAGCAGGGAGACAAGGGGGACAAGAGGAAATTATTGAACAAATCTCCCCCATCTTCCTTGTCTACCTTGTCTCTTCTCCATACCCAATACTTCGGCTTCGCTCAGTACAAGTGCCCAATGCCCCATTCCCTACTCTTGAGTCGGTTTCGGTCGTTTGATAGGTTTAGGAACAGGTGTTCTTGGTATAGGTTTTGACACCACTGAAGGGTCGCCGCCTGTACTTGTTTTCTTGATGGGACGAGGGGTTTCGCCAGTGCGTCTGGGGGGGAATGGTTTTCTACCACCAGCACCACCAATGCCAGCACGAGGCCCACCTTTAAATGGTGGTTTGCGTTTTTTGGGTAAATCAGCGATCGCCTCAGCTTTTTCTACTACTAAAACGTCTGCTTCCCGCTTGGCTTGGAAGTCCCAGAATTTTCCCACTGCTTTGGTAGTTAGCACACCCCTCAATTTCAACTTAAAATATTTGGGTTTATCAGTTGATTTACGTGGAGCCTGCCTAATTTTGACTACCAAGCTTTTAGCATCAAAAGATTGGTATACTACTTCACCACGAACAGAAAAACCACCATCAGTAACTTCTGATGAAGGTCTGGGGGGAGTTGTATTTAGTTCAGAGTTCTCGGATAAGCCATCATCAAGTGTCTGTAATTGCAACTCCAAATCCGATTCGTCCTCATCTGTTGAGTTTTTAGCCAGATTTTCTGGCTCCCAAACTCCGACGATTTGGATGTGCAAGGTATCATTTTCTTGTCTGGTACGTGGATATACTACCCACAAGTGTTCTTTTTCTAGGTCTAGATGATTCTTGACTAAGCTCATAATCCGGCCTAGGAGGACGGCATTGAGTTCTACACCATCTGCGGTCAACAGCGTACCTTGAGTAAATTGTTCGCTGCTAGCATGATAGCGACCCCGGACTAACCCGATCGCTCGATACTGCATCGGTTCGCTGGGAGGTGGAATCGGTTGCTGGCGATTGATCGAGTTCCCATTTGAGTCAGTCTCGCTGGTGTTGACAGGCAAATTGTCAACTTGTTTAGAGGACTGGGCTGCTATGCGAACATTAGCGGCTGCCTCTACGTTAGTTGGGCCCTGGTTAGAGGCAGAAGAATTGGAAGATTCAGGCAACGGCATCAGGTCGGAATTCATAAAAACTCCTTGCGGCACAGACACATCCCATTGTGGGATTTTACAAAGGCAGCTGGAAAGAGCATTTGTGCGACTGATGAAAGTATATTGGCTTTTCACAAAATCACACTAGGGTACTCTATACAATCCTAAAGGCGCTAAATTTAATGTATAAACACTAAATGTCTAATTTAGCGGCTTTACACTAGTTTCGGAAGCATATCATAGCTACAATTCTGACGGCTCCTCCTAAAGTCATCACTTACTTTAGCAGTGTGGATAGTTAATTGTTATAAAATTCACAGGCAATTGACGGTATTCCGCAAAGTTTTGGAAATTTTTAACTTTACGATTTGTGTAAATAATAATGTCATTAAAATTTAGGAGAAAGACAAAACCGTGTCTCAACCGCGCAATCGTTGGATAGTTCAAGTCGTCTTAGCGGTGGCAATTCTTGCTTTTGTGGGTGTTTCGGTGATTCCCATAATTGGAGCATTTAATAATACGCCACCCTCAAGTCAGAATACTGCTAGCACCAAAGGCAGTTTGTCCTCTGCTGACCAAAAATCAAAACTGGAAGACGAAGCACGGGGTTATGAACAGGTTTTGCAAAGGGAACCAGAAAATCAAACTGCGCTCTACGGCTTATTCCAGGCGCGGTTACAATTACTAAAAAATCAAAAAGAAAAAAGCGAGCTTAAACCAGCTGATATCCAAGTGGCGATTGAACCTTTAGAAAAGCTAGCCAAGCTCAATCCCGAACAATCAGAATATTCTGTGCTACTAGCTCAAGTCAAACAAGCAATTGGCGATCGCGAAGGAGCCGCTCAAGCTTATCGCTCGGTTTTGTCCACGAAACCGGGCGATTTGAAGGCTTTGCAAGGAATGGTGGCTCTGTTAATCAGTCAGCAACGCCCCGAAGCAGCCATTGGTTTGTTGCAAGAAACCCTCTCTAATGCACCCCAAGCAAATACAATTCAGCCTGGAAGTGTAGATACAGTAGCGGTGCAGGTGCTGTTAGGTTCTGTTCATGCTTCCCAGAAACGGTACGCTCAAGCTAGCTCTGTATACGATCAGGCAATTAAGAAAGATCCCAAAGATTTCCGCCCCGTTGTGGCAAAAGCAATGCTCCTGAAACAACAGGGCAAAGACGCAGAAGCAAAACTTTTGTTTGATAGTGCCGTAGCTTTAGCACCTGCTCAGTACAAAGACGGAATTAAAAAAGCAGCAACGGCTTCCCCCCTCCCTACTCCTGCTGCATCTCCCGCGCCTCCATTGGAAAGTAAGCCTAAGTAGGGGGCATTGGGCATGGGGCATGGGGCATTGGGCATGGAGAAGAGACAAGGTAGACAAGGAAGAGGGGGAAGACAAGGAAGAGACTTGTTCAATAATTCCCCCTTTTCTCCTTGTCCCCTTGTCTCCCCTGCCTCCCCTGCCCCTGATCACGCTCCTTCAATGGCAGCAACAATACCAAAGACTAAAAATAGGCATCCGCCAATCAGGGTGAGTTGACGCTCAGAAATACGTCCGGCAATCATTTTGCCGCCGATAACTGCGATCGCAGCACAAATAGAATGTCCTAAAATCGCACCTATTGTCACTCCAATGGGGTTATTACCTGCGGCTAGGGCAATAGTGGCAATTTGGGTGCGATCGCCCCACTCTGCCATAAATGTCAACGTAAAGGCTTCTATGATAATTGCCAAACCAGTCTTTTGCTTTGGTAACTGCAAATCTGCTTGTTTCACCGCAGCTTCAGCTTCGTCCACAACTTCTGTATCACAAGCAGCAGCTGACATCTTACTAGCGTCATACAACAGCTTGATACCAAAGGCAATAAATAAAGCTATTTCGGCGTAATGAATATAAACTTTTGGCAACAAAGATACTGCTTGTCCAAATATCACCGAAAGGATTGTCATCGCCGCCAAAGCAGCTGTCACACCTGTAAACACCAGCCGCCGCGGGTGGTGCATTGCCAAAATTACAGCAATAAAAAATGTTTTATCACCTAGTTCTGAAACTGTAATTAGTAATAAACCTGCGGTAAAAGCTGTTAACACTCTCTCAAGCTCCTGAAGAATTGTTTACCGATGTGAAGCTTGATGAGAGCCAAAAGACCTCACCAAGTTTACACTTTTCGGTGTGAACTTAGTGAAGGTCTCGCTTTCAAATATTGATTACTTGCCATCTGAACCAGGCTCATCGCCAGTATGTTGATTCAGATGTACTGGCTTTCAAGTTTTTTGCCAGCAGCTACTCCCCTTCTATGCGTCCGTCATTATACATATTTTCCATGTATTAAGTCAAGAGAGTAGGCATATAGAGGTATAACTGTAGAGTGAAGCGGTACATCCAGACCGATTCAGGGCTTACTGAGGTAAAAACTCATCATCTGTGACTTCTGCTAGCTGGTATGGGCAGTTCAGAGGAAAGGATTCCATTGACAAGCCAGTTTCAGCTTTTGCTTGCTTAACCGCTTGTGTGTAACACTCAGCAAAAACTATCTCAAGATAGGATTTGAGACTAGGTGAATCATCTAGAGCTTCTTTGACACGTCTACGATGTTCAATTATGCTTCCTTCCCAGCTACCACTTCTTTTGTCCGGCTGAAATTGCCATTTGAGCAAATGCATCAGAATTACAATCAAATTACTCTTAAGACTCCGGCGTTCACTCCTTCCCATATCGGCAATTTCTTCAATTAGGTTCTCCCACTCAACGTTTGCGTAATCCTGACTTTGCAATTTTTCTACAGTCGTTTCTATCCATTGCAAGTAATCAGTTTCATATAGCGTTTGGGAATGCGCCTTTAAAGAAGACATAGCAGTTTCCATCAGAAATGTTTAGATAATTTTTCGTATCTATTTACAATTAACATCAGTGCGTTAACAAAGTGTAACGCACCCTACGAACTCTAGAAATTGGGAGGTATTAATTTTGTTAAAGGTGTAGTCTCACATTCTAGTTTGTAAAGGTTAAGATGTTCTGTTGACTCATCAGTATTGAGTGGAACGGTGAACACTAGATGAGCATAGTTTGTCTGTTTTTGTTCCATCATGCAAGTCCAACCAACTTGGCACTTAATTCCCACATACGATCGCCTTTTTCGTCATCGCGAGCTTGAGGAGAGACTTTTTGCACAAAAGACTTACCATCTTTCTTCTGGCGATTTCCCCAACTCCAATAAACACCGGATTGATTATACTCAGGATCGGCAACCACGGCAGCAACCCGTTCTCCCGCTAACTCTTGAGACACATATCCCCCGGTGATGTACTTCTGGAACAAGGGGAAGATTTTCTGAAACAGGGGATAGTGGTTTCTAAATAACGGCGTTTCTGCAACACATCCTGGATAAAGAGAACTGAAGACGATACCAGTTGAATCGTGATAGCGCTCGTGCAGTTCCCGCATAGTCAGCACGTTGCAAACCTTGCTGTCTTTGTAAGCTTTAACTGGTTCAAATTTTTTGCCATCAATCATCGATATTGGCTCTTTAAACCCTTCTGCAAAGCCTTGCAAATCGCCTAAATCGGGACGTGGTGGAATCTTTCCACCTAGTTCGTCTGGATTGTGCGTAACTGTTCCTAAAATTACCAGCCTTGGCTCTAAAGATGATTTCTTCAGATCCTCCAGCATCAGGTTGCACAATAGGAAATGCCCTAGATGATTGGTAGTGACAGTTAACTCGTAACCTTCTGGACTGCGTAACGGCTCTTTGATTAAGGGCATATAAATTGCAGCATTGCACACCAAAGCGTCTAGAGATTTGCCAGTGGCTCGGAAGTTCTTCACAAATTGTCGAACACTTTCCAAGGAGCCAAGGTCAATATGTATGCTGGTATAACTGTTGTAGGGGATTTCCACACTTTGGGCTGCTTTTTGTGCCTTTGCTAAATCCCGACACGCTAACACCACATACCATCCCCTTTCAGCAAGAGCTTTTGCAGCATACAAACCCACCCCTGAAGAGGCACCCGTAATTACAACCGTTGGCTTTTGATGTTGTTCCATTCTGTTCAGCTCACATTGACTGTCTCTAGAATCTCATACCAGCGAGCCATCGTTGTCACCAGGTTTTTCAGGGCTGTATTTAGGCTAAACTAACGACCTTCGATCGCTCTGGTGAAAACAATAATCGAAGCAGAAAACTGAAACTATTACTAAATCAAGGTTTGAGGCTTTATTTTCTAATATAAATTCACAAATGTAAATGTAGCCAAAACCTGAAAAGTGAGGTTCGTAAGCCTTGCAGCAATTGCTTTCTCCAAGAGTGATGGAAGAGCGCTAAGTAAGTGGGCGAGAAAATCCCCAAGTATTTTACGAAATGTAAATACAGCACATACTTTACAAATTCGTTATTTCACCGTTTTTACAAAACTAAATATATATTGCTTTTATCGTGCTTGCCGACTTAAACTCTATACAAAAAACCTGATAAAAAGTAATTATAATCACATTTTTGGTATAGTGATGAATGCAGCAATATCAACTTTTTTTGATTTCAAATATTTTTTTTTCAGATATATTTCAGATGTATATTGTTACCAGGCTCAAAAGTATAAGCAAATTGCCTAGCTGTTTAACAACTTCTTCTCTGTGGATAAGCTTCTACAATCTGTAAAAAAAATTCTCCAAGACAAGCCTCTCGATCCAATTCAGTGGTTTGTGCTTTATCAATCGTGGTTGGGTAAAACTTATGGTGAGATGGCAGAGGTATCAGGCTACGGCAACAATTACATCAAGGAAATTGGTTCTGAGTTGTGGCAAGACCTTTCGATCGCACTTGGGGAAAGAATAACGAAAAAAAATCTACATTTAGCTTTGAAAAAACACTTGCAAGACGAGATAGATAATCAAAAAAATCAGGTTCAAGAGAAGTTTGGTGAAGAATCTAGTTTAGAAATGATTTCTCCAGGCTTTTTTTCAGCAAGCAAGATAGAGTTTCCCAGCGGACCTGTAGCACTAAATTCTCCTTTTTACATCAATCGCCCTTCTCTGGAAGAACTTGTTTGTAATGAGATTTTACAACCTGGTTGCTTAATCCGGCTCAAAGCACCTAGAAAGATGGGAAAAAGTTCTCTACTCAATCGGATGATTGCTTATGCGAAAGAGCAAGATTATCAAATTGTCTGTTTGGACTTTCAAGAAGCTGACCGAGATGTTTTTGTTTCTCTGGATAAATTTTTGCGTTGGTTTTGTGTAAATGCCAGTAGGCAGTTAAATCTCCTTCCTTGTGTAGATGATTTTTGGGATATAGAAATGGGCAGCAAGGTAAGCTGCAAAATCTATTTTGAAGCTTATTTGTTGCAATACATTAATGATAATCCTTTAGTTTTGGCTTTGAATGAAGTCCATCGGATTTTTGAACATCCCAATATTGCCCAAGACTTTCTGCCAATGCTGCGATTTTGGCATGAACAAGCAAAGCAAGATCGGATTTGGCAAAAACTACGGATGGTAGTGGTTCACACCACAGAAATTTATATTCCGCTCAAGCTCAACCAATCGCCTTTCAATGTTGGGATAACAATTACACTGCCACCATTTACCCTTAAGCAAGTACAGAGTTTAGCATTACGTTACGGACTAGATTGGGCAGGAAACTTGGAAGGGGCAAAACGCCTTGCACCCCTACAAGCAATGGTAGGAGGACATCCCTATCTGGTGAGCCTTGCATTTTATCATCTATGTCAGGGTAGAATGACGCTAGAGGTGTTATTAGAAACTGCATCTACACCAGTAGGAATTTACAGTCAGCATTTACGAGAACTGTTGACACTACTGCAAGCAGAACCAGAATTAATGTCAGCTATGGAACAGGTAATTGCCACAGATGAAAAAGTGGAGTTAAACGCGATCGCTGCTTACAAGTTAGAAAGTATGGGTTTGGTTAAACTAAACGGCAATCAAGCTAGCGCCATGTGTGAGTTATATCGTCTTTATTTTAGCCAACAGTTTGGAAAGCAAAATAGTGCTAATATTTCTTATGAATTTACCAGCTAGTTTTGAGTGTTCATACTAAAGACTAAAGTTTTGACTACGAATCTAATTATTCATCGATATTATCAGAATTTTCTTAACTGTCACAATACAAATGTGTCGATTAGACCTCTGGCAAAAATATATTTTTGCAACAGAGGGAAAAGGGACTCATGTTAAAGCGAAAGGATTTTGAATTTCTTTATCCTTTTACCCTTTTCACCTTCCCCTTTATCCCGACAAATGCCAAGAAGTCTATTGAGATATAGAAGAAACTTAAAATTAAAAATCAATCAAATGAAAAATTATCGATACCAAGTTGGTGGTACTCTCACTAATGATGCTCCTAGCTATGTTGAGCGCAAAGCGGATATGGAACTTTACGAAGCTTTGAAACAAGGTGAATTTTGCTACATCCTAAGCTGTAGACAAATGGGTAAATCTTCACTGATGGTAAAAACAAAGCACCGTTTGCAAAAAGAGGGCTTTAAATGTGCCACCATTGATATGACTAATATTGGTTGTGAAAATATAACTCCAGAGCAGTGGTACAAAGGAGTTGTTGGTGACTTATGGTTAAGTTTTAAACTGTTAGGAAAAATTAATTTAAAAACTTGGTGGCAAGAACAAAACGATCTTTGTTTGGTTCAGAAACTCAGTCGATTTATTTCGGAAGTTTTATTAGCTCAGTTTCCTAACGAAAGGCTATTTATTTTTATTGATGAAATTGATAGTATACTTAACCTCAATTTCTCCGTTGATGACTTTTTTAGCATGATTCGATTCTGTTATAACCAACGAGCAATTAATCCAGAGTATCATCGAATAACATTTGCAATTTTTGGGGTTGCGACACCTTCAGACTTAGTTATATATGGAGATAATACTACCCCGTTTAATATTGGTAAAACTATACAAGTCAATGGTTTTACCTTTGAAGAAGCTCAACCACTATCTTTGGGATTAGATATTAAAGACAATCATCCTCAGAAAGTTTTGAAAGAAGTATTAGCTTGGACAGAAGGACAACCATTTCTTACTCAAAAGCTGTGCAGACTAATTGTGAGTTTATCTCAAGATGATTTAGGTAGAAAGCTAAAAATTCCTCCTGGCACAGAAGAATTTTGGATAGAAAATGTGGTGCGATCGCACGTCATTGAGAAATGGGAATCACAAGATGAACCGGAGCATTTGCGAACTATTCGCGATCGCATCCTCAGAAACGAAAAATTTGCTGCCAGATTGCTAGGAATTTATCAGCAAGTCCTCCAAGGATTGCAAGTACCAGCCGATGATAGTCGAGAACAGGTAGAACTGTTGCTGTCTGGTTTGGTAATCAAAAAACAAGGTTGTCTCCAAGTAAAAAATCGAATTTATCAAGAAGTTTTTAATTTAGAATGGGTTGGAAAAAAACTAGCTTACTTGCGTCCTTACTACGAAAACTTCAATGCATGGATAGCCTCAGAAGAAAAAGATAAATCTCGCCTATTGCGCGGACAAGCCTTGATCGATGCTCAAACTTGGGCAAAGGGTAAAAGCTTGAGCAACTTAGATTATCGATTTTTAGCTGCTAGTGAAGAATTAGATCGGCGAGAAGTACAGCAGGCTTTAGAAGCTGAACGCGCTCAAGAAGTAGAAGCACGACTTGCAGAACAACAAAAAAGGTTGGCTCAACAAAAGAAAAATGCCACAATAGTGACACTTTTGCTCGTGGGAATGACCATTAAATTAGTGATTTCTATAGTGTGGGGAGTATCGCTTTTACGAAAGATTGATGCTTTAGAATCACAGCTAAAATGCACCGATATTACTACATCCCTGCAATTTCCTCACTGTTCAAAGTCAAGAGCTGCTAGGGAAACCTCAGAATAACGCTCGTTAAAAAACTCTCAATAACCCAAGTGCAGCCGATGTGTAGGTTGGTTATTACTAGCAAATTTAAATGGCAAACACAAACACAACTCTGACCAAAGCTGCCGATGATGTGAGTTAAAATCCTGATATCTTTAATAACTACCCACGCAGAACGACCCCCGAAAAAGCGATCGCTATGCTTCAGTATCCCCATCTCGAACAAGCGCTAAAATATCACTTCGGTTACGATCGATTCCGCCCTGGACAACGGCAAATTATCGAAGATGCGCTGCAAAATCGAGATTTAATGGTGGTGATGCCGACTGGTGGGGGGAAATCTTTGTGTTTTCAGCTACCAGCGTTGTTAAAAAATGGGCTAACAGTGGTGGTGTCGCCGTTAATTGCTTTGATGCAAGACCAAGTAGAGGCATTGCGAAATAATAATATTAATGCGACATTTCTCAATAGCAGTTTGAATGCTTACCAAGTGCGATCGCGGGAAGAAGCCATCCTCAGCGGTAAAGTAAAATTACTCTACGTCGCCCCAGAACGTCTCCTCAGTGAAAGGTTTCTCCCATTTCTTGATTTAGTTAAAGAAAAAATTGGTATTTCCAGCTTTGCTATTGATGAAGCGCACTGTGTTTCGGAATGGGGACATGATTTTCGTCCAGAATATCGCCAGTTGAAATCTCTGCGGAAACGCTATCCTGATGTGCCTACAGTCGCTCTTACCGCCACAGCAACCGATCGCGTCCGTAGTGATATCATTCAACAATTAGGTCTGAAGCAACCAAGCATCCATCTTGCCAGTTTTAACCGGGAAAATCTTTATTACGAAGTTCGTCCTAAAACTAAATATGCTTACGCTGAATTATTAGAACTAATTCGAGAAACTGAAGGTTCGACAATTATTTATTCTTTAACTCGGAAAAAAGTTGATGAATTAACTTTTAAACTCCAAAATGATAAAGTTATTGCTTTGCCTTATCATGCCGGATTAAGTGATGAAGAACGTAGTAGCAATCAAACGCGATTTATTCGAGATGATGTCCGAGTGATAGTAGCAACAATTGCCTTTGGAATGGGAATTAATAAACCCGATGTCCGGTTGGTAGTTCATTTCGATCTGCCCAGAAATATAGAAAGTTATTATCAAGAATCGGGTAGGGCTGGTAGAGACGGAGAACCATCTCGATGTACAATATTTTTCAGCTTTGGTGATGTTAAAACAATTGAATGGAGTATCGATCAAAAAGCTGACCCTCAAGAACAGTTGATTGCTAAACAACAACTGCGGCAGATGATTGATTACGCTGAAGGCACTGATTGTCGGCGAACAATTCAACTGGGTTATTTTGGCGAAAGGTTTCCTGGGAATTGCGGTAACTGTGACAATTGTCGTCACCCCAAACCCGTGCAAGATTGGACAATTGAAGCAATGAAATTTTTATCTTGTGTGGCGCGTTGCAAAGAAAGGTTTGGAATGCTACACATAATTGATGTGTTGCGAGGAGCAAAAAAAGACAAAATTATTCAATACGAACACGATAAACTTTCTACCTACGGTATTGGTAAAGATAGAACTGTAGATGAATGGCGAATGTTGGGGCGATCGCTTTTACATCAAGGGTTAATAGAACAAACTAGCGATGGTTATTCAGTTTTAAAACTAAATGCTTTAAGTTGGCAAGTAATGCGAAAACAACGCACAGTTTCCCTAGCTGTAACCACAGTCCAAAAGATTACCTGGGAACCGGAGAGTGAAAAAGCAGAAGTTGCAGAAATATTATTACAGAAGTTGCGATCGCTACGTAAACAATTAGCTGATGAGCAATCTGTACCACCTTACGTCATCTTCCACGATTCCACTTTAAAATTGATGGTACAGGTGCAACCCCAAAACTTAGCTGAATTTGCCAAACTTTCTGGTGTAGGTAGTCACAAACTTGCTCAATATGGTGAAAAGTTTCTTACAGAAATTCGCGCCTACCGCCAAGAAAAAGGTTTGCAAAATAAATCTGCTACTTCCGTATCTTCTGCCAAATCATCTTCTTCTTATACTGAATTGCAGACATTACAATTGCATCAACAAGGTTTAAATATCGCTCAAATTGCCCAAAAGCGCAATCTTAGTCCAGCAACAGTTAGCAATCATCTAGAAAAACTTATTGAGAAAAATCAGCCAGTTGATTTAAATCAATTAGTATCTATAGAACATCAACAAAAAATTTGGCAAGTTTTAGAAGTACTCGGAGATATTTCTCTCACTCCCATCAAAGAACAACTAGGCGAAAGCTACACTTTTGATGAAATTCGTTTAGTACGGAGTAAGTGGCGGCGTGAAAATCGCAAGAGATAATTTGTTCAGAACAAGTAATAAACAAGATTAAAGGAGTTAGCCGATGAGTGAGATGCTTAATAATGGAGTATGCTGGACAATTCACGATGTGGAACTCTTTGCAGAAAATGAGGGGACGCGCTACGAGATAGTTGATGGAGAATTATTTGTGACTAGGGTACTTCACTTTAAACATCAACAAACTTGTGGCAAGATTTTTGGACGACTTGATGTTTGGTCAGAGTCTACTGGTTTAGGAGAAGCTGTAATTAACCCCGGCGTTTTGTTTTCAGAATCAGATAATGTGATTCCTGATGTAGTTTGGGCTACTAAAGAAACCTTGGCGCTAACATTGGATGAAGCGGGACATTTAACTGGCGCACCAGATTTAGTAGTCGAAGTCTTGTCTGAAAGTAAGTCAGACGAAAGACGGGATAAGGAAGCAAAACTTAAACTTTATTCTTCCAGAGGAGTCAAAGAATATTGGATTGCTGATTGGCGATCGCGTAAACTAGAGGTCTATCGGCGCGAACAAAGTCAACTTAACTTGGTAGTAACCTTATTTAGTAGCGATCGTCTCATTTCTGGGCTATTGCCTGGTTTTAGCTGTACTGTAGACCAGTTTTTTCCTGTATAAATTTTAGGTTGAATGGAAAAACAGCTTTTATTCTTTTCCCAAAACACAATCTGTATAATTTATTGTTCAGATATCGCCTTGCACCAATAACTAAGTTTTCTCCTCATCAAGGCGATATCTATAGCTCGTCAGTTTACATTAAGAAAAACTGGGAATTTCAGAGTTAGAATCTTGTGATGTCATAGCAGACTTTGAAGACTCAGTGTTTTGGTTTTTGGCAGACAGAATTATAGATACTAGCTTAGGCAGTGCTAGACAGGCAACAGTATTTAATATCGTCAGAAATATACCATCTATCAAACTCATATATTAATCTTCTCCGTTTGAAAATTGGTGGTGACTATCTATATTTATTAGTTTGAAGCAAAATCAGTATAATTGCGTAAAAACAGAATTTAAATTTCTTTTAGAGAATATAAGCTAAATAAATATATTTTTATCGAAACAGAATAAAGGCGTCAGTCGCCAGAATACAAGAAGGGGTCTTTTGAACGAAAAAGCAGATAGCGTCGCGTCAAGATTGCTGAATCCTGAATTCTGAATTCTGACTTCCAACCCTGAGATATGTTAGGGGGTCAAACCCCCTATTCACCAGAGATATCCTCGCCCAAGTCAGAGAACTGAGTCTCTAGGTAGAGAGCTAATTAAAATTGCCATGTCTATGAAATTAGAGCTAGACATGAATGAAAAAATCTCATGTTTATCTATCAAAAGGATGAGATACGGATATAACAATTTCCTATATCTAAAGAAACTAAATGTATATTTCTGACAGAGGATGTTAAAAAAAATTAGACATAGTAAATTAAAGTGAATAATAATCAAAGTTCCTAAACAATTCAGGCAAGTGTGCTATACACGTGTTTGGAACAATCCAAAACTTTGTTAAAATCAGCAACACACAAACTATGAACTCTACCACCGAAAAACGTATCGCCTTGATTTCCGTCCACGGAGACCCAGCGATTGAGATAGGGAAAGAAGAAGCTGGGGGACAAAATGTTTATGTGCGTAATGTGGGTGAAGCACTAGCGCAGCTGGGATGGCAAGTTGATATGTTTACCCGCAAAGTGAGTCTGGAGCAAGACTCGATAGTTGAACATAGCAACAATTGTCGAACTATCCGTTTAAAAGCTGGCCCCCTTGAGTTTGTGCCGCGAGATGAAATTTTTGAATATCTGCCAGAATTTGTGGATAATTTCCTCAAATTTCAAATAAAAAACGAAATTACATACGAATTGGTTCATACTAACTACTGGCTCTCTAGTTGGGTGGGGATGCAGTTAAATAAAATCCAAAAGAGTAAACAGGTTCACACCTACCACTCATTAGGAGCAGTCAAGTACAACACTATAGAAAATATTCCTTTGATTGCTAGTCAGCGATTAGCAGTGGAAAAACAAGTGTTGGAAAAAGCAGAGCGAATTGTAGCGACAAGTCCGCAAGAACAGGAACACATGCGATCGCTAGTTTCTACAAAAGGCAATATCGATATCATTCCATGTGGTACAGATATTCAGCGCTTTGGCTCTGTTGGACGAGAAGCAGCCAGGGCTGAATTAGGGATTGACAAAGAAGCCAAAGTTGTACTATACGTGGGGCGCTTTGACCAACGCAAAGGTATAGAAACTTTGGTACGGGCAGTAAACGAGTCTCAACTACGCGACTCCAAAAATATCCAGCTAATTATTGGTGGTGGTAGCACTCCAGGTAACAGCGACGGAATTGAGCGCGATCGCATTGGGCAAATCGTCAACGAATTGGGAATGAGCGACTTTACCACCTTTGCTGGTCGTCTGAGTCAAGATATTTTACCAACTTATTATGCTGCTGCCGATGTTTGCGTTGTTCCCAGCCACTACGAACCCTTTGGATTAGTAGCGATCGAAGCGATGGCAAGCGGTACACCAGTAATAGCAAGCGATGTCGGCGGACTTCAGTTTACTGTAGTTAATGAAAAAACTGGTTTATTGGCTCCACCGCAAGATGTAGATGCTTTTGCCTCTGCGATTGACCGAATTCTCTTAAATCCAGAATGGCGAGATGAATTGGGTAAAGCTGGTAGAAAGCGCGTCGAAACTAAGTTTAGCTGGGATGGTGTCGCAAATCAACTGAGTGAACTTTACACCGAACTGATGCAGCCACAAACAGTAGCGTCAACAGCAAAAGAACTAGTACACTCAACCGCTGAATTAGTGCAATCAGCAGCCAAAGAACTAGTACACTCAACCACCGAACTAGTGCAATCAGCAGCAAAAGAACCAGTTTTGGTTGCTAAATAACTGTATAAAAAACGAACCGATCGCTTAAACGCAGAAGCTTATCTGATGATAATTTCTGCGTTTTTTGATTCGCAGCTATCCAAACCAAGTAACCGCTATGATAGGTGAGGTCTGTTATGCTTTAACTAAACAAAAATAAAAGCATAGCGATCGCTACCATTTGAATGTTAAAAACTAATCGCTTTGCAACCAGTTGACTTTACCACTCTCACAGCTGCTTGTAGCGAAATCCGCGCTAACTGGCTACCATCACGCTTAGAACAAGTTTACCAGCGCGATCGCTATACGATTGCGATGGCATTACGCACCCTGCAACAGCGAGATTGGCTACAAATTTCTTGGCATCCCCAAGCTGCACATATTTGTATTGGCGATCCGCCACCGCGATCGCCAGATACCTTTACCTTTAGCCAACAACTGATTCACCAATTGGGTGGTTTAGCACTGGTGGCGATTGAAGCGATCGCCCCTTGGGAGCGGGTGATTGATTTACAATTTGCCCGTCGTCCTGGAGAAAGCGCTCTATATCATGTCTATGCAGAAATCATGGGCAAGTATAGCAACGTCATTCTCACCGACGCTAACAATATAATTATCACCGCCGCTCATCAAGTCAGTCAGCAACAATCTAGTGTCCGTCCCATCCAAACCGGACAACCTTATGAAACACCACCGAAACTAACTAGAAATGTCCCCTACTTGAGCGAATCTCAAGAACGTTGGCAAGAACGGGTAAGTTTAGTACCAGGAGCAATTAAGCAGCAATTGCTCAAAAGTTATAGTGGCTTGAGTGCTGTACTAGTGGAGTTGATGCTGCTAGAAGCAAATATTGCACCAGAAACATCCACCCATACTCTCAACCCCAACGACTGGCGACGGCTATTTGAGCGTTGGCAAGAATGGCTGCAAGCTCTAGATTCCAAAGAATTTCAACCCGCTTGGACAAAAGATGGTTATACCGTAATGGGTTGGGGTGCAGTTGAAAAGGTCAAAAATATTCAGGAGTTACTCAACCACTATTACAGTAACAAGATTAACGAACAGTTATTTTCGCAATTGCGCCATCAGTTGAGTCAGAAATTGAATAATATTCTGGCGAAATTACACAATAAAGCTCAAACCTTTGAGACGCGCTTGCAGCAATCAGATCGAGCCGATGAGTATCGGCAAAAAGCTGATTTATTGATGGCTCATTTGCAAAACTGGGAACCAGGGATGAAAGAAATTATCCTTGCTGATTTTGAGACAAATTTGCCAGTAGCGATCGCTCTCCAGCCAGATAAAAATGCCGTCCAAAATGCTCAAAGTCTTTATAAACAGCACCAAAAGCTGAAACGCGCTCGTGCTGCCGTCGAACCGCTACTATTGGAAGTGCAGACAGAAATTGAGTATTTAGAACAAGTAGAAGCTGCGATATCTTCGATGGGCTACGCCAAAGCTCAAATAGATAACTACCAAACAGCAGAAGATTTGCGAGCTTTAGAAGAAATCCGCGAAGAGTTGATTGGGCAAAAGTATTTAGAAGATCCAGAATACCGCAGCCGCAGTGCAAACGAACCTCCCAGCACTAACTTTTATCGTTACCTTACGCCTAATGGCTTTGAAGTTTTAATCGGTCGTAACAATCGCCAAAATGACCAATTAACCTTTCGTGTAGCAGGGGATTATGACTTATGGTTCCACGCTCAAGAAATTCCAGGTAGCCATGTGTTACTACGTCTAGAACCGGGTGCTGTTGCCGAAGAAGGTGATTTGCAATTTGTAGCTAATCTTGCTGCATATTACAGTCGCGCCCGTCAGAGCGAGCAAGTGCCAGTAGTTTACACTCAACCAAAACACGTCTACAAACCCAAAGGAGCAAAACCGGGAATTGCCATTTACAAGCAAGAAACCATCCTTTGGGGAAAACCACAAATGGTCATTAGTTATTAGTCATTTGTCATTGGGCAATACAGTTCAGAATGAGCAACAAAACACTTGTAGAGACGGCGATTTATCGCGTCTCAAAAACCCAAAATTTTTCCCAGTAGCCCTTAACCCAAGCGTATTGAGTCATTGGGTATTAGGCATGGGACACGGGTTATTCTCCTTGTCTCCCCAGTCGCATCAACCTGTATCAAATCCAATTCGCACTCAAAGCGATCGCTTACAGATTTTCTATGAACTCTTCCGGTGTAACTTGTGCTTGCTTAAGAATGCCGCTCAATGTTCCTACCTTCAGTTCTTGATGCACAGGTACAACACAGCCAATTGTGCCTTCTGGTGTTTGCTTCTTCATCACAACATGACTACCGTTTTGTCGAATTTGCTCAAAACCCAAACGCTCCAGTGCCCGAATTGCCTCTCTACTTGAGATTCGTGGCAACTTAGGCATAGGTGATTTCAATGCTGGTCATATATCTTGGAGATGTTTCAGGTAGAGGAAATTCCTCCAAGTAAAGCTGCGTTGCCTGTCTTAAGCTAGCAATTGCTTGTTCGATTGTCTCTCCCTGATCAACCGTACCAACTTCGGGACACTCAGCTATATACATATCGTCCTCTTTATAAATGAGGACTGCAAAGCTGCGAGTTTTCATCGTACTGTATCCTCAATCCTTTTTATAGCAAGCATAGCATCACCCTTTCTCTATAAAGATCGCCGTCATGTACATCCATCAGTGGAGCGATCGCTTTCAGCAACCATAAAAATAAAAGTATTTGTCTTGCAAATACGATCGCTGCTAATTCAACAGCGTAATCTCATACTACTCAAGTTTTATTTTGGCTAACTCGGCAAATTCTCTACCCGCATTAAATCCAATTCCCGTTCAAATATTTCATCAATTGGCAACATTTGACCATTAACAGTCATAAATTTATGGTCTTTTGTCGCCCGAATTATTGAACCATCTTCCAAGCAATACTCAAACACCTCTTGTTCTCCGCGATCGTGCCACTGTGCTACAGGTTGCGTGTAAATATTCCCATTCTTATCAACGCTGTACACATTACATTCAATGCTTTTTTCTACAATTTTCCCAATGGGCAACAATCCATATTCTACTGTTAATATTTCCGTGTCATAGCTTAAACAATATTCCGCAAACTTTAACATTTGCTCAAATAATTCATCCGCAACTTTTTTCTGAACGCCATTTTTTGCTGCGCCATCTACAAATTTTTCTCGCTGCTTTTGCATCTCAGAAACTTTCTTTTTACCCATCGCCCGACGCAGCAAGTCAGCTTGTCCTAAAGAATATCCGGCCATATCCTGAGCAATTTTCATGATTTGCTCTTGATAGACCATAATTCCATAGGTTTCGTCTAATATTGGTTCCAGAACTTGGTGCTGATAATCAATCTTTTCTCGACCATGTTTGCGGTTAATAAATTTAGGAATTAGCCCCGCATCTAATGGGCCCGGTCGATAAAGAGCCAAAATTGAAGAAATATCTTCTATATTAGAAGGCTTCAAATCTCGCACAATCTGACGCATCCCAGAAGATTCTAATTGAAATATCCCTTCTAATTCACCTGCTTCTAATAATTCATAAGTTTTTTGAACATCTTTTGGGAGAGTGCTATGTTCGCCTTTAGCTAATATTCTCTGGGCTTTTCTTTCCTGGTGAGTAATTTCATCGGGATCGACCCGATAGCCTTTAGTTTCTTGAATCAAATCAAGAGTTTTTTGAATCAATGTCAGGTTTCGTAAACCTAAAAAATCCATTTTCAACAAACCCATTGATTCCAGGTCTTCCATGAAATATTGGGTAATCACAGAACCGTCATTATTTTTCTGTAGTGGGACAATTTCATCAAGTGGATCGGCAGAAATTACCACACCGGCTGCATGAACACCAAAGGTTTTGTTAGTTCCTTCAATTCGCATGGCCATATCAAGCCAATGGCGAACATGGGGTTCTCTATCATATTTCTCTTTAAACTCTGGTTCTGGAGTTTTATCAGAAACCATCACCTTGAGTTTCGTTGGTTTCCCCCGTACCACAGGAATTAATTTCGCCATTGTGTCAGCTTCTTTGAGGGGAATATTTAATACTCTGGCGACATCTTTCAAAACTGCTTTAGAAGTTAGACGGTTAAAAGTAATAATTTGGGCAACTCTATCTGCACCATATTTCTCAGTTACATATTCAATCACTTTATCCCGTTGTTCAATACAGAAATCCGTATCAATATCAGGCATGGATTTCCGTTCTGGGTTCAAGAAACGCTCAAAGAGTAACCCATGATGCACAGGATCAATATTAGTAATTCGCATTGCATAAGCAACTAATGAACCAGCCGCCGAACCCCGACCTGGCCCTACAGGAATATTATTATCTCTAGCAAATTTGATGTAGTCCCATACAACTAAAAAGTATTTGGAAAAACCCATTTGCTGAATCATTTTTAGTTCGTATTCCAATCTTTCTTTATAGACGGAATCGACTTCTTGGCGAGATTTGCGATTTAATCGTTCTAAAAGTCCACTCCATGCAACATCTTCGGCGTAAGTGTCAGCAGTATGACCAGAGGGAATGGGAGGTGTAGGTATTTGAGGCTCACCCATAATATGGTAAGGCTCGACTTTATCAGCGACTTCTTCAGTAGTGGCTACAGCTTCGGCAATTACCTCATCCGGTAAATGGTCGCGAAATAGCTGCTGCATCTCCTCACCAGATTTGAGATACTCTGTGCCGCTATAACGCATCCGCTTATCTTCAGCAATTAGCTTTTTTGTTTGAATACATAGCAAAGCGTCGTGGGCTTCAACGTCAAAACAAGAAATAAAATGCGAATCATTGGTAGCAACAATTTTAATCCCTAGCTCCCGCGCCATTTTGACGATTTCAACATTCACAATTCGGTCTTCTTGGGAGCCGTGGTCTTGAATCTCTAGATAATAATCATCACCAAATACCTCTTTATACCATTGGGCAACTTTGCGGGCGGCATCTGGGTCTATTACTGAGAATCGCTTGGGGAATTTCTCCACCCAAGCAAGCGCTGGTGACAATCAAGCCTTCATGATATTCTTTTAGTAAATCTTTATTAATACAAGGACGAGAAAAAATTCCGTTACCTTGAACACCTTTAAGGTGAGAAATTGTGGTTAATTTAACTAAATTTTTGTAACCTTTAGTGTTTTTAGCTAAAACAACTTGATGATATTTAGGACGGCGTTCTTGTTTCTCGATATCGCCGTTAATTACATACATTTCATTGCCGAGAATCGGCTTAATATTTTGACTACGGCAGATTTTGATCAGTTCAATGGCTCCATACATGACACCATGATCGGTAAGGGCGATCGCTTTCATTCCTAGTGCGATCGCTCGATCTACCAACTCTGGTAGCTGACTTGCCCCATCGAGCAGACTGTAGTCACTGTGAATATGTAAAGGAACAAAGGACATAAGCATCTCCAACCACAAGCCAAGACACCTCTAGGGGCCTACCTTGTGGTATACCCTTTTGAGCGAGATTTTGCAAAGCAACGGAATCTTAGATTAACAGTTTTTAACCAAAATTAAAGCTGTTCTTTTTCTGGAATTGCCAATATCATTAGTGTTGTTTTAATAGTTACAGTAGTTAACCAGTACCTAGCCAATGAGTCAAACAGAGAGAACTACTTCGCCTGAAACCAAAGCTAGCCCTTGGTGGCAGCGTATCCCTCTCACGTTGCAAATTCTCATCGCCTTAATAGCGGCAGTCAGCGTCGGAATTGCCCTTGGTGCAGGGAATCCTAATCCCAGCAACGCTGCCTTAATCAACAATTTAGCAATTCCGGCTGAATTGGTGCTAAAGGCTCTCCGCGCCTTGGCTACACCCCTAATTTTGGTAGCGGTGCTGCATACTTTAATGACCACCAACATCCCTGGTACAGCCGGACGGCGGCTGGCAGTGCTACTTTTAACCAATACTACTGTAGCTATTTTGGTGGGGCTTTTCGTAGCGAATGTCCTGCGTCCAGGAACTTGGGGGAATGTAGCCACCTCAACAAGTACGGCAATAACTGCTCAGAGTCTCGATCCTTGGGGAATACTCAAAGATGCTGTACCAGAAGCCGTCCTCAAGCCATTGGTTGATAATAATGTCATCCAGTTGATTGTGATTGCCCTGAGTTTTGGCATCGTCCTGCGGGCATTAAAATCTGAACAAATCGCCCAAGGCAAGAATGGATTCCAGCCCATAGAGGATGTCATCGGAATTTTATTTGAAGCGGTAGTCCGCATCCTTAACTGGGTAATTGCTTTAGTACCGTTCGCAGTCTTTGGGATTGTGGCTAAAACTGTGGCGATGCAGGGATTTACACCGTTTAAATCTTTGGGTGCATTTATCGTCGCCGTATTGTTAGCACTGGTATTGCAAGCGTGCTACTACCTCACCAGAGTAAAATTTGGTTCTTGGGTACACCCACTAAAATTCCTCGCTGGTGGTTCTGATGCCTTTTTGACAGCTTTCTCAACTTCTTCCTCAGCAGCGGCAATGCCCGTAACCTTTGAGGTTTTGCAAACAAAAGTCGGTTTAAGGGAATCTTCTGCTGCTTTGGGCGCATTAGTCGGGGCAAATTTCAATAATGATGGTACTGCCCTCTATGAAGCAATGTCTGCGTTGTATATTTCCCAACTGATTGGGCAACATCTGAGTCTAGGGGACAGCAGTTAATTGTCATCCTTACCTCGATTTTTGCGTCTGTGGGTGCGGCAAATATTCCCAATGCGGGACTGGTAACAATGACACTAGTGTTCACTTCTGTTGGCTTACCTACCCAATACATCGCTTTACTAGTGACTGTAGACTGGTTTTTGGATCGCTGCCGCACCGCAATTAATGTTATGGGAGATATGACTGTCAGTACTTTACTTGATGGCAAAAAGCCACGTTCTGTAGACGAGGCTTAGTTTGCCAGCTTTTAGTTGAGTTCAGCAGCTTTTTAAATACCTAACCTAATGCTGTTGAGGTCCTTTGGCGTCACATTCTTTAGTCCAGCAACGTTCTAAAAGTTGCAGACGCCAGATCAATACAAAGCGTTGGGGATTCAATACTAATTTAGTATCCCGACTAAATAAAGGCTGGTTCAGATACTGCCAAAGAGGAAATTTAATTTTAGTGTGTTTTGGAGTCATAAGAACAAGAAAAATAATATAAAAGTTGTGTCTAGGAATTACCTAATACTGTTTTTCTAGTTAAAGGCTACCCTGCGTTTTTGCTATTGTCTTTGTGGCAATTGCGGAATTCCAGCAAGTGAATTTATGTTGTTTACGCTTTAATACTGAAATTGCACACGCGATTTTTCTGATTCCACATCACAAAGCCGTTGCTGCCGTTGAGATTAGATAGGTGAAAAATTGCTCAATTAGACATCATTGATGTTGATTTTTCGGAAATTTTGAATTGCTTTTTATCCCACCGTTATCACCCGCCGAATTTCATCGCTGCGAAACCCGATCGCCATCGGACGACGTACCCCCAAAAGGGCTACCACGTCGTATAATTCCAGTACCACCCCTTCTATTCGCAGGGAATGGACAATATCACCGCTTCTCAGGTCAATCACTAGTAACCCACAGCGAGGCTCAACATTTTTCTGGTGCAATTTATCGTCCAAAGCCAAGCCGCTGAAGGTCTTGTTATGCCTGGGTTGGGAAATTCCTACTATTGCAAAGTTGCCATAAAATGCACAACCACGCAGATATCCCGGACAGAAGGCGATTGGTTCAAATACTCCTCGCTTTAAGTCGGCAAAACCAAACTCACCCGTACCTGAATTGAGCAGCCAGAGTTTTCCCTGATGCCAGCGTGGGGAGTGGGGCATAGACAACCCCTGCAAGACGATTTCATTGCTTTCTAAATCAATAACACAGCCCCCATTTGCCCGATGCTCCCGCCAACCTTCAGCTACGTCCGATTGACTGACAGCAGTAACGTATTTCGGTTTTTCTTGCTGCATTGCCAACCCATTCAGATGACATCTATCTTCTGCCGCCAGCTTGCTGATAAAGGTTGGCTGCCATAGAGGAACGAAACTGTGGGTTTCGCTGACTGTTCCCAAACAACTAAATAAAGTATTGACAAATAATAGTTTTTGTGGAGTTGAATCTTTCTCTTCTGCTTTACTCAAAGCGATATCGTGAATATCTAAATCTCCTGTCACATAACTCATCTGGGGTAAATAGAGAGCATCATAGCCTTGGTGGTTTTCTCCAGATTGGATAATGTTTTCAAATCGCCACAGTTGGTACAGGGAACTCATGTAGAGGCTGTTGCCATTGGCATACAACCCCATACACCGCTCAAAGGTACGCTCAAATACTGACAATTTGCCGTTTGGTTGCAAGCCAATGAAAAATAACTTCCCCGCTTGATAGGTAGTGAAGGACAAACTGAGGTTTTGCTCATACAGCCAAGCGGTAAATTGGCGAGAAGCGTTGATTTCTAAAAATGGTTTCTCAACGTTGCTGTTACTGGAATTCACTTGGTTTAGACTCCTTGATAACTCTGGTGTTTAGGCGATGAAAATTTCGCCGCCGGGTAGAAACCAATACGGTTTATTTAAGGCTAAAACGCTTTGTCAAAGTCAATTTTTTGAACGTAGAGGCGTAGTGGCTTGGCTACTGCATTCGCGCAGCGGACGTACCAGAAGAACCTAAAGGACACAAACAGAAAAAATAAATACCTAACTTAACTGTATTGGCTTATACATTTGACTACAAACCAATTGATAACGCACACTCCTGAAAAATTCAGGCTTGAAGTATCCATAAAACTGGAACGTTTATGGCATAAAAAATCAAAAAAACAGAAAGAGAATTAAGTTAGTCTCTTCAACACAAATTCTCTCTGTACTGGCATTGACAAACGCCATGCATGGGCGTCTACAATAAAATGTCCCATTGTCAAACCAAGTACTCCACCAGCAAAGAACTGTATCCACACAGAATCACCAGCCCACTGGCTACTATATAAAATCGCCCCACCAAGTATCATATATATACTGAAAGGAATCAGGGCTTTCTTACTATCCGCAAGTGCGATCGCCCCCATAAATATGATGTACTGCAAACCATGTGCGATCGCATAAGTATAAAAACTTATGGCAATATTATTTGAAAGAAAAGCCGGAACAAAAAAGAGTGACATAACAAAAAGAAAGGGATTCGCACCTTTGAAGATTGTCCAAGCTGATAAAAAAAAAGCGCTAACAGCAAGAAACAGTCCAAAATGATACATCATATCAATTAATTGATGTAAGAAAATAGGAGCGGTTGCATAACCTACGATCTTCAATGCTGCAAATGTACCTGCTAATGTTCCTATTGTGATACACTGCCTTTCCAGCTTTTTAAGAGGTCGTTTAACCCAGAAGCTATACACACCAATGTTTTGGCGTCCGTAATGGTGAGATTGCCAAACCCAATAGAACAGCAGCAGATATATCTTTAAAAAATCCGGTGAGTAAGCATAAATAAATCCTGCTACAAGAAACAGCAGAATAGGTAAGAATATGTATCTCATCTTATTCTTAACTATAATATTTTCTCTAAATTCTCTGCACCAATAAAAATATCCAGTAGTTGCAACGTGAGCAGTTGCAAGAAAAAGAAAAGCAACCTTGATAGAAGTTAGTGGTGAATGCAGCAATTGTGAGTAAAGAGGAAAGAAAATAAAAGGTAAAAAAGTAGCAATAGCTAGACAGATTTTAAACATTTGCATATTAAAGGTCTATTTACATGATTCAGAATAGCCTAATAGTAGATCAGCCGAGATATGTGGAAATTGGAACACTTGTAAAGTTATGTTACGCAGATTTACCAAACCCTTGATATAAGGCAATATGTGTCGTCGATGCTCTAGGCAATATGCGTTTTATCAACAGTTATGAGCGATCGCTCTTGATATAGTTCGTAGTCAGTGGTTCTTTATTTCAGAAATTTACTAGAATATTGTCGGAGTCCTTTTAAAACAATAGATAAATTTGTAATACAAGGGTATATAGTGTATAATCTAAAACTTAAATAACCCTGAACATCTGTCTAAAGATCGATCGGCTTCTAGATAACTAAAATTTATTTGGGCGTATTCTGCATATCGACAAAAAATTGGGACGGGCTTTTCGACCCATCCCACAAGAAAAAAGAGAATTTTTGTTATAAAACGCCTTGGCTATATTTAAGCTAAAGCGGTTTCGTTAGGTTAAATTTCTCATTATTTAATAATGAGTGCCGGTTTTGCGATGATTGATGGCAGTCACAGCATCAGGCTTGAGTAATTTACCTTCATCTACAGTTGCATACACAACCCAATGATCGCCACATTCTAGACGTTGGTTGACTGAACATTCCAAATATGCTAGTGCATCAGTGAGGACGGTACAACCGTTATCTGCAACTGCTGTGCTAAAGTTGGCAAATCTATTTTCTCCAGGCGCGAAAGATTTACGGAAATGCTTCATGTATTCTTGATGATTGCCTTCAGGTAGAATATTTAAGGCAAACTTCCCGCCTGGATACATCAAAGATTCGATCGCTCGCTCTTTGGCGATCGCCACTGTTATTCCGGGTGGGTTGAAGGTGGCTTGAGAAACCCAAGCGCCTAACATTGCGGTAGACACTTCTCCTTGTTTAGCTGTCACCACACAAACGGAACCAACGATCCGGCCAACAGCCTGTTCCACTGGAGTCGCGGCTTGTTGGGGTAAGCGTACCTTTTTAGCCTTTTTCAGTGCTTGGGCAAAGTCTGTACCTAATTCCTCACAAAACTTGAGGGTAACATCATCAGGTTTAAACTTCACCTTCAAAGTGTCAAAGCCAAAGCGATATCCAGCATCCCGGAGTTTACCTTCAATTAAGTCAAAGGCTTCGCCACTCCAGCCATAAGAACCAAAGACCCCCAGCGAGTTTGCTGTTGTCACCACTCGATAGCACAATCCCTAAAGCAGTATGAATGGGAGTTGGTGCATGACCACCAATGGTAGGAGAACCAATGATAAAACCCTCTGACTGTGCGAGGTTGATGCGAATTTCATCAGGGGTAGCAAATTCGCAGTTAATGGATTTAACTGCGACTCCACCTTTAGTTAGTCCCAGAGCGATCGCTTGTGCTAAAGTCGCTGTATTCCCATAAGCTGAAGCGTAAAGTAGGGCAACGGAAATTTCGCGATCGTTGTGAGAACGGCTCCATTCTGCATAAGCTTTGGTAAGTTCAATTAAGCCGGTGCGTACCAAGGGCCCGTGTCCCACAGCATACATTCTCACCTGCAAATCTGAGATTTTTTCCAAAGCTGCTTGCACATGAGGAGTTTGGGGAGCCATCAGGCAGTTAAAGTAGTAACGCTGGTCTTCTTTGAGCGTTTCCCAGTTATCATCAAACACTTCATCGCCACAGAGATGAGTTGCAAATAACTTATCTGTGTAAAGAATTTGAGTTTGCTGGTCGTAGGTACAAAGTCCTTCCGGCCAACGCGGACTGGGAGTGGGTAAGAATTTCAAAACATGACCCTTACCCAAATCCAGAGTTTCTTTCCCCCGCATCACCAAAACATTTAAATCTTGCTCTAAGAAAGCAGCACGCAAATTGTTCGCACCAGGAAGAGAACAGACAAAAGTTACCTGTGGTGCCAGTTCTAAAATTGCTTTGAGGGTTGCAACTCGATTGGGGCTAAAATGACCCAAGATGATATAATCCAAACTTTGTAAATCTAAAGTCTGCCGCAATGCCTCTAAATAAATTTCGGTAAAGCTTTCTGGCGGTGGATCGATAAGTGCGGTTTTATCAGCTTCAATTAAATAGCAATTGGAGGTTGTACCTCTTTCAAGTGCGTATTCAATTTCAAACCGCAGACGTGACCAACTACGCGCTCTGATAGCTTTAGTATTGGTAGCAATTGGTAAAACTTGTACGTCACGTGGCTTGGAATTGGTCATAGCTGTTGGAAATAGGTTACAGAGAACAGGGGATAGGGAATAGGGAATAGGGAATAGGGAACAGGGGATAGTTTTCTCTTCTGTCCCCTGTCACCTGTCACCTCTTGCCTCTTTCTTAGTAGTAATTACCTACTTTGCGATGGCGAACAGCTGTCAATCCATCGTTTTTGGAGACACGACCTTCTTGGACGGTGCAGTATAATATCCAGTGGTCGCTGCATTCCATACTGGTCTGTATTTCACATTCCATGTATGCCAAAGCATCAGTTAGAATCGGCGAACCGTTTTTCGCGGTTTGAGTTTTCACTCCAGCAAAACGATCGGCACCAGGATGCAAGCGCTTGAGGAAGTGTTTTTTGAGTTCTTGATAATTGCCTTCTTCCAAAACGTTGAGGACGAAGCGATCGCCTACTTGCATTAAGGAATCAATGGCGCGGTCTTTAGCAACGGCAATTGTAAATCCTAATGGTTGCAAACTCGCTTGCGTTACCCAGGATGCCAGCATTGCACTTGAGACATTATCTTTTTTCGTGGTGACTATATATAGTCCACTACTAATGCGACCCCAGTGCCTTTTCCATGTTGACATCAAGGGACTTGATTTGCTTGATGTTGCGATCGCGCACTAGCAATTGTCCGATGTCTTTACCCGCTTCTTCACACAACTGGAATGTTGATGCGGTGGGAGCCTCTTTAATCCGAATGGGTGGGAAGGCTTCTTTGATGCCAGAGTCAAGAAATTGTCTGCGGAGTGTATCAATGGGTTCATCATCCCCACCGTAACATTCAAACAGCCCAATCAATTGCTTGTTCTTGGCGACAGCTAGCACCGAACTGATACCAGCTTGGGCGGCGGCGGAAGTAGTTGGGGGCATCCCGATAATGATGCCAGCTGCTCTCCCGGCTAGTTCTTGAATTTCTTGGCTCTGGGCAGTACTTAGATCCAGTACTTCTACGCCAACGCCAGTTTTCAGGATACCTTCGGCAATTGCGTGACCAAGGCGTTCGCCATATCCATATTCTGAGACAAAAAACAAGCCAACTGTTGTTTCTGCTTTAGCTTGTCTTTGGCTCCAATTTTCGTAGCACCCGGTTAGAACATCTAAATGGTGGTATAATAATGGCCCGTGACCATTGGCGATTATATTAATCTTTCCTAGTTCGCCCATCCCGCTTCATCGCATTCAACAACGAACGAGCGTTAGGACCCATCAAGCAGTCGTAATAAAATCTAAAGTCCGCTTCGATCGCTTCTAAATCTTCGTCGAAGGTGCGATCGTCACAGAAGTGCATTCCAAAAGCATCACAGGTGTAGAGAATTTGGGTTTTGCGGTCAAAGCTAAAGATTGTATCCGGCCAGTGCAGGTTAGGCGCACTCACGAATTCCATTTCGTGTCCTTTGCCGAGATCAATGCGATCGCCAGTTTTCACAACCCGCTTGGAAAAAGGATCGTGTACTAATCCCTCAAGGAATTGCAGCGCAACTTTTGAGGCTAAAACAGTGGCTCTAGGAGCTAACTGGAGGACATCTTCTACCAAACCGCTATGGTCTGGTTCTGTGTGACTAACAATTATGTAATCAATTGTTTTGGGGTTAACAAGACTTTTGAGAGTCTCTAAATACAAATCGCGAAACTTCTGGTGAGAAGTATCAATCAAAACTGTTTGTTCGCCCCTAATTAGATATGAATTGTAGGTTGTACCGTTTTGCAATCCGAATTCGATATCAAAGCGATCGCGATCCCAGTCAAGAGAGCGAATCGCCGTTGTGTTAGGGGCAATTTCTACAGTTTGTATAGTTAGCCGATGTTGAACGTTCTCTGCGTGGGCCTTGCCGGTCGTAGACATCGATACCATTATTCGTCTCCGAGCGCAAATTAACAGGTTTTTCTTCTGCCCCCATTCTCTCTATTATTTTTCTTTGAAGTTGTAATGAATATCAGTTTTTTAAAAATTTAACTTGTATCAATTATTGCTGTTTTTTCGCAAAAAATATGATTCAAAAAATATTCTCAATAAATATTAATTTATCCCTAAGTTTTACTGAGTACTTGTTTTTGCTATTTATCTGGTTTTATCTTAATTTAAAAATATCATAGTAATTATATTTTTTAACTAAGAAAGCATAATTTTACCATGATTAGATTGTTGGTCTATCTACCAAGTTGAGATTACTTTTAATACTTCATATTGTCAAAGGATATATTTATCAAGTAGAAAAATTTATGTTTTTCGGGTACTCACTTAATTAAACAAGTAGGAAAAGTAGGAAAGGTAGGAAAAGTAGGAAAGGTAGGAAAGGTAGGACAAACCTTATTAGGCTTGCAAAAAGCGTCGCATCGGCTGTTAACATTAGTTTATTCAATTGGTATTCAATATGTTGTCTTAACCAAAAATATGGTGCATAGAATATAAACTTTATGTAAAGTTGAGAAAAAAGATATTTTTTTGAAGATAATCAAGGCAAATTTCCAGAGACTAGTTGAATAAAAAGAAAGCAGGCTTGTATATATTTTTTTGCTCATCTAAAAGGAAACTAGCATAAAAATAATTTTTAAAGTTTCGATAAACCTCCGTAAGCATAAGAATAATCTCAGGAATTTAATGATACAGTCCTTTATTATCGACTTTAAACATTAACAAGATAACGCCAACAAATTTTTCTTGTTATAGCTATAAGCTACAGCTTCAGGCTATCAGATCGCTTTACCTATATAGGTTAATGTGTAATCTCGATGTGCCGAACTTCTTATCAAAATCCATTGTTGATGAAAAAATGCAAATTTTGATAGTTTTCCCAAGCCAATACTTATCGCGTAGTAGCCTTAGAAACGCCGATATCACTAATACTTGTAGTTAAAATATTTAAAATGTATTATGAAATACCTAAGTAATTCAATATACAGGCGTAAATAGATACAAAAATTGATTTTGTAAAAGGTTATTGTTTATGGGATGCCGATTAAAAGTGTTTCTCACAGAAGAAGAAAAGCTGACTTTAGAAGAATTGAGAAAAGCCAAAGATGTTCCTCAACGTACTAAGGATCGCGCTCAAGTTTTACTGCTGAATACTCGCGGCTTAAAAAATGAGCAAATTGCAAAAGGCTTGAATTGGGCGATTTCAACAGTGCGTCAAACCCTTCATCGCTGGGAAAAAATGGGTTTAGCAGGTTTATGGGATGCTCCTGGCCGAGGAGGAAAACCACGATATTCAGAATCAGATTTGGTTTATCTCGAAAATTGTTTAGCTCAAGAGTCAGAGACTTATAACTCTAAACAATTAGCAAAAAAACTAGCATCTGAGCGTCAAGTAAACTTGAGTGCAGATCGACTACGACGTGTACTGAAAAAAAGAGGAAGAAGGTTGGGAAACGCACACAAACCCAGAAACAGCGTGATTAGCTGATTACACCATCTTGAAATCGAATCACTTGTTTCGTTTGGGTAGCGATCGCTAGATTATGGTTGAAAATCAAGATTATTTTCTTGACAAGTTCCTGACTTTTTGCAGAAATAATATTTGTTGCGCTTCTTTCTGTTAGTCGGGCTTGGGTGCTGTTGAGGTCTACACATTTTTGGTTTAAGGTTTGCCGAGAAACTTGTAGAGACACCTTAGCGCAGCAGGATAACAGTTTAGTTTCGCATCTTTACCAAAAATTTTGGGCTTCACTAAACGGTATTGCTATTTTAGCCGTTGAATGAACTCAAGTTAACTGTGCATTATAGAAAATTATGATGGAGTTTTCCATAAAACAAAGCCCACTTACACATCACAGTGTCAAGTGGACTTGTTAACTATTTTTAGTGGATCCGAGCAGAGTCGAACTGCTGTCCAAATTGGGTATTGACCCCCCCGCTCATTCACAGGTTTAGCCTTTCTGACCCTCAAGGCGGGAATCGTTCATTATCCCGAACGTAGGATGCTCTGATTTAATCTTAGCCAGCAAGCCAACCAGAGAACGCTTGCTAGAGCATCCGTTGGGGTTTGGTCTTCAGTCCTTAACGGAGTCAAACTAAAGACGCTCGAACCTGTAAGAGGTGTTTTAGGCTGCTACTAGAGCATCCTTACGAGCAAAGTTAACGATGTTATTCGCATTTACTTTTTGTTTGAGCCTTTGATTTGCGAGAGGAGACTCACTCTCGACCTGAATCACAGAGCAGCGTTCGCCAACCTGTCGAAACCGTGACGGACCCATGCGCTTCATATTTCAATTATAGTACGCGATTTTTAATTCGTAATTCGTAATTCGTAATTCGTAATTATCAAAGTCAGGATATATAGCTCCCATTACTCAAAATAGCCAATCGTTAATGGTTTTAAAATTAGCGATTGGCTATTTACGACGATCCACAACAAGTATTTTTCTAAGTTAGTGCTTCAGCACCGCCCACAACTTCAAGGAGTTCTTGGGTAATTGCAGCTTGTCGAGCTTTGTTGTAGGACAGGGTTAAAGTGTTAATCAGTTCACCGGCATTGTCGCTGGCATTACTCATAGCTGTCATCCGCGCTGCTAGTTCGCTAGCTGCTGATTCTTGTAGCGCCCGCAATAGCTGGTTACTCAGATACAAGGGCAATAGAGAATCGAGAATCTGCACGGGATCTTGCTCGAAGATCATGTCAGGAGCCAACGTGCGGGCTTGGCTAGTCACTTTCTCGCGTTCGACTTCAAATTTACCACCACGGGTTGTCAAGCGGAAGATTTCATCATCGCCTGCTTCTAGACCCTTGGGGATCGAGGGGCAGTAAGGTTTGTACCACAGGACGGGAGCTAACTAAGGAAATGAATCTGGTATAGATTAATTCGATGCGATCGACTTCTTCGGAAAGAAACAAAGAAAGTAGCTGGTCAGCAATCTGATTGGCTTCTGCTGCGGTGGGAATTTGCTCTAAGCCGCTGTAGGTGGCATCAATTGGCTGATTGCGGCGCTGAAAGTACTGTGTAGCTTTGCGTCCAACGAGTACAAATTGATAGTTTAAACCTTCTGCTTGGATTTCTTTAGCGCGGTTTTCTGCACGACGGATAACGTTACTATTGTAGCCGCCGCATAGACCGCGATCGCCTGAAATTACCAACAACCCGACTGATTTAACTTGGCGTTTTCTCAGCAGTGGTAGGTTTGCTTCTTCAAAGCGCAGACGGCTTTGCAAACCATACAATACTTGTGCCAAGCGATCGGCAAAGGGGCGAGTTGCTAGCACTTGTTCTTGCGCCCGACGCACTCTAGCCGCAGCTACCAGACGCATGGCTTCTGTGATTTTTTTGGTGTTTTTGACCGACTGAATGCGATCGCGTATTGCTTTTAGATTGGGCATATTCTTGAGTTAGGAGTTAGGAGTTAGGAGTTAGGAGTTAAGAGGTAGGAGTATTTCATTAACTTTTAACTCTTAACTCTTCACTCCTCACTTTAATTACGCTGCTGCTTTGAAGGTCTTCTTGTATTCGGTAAGTGCTTCCTTTAAGGCAGCTTCTTCTGCATCACCTAGCGCTTTGGAGGCTCTTACTCCTTCGGCGTACTTACCAGTCTTTAAGTACTCGCGCAAACCTTGGGTAAAGCTGGTGACTTTATCTACAGGAACGTCATCTAAGTAACCATTGATACCAGCGTATAGAATTGCTACTTGCTCGTATACTGAAAGTGGCGAATTTTGTGGCTGCTTGAGGAGTTCGCGTAACCGTTGACCCCGTGCTAACTGGTCTTGAGTGGCTTTATCTAAGTCAGAAGCAAATTGAGCGAAGGCTTGCAGGTCGTCAAATTGGGCTAGTTCCAATTTAATCTTACCGGCAACTTTTTTCATTGCCTTGGTTTGCGCCGCAGAACCCACGCGGGATACAGAAATACCGGGGTTCACAGCCGGACGGATACCAGCGTTGAACAAGTCAGAAGACAGGAATATCTGACCATCGGTAATAGAAATTACGTTGGTGGGGATGTATGCCGAAACGTCACCAGCTTGGGTTTCGATAATTGGTAGGGCGGTCATACTGCCTTTACCTAATTCGTCACTTAGCTTTGCTGCTCTTTCTAGCAAGCGGGAGTGAATGTAGAATACATCTCCAGGGTAAGCTTCGCGTCCGGGTGGACGACGCAGCAGTAGGGACATTTGGCGATAAGCTTGGGCTTGCTTGGAGAGATCGTCATAAATTACCAGGGTCGCTTTGCCTTTGTACATGAAGTACTCAGCAATAGTTGCGCCTGTGTAGGGTGCTAGGAATTGCAGGGTTGCTGGGTCGCTGGCATTAGCAGCGACGACGATGGTGTAATCAAGTGCGCCTTTTTCTTGTAATGTCTGCACCACGTTAGCGACGGTGGACGCCTTTTGACCGATCGCAACGTAGACACAAATTACATCTTCTTCTTTTTGGTTGATGATTGTGTCGATCGCGATCGCAGTTTTACCGGTTTGACGGTCGCCAATAATCAATTCTCGTTGACCGCGACCGATGGGAATCATTGAGTCAATAGCTGTGATACCCGTTTGCATGGGTTCGTGTACTGACCGACGAGCAATGATACCGGGTGCTGGAGATTCAATCAAACGGCTGTCTGAAGTTTTGATGTCTCCCTTACCATCGATGGGGCGACCCAAAGCGTCTACAACTCGTCCAATTAAGGCTTCTCCTACTGGAATCTGAGCAATTCTACCAGTAGCGGTTACAGAGCTACCTTCTTGAATTTCTAGCCCTTCACCCATAAGCACCGCGCCCACGTTGTCTTCTTCTAAGTTTTGGGCGATGCCAATTGTGCCATCTTCAAATTCTAAGAGTTCCCCAGCCATAGCCTTTTCCAGACCATAGATCCGGGCAATACCGTCACCTACTTGTAGGACGGTACCAACGTTAGCAACTTTGACCTCTTGATCGTATTGCTCGATTTGTTGTTGGATAATGCTGCTAATTTCGTCAGGTCTAATTGATATGCTCATGTGTCTATCTTGTTTGCTTTCGAGACGGAAAAATTCAAGAGTTAGGAGTGATGAGTTAAGAGTGATGAGTTAAGAGCGATGAGTTAAAAAATCAAAGGTTAAAAGTTAAAAGTCAAAATAAATTATTGTCTACTTAACTCTTAACTCCTAACTTCTAACTCCTAACTTCTAACTCCTGTACAGACGCGATTAATCGCGTCTCTACTCCTAACTCTTAACTATTAGTTAAGCGCAATGAAAGGCGGCGCAACTGACCCCGGATACTGGCATCAATTACCTGTGAACCTACTTTAATAATCACACCACCAATTAACTCGTTGTCTACCCTGGTTTCTAGTTCTACCTGGCGAGCATTAGTTATGGCAATGACCTTTTGAATGATTGCCTGCTGTTGAGCTTCTGTGAGGGGAACGGCTGAAATCACTTCCGCTAATACGGTTTGATTCAGCTGCCGCAACAGCGCCAGATATTGTTGAAAAATCGATTCCAAGAATGCAATGCGGCGTTTGTCTACTAGCACCAACAAAAAGTTGCGTAAGTAGGGGTTAGAGCCTTCACCAAGTATTTGTTTGATCAGAGCTTTTTTGTTCTCAGGCTGAATAAACGGGTTGCCAAAGAAGTTTTGTAGCTGTTTGTCTGCTTTTAACAGCCCCAGTAAAGTACGCGCATCTTCCCCGAACTCTTCTGTCAAATTTTTCGATTGCGCTATTGACAAAAGTGCCTGTGCATAGGGTTGGGCTACTTCGGCTGTTGCTACTTGACTTGTCATACATTGCCTCCCAGTTGTGCGATGCTGCGGTCAATTAAACTTTGTTGAGCATCGTCGGCAATCCCGCCTTTGAGTTGCGATTCGACTTTTTGCAATGCTAGTGCAGCAACTCTTTGCCGTAGTTGAGCGATCGCTCGCTCTGTTTCGGTATTTAAATCTGCTGCTGCTGTTTGTTTCAAGCGTTCTACGTCTTGCGCTGCCTTCGCTAACAAGGCTTCTTTCGTCTTTTGGGCGTTTTCTGTGGCAGATTGGCGGATGCGTTCTGCCTCTGCTTGAGATTGCTTCAATTGCTCTTGCGCTTGGGAAAGGGCAGTCTTTGCCTCTTTTAAGCGCCCTTCTGCTTCCTGAATTGCAGTGGCAATATTGGATTGTCGCTCGTTCAGGATATTGCTTAAAACCTTACGTCCGAAGTAGAATAATATGCCAATCAGAATCGTTAGATTGATCAGATTGGTTTCAAAAATGTCTAGGTTTAGACCGAAACCACCTTCTGCTGCGCCTTCTGCCAATTCAGAGCCAACAGCGTTCGCTTCTGCGGCAAGTAATAAGAATGTCCCCATGATACCCATTTACAAGTGCGCTGCTCGCTTGCTAATACGTTGTATTTTTCCCAAGTTAAGGAAATTTAAGTATCTTTTCCCCGTAAGGAAATCTAAGTATCTTTCCCGAGAAGGGAAAAAGTGCCTTTTTTTGACACTTAAATTTTGCGCTCTGGACTAGGGACCAGCTGCGCCTATGCTTTCACGGAACCAGTCTGGTTAGCTTATCTAACTGGAGTTGGCCCCAATAGTTTTTCTAGAATCTGCCTGCTTAGAGCATCAACTTGTTGCTCTAAGGTACGAAAGGCTTCTTGCTTTTGTTGTTCTATTTCAACAGAAGCTTGTTCTCGTTGAGACTGAGCTTCCTTTTGGGCCTCGGCGATTTTCTCGGCAGTAATTTTTTTAGCTTCCAGTTGAGCTGCTTCTAGAGTAGCTTGCGATTGTCTGCGAGCGTCTGCGAGTTGCTGCTCATATTCGGCGGCTAAACGCTCGGCTTTTGCCAAGCTTTCTTTCGCCTCAAGGGTATTCGTTCGGATATAATTATCGCGATCGTCTAGTACCTTGGTCAGTGGCTTATAGAAAATTGCATTCAACAAAGCTGCTAGTAGCAGGAATTGCAATGCCATGAAGGGCAAGGTAGCATCGAAATCAAACATTTGTCTCCTCTTTGGCTGGAGTAGCAGTTTTCATGGCTAGCAACATCATCCAACCTTTCATATTTTAGAGACCCATAGCCAACAAGGGTCAACTGTACATTACAACTATTAAGATACCCAAAATCTTTTGATTGTAGAGGCGTGATGGTTCACGTCTCCACACTCACAAAAATTTTAGGTATTAGCCGAAAGGATTAGCAAACAGCAATACCAGGGCAATTACTAGACCATAGATAGTCAAGGATTCCATGAATGCCAAGGTTAATAGCAGAGTACCGCGAATTTTTCCTTCTGCTTCAGGTTGACGAGCAATACCTTCTACTGCTTGTCCAGCAGCGTTTCCTTGACCGATACCAGGGCCAATTGCAGCTAAACCAATCGCTAAAGCAGCAGCGAGAACTGAAGCAGCCTGAACTAATGGATCCATGTTGATTTTCCTTGCTTTGATTACAAAACTAACAGACATTACGTTAACAATTAGAAACGTGGTTTTCACGCTGCACCTGAGTTCTTTAGATCGCGCTTTGCGATGTTTTGAGCGAAAATGCTCTTGGAACTGTGCTATCAACTGAGAAGTTTAACAGTTATTCAGTTACCAGTTATCAGTTGTCAGTTGCACCGCACGCTTGATAACTGTTCACTATTAACTGTTCACTGATTTAATGCTCCTCATGTCCTTCTTCACCATGCCCCTCCATTGCCTCATGAATGTATGCTCCGGCTAGGGTGGCAAAAACCAGGGCTTGAATGGCACTGGTAAATAAACCCAAGGCCATTACAGGCAGAGGTACAAATAGAGGAACTAGTAGCACCAGCACCGCTACTACCAATTCATCCGCCAAAATATTACCAAATAGCCGGAAGCTTAGGGAGAGGGGCTTGGTGAAATCTTCGAGAATTGCGATCGGCAACAAAACAGGGGTTGGCTCTATATATTTCTTAAAGTAGCCTAAACCCCGTTTGCTAAAACCTGCGTAAAAGTACGCTAAAGAGGTCAGCAATGCCAATGCGACTGTCGTATTGATGTCATTGGTGGGAGCTGCCAATTCGCCCGAAGGTAGCTTGATGAGCTTCCAGGGAATTAGCGCACCTGACCCAGTTCGATACGAAAATAAACAAGAACAATGTGCCAATAAATGGCACCCAAGGGCGGTACTCTTTCTCACCAAGTTGGTTTTTTGCCAAATCACGAATAAATTCTAAGGCATATTCCATCAAATTCTGGATGCCCTTGGGAATTCTTTGTGCGTTGCGAGTAGCAGCAATTGAAGCCACTACTAGAATACTAATCACAAACCATGAGGTGAGAAAAACTTGCCCATGAATTTTAAGATTGCCCAACTGCCAGTAGAAATGATGACCTACTTCTAATTCGGCGAGGGGAAAAGAATTAAAGGCGTTTAAGACACTAAGCATTTGCATTCTTCAAGCATTTTCCCCAACGAGCGAGGATGGGATTACTATCTTTGTGAGCCTGACTTTTTAAGAATCAGGAATGAACGCAATTTGCACCATATAGACGAGGAGCGTGGCTTTGTAAGTTAGAAATCCCAAAAAAATGGGCAAAATCTGTAGCTCACGCCATCGAGTTGCTACGATCATGACTCCAATAAACAGAGCAAAACGAGTTTTGCTCAGACTGGTTTTTTCACTACCAAGCTGCTCAACATCTCTTGCCAACATTTTTAAGTAAATCACACCTGTACACGCCCCAATTAAATAATTTAGGGCAATGTTTAAGGAATAAAAAATCCACACAGAGATAAAAATAACCCCCGTCAAGACAAGCGTGATTACCAATAATCGCTGGAAGAGTTGATAGAACTCTTGCATGGAGTTACCTGATTCTGTGTCTTCAGAACCAGTTTTAGCATCTTGTTGCGTTGTCGGAGTGGGCGCAATTGATTCGTCTGACAAGCTCACGGGACTTGAAACCAGTACAGTTAAATATGATGACTGCACATTCAGTCAGCTGAATCATATCACGATCCAGTAACAATACTTTAGGAAAAAACAATTAACTTCTTGTCAACATCAGGCAGTAAGTACCGAAGGACTAAAGCCTACAGCAATTTTATTAAGTCCACGTTGCCGGAATTGGTGAAAAAGTAAAGGTTTTATAGCCTATTTGTCAACTGAGGGCAGGCAAGATGCCCGCCCCCACAAGAGTTTTGGGTTAAATATACCTCGATTAAATTATTTTGGCAGTCCGTAGACCGAACAGCAATCCTACAGATAAGCCAAAGAATAAACCCAAGAAGACGATATAAGATACAATTGCAAACATTTATTGCTCTCCAGAATACTTCCTAAATCTATTGAATCATTAGTTGTTGGGTATTGGGGATGGGGTATGGGACATTGGGCATGAGGGTAGAGGAGAAATACTTACTGCAACTTCTTTGCTGCTTCCCTGCTTCTTACCAATGCCCTATGCCCAATGCCCTATGCCCATTTCGTAGATTGCGATACAATACAGCCCACAAGCGCTTGTTTGGGGTTGGGCAATGACTTCTGTAATTAATGTAAATTTACCAGAGCAGTCTTATGAGATTGTGATAACTTCTCTTCTCCCGTCGGAGACGCTGCGCGAACGAGACGCTACGCGAACGTCGAGCGACGCTAACGCACCTTCGAGTTTAGATCGACTGGGTCAACAGATGGCCAGTCTCAAGCTGGGCAAGAAGGTACTGCTAGTTTCTAATCCGACGATTTTTAAGCATTTTGGCGAAAGAGCAATTACATCCCTCAAATCTGCTGGTTTTGAAGTTGCTAGCTGCACTCTACCACCTGGTGAACGCTACAAAACCCTCAATTCCATCCAAAAACTCTACGATGTAGCCTTGGAAAACCGCCTAGAACGTTCTTCTACGATGGTGGCTTTGGGCGGAGGTGTAATTGGCGATATGACTGGCTTTGCAGCCGCAACTTGGCTACGCGGTATTAATGTTGTCCAAGTGCCTACCTCTTTGTTGGCGATGGTAGATTCGGCAATTGGTGGCAAAACTGGTGTGAATCATCCCCAAGGTAAAAACTTAATTGGGGCATTCCATCAACCGCGTTTGGTTTTGATTGACCCAGATGTGTTAAAAACTCTACCTATGCGCGAGTTTCGGGCAGGAATGGCAGAAGTTATTAAGTACGGTGTGATTTGGGATGCCGAATTGTTTACCCAGTTAGAAGCAAGTAAACGCCTCGACCAACTCCGCTATGTCAAACCTGACTTAATAACGACCATATTAACGCGCTCTTGTCAAGCAAAAGCTGATGTTGTTGGCAAAGATGAGAAAGAAGGCGGATTACGGGCAATTCTCAATTATGGACACACCATCGGTCATACAGTGGAAAGTTTGACTGGTTATCGTCTAGTAAATCATGGTGAAGCGGTGGCTATTGGTATGGTAGCAGCCGGTCAAATTGCTGTGGATTTGGGACTGTGGCAAAAAGAAGACACAGAACGTCAAAATGCTTTAATTCAAAAAGCGGGTTTACCAACTCAGTTACCAGATGGAATAGATATTGAAGCAATTATTGAGGCGTTGCAGTTAGATAAGAAAGTCAAAGCGGGGAAAGTGCGGTTTGTTTTACCAACAGAGATTGGTGTAGTAACAATTACCGATGAAGTGCCATCGGATATTATTCGGCAAGTGTTGCGGGGAATGTGAACAATTTGAAGAAGAATTAAGGAGTCAGAATAAAAGTTAGTTGCTCTGTTCTTCAATTACGAATTAATGAGCCATGATACTCCAAGGCAAAAATCAATTAACTTTGCAAGAGTTCCTAAATCTTCCACCAGGCGAGGGAGACATAACTTATGAGCTAGTTGATGGCCAAGCAATTCCTAAAATGTCACCAAAATTTTTTCACGCGAAACTTACTCGCGTTATTCTTAATTTGATTGAGCAATCGTGTGAGGGTAAGAGCTGATTCGTAAACAAAAGCTTAAGAAGCCATCCGCTTGATCATCAGACGAATCAATGAGCCATAAATCATAGCTTCACTTAACTCTGTGTACAACTCATAATCCTTACTCAAACGCCGAAATCTATTAAGCCAGCCAAATGTCCGTTCCACAATCCATCGTTTCGGCAATCGCTCAAATGTTTTCGATATCCTTTCAATCACCTCAACACGAACCTTTTCTCCGCAAACTTTCTTGACTGCTTGAGCAAAGTTTTCTCCTGAATAGCCTTGATCTACCCAAACAACTTCCAATTTGGACAATTCTTTAACCGCCTCATGCAGTACAACCACAGCACCTAAACGTTCTGACGCATTGGCTTCAGTTACTAAAACACCAATCAACAACCCTTGAGAATCTACAACTATATGTCGCTTACGCCCTTTAACCTTCTTACCACCATCGAAACCGTAGACCTCCCCTTTTTTTCCGTGGTCTTCACTGACTGAGAATCTGCGATCGCCACGGTAGAATTTTCATCTCGCCCTAAATCTTGTCGCAGTTGATAGCGCACTTGGTCGTGAATCTGCTGCCAGATGCCTTTACGCTGCCATTTTTGAAAGTAGCCATACACTGTTGTATATGGAGGAAGGTCATGAGGTAGCATTTCCCATTGACACCCAGTACGTTGCACGTAGAAAATTGCATTCAATATTTCTCGTAAATCTACTTCTACAGGATGCCCAAATCCCTTTGGCGTAGGGAGAAGAGGCTTGAGAATCAACCATTCAGCATCGCTTAAATCACTTGGGTAGGGTTTGCGGTGTGGATTCTCAATCGTAGGTATACGGCTCATCGACAACAACATAAATTACACTCGATTTAGCCTATAACCTTAACAAAGCCGGATTCAGCTTTCTTTAGATTTTCTTTACGAATCAGCTCTAAAGGAGAAGTTTGCCCGGAATGGGCTGTTGCTTTAACTCGTCGAGGACGAGATTGGATGCCAATTCCAGATATTTTATACATTTCTTATAAGCGTTTACCCGCCAACTGGGATGAAAATGAAGCTTGTCCTGTTCCTCCTGATTTGGTGATTGAGATTATTTCGCCCTTCGGGTTCGAGAGTTCGCAATCGGCGGAAACCGCCAAGACTGCGACTCTCTCACCAGGGCAAACCTTTGGACAAATGGCGGCTAAAGCCAAAGACTATTTGGATGCTCAGGTGCTGCGGGTATGGATATTAGATAGTAAAGCCAGAAGCATTACTGTTTTTTATCCAGACGCAGCGCCACAAACTTATATGGGAGAAGAACTACTCACAGATTCTTTGTTTGAGGGACTGCAATTTACTGTTGAGCGGGTGTTTCAAAAGGCGAAAATACCATTAGCTACTGAATAGCACAATTCTCTTGCTTTCAACATCCATCGAAATTTCAAGTAGCGGAAGGTTTGTCTAACTTTAACCAGTTGCTTGAGCAACTTATCTGGTTAATTTAGATAGTAGCCATATTTACGCTGTACTGTACTAATAGTTTAGCTGGTTAATTCATAATTCATCCATTTGTAGGAGGTAATTAGCAAGGAATAAATGTATTTTATTTATAATCAGACCAAGACTAATATGGTTGAAAACTGTCTTCACGCAACCGATCTATCAACGATGTTAAACTTAATATTTACCAGATGTATAAAAATAAAACCTTTGGTGCTTTCAACAGCTTTTTTACTGGCTGTACAGACTTCTGCCAATGCTGAACAAGCAGTTTCTAATTTGACTCCAAGACAAGCTCAACATTTATCCCGTGACTTGGTTCCATATAATTCTCAAGAATTTTTTAGACAAGGAAAAAATTCAATTGAGAGAGAAATTCAAATTCTTAATCAAAGGCAACAGCGCCCAATTAAACCTATTCTGAAGATTGATTCAGTACCGCAAAGCAAAAGACCACATACTCAGCAAAAACCCCAACGTCTTATCTAAGTAAGAATCATCACTCTTCTATGGCTTTTGCTTGTCTTGTTAATTTTTAAACTGTAGCACATAAGCTACATTTCCAGACATCACGATCGCTATACTTTGCTTTTGGCCAACAGAGGTTTTGTATTTCCAATTTTGCAACAAAAGTTTACAATCTTATTCGTCTAGCAAACTCATCAACGCTTGAATTTCAGCGTCTTGCTCTTGCGGCTCTGATAATTGAGACTGTAGCTTTAATAATTGACTCTGTAATTCTTCTGCTACATGAAGCATTTCAGACTCTTGTGCAATTTTTAGCTGATTTTCTTTAATTTTGATTTGTTTAAGCAAGTCATTTTCAACATGAATTGAGTTGTAATGTTGAGCAATCATAGCTTTACATTTATTATCAATCTATGGAGTGCAATTAAATTTCTCACTTATGTATTATTCCACACTTTTTTCATTTTTGAAATATCTAGGCGATTTAATCTCAATAGCTCATAGTTTTTAGTCTGTTCTCTTCTCAAAATTTTGGGAATATTGACTTCAGCTACTTCCAGTTAAAAAACATCCGATCTTAGGGATGCCCCAATGTACGCCCCTAATACAAATGTACGAATAATTTAGGATAATTTATTTTTTGTAAGTTACCAATATAGAAATTGTCATCGTGAGAACATATAGCTAGCTGTGCCAGTTTACCTCTGTAGCATATTTATATTTTTATAGGCTTTTGTAAAAATGAAAATATGAAATAAAATTGGTTGGCTTAGGGCAAATTTTTAGACAAAACATATTAACTTTTTGGTTAATTTTCCAAGTATTGTAGATATGTTAAATATTATTTTGAGCAGTATGGACTTAAAATCGATCGAGAAAAAGATTTATACCTTTATAAAAATTATATCTACAGCGCTGATAACAAGCGCAATTGGATTGGAATCGTGGAATATTTATGCAGTAATAACTAACATTCCTCTACCAAACAGCCTTAATCCAATTTTTTTGATTGAGCGTTTTGCGATGATATGCCATTTTATTGAAAGTATTATAGCAGCTTTTTATGCACCTTCAAGACAAAAGATGCCAATAAAATATCCTATTTATACTTTTTTTGTCGGCACAATTGGGTTGTTAGAATTATTTGACCAGCAGAATGACTGTTGACGCTTCTACGCCTTGAAGGTAGGGGTTTTTGGATAGTAATGTGCGTTATGCGATCGCACCTACGTAAAAAACTATAAGTCATTAAATATACCATTACAGCAAAAATCATCTGTGGGAGTTTTCCTATGAATGTAGGTAACTAATTAATCTGACACTCAGAAGGGAGTATAGTTTGTATAGTTAGTTTTTTGCTGAAATTTTAGTTTGCCACTAAGGAATTAAAAAATGTCTACTGATACTGACATAGTTACTTACGTTGAAGAAAGTGAATTTGATGTTGTTTTAAATGGAAGTGAAGAGAAAGTTGTTGTTGTTGATTTTACTGCTACTTGGTGTGGCCCCTGTCGCCTAGTCAGTCCGTTAATGGATCAACTTGCCGAAGAATACAAAGGTCGTGCTAAAGTCGTTAAGGTAGATGTTGACAGGAATAAGCCCGTTTTCAAAAAATTCGGTCTTCGCAGTATTCCAGCAGTTTTAATTTTCAAAGATGGTATTTTAGCAGAAACTATAGTAGGGGTTTCTCCTTACGAAGACTTTAGCAACGCTGTTCAGAAGCTTGTTTAGCTAATTCGTAATTCGTAATTCGTAGAGAATATCATTAGGGATTACGAATTATTTTAACCATTTACTTTTCGCCTATAATGTGTTTGAAGTAAACCACTTGGATATTGTTGTGAGTTAATCAGCTCTAATTTTTCTTCATGGTTAGATGGTGGAAAAAGATGTATACCGCCACCTAAGATAATTGGAATCGTTGAAATAATATATTCGTCAATCAAGCTGTGCTGAAGAAACGAATTGATTAATTCTCCGCCACCAACTAGCCAGATATTTTTAAAACCTTGAGCCTCTATATCTGCTAACGCCTGTTTTACTGGGTTAGAAACAAATACAACGTCCTGACGATCGGATTGGAAATTACGCTGGGTGAATACGAAGGATTTTTTTTCTGGATAAGGCCAGCGATCAAAACCCAACCCTACTTCATACGTCTTGCTACCCAAGACGATCGCATCAATCGATTCGTAGAAATCACCATAACCATAGTCTTCATCTTCTGTATCAAGGATTGATAGCCACTCAATTTTGCCATCGTTGCGAGCAATGTAGCCATCCAAACTAGCTGCAATGTAGAGTGTAACTTTCGTCATTGTGCTTGGTGAATTTGGTAGTTTTCACTCAATGAGTACAAGCGATCGCACGCTTATTCTTTTTACAGCATTTTAGCCCTTGATGGTTTATATCACAAAAGAGCGATGCTACGACGGGCTACGCCTACGCTTACCCAATTACTTAGGTTTTTTGATTATGCGATTTAAACCGACCTGTAATAAATTCTCGCTGAGATAAATGCTTCGTATTGCGTTTGGTGACTCGTTCTCGCCACATCTTGAAACTAGATTCTTTCATTCCGCGCCTCATTAAGGCGATTACCTGTTTCTCCAACAGCCCAAACTGAGCTTCAATTGCATCAAAAGATGTTCTATCTTCCCATGCCATTTCAATGATGCGATCGATGGTTTGTGAATCAAGGTTAGGTAGCTTCATTTTTTTTTGCTGGCAATTAGTAAATTTGAGCTATATATAATATTTTACTTTTCGTTTTGAAGAACCATTGTGTCTGCTGCACCCAGTTGCAGAGCATAAAGGTTGGCATAAACACCTTGCTGATTAATGAGTTCGGCGTGAGTACCCTGTTCGACAATTTGTCCCTGCTGAATTACTAATACCCGATCTGCCTGCGTAACTGTACTGAGGCGGTGGGCAATTACGAAACTAGTACGACCTTGGAGCAAACGAGCGATCGCACTTTGTACTAGTGCTTCTGTGCGGGTATCGATGCTGCTGGTGGCTTCATCCAAAATCAGAATTCGGGGATTAATTAATACCGCCCGAGCAATACTGATTAGTTGTCGCTGTCCTTGGCTCAGAGGCGCTCCCCGTTCCCCCAATTGAGTTGTATAACCCTGTGGTAATGAGGTAATGAACTCATGCACATTTGCTAGTTGTGCAGCCGCTTCGATATCAGCTTGGCTGGCGTAAGGAGCGCCAAAAGCTATATTTTCGGCGACAGTGCCGGTAAACAAAATATTGTCTTGCAGGACGATGCCAATTTGACGGCGCAGACTTGCTTGAGTCACGCTACGCACATCAATATCATCAATTTTCACTGCACCGCTAGATACATCATAGAAGCGCAAAATCAAATTAATAATTGTACTTTTTCCCGAACCGGTTGGCCCGACTAATGCAACCATCTGCCCTGGATAGGCGTGTAAATTTACTCCTTTAAGAACCAGTCGATCTGGGTTATAGCCAAATTTGACGTTCTCGAATGTCACCTCACCTTGAATAGGCGGCATTTCTATGGCATCGGGTGCATCTTTGAGTTCTGACGGTTCATCTAATAATAGAAATATTCGCTCTAATCCGGCAAAAGCAGATTGAGCTTGGGTGTAAAACTGGCTGAGAATTTGGATCGGGCGGAAGAACTGCTGGACGTAAAGTAAAAAGGATGTCACTACACCCACTGTTGCAGCTCCTGTTACCGCTAGATAACCGCCATAGGCTAGCACGCCAGCCGTTGCTAGTGTGTTGAGAAAATCGATAGAGGGCAAAAAGGCGGAAGTAATTGCCACAGCCTCAACGTTGGCATCTCTATTAGCGGCGTTAAGAATATCAAATTCTGCGATATTCATCTGTACGCGATTAAATGCTTGTGCTTCTCGGACGCTGCCAATATCTTCTTCTAACTTGGCGGAAAGTTCCCCAATGGTTTGTCGGGTGACGCGAAATCTGACTCTTGCCCAACGTGCAAATAAGCTTGTGGTAAAAATCATCAGTGGCACAACCAGATTGCTCAACAAACCAAGTCGCAGGTTGATTGAGAGCATAGCAATTACAATGCCCACCAAACTGAAAGTATTGCCCAGCATTTGGGCAATCGTCAGTCCAAATGCTTGATTCACGGTGTTGACATCATTCAGCAAGCGGCTCATTAAATCGCCTGCTTCGCTGCGATCGAAAAAGCTGAGTGGCAGACTTTGGATTTTAATGAAAATATCTTGTCTTAGTTGAGCCAGCAATCGCTGCATAATCCAGCCGACTCGAATAATTTGACCCCGAATTGCTAAGACACCAAGTCCGTAGTTCAGTCCTAGTAGCCCTAACAACATCAGCAGTCCTTGCAAATTCCCTTGTGCAATCAAACGATCGATCGACCAGCCGAGAAAGAATGGTCCAACTGCCTGAGTTATGGCACCAATTAATACTAATGTCAGAGCGATGGGAATTTCTTTGCGATAAAGCAGCACGTATTGTAAAAAGCGCCGCAGGGTGGAAAATTGCTGACTTGCGTTTTCCTCAGATGCAACAACGGGAATAGTGCCTCTCATAAAAATTTTAGATTTTGGATTTTGGACTTCGGCTCCTTTCGGCTCCGCTCAAGGCAAGTCGCTCAGTCGAACGATTTTAGATTAAAAGTCTTTATTACTAGGCTGTAAGCAAAATTAATTATGCTAATTGGAGATCATTTTTTCTCCTTTGGTTTTACCTGAGATTCCAAAATTACACCGTAGAGTGGACTGGTTTGCATCAATTCTTCGTGAGTGCCTTGTGCTACCAATCGTCCTTTATCCATGAGAAAAATGCGATCGGCATTTTTAACAGTGCTAATACGTTGAGCTACTACAAAGGTTGTACAAGCTTTTTGGCGCATTAAACCATCTAGTTCGGCTTGAATTTGGGCGGCAGTTTTGGCATCTATAGCCGAGGTACTATCGTCAAGTATCAGAATGCTGTAATCGGTTAGTAAGGTACGAGCGATCGCAATTCGCTGCTTTTGTCCACCAGATAAGCCTACGCCCCGTTCGCCCACAATCGTCTCGTAGCCATCAGCTAGACCGCTAATAAAATCGTGCATTTGGGCGGTTTTCGCAACTTCAATCACCTCTTCTAAGGTGGCATCAGGTTTGGCGTAGGCAATATTTTCGCGGATTGTGCCAGAAAAGAGGGTGGTTTCCTGAAAGACAATCCCAATATGCGATCTGAGGCTTTTGAGTGTGAAACTTTTTATATCTCGTCCGTCAATGCGAACTGCTCCCTTGGTGACATCGTAAAAGCGAGGAATCAGGTTCATGATTGTGCTTTTTCCCGAACCAGTCATTCCGAGAACGGCGATTAGCTCGTTAGGCTTGGTTTCAAAGGATACTTCTTTGAGAGTTTCGGTTGTCGCTCCGGGATAGCGAAAGGAAACATTTTCAAAGGTAATTCTACCACCGCAGGTGTCAAAGGGGACAGCACCAGGGCAATCGCGAATTTCTACCTCTGCATCCACAACTTCGTAGACACGTTCGGCGGAAGCAGCTGCTTGAGCGATCGCGGGTGCGGCAAATCCAATCAACAAAATTGGTTGGAGAATCAACGCTAGGTAGGAGTTAAACGCCACCAGCTCGCCAATGGAAAATCTGCGCCCAATCACCTGCGCTCCCCCATAGGCGAAAACTGCCAGTGTTACCAAATTACTCAGCAAGAATATCAAGGGAAAGGTATCACGGATGGCGCTAATGGTCTTCATGTTTGCCTTGACTAGGCCATCATTCAGAGTTGTGTAACGCGACCTTTCGGTTGACTCCCGCACAAAGGCTTTTACTACGCGGATTCCTAGCAAGTTCTCTTGCAATATAGCATTGAGGTTGCTCAGTTGCTCTTGTACTTGCCGAAAAAGTTTGTTATTTCGGCTGACGAATAGTGCCATTAACCATGCGGTTATGGGCACTGCTGTTAGGCTAATCAGTGCTAATTGCCAGTTCATCACCAGCAAAACCACCGAAATACTCACCAATGTCACAACTGAACCGACGACCTGAATTAAACTAGTACCAACAAAGGTACGAATTTGTTCAATGTCGCTGGTGACACGGGTTAGTAGTTGGGAAGTCTGCGCCTGGTCATGAAAGCTGAAACTGAGATTTTGGATTTTGCTGAAAATTTTGTTTCGCAGTTCATAAGCAACACCCTGAGATGCTGCTTCTGCTAAATAGCTTTGTCCAAAGTTAAATACACCACGAGCGATCGCGGCAACTACCATCCAGGCGGCGCTATATAGCACAATTTGGAGATTTTTTGGCGCGATTCCCTCATCAATTCCCCACCGAAATAGTTGTGGAGTGAGTGCGTTGGCGATCGTCAACAGCAACAGGCTGACTAATGCTCCCAGTGAAGTCCACCGGTAAGTGCTTAAACTTTTAAGCACGCGCTGGGTTGCCTTTATCGACGAAGTTTCTTGGAGTTCTGGTTGCTGAACCAATGGTATTTACCCCTCTATCTTTGGAAAATTATCTCCTATTTTTGATTGTAAAAAACCAATTGGCTAGTCCATCAAGGGTGTTAGTATTATCACACTCCCCAGACTTTGATAGTAGCATCGTTAGCAAAGTAACTACTAATGTCACTGGAACTGACAATAGTTTGGCCATCTGGGCTGATAGCAATGTCTACAATTCGAGATGAATGACCTTCCAGTATGCAAAGTTTTTCACCCGTTTGTAAATCCCACACAATGATTGTATTGTCTGCACCTCCACTTACGATAACTTTAGCATCTGTACTGAAAGCCACAGGTGCGGAGCCTTCAAGTATATGTATTTTTTCTCCTCTAATTAAATCCCATAAAATGATAGTATTTATTCTATTCTCGACCCCTACACTTGCAAGAATATTGGCTTGAGGGCTTAGGAAAATAGGTTGATGACCGTGAATAATTCGATGACCTTGGAAAATATGAACTATCTTCTTTGTTTGGAAATTCCACACTTTGATGCTGGCATCCCCACTGCAAGTAACAAGAGTTTTTCCATCTTGGCTTAAGGTAGGGAAAAAAGTTTTATCCGATTTACTAAGAGGCACATTAAATGTAGCAATTCGTCGTTCACCAGTTTGTAAATCCCACATTTTAAGAACTATGTCATAAAAACCACGTGCATCCTTAAAGTGACAATACATAATAGTGAGAAACTGCTCTGAGGGGTTGACGATCAGATCGTTCTCTTCAGCTGTATTATGCCCGTATATAGTACTAACTAGCTGACCTGTCTGTAAATTCCAGACTTTAACAGGGTGTTCAGAGTCAGAGTAGTCATCATGAACGCGACGACCGAGAGAGATGGTTGTTTTATTCAGCAAATTGGTAGCGAAAGAGCCAGCGTAATTCCCTTTTAAAGTGCGAATTATCTCCTCTGTTTGTATGTCCCATAGACTTACTATACCTTCAGATGCAATGATAAGGGTTTGCGTATCAGGGATGAAAGCGATATTAACATAATCAGTAACATCATCAATATCATCATTTGGTAAATTGATATCCAAAGTGCGTATTAGCTGACCTGTTCTTAAATCCCAAAGGTTGCATTTTCCATTATCAACACTTACTAGAGTTTTCCAATCTGAACTGATTGAAGAACACAAAGACATTACAGTTTGCCCATTCCATGCATGAAGGCATTTAAAAAATTCATAGGTATATATTCTTGTAAGACCTCTTTTGCTGACCATTCTGTACTTTCTTGAAGTAGAAAATAGGCAGCTTCTCTCACTTCTATTGAAGAGTCATGCAACGAATGAATAATTATTTGTAAGCCAGCTTGACCATATTCAAAAGCATCCAGAAGAGCATCAATTTTTTGCTCAATCCTTCCATGCATCATCAACTGGTTAATTCTTTCAAGTTCTCCCAAAACTACATCATCTGCTGGGACTTTATAATGACCGCACAGAGATACATCATGCTCTTTTGGCTCTTGGGAATTATCTACCATAATGTAAGTAGATAGCTATAATTAAATCTAATATGTAATCGCAAAGAGGAGCGACATTCGCGGAGCTTTCCCGTTAGCATAGCATCTCCGCCAAAAGAAGAGTAGCAAGGTTTATGTTGTTTTTGATTAAATCCTGTATGACTTGCGGCAAATTGTTTGTGATGAAGATTCCAGGTTTTGGACAGTGGTATGGGAGAATATATTTCTAGCAAGCATTACGGCTAATCAATTTCCAGACCGAAGAAAACCAAAGAACAAGAATAATGGCTCAAAATTTTCATCGTAATTCCCAACTTCCCTTTGAGATTTCACCTGCTATCAGTCGCACAGCAAAGCCAAGTTCTGAGTTCTACTCTCTTTTTTCTGAAGAAGAAATTTCACGGATAATTCATGCATTAGAAGTCAGACGAGAAATCCCTCTTAAGTATTCTTATAAAGGGAGAGGTGCAAAAAATTGGAACGATTTTTATCTGAAACATGCTATTCCTAGATGGTATGGAAGGGCAAATGTAGAAATTGACCTTTTAAAAGAAAATTTTAAATACCTTAATGGTAATATCAAAGCTGGCGATCGAGTAAATATTATAGATGTTGGCGCAGGTAATTCCTATCCTGTTAAAAAGTTTATTCGCAAACTAAATAAATTAAAAAAAGTTAACAAATATATTGCTTTAGATATTAGCGAAGAATTGCTTCATGTCTCCAAAAGGAATTTTAAAAAATGGTTTCCATTAATCGAGTTTATCAGTTCCACAATTGACATAGAAAGTAGTTGTGTACCCAAAAGTTTATTCCAAAATCAAGCTATCCTTGAAATTGACGACATAGCAAAAATATTTTTACACTTAGGTGTTACCATTGGAAATCATCAAAATAGAGATGAGGTGTTCAAAAACTTTAGAGATAGCATGGGAAAAAATGATCTGTTAGTATTTACCAACGAAACTGGTTCTAACTCTACATGGGATGGAATAGTTAGAGGTGGCTGCAAGTATCATGTAGAAGAAGTATATGGATGGGTTAAAAAGAAGATTGGGATAAAATCGGAAGATTGCGAACTAGTGAGAAAATACGATTTAAAAACAGATAGTATTGTTGCTAATCTGAAACTACGTCATGATTACACTATCAATTTTAGTCGGATGGGGATAGAGAAAAATATTGAAATCTCTAAAGGTGAAGAAATTACTATTTGGCGGCATCACAAGTATGAAATACCTAAACTATTGCAAGAAATAGAACGTTCTGGACTACAACTTATTCACTATACTACTAACAAATACAATTCACATATTATGGTGATTTGTAAGATTGCCAGTAACTAAGTTCTTCACTTAAAGAATGTTTGAAAATTTATGATTAACGTGAGTTAGATGAACCTCTCCCTCACAACCTCCCTCTCCCACGGGTCAAGGAAGGAGCAACGAGTAATTAGGGTTTTGGCTTTCCTCTTTGTGTCCAAGAGGGGTTGAGGGAGAAGTCAAAAAAGGGCTTGTCGAACTCACGTATGATTATGCTAAAAAATAAGTTGAACTTGCTTTGTGTATCAATTAAATGTACATCAAACGTGGTCTAGGCTCAGGAACTGGACGCCCCAAATCTTTAGCAGTTTCTATCCATTCTTGCACAACTAATTCTACATTATACAGTGCTTCTTGATAAGTATCACCGTCAGCAGCACAGCCTGGTAACTCTGGAACTTCAGCAATAAAAGCTCGATCTAATTCACTCCAGTAGAGAATAATTTCATACCGAAACATCATTTTTACTTCCTAGCTTATATTTGAGAATCACTGCCCGAACTTGTTTAATTTGATAGCTTTTGGCTTTTCCTTTTTTATGTTGCAGGTTCAATATCTCCTCAACATCGGCTTTGAAAAAAATACGATGATCGCCACGAATCCGTTCTTCAAAGCCTAGTGTATATAAAAGTTGCCACAGTTGGGCGAAAGGGATATCTGTATCAGAAGTCCCAGAGAGAATTTTTTCTAAGAGTTTGTCTTGCTGACTCACGTTTTTCTGACTGCCTTAATATTTCTATAGTCTCATATTTATTTAAAATCAGGGTATCTAAAAGCAAATCTATCATTTTGCTCCTGAGTTCAAGCATCCCTGATGACAATGACTAGTCCAGCTATAGGGCAAACTTTAGGCTTGGATACTGCTCTACTAATTGACTTGATTTTAACAAATACTAATTATTTGGATGTTACAGATGATTTTTTGGAAGCGATATTTTGCAGTGAGTTTAATTTTGTAACATCAGTTTTGCCTCTAGTAAAATGTATCATTTATCTTGACGAATGATGCTCATTTACCCTTCTTACTGGGGTTATCAATCTTAATATCGGCTCAATTTATACTTTCCCGACTTTTCTAGAATCCTTTAGCGTAAGGTTCTACAGGAAAGGTATCACCAATTTATAAGTGATGTAGGCAACTACAGAGGACAAATTATTGAGATTGCTCATATCATAATGCTGAGGTATAAATCCATCTCAGTTTATACTGTTATTGAGTAATAAATATTACATAAATATGAAGATTCAATTTCTAAGTGCAGTTGCATTTTTAACCACGATTAGTTTGACAACGACCGTACAAGCAGCTAATTCTGAACATGTTAAACAGTTATTAGCAACCAAACAATGTCAAAACTGTGATTTGATGAATGCAGGTTTAGTGATGGCTGACTTATCTGGAGCCAATTTGAGCGGTGCTAATCTCACAGGTGCAAACTTGAGCCGTGCAAATTTGAGCGGTGCAGATTTGCGGGGTGCAAACTTAAGTGGCGCGAGTTTATTTGGCGTTAACCTGAGCGAAGCTAAATTTAATGGGGCAAATTTGACGGGTGCTGATTTGAGAAATACTTATTTAGCAAATGCAGAACTAACTGGCGCTTACTTGAATGGGACTAACTTTCAAGGTGCAGTTGCGATACCATCACAAATTGCTTCACCAGCAGATTTTTATGCTTTGGGTGTAGCAGAAGGGCAAAAAGGCAACCAACAGCAAGCAATCAGTTATTTTAATCAAGCGATCGCAATTAAACCAGAATATGCAGATGCTTATCTTGCTCGTGGTGTCGCTCGTTACCAAATACTAGATAGACAAGGTGCATTCCAAGATGCTCAAGTTGCAGAAAAATTGTTTACATCCCAAAACAACAGCACTGGAACCCTAACAGCCCAAACTTTTATAAAAGAACTACAAACACCGGTTAATGAGAAGGTAAGTACTGGTAAACCCAGCTTCGTTGACTTTTTGGGAAGTATTGGCTCAGTCTTACTCCAGTTCTTCCCTTTTTAAAGGAGATAATAGTTGACAAATGACAAATACAACTCTTGGAGAGGCTCCACTTCGACTACGCTCAGTGACCCACGCCAACGGCTTCGCGGTAGTTGAGCGCAGTCGAAACTCAGTACAAGTGACAAATGACAAATACAACTCTTGGAGAGGCTGCACTTCGACTACGCTCAGTGACCACGCCAACGGCTTCGCTCAGTACAAGTGACAAATAACAAATGACTTTATCTAACGAATTATGGGCAGCAAATCAAGACTTAGCCCAAGCTTGCTTAGAGCATTCTTTCGTTCAAGGCATTGGCGATGGTACTCTTGAGCAAGCTAAATTTGCTTACTACGTAGGGCAAGATGCTTTTTTCTTAGAAGCTTTTGCCCGTGCCTACAGTATCGCCGCAGCCAAAGCACCAGACTGGTTAGGTTTCACCACATTTCATAATTTAGCTAGTGGAGTTTTAGAAGAACTTCGCCTGCATAGTAGTTATGCTTCTGAGTGGGGAGTCAATTTGTATGCTGTAGAACCTGCATCTGCTACTCGCCGCTATACTGATTTTTTGTTAGCAACTGCTTGGAGCAAAGATGTCGGTTTAACTGCTGCGGCAATGTCTCCCTGTATGCGTTTGTATGCCTTTTTAGGAGAAAAATTGGCTTGTAACGGTATTCCTAATCATCAATATGCAGACTGGATTCGTACTTATAGCAGCGCAGATTTTCAACCACTGACACAACAATTAGAAAATTTGGTTGACAATTATGCCGCTACTGATTCTGTTGTGCATTCAACTTATCGTTATGCGATGTTTTGTGAACGCGACTTTTTTCAGGCTGCGTGGATGTTCAGTTGAGCAAATTCATATCTAGCAACTTTTTTGACCTTTCCTAACTGTCGAACTCGCGTTGTTTTCAGATATCAAGCTGGGTAAAAATGCTAAGTTCTATTTTTAAACCTATACCCAAAAAAAGACGCAAAAGATAAATTTGCGTCTTCTTTTAAAATTTTAAAAAATTAGAAACTGAATGTGGTTCTTAATGCACCAATAACAACATCATCATTAGCGTCGTTATGATCTGGAGATGTTAACCAGATGACTCCAGGAGTAATGGTGATATTGTCACTCAGCTTATACTGGTAGAACGCCTCAAGATGATAGGATGTATCAGGATCGCTATCCAAACCTGCGATGTTAGAACTTGTCACTTTCGGCTCCACACCAGCGATGATACCTGCTAAGTTACCTTTTTTACCGAGGTCAGGAAAGCCCAAGGTGACAGCATAGTTCCAAATATCAACGTCTCCACGAGTTCCTCTCAAGCTTTGGCTGTTGGTGTATCCAGCCCAACCACCCAAGACAATGTTATCAGTGATGCCAATGGATGCTTCGACACCGTAAGAATTACTGGAAAATCCTACTTGATCTTCTGGTAAACCCTGGATAGCTGCTATATCCTGGAAAGTGGCAGCATTACTACCTGTGAGTAGTGGTTGATTGTAGGAATTGATGTAAGTTAAACCGATAGAAATGCGATCGCTTGGTTTAACTGTCAGCTGTGCCAACGCACCATAAGAACCATTGAACAAACCATTATTGGGCGTAGGGGTCATTAGCTGTACCACTCAAATACCCTAGACTTAATGCCAATTGATCGCTGAACTCGTGCGTTACTGCCAACCCCGCGCCATTTATCTGATTATAAATTGGGTTGCGTGTACCAAAGGTGGACAAAGCACCAAAGGAGCCATCACCGTCAAAGAGATTGACAGTACTGGTAATATCATCTGCTGCGGCTGCGTTGACAAGAGCAGTAACCTCTGTTTTTTCACCCAGAGGGAATTTGTAATACAAGGCATCTATAAAAGCATTAGTGGTACCATCCTCGCCAGCAAAAAATAAGTTCCCCTCTGGCGTACCGATGTTAGGACTGAGAATATTATCAGCCTGGATTCTGGTGAACAGCGTATCTTTTCCTGTAAAGCTGGTCACGAATTGTATCCGCGCCCGTAACCCTAAAGTTGTATTCTTATCTGTAATTTCCGCACCGTTAACTGTATTTCCTGACAAAACATCGCTAGCGACTGCGACAACTTCTGCTTGCAATTTAGTTGTGGTTGAGAACTGATTCGCCTCCAATTCAGCAGTTCGCGCTTCTACTGCATCTACACGGCCTCGGAGTGTCGCCAGTTCGGCGGAAAAATCTTCTTGCAGCTTTTGTAATGTGGCTAAATCTTGTTTGTTAACTAAATCGCCAGTGGCTGTCGCAATAAGTTCGTTAACGCGATCGAGACAAGCATTCAAACCAGCAGCAAACTCATATCGCGTTAATGCCCGATTACCGCGATAAGTGCTATTTGGGTATCCTGCAATACAGCCATAGCGCTCAACCAAGGATTGCAATGCTTGAAATGCCCAGTCGGTTGGTTGTACATCAGAAAATTGAGACACGGAGGTAACTTGCGCTTTTGTCTCAACTTTTGTGTCTGGATTAGCTAAAACTTGCACTTGATTGATTTCAGACATGCTAGAAGTTTCACCTGCAAATGTAGCAGTATTCACAAATAGCATGACACCGCAGACTGCTGGACTAACTAGCAGATATTTCCAGAATTTTTGCATTTCTCTCCTCACACCGATCTCCAACTCACACCCAAACCACGTTTTTTAAACGTGTATTTTATGAGAATATTTGTCAGCAATCTTATCAGAAGAGAGGAAACTTTTTAACAAAAAAGTCAACAAACCCTAATTATTTAGGGAAAACTAAATTGCAGAGGGCTGTACCGTCTGAAAAAGTTTTGTTGTTACTCATTACACAGCAAACTCAGAATGATATTATGTACTTAAAATGAGAATGAGAATTATTATAGTATAAAGTTGTCAATAGGAATTTTGACAGAGGCAGAGTCAGCATCCGTTTTGGAGGCAAAATACGTGATTGTGAATTGCACAGAAGTTAGAACAGGTAGGCACAGAAGCGGCATCTTGCCCATAATTGCTCTGCTAATGTTGTCGATGGCTACTGGGTGTAGTCAATCGAATCCAAATCAGGGAACAACTTCCGAACAGTTGCCGCAAGCACAAGAAGCTGCTTCTATCCCACAGGCGCAGTCAGGAAAAACTAAAGTAGTAGCGACATTTTTGCCGATATATTTGTTTACTAAGGCAGTAGCTGGGGATGTCGCAGATGTAGAAATTCTAGTGCCACCTGGTACGGAGGTACATGAATACCAAGCGACACCAGGAAATGTCAAAGCGATCGCTACTGCTAAGGTATTAGTGAAAAATGGTTTAGGCTTAGAAGAATTTCTGGAAGGTACCGTCAAAAATGCCCAAAATCCCAAATTAACTGAAATTGATGCAAGTATTGGTATTAAACCCTTAAATGAAATTTCACCTGTCGTAAAAACGACGCCAGATGAAAAAGACCACGAACAAAGTCAGGGTAATCCTCACGTTTGGTTAGATCCAGTTTTAGCAAAACAGGAAGTAACAAATATTCGAGATGGATTAATTGCTGCCGATCCGAGGAACAAAGCTACTTACGAAGCAAATGCTACAGCTTATATTAAAGAATTAGAAAGTTTAAACAGTGAATTTCAGCAGACTTTACAGAAAAATCCCACTTGCACCTTTATTACCTTTCATGATGCGTTTCCATATTTAGCTAAACGCTATAACCTCAAGCAAGTTGCTGTGGTACAAATTCCCGAAGATCAACTTTCACCAACAGATGTGCAAAATGCCGTCAGCGCCGTGAAAAAATACAAAGTCAAAGCTTTATTTAGCGAACCAGGAGTAGATAATAAACTGCTGAACAGCCTCTCTAAAGACTTGAAATTAAATTTGCGTACTCTGGATTCTCTAGAAACTGGCGAAACAGATCCACAGCATTATTTCAAGGCAATGAAAGCGAATTTGCAAACTCTAGAAACATCGTGTAAATAGATTTGTCATTTGTCAGTTGTCTTTTGTCTTTTGCAAATGACCAATGCCCAATGCCCAATGCCCAATGCCTAATGCCCAATGACTAATGACATTCCTATTTTGAAAGTAGAAGGATTAACTGTTTATCAAGGCAGCTATCTAGCTGTTCGAGATGTTTCCTTTGAATTATTACCAGGAACAGATACAGCCATTGTTGGCCCCAATGGTGCTGGTAAAAGTACCCTGGTAAAAGCGGTTTTAGATTTGATACCTCGAAGTGCTGGGACGATTGAAATCTTGGGTCGTCCAATTTCTAGATTGGGGCATTTACGCCACACGTTGGGCTATATGCCGCAAAACTTTATTTTTGACCGCAACTTTCCCATTTCTGTCAGCGAATTAGTTGGACTGGGATGGACTAAGCAAGGGAAAAGAAAGAATTCATTTTTTTCCAAGCTGTGGAAAAAAGACCGAGAAAAATCGGCAGCAGTAACAGAAGCTTTACGGCGAACTGATGCTTATCATTTGCAGCATCAAGCTATTGGTACTCTTAGCGGCGGTCAACTGAAGCGGGTTTTATTGGCTTATTGTTTGGTAATGCCTCGGAAACTCTTGGTACTAGATGAAGCTTTTGCTGGTGTTGATGTGCAAGGTGCAGCAGATTTTTACGCTTTGCTAAATGAATTAAAGCGAGAGGAAGGTTGGACAGTATTACAAGTTTCTCACGATATTGATATGGTAAATCGGCATTGCGATCGCGTGCTTTGCCTGAACCAAAGCATTGTTTGTACTGGTAAGCCAGAAATTGCCCTTTCACCGCAAAACCTGTTAGCAACCTATGGCCCAGGTTTCAGTCGCTACCAGCACCAACATTAAAATAATTCGTAATTAAAGAATGAAAAATGCCAGTAATTATGAATTTCTTCAATGATTGTCAGATAAATTGGCTTGCGATCGCTAGTAGTGATGATTTGCTACAGTTGTTACAACTTCCTTCGATACAGCGTGCAATCGTCGGTGCTGCCTTAATGGGAATACTTGGCGGGATGTTGGGTAGTTTTGTCACCTTGCGCCAGTTGTCATTTTTCAGCCATGCGGTTGGTCATGCAGCATTAGTAGGTGTGGCATTAGGTGTGCTGCTACAAATAAATCCTACTTGGATGCTGTTACCTTTTACCTTAGTTTTTGGGGTTATTGTCCTCTACTTTATCGACAAAACCGACTTAGCTAGCGATAGCATACTTAGCATCGTGCTCTCTGGGGCATTAGCGATCGGTTTAATTCTCACGAGCCTAATTAAAGGATATCGTGGCAACTTGATGGCTGTACTGTTCGGGGATATTCTAGCGATCGACACCACAGATTTGATTTTGACGCTGCTAGTCCTTGTGGGAGGAAGCATATTTTTACTATCAACTCTGCGACAGCAAATTTTATTGACCCTTAACCCCGATGTCGCCCAAGTTCAAGGCGTTCCCGTTCAATTGTACCGCTACGCTTTTGTAGTCTTGCTGTCACTCGCCGTTGCTGTGGCGATTAAAGCTGTTGGTGTTTTACTAGTGAACGCCTTTTTAGTCATTCCCGCCTCCACCGCCAAACTGATGAGTCACCACTTTAGCCGCTTTCTAGTCATGTCGGTAATAGTTGGTTCCATTAGCAGCATTGCTGGGATCATTGTCTCAGGTATTTTCAATCTTGCTTCTGGACCAAGTATTGTTCTTGTCCAGTTTCTACTATTTGTAGCCGTTTTCGTCTGGTTTAAGTTCAGTTTGAAAGCTGCATAACTATTTTTCTCCAAAGACTTGCTATATTCTTTTATCTTTGCTACATTGATTAATCGTGGCTCACAAAAGCCCCAGCCGGGATAGCTCAGTTGGTAGAGCAGAGGACTGAAAATCCTCGTGTCACCGGTTCAAGTCCGGTTCCTGGCACTATATTAAACCCCTTGAAATATAATAATTTCAAGGGGTTTGTGGTTTGTAGGTACTAGCTTATATAGGAAAACTGTTGTAGCTTAAACTAAAATGTGAGGTATTTTTTGATACCTTTAGATAGAGAATGAGTGTAAAACGGGTGTAAACAAGCTAAGAAGCTGGATATTTACTAAGTAGTTGAAATCTTGTGAGCTTTTATGCTTAAAATTGCACAAGAGGTTTATTTAGCATCTACTGACAGCTAAAGTTAACCCTTTGCAGGATTCACCTAAGCAATGCTGACTGAAATTTTACCTTTCCGTTTTGAGTTAGACACGATCGCGATCGCTGGAGCGAGTTTGTGGTCATTGGCGCTATATCTAGGTTTTTCCAGAGTCAATGAATGGGTAATCGAGCAACTCAATCGCTGGTTTAACTTTGCCGAGCGATCGCTTTATACCAGCCAGTCAGAATTTGAAAAGACTCGTAAAGCCAGAGAATCCCAAAACGCTTTCTACGCTTCACTGTTTAGCATTGTGCCTTTTTTGGTAGTCGGCACTTTATGTAACTGGGGTCTGGAAATTAGTTTAGGCGAGAGTTGGGGAATTAGTACAGGTATATTAGCCTGTATGGGTGCTGGCATTTATGAACTTGGGCGCAGGGATGGAGAATCTTCAGATTAAGCCAGAGTGAGTTCGATGAACCTCTCCGAAACCCAAAGGGAGGAGTAGCGAAAAATTCAGCTTTTGCTCCCCTCTCCGTGTCGGAGAGGGGTTGGGGGAGACGTCAAATAATACTTGTCTAACTCACGTTAAGCCAGAGTAAAAATTAGGGGGATGTTGCTTTGATTACTCCCTCATCTTTCCCTACTTCCCAATCTCCTCACCAACAATCTGTGCTATCTTCTGCGCTGCACCGTTTTCACCGCGAATATTACGGAGTTTAGCGCGCATATCATCCAATTTTTCTGGATTCGCCAAAAAATCTAAAACCATTTCTCCAATATCTTGTGGTTGAACTTTACCCATAATTTCTGGGACTATCTCTTCTTGTGCCCAGATATTTGGCCATGCTAATAAACCTTTACGTCTCACAAATCTCAGAAATGACCAATTGATTGCCTTAGCGCATAGCGTACCGACTACTGGCAGATTTGCCAACAATCCAGGTAAACCATCCCAAGAACGCATAGCGTCAAGTTGCTGCGTTGGTAGTAAAACAATCATTGGCACTCCTAAAGCACCAAGTTCAGCAGTGTTTGCCCCCACCGTAGTTAAGCAGATGCAGCACTGGGATAATAAGTGATATGCAGGGTTTTCTTGCCACAGTTCTACAGTTAAGCCCGTTGCTGTTTTGAGCAATGCCTTGCCTTGAGCATCCTCTGGGATAATTAAGGAAGCACCGCCAAAGCCAAAGATTTCAGCAATAGAGTTCTTTTGGGGATTGGCAAAACTAGCTAAAGTTGGTAAATCCAAAGTTGGGGCTACAGGAATCACAAATCTGATTTGCGGTCTTTTTGCATGAATGTATTCGGCAATAGCTAAACATAATGGTACTCCTTGGGCTAATTTTGCTGCTTTTGAACCAGGGAGTAAACCAATCAATTCAGTCTTTTGTCCTACGCTGTGGGAAGTCACTGACGCGTTTATGTCATTAGTCATTTGTCCTTTGTCATTTGCTAAGGACAAATGACCAATGACTAATGACTCTTGACTACTAGCTTCTAGCATCAAATCACCGACAACAGTGAATTTCTGAGCATATTTTGCTGGGACTTTGGCTGCTACTTCGGGTTTCATCACACCAAAGCGATCAATCCAGTTATGCCATCTGGCTTCCCATTCGGCGTAAACAACTGTGCGATATCCGAGCTTTTTGCCTATAATCACTGGAAAAATTTGATCGCCGCCCAAAAAAACGATAACACCGCGACTTCTCCAATCCCAATTTTCAAATGTTTTACCCCAAAGCAAAAATTGCCAAAAATGTTCTGCTCCCTGAACTCTATCTACTTCGGGGTAAGAAAGAGCGATCGCTGCTTCTTTACCACTGGCATTTGAGCAAGGCGATAATACCACAGAAATCCTCACTATAGAACGGTCATCCCCTAGTTCTTGCCGCAACGCCTTTACTACTGGACGCACCCAGGTTGTTACTTCACCTGGGCCATTTGAAAGGATCAGAATATCTACTTGAGTCATTAGTCAAAAGGCAAGTATTACCTAATTGGTTGTTATGTTACAGGTATATACTGTAGCTTGTTAATCAGATTTGATAACCTCTTTCACATTCAATTTGCATAGGGTCGGCAGTCATTTAATCGCTACCAATGTCACCTAGATGGCGACTCTTGGCTTTCGCCTGTTACAAAATAATCCAAATTTTTGATTTTAAATACCTGTTTTACTAAATAAAGTTGACTATTTACCGATACTTAAATATCAGTAATATTATCTAATTTATCAAGAAAATTATAACGAGAAATTTGATTATTATATTTTTGATAAAGTGTATTTTTTGAACTTACTCGACGATCGGCCTATACATACTTCACAATACAGGTCTTTAAAGGATAGTTAGCAAAGTTTAGGGTATTGACAATCGCAGCTATGGGTAACAATCATAATTGCGATTATTAATAATTTTTTGGGCAATCTAAATATAGCCCTTTTTTTGCTTACAAAACCCATTGTTTAAAGGGTTAAGCCTGCGATCGAAGGCAACTCCAGCCCATCTGACACCAAAATGTATTCTTCACGGAATTTACCAATCCGATTTATTATTGGCGGCACTACTCTTATTGTGAGTATTTCTGCTTATTTTAGCTATCAGGCTGCTCGAAAAATAACGCTACAAGACTTGAGAGGAAAAGCATTTTTAGAGGTACAGAGAGGAGTTGATGAAATTGAGGAGTGGTTACATATTCGCAAAGTCGAGGTGCAAACCCTTGCTCATACTTCAACTGTACGCTCCTTAGACTGGTCTTTAGCAGAACCTTATTTAAAGTCAGAAGTTAAGCGGATCGATGAATTTTTCTTTTTCCAAATAGTTACCCCGGATGGTTCGTATTTTAATACTAAAATTGGTCGGTCAAATAAGAATGTTAAGGATCGAGACTACTTTCAAAAAGCACTAGCAGGAAAAAGCAACATTTCCGATCCCTTTATTAGCCGTTCCACAGGTATTCCTTTAATTGCGATCGCCACTCCAATCTGGTCTGATTCTCCTACCAATCGTTCACCGATTGGAGTTTTCCACGGCAATGTTAAAGTCGATCGCATTGCAAAGGTGGTCAACTCTTTGCACTACGGCAACAACAGCTATGCATTTGCCCTCAATTCCCAAGGAGAAGCGATCGTCCATCCCAACTCAACCTTAATGTCAACGGTAGAAAAACCCGCACCCAGCCTGCTGAAAATTCCAGATCGCAATTTAAATGCGATCGCGCAGCGAATGGTAAACAAACAACAGGGAATTCAGTTGATGGAAATTGACGGCACTAAAAAGTATGTTGCTTATATGCCGTTACGAGAAACTAATTGGTCTGTGGCTTTGGTAATTCCGCGTCAAAACATTGAATCTCGGCTACAATTTCTCGATCTGATCGCCCTAATTGTGGGCGGATTAACAGTGACGATGATCGCTGTCTTGTGGCAGGTACAAGCTTTTGAACAAGCTCAACTGAAAAAATCTAAAACAGCGGCTGATACCGCAAACCGGGCTAAGAGCGAATTTTTAGCCAACATGAGCCATGAACTGCGAACGCCCTTGAATGGTATTTTGGGTTGCGCTCAAATTTTGCTGCGTTCCAAAGCTTTGCCAGAGTCAGAGCAATATCATGTAAATATTATTGAACAGTGTGGCTCTCATCTACTGACTCTAATTAATGACATTTTGGATCTTTCCAAAATTGAAGCGCGAAAACTAGAACTGAATCCTCAAGATGTGCATTTTCCGTCTTTTTTACAGGGTATTGTAGAAATTTGCCAGATTCGGGCAGAACAAAAAGGCATTTTGTTTGTCTATGAACCCGCAAGCAACTTACCCACAGGGGTTCATGTCGATGTCAAAAGGTTACGTCAGGTTCTTTTGAATCTGCTGGGAAATGCCATTAAATTTACTGATGAGGGTAAAGTTAGCTTCGAGGTTGAGGTAATCGATCGAGTGACTGCTGATGGGCAGATGGAGAAATATCACATTCACTTTAGTGTAAAAGACACAGGAATTGGCATAACTCCAACCCAATTGGGCAACATTTTTTTGCCATTTGAACAAGTAGGTGAAAAAAAGCATCAGATAGAAGGGACAGGGCTGGGTTTAGCTATTACTCGGCAGTTGGTGCAGATGATGGGTAGCGATATCCAGGTTAAAAGTGAGATTGGTCAGGGTAGTACTTTCTGGTTTGAAATTGCGATCGCCCAAGCCAGCGAATGGGTACAGTCTGCGATGGCTGTATCCAAGGGACAAATCATTGGCTTTACAGGTAGACCCCGCACCATCTTAATGGTGGACGATCGCTGGGAGAATCGCACAGTAATTACAAATTTACTGCAACCATTGGGTTTCAACGTAGTTGAAGCCAGCAACGGTAAAGAAGGTTTAGAAAAAGCGATCGCCCTGAAACCAGACCTAGTGATTACAGATTTGCTGATGCCAGAAATGGATGGGTTTGAATTGATTAAACACCTGCGTCATACCCCAGATATCCACGATATCAAGATTATCGTCTCTTCTGCTAGTGTCTTTGAAGCCGACCAAAATCGCAGTCTGCAAGCAGGAGGTGACACCTTTTTGAGCAAACCTGTACAGGCAAATGAATTACTGCATCAATTAGAGTGCAATTTAGGTTTGACATGGATTTACCAGCAATCTGAGGAACAAAAAATTAATTCTTCGCCTACAACACTTGATAGTTCACCAGATAAATTGACTCTTCCTTCCCCCGATATATTGCAGGAACTGATGAATTTAGCCAGTAAAGGTAACTTCAATGACATTTTAAAATGGGCAGATAAACTAGAGGAAACAGACGCAAAATTCGCTCTTTTTGCTAACCAATTGCGGCAGCTAGCGAGGCAGTTTGACGAAGATTTAATCCTTAACTTTTTGAACGAAAACTCAAAAGATTAATTTCCTTAAATTTATTTATGTGGATTTTATGCCGTGAATTTTGAATTGGGAGTGTTCTCCTTTAGCGTTTTGCAAATAAGCAACGTGAATCAATATAGGATAGAAATTTTATGACAGTAACTATAGGCGATCAAAAAAATTCCCTAAATAGCGATCCTAGCAGAGGAATTATTTTAGTCGTGGACGATAACCCTGCCAACTTACAAGTTTTATCGAGCTTTTTGGATCAGTCTAGCTTTGAAGTTTGGGCAGCTCGCAGTGGTGAAAAAGCCATTCAGAGATTAGATAATGATAATTTACCTGATTTAATCTTGCTTGATATCATGATGCCGGGTATCGATGGGTTTGAAACTTGTAAATACCTCAAAAGTGAAAGCAATCCTCGTGTCCGGGATATTCCGATCATTTTTATGACTGCTCTTTCCGATACTGCTGACAAGGTTAAAGGATTACAATTAGGAGCTGTAGATTATATTACTAAACCTTTTCAGTATGAAGAGGTCTTGGTGCGAATAGAGCATCAACTGAAGCTGAAAAATTTGACGAAAACCTTGATAGACAAAAACGCCGAATTACAACAGATTCAAACCCAACTGATTCAAGCAGAAAAGGTCGCAACCTTGGGTCAAATGACAGCAGGAATTGCCCATGAAGTAAATAATCCCATCAATTTTATCGCTGGAAACTTGAATTTTATTGAAGAGTATTTCCAAGAAGTTATTAATTTGCTCGAGTTATATCAGAAATATCTACCCGATCCTCCAGATGAAATTCAAAATGCTATTAAAACAAAAGATATCAATTATTTGTTAAATGATTTATCCAAAATTATTCAATCTATGCAGATAGGTACAGCTCGCGTTACAGAAATTGTCTCATCCTTGAATAAGTTCTCTCGACACGGAGAAGCAGGTAAAAAACTAGCTAACCTGCATGAAGGTTTAGAAACTACACTACTCATTCTTGGACATCGACTGAAAGCAAATGGTCATCGTCCAGCAATTAAATTAATCAAAGAATATGGAGAATTACCACTTGTTGAGTGCTATTTAGGCGAACTAAATCAGGTTTTTATGAATTTGATTAGTAATGGAATTGATGCCATTGAAGAAATCCAAAAAAGTCAATATTTTGATGAAAACTTTCGACATAGTGGGACTATTTGGATTAAAACGGAAGCAATTGGAGAGCAAGTTATTCTCAGAATTGCAGACAATGGCTCAGGAATCAGTGAAGCAAATCAGACAAAGATATTCGATGCTTTTTATACTACAAAAGTCATCGGTAAAGGAACAGGACTAGGTTTATCTATTGCTTACCAAATTGTAGTTAACAATCATCACGGTAAGCTAAATTGCCATTCAACACCAGGTGAGGGTACCGAGTTTGTGATTGAATTACCTATTCGATAAATTAGAATCCCAAATTCTACCCACATCGGCATTGAGAAAATACTTGCAATGGCTGAATTATCGGTTAAAAGCTCAATTACTACCAGAGAAAAAAGCAAACTCTCGTTTAATATTCCAGCGCTTCCCGTCGTGAAGCAGCAAGGTTAATTTGTCAGCAGTAAACTCAAAATGCAACTGGCGATTTTCAAATTCTGGCCAAGCAGCTTTAAAATTCTGCTTTGTTAAATCTCGAAATGCAACCGTTAAATGAGGTGCAAAAGGGCGGGTTTTAGAAACCTTGTCAACAATTCTCAAGTCGCTTTCTGTATAAGCCATTAAATCAGCTTGCAAAGTTAAAAGCTCTTGACTTCTGACGACATTAATGTATATAACACGAGGTACAAAGGCATCAAACCCTTTAAGTGTAATTGCTACTGGCTGTTGTCCACTGGCAAACTCCTTCAAAGATGCTTCTAATAGTGGCAAGTTAGCATCTGCCCATTCAAAGGGCGGTTGCAGGGTAATATGAGGCGGAGACTTTAGCGCCCCGCTACTAGCATAGCGATCGGCAAAGTACTGCTTAATCTCGTTGGCGTAGTCTTGAATATCTTGCGGTGGTAGGAGGGCGATAAAAAAACGGCTCATTCAATTTCAGATTTTGGATTTTAGATTTTGGATTATAAAATCATTGCTGTTGAGTATTGAACGGCAAACGCTCAAAGGATATTACAGATATAGCGGTGCGTTAGGCTAAAGCTATAACGCACTTCACTTAAAATTTATTGTATTTGATACTCTGAATCAGCACTGGGTACTTTACGTAGGCTGTTTGTTGTAACTGGAGTTAAGAAAACAATGCCGTGGTTTGTAAAAATTGAAGAAGGGAAAGTCGATAAACCTACCTTTGACCAATATGTACCTGCTCACAAAGCCTACATTCGAGAATTAATTACTAAAGGACACAAAGCGCGAACAGGCTATTGGGTAGAGCAAAGAGGCGGAATGTTGCTGTTTGAGGCTGCCTCAAAGGAGGAAGCAGAAGCGATTGTAGCTGATGACCCCTTGGTAAAACACGGCTGCGTCAACTATCAGCTTTATGAATGGCGAATTGTTATGGAATGACACACACTTACTGAATTTTCATGTTATGTTTATATAAGACCTGGATCTATGCGATCGCAACACCCAAATCTTGTCAGAACCGGAAGGTAGCAGCAACACGGGAGGCTTGTGGTAGGCGTAGTCTCCGGGTCGCCCTATTTTTAGGAGCGGTCAGTAACAATGCCTGGTTTTGGAGATATTGTTCAAAAAGCTTTTTACCTCGGTGTTGGATTAGCTTCTTACGCGGGTGAGAAAGCAGGGGGAAAATTAGCCGAAGTGCGATCGCAAGTCCAAAAACTGGCAGATGAAATGGTGGCAAAGGGCGAAATGAACACAGAAGAAGCCCGCCGCTTCGTTGAGGATATGATGAAGCAAGCCCAACAAGCCCAACCATCTGTTGAAACCTCACCAGAAACGCCCCCTTCTCAACCTCGCCGCATTGAAATTTTAGAGGAAGATGAACCAACGGTGAAAGAGGCGTCAAATGATGAGAATGTAGATAAATTGCGCGATGAAGTGCTAAAACTGCAAGATGAGTTAAAACGATTGCAACGCGATCGCTAAAAAAAAGCATTCTTTGAGCGCAATATTAAGTAATAAGTGGCATTTTGACATGACACTTCGGATAAAAACTTGATAAGATACATTGCTTAGTGTGTATTTTAGTGCTTCAAGCCAGATAACACAAAGCGTCCTGTTTAGAGCCTGCAAAGGTGTCAAGTTTATGGAACAGTGGCAAAAAGATTTAGTAGAAATCGTCGAAACAGTGGCTGATGAAGTAGAGCGCTTCTTCCTGGGAATGAGTGAAGTGGTAGACGCACTTTTTGAGCTAACAGAAGAAGTCACCGAGCAAGTACATAATAATATTGTTACTGAAGTCGATCAGTATCTACAGGATTTGGCTGAACCGATGTTAGAAGCTTACTGGGAACTGGAAGACATGGTAGCAGATGTAGATCCGGGTTTTCCTTATTCAGTTGAACCTACATCTGAAAAAAATCCTGCCTGTATTGGTTGTAGTCATTACCACGGTCAAGTTTATGGTGGTAATTTATTAGTTTGTGCTATGCATCCCCACGGGTGCGAAGATGAGAATTGTCCAGACTGGGAGAAGGAAGAGTATTGAGGGGGAGTTAGGAGTTTGGAGTTTGGAGTTTGGAGTTAACAAGCTACAAAATTACTAAAAGGACGTAAAGATAAGTAGAATAACTAATGACAAATGACAAGTGACAAATGACAAATGACAAACCAAGAAATGAAGTATGGCGAACGCGACATTGCCGAAGGTAAACTAATTACCTTTCCGAATCCCCGTGTGGGGAGGCGATATGACATTAACATTACTTTGCCGGAATTTACTTGTAAATGTCCGTTTTCCGGTTATCCTGACTTTGCGACAATTTATGTTAGCTATGTGCCTGATGAACGGGTAGTGGAATTAAAGGCACTCAAACTTTATATTAATAGTTACCGCGATCGCTACATTTCCCACGAAGAATCTGCCAATCAAATTTTAGATGATTTTGTGGCTGCTTGCGATCCGTTGGAAGTCATTGTGAAAGCAGATTTTACGCCTCGCGGCAATGTACATACTGTGATTGAAGTGCGTCATCATAAGTACCCAGAATGAAACCTTTGGCTTTTAGATAGGACTTTAGTCCTTTTTACAAGACGCTAGTGATACAAAATCAGGACTGAAATCCTGACTAGAAATATTTTTGAAGGAAGTTTGATTAACCGGACAGGATATATATAAGTAAGTGGGCGGCAAAATTTACAAGTATGTAACGTAAAGTTAACTAAAGCGATTAAAGTTAAATTTTACACATTTTGTACTGTAATCTCCTTTTTCTCCCTTAGCTTCAATTTAAATATTCGTTCTTATTAGTTTTCTTGTACTATTTTATTTACATTTTAGTTGATGTTGTGTGACAGTTGGGGTGCGGAATGTGGGTTCAAAGCATCCGTTACACATTCTTGGCCACTTGTTACTTTTATGACTCTTGGGTTTCATAGGAATTGTTCCCCCTACTCTTGGGATAATGAATCATCGACTACAGGACATAGCAGAGGGAATAGAAGAACTTTGGGGATATTGAGCCACAAGAATAACATCACCTCTACCATCAACAATCCATCTTTGAGCCTCCACAATCTGATTAGTAGATTTAGTAACAGATGTAGATAATTTATCCGTGACTCTCTGTGTTGCTTGTGGGGGCAAATCTACCCAACCAGTAATTACTGCTCGTCCCCGCAGAGGCTCGTTGGGGCTAAGGGGTAATCCACCGCGTCCTGTGGCAATAAAACGACTGGCGGTTTGTCGTCCTCTGGGAGTGCAGCCTTGAGCGATTTGTTGGGATGCATCGACCAGGTTAGAAGGTAGTTGAATTAAGCCGCGACTAGGGTCAGTATCAGGTGTGTTGAGATTTATCTCACCATTTAAGGAAGGCTTGCTTTGGGAGATGGCAGTGATGTCACTTGTTAGCAACTGACTAGGATTTAGCTTGTTCGGGTCGGTTGTTTGCAACTGCTGTTCGAGCTCTTGCCGACTGCGCGGCTGTAGCCCAAAGATGCCAGCAGAGTTGATAATAACTTTCCCGCCGCTACCCTCAAAGGCGTTGGCAGTGATATCGCTATTTTCGTTGGGAACTGCAACGATAAAGCCTCGGTAATTTGGGAGGTTATTGATAATGATGTTACCGCCATTGCCACCTAATTTGTCTGTACCTGCATTGGTGGAGATTTGACTGTTGCGGCGGAGTAAAAGTAAGTCGCTGTTGACGTTGATGTTACCGCCGTTACCGGATGCAGATTCGGCGTTGAGTTTACCTTTGTTGTCTAAAATAATTTTAGGTGAATTGATTTCGATGTCGCCTGCGATTCCTGAACCAGTAGAACTGACAAATAAGCCACTGCTAACGCCGATATTTTCTACCCGATCGCTAAAGTTATTAACTAGGTCATCATAATTAAAATCACTACCACTAATTATTACCTTATCAGTAGCGTTGACAGTTATTTTACCTGCATCTCCTTGCCCTGAAGTACTAGCTGTCAGTGCAGCACCATCGATGATTTCTAAGGAGTTGGTGTATAAATTAATATCGCCGCCTTTACCTGTTGAGTCTTTGCTGGTAGCAGTCGTTAACAGGCTCCGACCCACAACATCGTTGAGGTTGGAGCCTTCAAGTGAAGTTCCACTCAGTTTTATAGAAGTGGCATTAACAGTCAAGGAACCCGCATTCCCTTTCTCTACACTGGTTGTTGAAACTGATGCTTGTGCCCCATCTTGGATAAACAACTGTCCAGTCTTAATTACTAAGTTTCCAGCATTTCCTTGACCTGTAGTCCCTGTAATTATACCACTAGGAAACGGACGATCCTTTACGACGTTAGAGACTAAGCCTCCACTAATTCCAATTAGTTGCTCTAAGACATCGGCGGACACTCCTTGCTTTGAAGTGCCGAGAAGTTCTACAGATTCGGAGGCGTTGATAGTTAAATCTCCGCCTTTTCCCAAGCTAGAAGTACCCGATGAGATGATTCCCCCATCACTGACTATTAACTTTTTAGTAGTAATAGCCATACCGCCCGATTTTCCAGATCCCTGTGTTCCACTAGCTAAGACGCTAGGAACATTATTGTCTGTGCCGATGCCTTTTATTTCTACTAACTTTGAAGCATTCACAGTTAATTTTCCTCCTGGCTGCTCTCCACCAGTACCTGCTGTCACCCAGGCCCCATCACGGACAATTAATCTGTCAGTATCAATAGTTAAGTCGCCTCCTTGTCCCAAACCTCTAGTTTCATTACGCAATCCACTGGGAACTCTATCGCCTATGGTGAACAGTCCTAGTCCTTGGGGAGCATCATTAGCTGAGGTGCCACTAAGTTCTATAGAGTCTTTTGCGTTCACGAATAAATTTCCGGCTCGCCCTGGGGTAGTACTCCCTGCCGATATTACTGCCCCATTAGAGACAATTAACCGCCCAGTTTCAATGGTCAGGTTTCCGGCATTTCCACTTGCAGTAGGTAGAGAAGAAATTATAAAATTTTTTAAATAAGGAGGAGCATTACGAAGATTCTGGGCAAGAAGATTCTTGACATCCAAGGAAGCGGAAAACAAGCCAATTGGAACAGGAAAATTGGAAGAATTATCGGCGGAATTAATCGGAACATTGATGTCAATTGTACCGTTTGATGAGGAACTGCCAGTTAGTTCTATTGAGTCAGAGGCTTTCACAGCCAGATTCCCAGCACTACCACTAGAAGTAGTAGCAGTCGCTACTATTCCATCTTGAATAATCAATTTTCCTGTGTCAACAAGTAAATCACCGCCATTCCCCCTATCAAAAACAGCATTGTAAACAAAGCTATTTTTTACCGTTAATGCTCCTTTGGCACTGAGCATAATATCTCCTGCTTGAGCGTCATCGATACCTGCAAGTAGGCTGATGCCAGCACGCAGGCTACTTCTGTCTAAAATATCTATATTCTGAGCGTGGATAGCAATACTACCGCTACCGCCAGAGGCGACATTAACTTCAGCGCCATTGGTAAGCGACACATCTGCTGGCGCTATGTTAGCCGGAAAATTTAAGCTGAAATTATCACCACTGATATTGAGATCGACTGTCCCCTCTTGTGCTAATCCTCCTAACTCCACTCGCCCACCCAAGGCATTCAAGGAGCCACCATCTATTCTCACGTTGCCACCTATAAGCAGCAAACTACGATTATCGTCAACCCCTAAACCAGCTGAGTTATTTTGAATTGGGGCAGCAATTTGATTGAACAAAAATGCAGAAGGATTTACATTCAACAGTCCGGTTGGCAGGTTTTTAACCGGATTTGCACTGAAAATGTCACCATTAGCCAACCCGATGGCATTTGCTGTTGTTCCTACAAACGAACCGTTGAGACTCAGGCTGGCATTTGGTCCAAAGATGATCCCATTGGGATTAATCAAAAACAGGTTAGCATTGCCCAATACTCCCAGAGTTCCTAGAATTTCAGAGCCTTTATCTCCTGTAACTCGACTCAAAATGTTCTTAATGCCGATAGGATTAATGAAATAGACTCCTTCTTTTTCTCCAATATTAAATTCCTTAAAACTATGCAAAAGATTAGCTCCTCTAGTGACTCCACCATCGATCAGGATACTAGATACATCTTTGTTTAACGGAATAATACTAGGTTTAACAATAGAATTTTTAGCTAAGGTATCATCAGCTATGGGTTGGGCAAGAGCACAATTGATAGAGGCTGAGATTGCACCATCAATAATTAACAAACTCCCTAACGCCAACAACCAGTTCCAATCTTTCCAGTTAATAAACATTCAGTAAACTTAACTCCATAAAGCAACAACGCCTAGTTCGTACATTGCATTACAAAAAAACAGAAAACTGTCCAATAGCATTAAATGGAATGTTGAATTGTGTAATGTCAATTAAACTACCCGGAATCTGCACTAAAGAAGTAACGCCCTCCACAATACCAACTAAGTCTCCCGATGATGTAGAGATGTTTAAACTTCCGTTTATTACTTGAGAGGTGTAGTTCTGTGCTGCTCCTTCTAGCACAATCTTGTCACTGCCTCGCTTAAAGTTCTGGATTAGAGCATAATCTGTATTACCGCCACCAACGTAAAATTGTTGAGGCGTGGAGGTTAATGAAGACAAAGTAGGATGGCCAAGGAGGAATACATCTTGTCCTTGGGTGCCAATTAGGGTATCAATCTGACCGACTCCAGCAACTGTCGATCCATTTGATAAAACGTCAAAACCAAGTCCAGCAATGAGTTTGTTACCTTCACCAAAGCCAGTTACGGTGTCATTTCCGTTGGTTCCAAAAAAAAAGCCAAAGCGATCGTTCTCAAATTGTCCAACCTGTTCATAGTGTTGTAGTCCTGAGGTAAAAGAGCCAGCATTAACAGCCGCCGCTACATCAGGGTATGCTAGCAAGTAAGCTTGTTCATTGAACATAGCAATAGCCTCCAGATAGTAATGGGAATATCAATCAAAAAAGTACTATTTGGTCAGGGTCTGGAGTTACTTCCATTAAGTTAGAAGCTCTGAAGTTAATTGAGCAAGTGTACAATTCCTAGCCAAAGCACTCTAAGGAGCAAAATCCAAATCACCGGACATTGCACCCTCCACCAAATAACAGCACTAAACTTCAGTCAACTAGGAATAAAGTTATTAGCTGTTTCTTATTTCATAATAAAACTGTAATGATTATTGGGTTGCTAAAAAATTTCTTATTCTTTACAAAGTTTATAACTAAACGCAATATCTGAACTATCTCCCCTGCTCCCTTGCCTCTTTTTCAACCATTTAGTCTATGTTGCATCCAAAGGAGAACTGCTATATTTATTCAGCAATTTTCTTGACAGCAGATTGCACTTGCAGCACAACTTTTTTTGATAAAGGAATATACCCAAGTTCCAAACTGGATTTTTGCCCGTCAATCACAGCCCAATTTACAAAGTTTTTTAGTGCTTGAGCTTTAACTCGGTTTGGATATTGGTGATAAGTTAAAAGCCAGCTGTAAGTGACGATGGGATAAGACTGGGTACTTGTAGGATCGGTGATAAAAGCAATCAAATTATCACTTGGTAATTTTACTGCTTCTAAAGTTTGTGCTACAGATGCTGGTGTCGGCGTAATATAATTACCGGATTTATTTTCTAAAGCAGCCACAGAAAGTTTATTTTGTTTGGCGTAAATGTATTCTACATAGCCAATAGCTCCTGGTATCTGTTGAATCAGGGCGGTAACACCTTCGTTACCCTTTCCACCAATTCCTATTCGCCATGCTACAGATTTACCAGCCCCAACTTTGCTTTTCCATTCCGCACTTATGGCGCTTAGGTGTTGCGTGAACACGCTTGTAGTTCCACTACCATCAGTTCGGTTTACAACTTGAATTGGTAAATCGGGCAAACTTACACCTGGATTAGCTGCACCTATTCTAGGATGATTCCAATTCTTAATTTTTCCGAGAAAGATATCTACGTAAACTTGGCGTGGTAGCCTGAGAGGGGGTGGCACATTCACTTGAGGCGACTGCCGTATAGATGGTGTCAGGTTATAAGCTAACACAATAGAACCGGCAGTTATTGGCAAAGCAATTACTCCCCGTTTTACCTTGGCTGCTTGTTCCCTTGTAATTCCCACATCACTAGCTGCAAAATCTACAGTCCCGTCGATGAGCTGTTGCACTCCAGCACTGCTTCCTATAGCTTGATAGTTAATTTCTATATTGGGATTTTGCTGGTTGTAATCTGAAAGCCAACGCTCATACAAAGGTGCGGGAAAACTTGCCCCAGTACCAACAAGGGAAACACGCTTGATGTTTTTTTGCTCGGCAGTGCAAGAAGCAATACTCAACAAGATAGCGATTAAAGGTAGAAGGCAAACCCGTCCTTGAGATTGAAGTTTAGCAGATATAGAAATTTTTTGTTCCAATGTTTAATAAATACCTCTAGTAATTTCAATGTTTGTAGGTGTGTGGGTGTAATTAGTTGTAAATAATTTTGAAACGCAAAGGAACGCGGAGGTTAACGCAAAGGTACGCAAAGTCATTCTCTGCGTTCCTGGAGCGATTTACTTTGCGCCTTTTTGTGTTTAAACTTCAATTGCTGCCTCTTTCTCTTCACCTTTTGGCTGTGAACTTAGCCGATCTAAAATTTCTAAAACTTCTTGTTCAAAAGCAACTTGGGCGCGATTAGTTTTGCCACCAATATACAAGCGATCGCCTTTTTGCAATGCCCAAATTTGCGAGTGTGAAAAGTAACTCATTACCACACCCAGCATGAGTAAGCCAAACCCTGTGTAAACAATTGGGATGCCTGGATCGGCTTTAATTTGTAAGCCGGTGCTACCAATTACATCCAAAATTTTCAGCTTCACGCCATTAACTTCCGCGAACATCCCCGCGCGGACTGTATCAACAAGTTTGCCAGTGGCATCATAAATTAATACCATTCCTTGCAAGTCTTTCGCTAGCAAAGAGACACCCTCACTCAAATCTGGTTTAGTCGGAACCCAGGTTCCCCAAATCCGCCCGTTACCGTTGGTGTTCAATTGCGCCATTGGCAGCTGAAATATCGGGCTGTTGTTAAATTGGACGCGAACACCTGCAATTCCCCAATCAGTTTGATAGAAAGTTATGCCATGATAGCGCAGAGGTTCGTTGACAAAAATCTTCTTATGGTCAACTTCCTCTCCTTGATTATTCAAGACAGACATATCGGAATAAAATTGATCGATGCCGCCAGATGGTGTGTAGTCAATCCAAAAACGATTGACGCGCACAGACCAATCTTTCGGGACTTGCGCTGCGGCTAAAGGTCCAGCATCGACAATATTTGTCACTTGAAATGTATCGCCACTAGCAACCATTTCCTGAGCCAGAAACCCAGTCATCGCGCCCCAAATTCCCCCTAGCAAAATAGCAACGATACCAATATGAACAATAATTGGGCCGATGCGTCCGACTATTCCCTTGCGGGCGTAAAGAAGATTTGTTTTTTCTTGATTTGGAAAAATTTTATAGTGGTGTTTTTGTAAGATTTCGCTGAGGGAATTTAGAGAAGCAGTATCTAGTTCTGCACTCAAAGCTAATTTTTGAAATTGTCGTGGTTCTTCGTAATATTTCCAGCGCTGGGCAGCTTTTAAAGCTGGTAACTGACGGGTAAATGAACAGGCAGTTAAGCTAGTGCCAAATAAGATCAGTAATGCCAGAAACCACCAAGTACGATATACGTGGTCTAACCCAACTACTTGAATTACTTTCCAAGTTAAGAAACCAAATAAAGCTGGATGTTCTGGGTAATTGGCTTGGTAAAATGCGGGTGATTGACCTTGCTCAATGACAGTACCGGTAGAGCTAAAGATGGCAATCAATAGCAGTAGTGCGATCGCTAATTTTAAGTTAGTCAGTACGGGCAAAAGCTCTTGGCGTAAGAACTGCCCAGGTATCGCCCACCATTTTATTTCTTTGGACGCTGAATCTTCTATCATTAGGTGTAAAATCTAATACAACGTATTGATATTAAAAACTGCCAAGGGGAATCCGAGAAATTAAGGAAAATACACCGAATCCTACCAATAGTGCCCCACTAACTGGGTTAATCCAGCCAGACCAGCGACGCAATTCTAGTAATTTTTTAATTGAAGCTGTAAAAGTACCCGCCAAAATCAACGGTGCTACATAACCGGCTGTATAAGAAAGTAGCAAAACAGCACCTAAAATTAAGTCTTGTGTACTAGCAATCCAACTTAACAAGCTCGCTAAAACAGGCGTGCTACAAGGGGATGCGACTAAGCCGAAAGTCAGCCCCAGCAAATAAGAACGCAATCCTGCTGGCAAATCTGGCGAAATCCAATTGGTTTCATTCAAGGATGGAAATTGTAGAGGCAGCGCTTCTAATAAGTTCAGCCCCATGAGAATGGCGATAATGCTGACGATAATCGGCAAACCAATTCCCACTTGACCGTAGACTTTTCCAACTAAACCTGCTATTATTCCCATCCCTGCCAGAGTAGTTGCTAAACCTAAAGCAAACCAAGTTGATTGGGCAGCTGCTTGCAAGCGGCTTTTGGCTTCATAACCACCGATGTAACCAATGGTAATTGGCAGCATCGAAAGCATACAGGGTGTAAGACTGGTGAGCAAGCCAGCGACAAAGATGATGCCAACGCTTACCCAGCTAAGGTGTGTTAGTTGGTTAGAAACAAGGCTGTTGGCGAATTGTTCTAGTTGGTAAATTTGGGTTTGCAGGTTATCAAACATGGGGAGTCTCTGAGCGGAAATGCTTACTCTGCTTGAATTGTAGCTTAGTTTTGGTTTTTGAGTCAGGATAACCAAAATTATCGCAACCTGATATCATCTAAATTTCATCTCCCCAAAGAAATAGACCTCTTGGCAAAAGTGCTTTTTGCACTCTTGGGGAAAAGGGAAAAGGTTAAAGGGGAAAGGGACTTTTGCAGAACCTTTTCCCGACTTATGCCAAGAAATCTATTGCATTACCCGCACCCTGACGATAGGTGTGGTTCCAATACGGTTCGGATAAGTATTTTGAACTCAGAATAGGGTTTGGGGAAAAGGGGAATGGGTTTGCGGTTAAAGGTTTATTATTCCAATACAGTTCAGTTAAGAAAAATTGTAGGTTGGGTTAAGCAAAGCGCAACCCAACAAAGTCCTGCAAATGTTGGGTTTCGTTCCTCAAACGCCACGTGCTTCAAGTCGGGGAACCCGCCCAACGCAGTGGCTCCCCAACCTACGTAGTTTAAGGTTTTTGGGGCTAACCCAAGCGTATTGGTTTATTATTCCCCTTTCCCCTTTACCCTTTTCCCTTTAACCGAACCGTATTGGGTGTGGTTCAAATACATTAGAACATTATTCCGTTAACGATATAGCCAAACACGCAATAGCGACAGCAATTGTTCAGTATCTACGGGTTTGGTGATGTAATCTGATGCGCCCGCTTCAATACATTTCTCGCGATCGCCTTGCATGGCTTTAGCGGTCAGTGCAATAATCGGCAAAGATTTAAATTGCTCGTTTTGGCGGATTAAGCGTGTTGTTTCGTAACCGTCCATTTCTGGCATCATTACGTCCATCAAAACCACATCAATATCTGGTGTAGTTTCTAACAGGATAATCCCCTCCCTGCCGTTTTCAGCATATAAAACTTGTATTTGATAACGCTCCAGCATACTTGTCAGCGCAAAGATATTACGCATATCGTCGTCTACAATTAGCGCTTTTTTGCCAGCGAGTAAGTAGTCTATGGAATGCAGTTGTTCAAGTATTTCTCGTTTGGGTGCTGGTAAATTTGCTTGGACTCGGTGTAAAAATAATGCTGTTTCATCGAGGAGACGTTCGGGCGATCGCACATCTTTAATGATGATTGTTTCGGCAATTCGTCTGAGTTCCGTTTCTTGAGCTTTGCTAATATCTCTACCTGTGTAGACAATAATTGGTAAAGTTTTACCGTGAGGTAGAAGCTTTATTTGCTCGATCAGTTCAAACCCAGTCATATCGGGTAGCCCTAAATCGAGAACGAGGCAATCAAAATGCTGTGAGCGAATAGCTTCTAAAGCTGCTGCACCAGTGCCTACTGCTGTGGTCGAAACATCGCTGTTACCAATCAACTCCACAATACTCAGCCGTTGAGCGTCGTCGTCTTCGACTACCAACAAATTTTTCACTTGGCGCTCAACAAAACCTTTAATTTTGGTCAACGCCTCGGATACGATCTCGCTGGTTAAAGGTTTTTGCAGATATGCGATCGCACCTAATTGCAAACCGCGTTGTCTTCCTTCCTCAACGGTCATGATATGTACAGGAATGTGGCGGGTATTTGGGTCATGCTTCAAACGATCTAATACAGTCCAACCATCCATTTCTGGCAACCTGATATCTAGCAAAATCGCTGAAGGTAGGAATTGCTGCGCTAGCATCAAACCTGTAGTGCCTGTTTGGGCAGCGATCGCTTTGAATCCTTGCTGTTGTGCCATATCTAGCAGGATACGCGCAAAATTAACGTCATCCTCAACAATTAGTAACACGCGATCGCCTACGCCGATAGTAGCGCGATCGTCATTAATCAGTGCTGAGTTAGGAGTTAAGAGTGAGGAGTGGGTAGAGACGCGATTAATCGCGTCTGTGCTGGATTGTGTTGATGTTGACTCAGGACTCAAAACTCGGAACTCTGGACTCAATTGGGGGAAGTAGAATGTAAAGGTGCTGCCTTGACCTGGTTGACTGATTAGTTTAATTTCGCCGCCAAAGAGACGGGCGATTTCACGGCTAATTGATAAGCCCAATCCAGTACCGCCGTATCTCCGACTGGTAGAGCCATCGGCTTGCTGAAATGCCTCGAAAATAACTTTCTGCTTGTCGGGAGCAATACCAATGCCTGTATCGCTGACTGAGAAGGCGATGACATTTTGGGCGCGATTCAAAGTTTCTTGATCTTTGCTCCATCCCTGCTTCGCCACCGCAATCTGTAAGCGTACCTCTCCTTTTTCTGTAAATTTAAAAGCATTGGAGAGGAGATTTTTTAAGACCTGTTGTAAACGTTTGACATCTGTATAGATGGTTGTGGGCAATTCGGGAGCCAATTCAATTGTGAAACCAAGTCCTTTGCTCTGAGCGATTTGTCGGAAGGTGCGCTCAATCTGATCGCCCAATTCTGTCAATGGCATTTGAGTTATGTCAATTGACATAGTTCCAGATTCAATTTTGGCGAGATCGAGAATGTCATTGATTAACGCCAACAAATCAGTCCCGGCTGAGTAGATTGTTTGGCTGTATTCGACTTGTTTGGCGGTAAGGTTGCGATCGATGTTATCTGACAACAATTTCGCCAAAATCAACAAGCTGTTCAACGGTGTCCGCAGTTCATGGGACATATTGGCGAGAAATTCTGATTTATATTTTGAAGAAAGGGCGAGTTGTTCGGCTTTGTCTTCCAAAGAAAGTCTTGCTTGTTCAATTTCCCGATTTTTGCGCTCGACTTCTTTCTTTTGCATCGCCAACAACTCTGCCTTTTCTTCTAACTCGGCGTTGGTTTGTTGCAGTTCTTCTTGCTGTCCTTTGAGTAAATCTTCAGAAGCTTTGAGTGATTGGGCTTGTTGTTCTAAGCGCTTGTTAGTTTCCCTGAGTTCGCTTTGCTGGGTTTGGAGTTCTTCAGCCAAAGATTGCGACTGCTTGAGTAATTCTTCAGTTCGCATCGATGCGGCGATCGTGTTGAGGACGATCGCGATACTTTCGGTAAGCTGGTCGAAGAATGTCAGATGAATTTCGCTAAAGCGGCGGAAGGATGCTAATTCAATGACTGCTGTCACTTGTCCTTCAAAAAGTACAGGTAACACTACGGCATTCAAGGGCGTGGCTTCTCCTAAACCAGAGGCAATTCTGACATAATCGCTTGGTACATCCGTTAGCAGTATTCGCTCTTTTTCTAAAGCGCATTGCCCCACTAAACCTTCACCCAAGTGGAAGCGGTTAGCTAGATGTCTGCGTTCCCGGTAAGCGTAGCTACTAATTAATTTCAAATACGGTGTATGTTCAGCAGATTCCATCAAAAAGAATACGCCATGTTGCGCTCCTACCAAGGGCGCTAGTTCTGAAAGAATTAGTTTAGATACGGTTTCCAAATCTCGCTGTCCTTGCAGCATTCGGGTAAACTTTGCCAGGTTAGTTTTCAACCAGTCTTGCTCAGTATTTTTCTGCGTTGTCTCGCGCAGATTAGCAATCATCTGGTTGATGTTGTCTTTGAGTATTGCGACTTCCCCTAGTGCTTCGACGGCGATTGAACGAGTTAAATCGCCTTTAGTTACAGCTGTAGCAACTTCGGCGATCGCTCGCAACTGAGTTGTCAGTGTAGCAGCGAGTTCATTTACATTATCCGTCAAATCTTTCCAAGTTCCAGCTGCCCCAGGTACTCTCGCTTGTCCGCCTAACTTTCCTTCGATTCCCACTTCCCGCGCTACTGTAGTTACTTGATTGGCAAATGTTGCTAGGGTATCAATCATCTCGTTGATTGTCTCTGCCAAGGTTTCGATTTCTCCTTTGGCATCTAACATCAGTTTTCGTTTCAAGTCACCGTTCGCAACTGCTGTTACGACTCTGGCGATACCGCGCACTTGTGCCGTTAAGTTACCCGCCATCGAGTTAACGTTATCTGTTAAATCCTTCCAAGTCCCTGCAACACCTTGGACTTGCGCTTGTCCGCCTAACTTCCCTTCAGTCCCCACTTCCCGCGCCACCCGCGTTACTTCACTGGCAAAGGAACTGAGTTGATCCACCATTGTATTGGTGGTGTTCTTCAAGTCTAAAATTTCGCCTCTGGCATCGACGGTAATTTTCTTAGATAAGTCGCCATTAGCTACCGCCTTGGTAACTTCGGCGATGTTGCGAACTTGTCCGGTGAGGTTCCCCGCCATCGAGTTCACATTGTCTGTTAAATCTTTCCAAGTTCCAGCTACGCCTCTGACGTAAGCTTGCACGCCCAATTTACCTTCGGTTCCCACCTCACGGGCAACTCTGGTAACTTCACTTGCAAAGGAATTGAGTTGATCCACCATTGTGTTGATGGTGTTTTTAAGCTCTTGAATTTCACCTTTGACATCAACGGTGATTTTCTTGGATAAATCGCCGTTTGCTACCGCCGTGGTAACTTCGGCAATGTTCCGCACCTGTGCCGTCAAGCTTCCCGCCATGAAGTTTACACTTTCGGTCAAGTCTTTCCAAGTACCTGCCACTCCCTTAACTTCTGCTTGTACGCCCAATTTACCCTCGGTTCCTACTTCCCGCGCCACCCGCGTTACTTCACTTGCAAAGGAATTGAGTTGATCCACCATTGTGTTAATGGTGTTTTTGAGTTCCAAAATTTCACCTTTGACATCAACAGAGATTTTTTTGGATAAGTCGCCATTTGCCACCGCCGTGGTAACTGTAGCAATATTTCGTACCTGTGCCGTTAAACTTCCCGCCATGAAGTTCACGCTGTCGGTTAAATCTTTCCAAGTTCCAGCTACGCCGCGCACATCTGCTTGTACGCCGAGTTTACCTTCGCTTCCCACTTCCCGCGCCACCCGCGTTACTTCACTGGCAAAGGAGTTGAGTTGATCCACCATTATATTGATGGTATTCTTGAGTTCCAGAATTTCGCCTTTGACGGCAACAGTAATTTTCTTCGATAAATCACCATTGGCGATCGCAGTTGTCACTTCGGCAATGTTCCGCACTTGTGCCGTCAAGCTTCCCGCCATGAAGTTTACGCTATCGGTTAAATCTTTCCAAGTTCCGGCAACGTCTTTTACTTCCGCTTGTACGCCCAATTTACCTTCAGTTCCCACCTCACGCGCCACCCGCGTTACTTCACTTGCAAAGGAACTGAGTTGATCCACCATTGTATTAATGGTGTTTTTAAGTTCCAGAATTTCACCTTTGACATCAACGGTGATTTTCTTGGATAAGTCGCCTGTTGCCACCGCCGTAGTCACTTCGGCGATGTTCCGCACCTGCGCCGTTAAGCTTCCCGCCATGAAATTCACGCTGTCGGTTAAATCTTTCCAAGTGCCAGCCACGCCGCGCACTTCTGCTTGCACGCCCAGTTTACCCTCGCTTCCCACCTCACGCGCAACCCTTGTTACTTCTGATGCAAAGGAATTCAGTTGATCCACCATTGTGTTGATGGTGTTTTTGAGTTCTAGAATTTCACCTTTGACATCGACAGTGATTTTCTTGGATAAATCACCTGTTGCCACCGCCGTAGTCACTTCGGCAATATTTCGCACCTGTGCCGTTAAACTTCCCGCCATGAAGTTTACGCTGTCGGTTAAATCTTTCCAAGTTCCCGCCACACCACGCACATCGGCTTGCACGCCCAATTTACCTTCACTTCCCACCTCACGAGCAACCCGTGTTACTTCCGATGCAAAAGAACTGAGTTGATCTACCATGATATTGATGGTGTTCTTCAGTTCCAGAATTTCACCTTTAACATCGACGGTGATTTTTTTGGATAAATCGCCATTGGCGATCGCAGTCGCAACTTCGGCAATATTTCGCACCTGTCCGGTGAGATTACCCGCCATTAAGTTAACGTTATCGGTTAAATCTTTCCAAGTTCCCGCAACTCCCCGCACTTCTGCTTGTACGCCCAACTTCCCTTCAGTTCCCACCTCACGCGCAACTCTTGTTACTTCTGATGCAAAAGAATTAAGTTGATCCACCATTGTGTTGATAGTGTTTTTCAACTCCAGAATTTCACCTTTCACATCGACGGTGATTTTCTTGGATAAGTCGCCATTGGCTACCGCCGTGGTCACTTCCGCAATGTTCCGCACCTGTGCCGTCAAGCTTCCCGCCATGAAATTCACACTATCGGTCAAGTCTTTCCACGTACCCGCTACGCCGCGCACTTCTGCTTGACCGCCTAATTTTCCTTCAGCACCCACCTCACGCGCAACTCTTGTTACTTCTGATGCAAAGGAATTAAGTTGATCCACCATGATATTGACGGTGTTTTTCAACTCTAAAATTTCGCCTTTGACATCAACAGTGATTTTCTTGGATAAGTCGCCATTCGCTACCGCCGTGGTAACTTCGGCAATGTTACGGACTTGGGCGGTTAAATTTCCAGCCATCAAGTTAACGTTATCGGTTAAATCCTTCCAAGTCCCTGCTACTCCTTTAACCTCGGCTTGTACGCCCAACTTCCCTTCAGTTCCCACCTCACGCGCCACCCGCGTTACTTCCGATGCAAAAGAATTAAGCTGATCCACCATCGTGTTGACGGTGTTTTTGAGTTCCAGAATTTCGCCTTTGACATTTACAGTGATTTTTTTCGATAAATCCCCATTGGCGATCGCAGTGGCAACTTCGGCAATGTTGCGAACTTGTCCGGTGAGATTACCCGCCATCAAGTTAACGTTATCAGTCAAATCTTTCCAAGTGCCAGCCACACCTTGCACTTCGGCTTGAACGCCCAATTTACCTTCGGTTCCTACTTCCCGCGCCACCCGCGTTACTTCCGATGCAAAAGAACCGAGCCGTTCTACCATCGTGTTGACGATATTTGCAGTTTGGAGAAACTCACCTTGCAGAGGTCTGCCTTCAATTTCTGTGGCGATCGTTTGCGATAAGTCACCATTAGCAACTGAGCGAATTACACGAGTAGTTTCAGCTGTTGGTTGAACTAAATCTGTAATTAGACTATTGACAGAAGTCACGCAATCTGACCAAGAACCACGAACATCTCCGAGAGAGGCACGTTCGGCAATTTTGCCTTCTTTGCCAACAACGTTACCAATCCGTTGTAGTTCGGCCGCCATCCGCTCATTCTGGTCAATAATATCATTGAGCGTATCAGCTATTTTCCCCGCCACACCAGTATGGGTCTATGGGCATCCGAGCAGAGAAGTCACCTTGTTTAACAGCATTCAGCGTTCTTAGTAGCTGATTTAAATCTAGATTGTCGCTGTCTCTAGTTAACTGTTCGGTTGCCATAGCCTTATCCTTAATCTTGAATCTTGAGAAATTTTTTATATTTTTTGCACCCCGTACTTATTTAGAGTACTTTTAGCCAATGCGTATCACAATAGAGAGCAGGGAATAAAAAGTGGATCGAACTAATATTTTTATGGGTGCGAGTGTAAGCAGTCAAGAAAGACTGCTAACTAAATGGTATTGCCGTCAATATATCTGGCATACCACTTAGCTAATGATAGCTAGTTGGAATCTGTTATGCAGCATTAATTATCGGCGATGTCTAACTTGGGCAGTAAGCGATCGCACGTAGAACATACGATGATAATTAACAGTACGTTTTATGATTTTTGGAATTTGAGGAAAACAGCAAATCAATAAATTCTAACTGATAACTGAGGTTTGCTAAAGTCAAAAATATCCGGCAACTCCAAGGATTGGCAAATGGTTAGAGAGTACTCACCCCAGAGACATCTGCCTCCGCTTGAAAGTGGCGCTCGTTTAACTCGCCCTGAATTTGAACGGCGTTATGCGGCTGCACCCCATATCAAGAAAGCAGAACTGATTGAAGGAATCGTTTACATCGCATCTCCTGTAAGACACGAACAGCATGGCAAACCTCACAGTCGCGTCATAACTTGGTTAGGAGTCTACCAATCACTGACTCCTGGCGTTGATTTGAGCGTTGAACCAACGGTAAGACTAGATTTAGACAATGAACCCCAGCCAGATGCAGCATTGTTTATTGAACCAGACGCAGGCGGACAAACCCGTTTGAGCAGCGACGGTTACATTGAAGGATCTCCGGAATTGATTGTTGAAATTGCCGCAAGTAGTGTAGCCATTGATACAGGTAGCAAAAAGCAGGTTTATCGCCGTAATGGGGTGTTAGAGTACGTAATCTGGCAATCTTACGAGAATAAAATTGAATGGTTTTGCCTCATTGATGGCGATTATCGATTGCTATCTCCCGGTGCAGATGGAATTATTCGCTCTGGGGTGTTTCCGGGTTTGTGGTTAGCGGTGGAGGCGCTGTTAAACAATCAGATGGTGCGAGTGTTGGAGGTGGTGCAAGCGGGGTTGAAATCACCGGAACATGATGCGTTTGTGCAGCAGTTGCAGAAATACACAAGTCTGAAATAGTTTACTCACTGAGTTTTCGCCTTAGTTTTACCCCACCCTAACCCTCCTTTCAAGGGCAGGCTTTTAGGCTTTCGATAAATAGTTGAGAATGTTCTCAATTATTGAACGTAGTTTTAAGTTCTCAGACAATGGTTTTGGTTTTAAAATCCCAAAAATTTGTCTAATCAAAAAAACCTGCCCCAGAAAGGGGGATTAAGGGGGGTAATTAGACTTGTGTGTACACCGCAGCTTGCAAAGGGGAGGGAACTAGATTCTTGTTTCCCCCCTTTGCAAGGGGGGATTAAGGGGGGTAATTTGACTTGTGTATACACGGTAGCCTTAAAAAAGGGGGAACTAGTGCCCCCTTTTTAATGGAGTTGAAGGATCTCAAACTACAGTAAATTAAGTATTTGAGCTTAAGTTGACACTAAACCCTATTGGATTTTACTCAACTCACGATCGCACCCTACACCCGATTCATAGATCCATTTGCAGAAGAAACCTTAACAGAATCGGCTGCTAAAGAATTGGTGGGTTTAGAATTGCCTAATACGCTTCGCTTCTTCTTGGTATTACCTCGTCTAGCACCACCCGCCATCTCGTATTCTGGGCTGTTTTTACCGTAACGGCTGCCAACTCCTAGTAACATTTTTTCTGACATGGTTATTACAACCTGTTCGGCGTTATTCACGTCATCTGTGAGTTTGTCAATGGTAGATAATGCAGTGTTGTAGGCAGCAAGCTTAGACCGGAGATCGTTAATTGTCATGGTGTAAGCTTGTATAGTCAATCCTTCCCCAAAGTCAAGTTCTACACTGATAGATTGTAAACTTTCAATCCGGCGATCGGCTCGTTCTAAAACGCTGGAATTTCTTTTACGACGTGCCATAATGCATCTCTGCTACTAGGTTTATAGTACTGTTTTATACCAAGCTATTCCTGATTGTCATGGGAAAATATCGCAAATCAGTTGCGCTCGCATCTCGAAAAGCTTACTTAATTTCACTTAGACTATACTTGATTTCAGGTATTAAATTGATTCATAAGTTGGTTACAACAATTGCTGCAATGATTTAAGCCTTTCTTATACATGAAAGAACATTTGTTGCAAAGTATTAAGCCTTTCCAGCAAGGGCTTATACTTTGCCAGAAAAACTTAAGCCTTTCTTATACATGGAAGAACATCTGTTGCAAAGTATTAAGCCTTTCCAGCAAGGGATTATACATTTGCTAGAAAAACTTAAGCCTTTCTTATACATGAAGTAATCTTAGCTGCAAAGGTTTAAATTTTTACAGTTTTAAGCGTAAAAGCGAATCAAAAATAAGAACACCAAAGAGCCTATTATTTATCTGGTCGTACTCAAGCAACATCACTAAATGCATGGTCACTACCAAAGAGTTGCCTCTCGAACTGCGTAGGTTGGATTGAGGAACGAAACCCTACATTTTTGGTGGTTTGTTGGGTTTCACTTCCTACCCCTACGGGGAAGCAAGCTACAACCCAACCTATGATTATCCTTAACCCAAGGGTATTAGTCTATATTTTTCGTAATTGATTAGATATCTTGCACGAATACAAAACTAACCCACCCTGCGGAAGCCATAACATACTTACAACACTAGGGTGGGAAAATCTCTAAATCTTTGCAAATTTTGATAACTAGAATATCAATAATCTCAGTATGTCTTGGAACTGCCGAAGTTCTGTTGTTTGATGGATTGTAATAAATCGTATGCCTTCCACCTTCTCGAAGAAACAAACAGCCGTTCTTTTCCAAATGGCGAATCAATTCACGTCTTTTCACTATAATTTGACAGTAATCTGTTCGCGGAGGACATCTTTACCGGAGAGTTGTTGCTCTGCGAGTTCCCGATTTGAGATTAGAATCAACTCTATCGCTTCCCGTAGGCTTTCTCTAGCTTCTTCCAGAGTTCTCTCTTGGACATTTGCACCAGGTAGCTCTTGAACGTAGCCAATATACCAGTCATCTAACTTTTCATATACAGCAGTAAAAGAGTTTTCCATACTCAACCCCAAATACCTCACTTCGAGTCTATAACTATACTAGCTTTTGCATTGCAGCCACAACAATTTCTGCGAGGTTCTCTGATAAAGTTAGAAGTGGCTTTTGAAGTCCCCATTCCTTAACTTTAGTTGCAGAAAGAGCGCCATGAGCCGTTGCATTCCGCAGTGCTTTTGCGAGTCTTACAGCTTCAACCCAGTTAGAAATAGGTTGAGATTTCACTATCCAATTTTCGATGATTTCTTGATCTCCATTTCCAAGACTGAGAAAATCTGCAAGTGCGCTCTTTCCTGGAATTGATGTATTTATATTAAGCCATTTCTCAAGATTGACTCTTCTTGAATCGGGTGGATTTAATGGATTATAATTGTTTAGTAAATCACATTTAACCGTGAAAGATTTAATATTTTCTGTCTTTAGACCTCCATTACTTTTTTTCAATAGCAATGTTTTTGTAATTGTTTCAAATCCACCCCAGGTCATCACAAGTCGCCACTGAATACCACGTGCTTTATGTGTATCATTGGGTTTGTCAACTGAGCTATGTCCAACAGCAGGCTCCTGCCATTCTAAACCAGATTTAATCAAATAAAATCCTTTTGATAAGCCTTGAATAACATCATAAATATGGTCTGAGTTGTCTGAATGAGTCTGGTTGAAGTGTGAGAGCTTCTGGTGTATATGTTTGCACTTGGCTGGATCATTTATGCAAGATTCATAGGAACCAATAAATTGCCATAGTTCGCGCGAGACATCTTCAAGACGTGTAGATGTATTTAGAGAATTTTGGATAACCATCATTATGAATAATATTTGTTGTCATCCAAAAATATATACAGAAACAGCCTATTTTTAAGAAGGTATTCTGCATATAAATTGGTTTAATTATTCTATTTAGATAATTTAGATATTAATCCAGTATAAATACTGAATTAAACCACAACCCCTTCCAATTCCTCATCTGTCAACTCATACAATTGCCGCAACTTATCTAACTTATCATCATCAGCTTCCCAGAAACCCCGCCCATGCGCCTCCAACATTCTGCCTAAAATATTGCGAAAAGCTTCAGGATTTGCCTTGCGTAATTTCTCCGCCATCTCTGCGTCTAAGGCATAAGTATCTGCCGCTTGGTCGTAAACCCAATCATCGCTAAAATCGGCAGTACCACCCCAACCAATCAACGCCGTCATCCGTTGGGAAATTTCAAACGCACCACCAGAACCTTGATTCGCCATCGCTTGCGCCCATTTGGGATTTACCAACTTAGTGCGATACTCCATTCTGAGCAAATCATCTAACTTGCGGGGTGTAGTATCCTTCGAGAAACTTTCTACAAAACTGGTTGTAACCTTCTTACCGCCTTGTTTTTCTGCTGCCTTTTTCAAACCGCCGGTATTGGCGTAATATTCTTGAATATCAGTTAAACCATATTCTACCGAATCGATTTCTTGAACAATGCGATCGCTAGTTTTTAACAAAGTATTCAAAACTTCCGGTCTAGCTTGACCTTTATCTTCTCTCCCGTAGCTAAATACATTGCGACTTTGCCAAGTATTCCCCAACTCCTCGCCAGATTCCCAGTTACCATCAACCACGCGATCGTTCACTAAAGAACCAAAATCACCCGTTGGATTAGAAAACAATCTCGCCGATGCATTTTCCACACCTTGGGCTTTTAAAGCTAAAGCGTGTTTCCTAATAAAATTTTGATCGTCCGGTTCATCAACATCAGCCGCCCGTTGAAATAAATCATCCAACAATTCGATAATATTTACAAAACTATCCCGAAAAATCCCAGACAAATTACCCAACACATCAATGCGGGGATGTCCAACTTCCGCCAACGGCTTCAATTCATAACGAACAATTCTGCCAGTTCCTTCCTTAACAGGTTCAGCCCCTACCAATTCCAACAGAATTCCCAAAGATTCACCTTTAGTTTTAATTGCATCCAATCCCCATAACATCACCGCCACCGTTTCCGGATATTTCCCATGTTCATCCAAATGCTGGGCGATAATTTTTTGAGCAATTTCCCGTCCCCGTTCATAAGCAGCAGGTGAAGGCATCCGATAAGGATCTAAAGCATGAATATTTCTCCCAGTCGGTAACACACCAGCGCCATCTCGCAACAAATCACCACCAGGCGCAGGCGGAATATACTCTCCATTCAACCCCCTTAACAAGTTTGTTAACTCATCCGTAGATTGCATCAACAAGTCTTTGATTAGTTTTTCTTCTTCTTTTTCTCCTTCATCCTCTCCAAAATAAGCTTCCAAATACGATCCTAATTCTTCCTCATTCGGTGCTTCTCCCAACGTATGCAACCCAGAAGAAAACAACCGATTTTCTAAAACTTGTAAATATTCGTACAACTCCACCAAATAATCATCAAAAGCATGATTGCTAAACATCCGCACATTTTCAGGAGTAAACGCAATTCCCAACCGTTTAGCATCCTCAAAGGGACAATCTGCATCTAAACCAGAGTCCACAATTTTTTTACAAATCCCTTCCTTCAAAACATAATTCTTTTGTGGATCTTCGCGATACTCCGAAATCAAATCTCGCAACGCCACCAATTCCTTATACAAACCTGCACGCCCATAAGGCGGTACATTATGAGAAATTAACACACCATAACCGCGACGTTTTGCCAACATTGACTCAGACGGATTGTTCGCCGCATATATATATAGATTAGGCAAATTTCCTAACAGAATATCCGACCAAGAATAACCCGTATTACCCAAAGGAGAACCAGGCAACCATTCCACCGTCCCATGCATCCCAAAGTGAACTATAGCATCAGCTTGAAACTCATTTTGCAGCCATTTATAATAAGCTGCATATTGGGGATGGGGCGTTAAATCTCGTTCAAACATTAAGCGCATGGGATCGCCTTGTATCCCTAATGGTGGCTGTACACCTATCCATACATTTCCTAATTGCACACCGCCAATTTGAAATTCATCGCCATAGGTTTTTATACCAGTCCCCGTCAGAGATTTCCATTGTTTTTCGATGCGGGAAGTTTGCAGATATCCCAACCATTTTTCTAGGGTACGGGTGCTAACGGACGCAGGAATATTTTTTGTATCATCTAAAGATTCATCCGCCTCTTTCACCCGGCGAATCAATTCTTCGCCATCATCAGGTAAATCTCCCACGGTGTAACCTTGTTTTTTGAGTGCGTGGAGAAACTTCAGCAAACTACGCGGCACATTTAATAATGCAGCTGTGCCTACAGCACCATAACCAGGAGGAAAGCCATATAATATAATGGCAATCTTGCGTTCAGATGCAGGTTTTTGCCGCAAAGCTACCCAACTTTTAACCCTATCGATTAATCGCTGCATCCGTTCGGGAACCAGATAAATATTTTCACCTACTAAACCACCAAGGGGAACGGTATCAATAGCGCCATCTAATTCTGGTAAAGCATACAACACGACACTTTGCAATCCGCCGATACCTTGGCGCGTCCACGAGTAAATATCTTGAATTAATAGTGGTGCAGCAACAATATAAGGTACATTCTTAGCAGTGAGGATGCGTTTTGCTACTTCCACCTGACGGCCAGCTTCCATTGAACCAGCCGGGCCACCTACCAAAGGAAAGCCAATTGTGGAAACGATCGCATCTACTTTTACTGCTTCATTAGAAAGTGAGGGAGTCTCTATGTTACCTAGTTGTCGTTGCTGAATTTCATAGTCGGTTGTCATCAAATCTCGTACCGCCACGTGTCCTTCTACGCCGTTGATGAAGATGGGTAAAGGAGTTAACCCAGCTGATTCAAAACTGCGAATTAGTTGGGGAATGTAGGGTTGTTTGGTGATGACGTGTTTGCGGTAGAGGAGAATTCCGATAATGGGTTTTGTAGAGACGCGATTTATCGCGTCTGTAGAATAGACGCGATGAATCGCGTCTCTACAATGGGTTTCATACCATTCCAAATATTCGCGGGGGGATTCAAAAAACCCTGGATAGTCGGGGTGGAGTAATCCGATGTTGGGGGTTTCGACTAGCGGGGGAATGTCGCCGACTTTTAAATTTAAATATTTTTCTGCCAGTGTCCAGAATAATGAAGCGACGTTTTCTGGGCCGCCAGCATTCCAGTAACCGTAGATAATTAACCAGTTGCGTAAGTCTTGGACTTTTTGTACTGGAACATATTTCAGTAGTTTGGGGCCAATTTTTAAGAAGCTGATGTAACCAGCAAGTTTGTCTTCTTCTCGTCCATTGCTAAATTTGTCGAGGATAAATTTAACTGGTTTGGGCATTCCTTTGGGTTTGTCGCCAATGGCAAAGTCGCCCAACTTGGTTAAACTTATCAATTCCAAGGCTGACTCGAAAACTAGGCGAATGGGAATTTGGGAAATGCGATCGCGCAACCACACAACTTGGTCATAATCAAATAGTAGGCTACCGAAAAACACATCAGCGCCATCAAGTGCTGTTTCTACCTCGGCGCGTTTGGTTGTAAGATCGCGATCGCTAAATACCCGAATATCCAACTCAGGACAGCGAGAGTTAGCCAAAAAGGCTGCTTTTCTGTACAAGTCAGCGTTGAATGATTCAAACCCAGCAATCAAGACGATGCGTTTCATGCCTGTAAGCTACGAAATATTTCTTTACTTAAATTTTAAACGTGCTTTCAGGCTGATTGTTAAATATCTACCCACAGATTCCGGTCAGTAGTTCCTTGAAGGGATGAGGACTTCACTATCACTACTACCTTTAGGATATTTTGATTGCAAAAAAGTTGTAATATGTTGAGTTAAATTCAGTGCATCATTGAACTCTTTTGACTGTTGTAGCGCTTCGTATAGCAAACGAATTTCTTGTGCTGACAAGTTTGTGAATGTACGCAACTCGGTAATATCTAATCTCCGGTTAAACTCATTGGCAGTATGTCGCCATTGATGTATAAGCGAAAATAACTCTCTATCTTGACGTTCTGCAAAGACATTAGATGCGATCGCTGTTTCGGTAACTGATATAATTAATCGCGGAAAAACTATCGGTCGTCCTGGCTTGTGTGAGTTTGGATTAAATCGTTCATCAGATAAAATTACGTCATTCGATCTGCACTCATTCAGTAAGGCACGCAGAAATTCTATCCTCTTTTCGTTAGCTGATGCCCATCGTTCGCCAAAAATCCCGGTAATTGTGGCTAATAATCCCAGACCCTGTTAGTATTGGTTCCAAATTTTTTTCATCTCTAGTCCACCAGACGGCGGCTAAAATAAATCCCAGAAGTAGAGGGAAAAACGTGATAAAACTCACTAGGTTTTTCATACTCATATCACATCTTACCTTTTAGACCATATATCATTTGCTACAGAAGGATTATTGTTAATTCCTGAAGAGTCAGGGGCAATTAAGATTAAATCCATGCCAAATCCATTTTTTAAACGCGGTTCCAATACTGTGTGTAGCCGAGCGACAAGCACCAGGTTGCAATCTGATATAGTTTTCTGGATGCCATTAGAAGCATATTTCCGACTCAGATATAAACGAATCGTATCCTGGTCTTCAAAATTCATTACTGACCGATCGGGTAACATTACTTCAATTTTGTTTTTAGTTAGATTGCGATACAATATTTTTATTAAAATTCCTCGATCGGCTTCTACAGTACCTTCAAAAAACACACTATTTAAGTCGATATGTAAATCAGTATTTTGCAGCAACGCACTGGTGACAAACTCTTTAAACGATTTAGTTTTTGCGTATTCTTTGGCTGCATTTTGTGCCGCTTCTTCGCTTAATTCTTCGGTGGTAGCTACTTCTAGGAGTAGTCTATCTTCAGGTCGCATTAGTTTAGAAATAGTTTGCAAAAGTTCTGTGTCTTGCTGAAAGTTAGCTAATGTGTTCCCCAAAAGCGAAAATAGCACCGGACTGTTATTGATAACTCTATCTAGTAGTTTTCGTAACTCGTCAACATTTCTCTCAATTGAGAAGTCAACTTGAATTGGCAATACATGGCTACCTTGCAATTGCGATCCTCTCGTTGCTTGTTGCACACCTAGCCTTAACATTTCCGAACTCATATCAACTGGAAAGTAGAGTAAATCGGGATTTGCGTTAATCAATAAACTTAAAATGTGTTGGTCTTTTTCACCGGTGCCTACGCCTAAACTTACATAATGATATTTTTGATCTTTGATATTATTTGTATTAATTTCATTCCATCGATATCTAAAAGATTCTATACTCTCTTTCATTACGAGATAGAAGCGATCGTTGCAAGCACGATCCCAGGCGATGGTTGGGCCGATTCCCCAATAGGAAAAACCAGATAAAATCTCTTTTCCATCGCCTGTTGCAGAAAATTCCCCTCTCAATTCTTGCGTGAGTTCTGCAAGTTTGCTAGATTGATCTTCCCCTATAAAACAAAGAGTCCACCCTAAGCCGGGTTCATTGATGGAATTCTCCAGTAGCTTCACAAAATTTAAAGATCCCATGTTGAGCCTCGTTTCTTGAGCAGTTTAGTTTGTTAATCTCGCACAGGTGTGTCTAGTAGTCTGCCAACCCAAAATTGCTATGTTTGGACTGGGAAAAGGGTAAAGGGGAAAGGGGAAGGAATTAAAACCTTTTCCCTTTACCCCTTACCCTTTACCCCGCCAAGTTTCCTTGGTGAACTACTAGAAGCGATGGCGTATTCATTAATACTGTAAAGCATTATGTGTTAAGCTGCTCAGGGTTAACAAGAAGCCAAGGGTAGAGTCTGTCAAAGGTTTACGGCCTTATAAACCCAGATGCACATCAAGGGGTGCGTTCGGTTTTGGGATTTGGGCATCTAACTAAGTACATTTGTCATGGCTTTCCAGTTTTACAAAGCGTTATTATCTAAAAAATGGAGGCAATTACTAGATTTCAATTTATTGCAAAATTTTACTGGTTATTCTCGATATTGATAACTTATAATAGTTGTGTTTTTGGTTACAATATAGCTTGTAATTAATGGATTTTACCAAATCAAAGTTACTGCTCAGGTTCGCACAAAAACTTATTTGGTTTAATAGCGTAGGAATGCTGAAAATAATGCAGCCATTGCTAACAAGTATTTTCACAAAGTTATTAACAAAACTTTGTCTATATAATTAGAAAAGTTTTGAATTAGTGTAAAAACAATTAAATTGAGGATGAAATAATGAAATTCGGAATCGATAGCGGGCACAATTGTCCACCAGATACAGGAGCTAGAGGAATTAAATTCGAGGATAATTTAACTTTAGATGTCGGTAATAGAGTTATAGCCAAATTAAGAGCTTTAGGAAATGAAGTCGTAGTATGTAAACCAAGTAGTGCTAGTACAGTCCGCGAATCACTCTCAAAAAGATGTTCTACAGCTAATGCGAGTAAAGTAGATATTTACGTCTCGATTCATTTTAACTCTTTTAACGGACAAGCTAATGGCACAGAAGTATTTGCAACTAGCGATACAGGTAGAAAAATCGCTAAACCTGTATTAGATGAAATCGTCAAGTTAGGATTTTTTAATCGTGGCGTTAAGAGTGGTTCCCACTTGTTTGTTCTCAAAAATACAGATATGCCTGCTATCTTGGTAGAAGGTTGCTTCATCGATTCGCAAAAAGATATGAATCTTTTTAATCCTGAAGCAATGGCTAATGCAATTGTCAAAGGCTTAACTGGTAAAGTGGCAAGTGTTCCTGTTAACCCTGTACCAGATGAAGAAGACAATGTAGATACTACGATTCTCAGACTGCAAAAAGCCTTAAATCGACTAAAAATAACTGATAAAAATGGTAAGACATTAGTGGAAGATGGCTTCACAGGGGCTAACACCAAATCTGCTGTAGAAAAATTTCAGACTATTGTTGGGGTTCAGTCGACTGGAGTTGCTGACGAAGCTACATGGAGTGCCATAAATCAAATTTTGGCAAAACGAATACTTAGACCAAACCATGCTGGTAATGCAGTTGTCAAATACTTGCAATACCGTTTAGGTGTGGATAATGATGGTGTCTACGGGCCGCAAACAGAGATTGTAGTTAAAAACTTTCAAAAGCAAAATGGTTTAGATGCCGATGGAATTATCGGCCCTGCTAGTTGGCAGAAATTAATTGGTTAGACTGATGGAGACTAGAGACTAGAGACTGGGGTAGTAGTGCTGAGTAAAGAAGTTGGGAATCTAACATCTTTACTCAGAACTGGGAATGGGTTAAACGCCGCGTCACTGCTAACAGAACTTTTTTGCCTAATCAATAAATGAAGGGGCTAATTTCAATACTACTCGCTTTGTGCATTTTGAACTCAGAATTTGGTTTGGGGAAAAGGTTACTGGGGTTGGGTTAAAGGTTTTTTCTTTCCCTTTTCCCCCGCCCCTTATCCCCTTCTTGGGGCCCCACCTTCCCCTTTTCCCTAAAACCCGACAAGTATTGGGGCTAATTTGAGCAAATTACAACCAAATTTTGTTCATAACATCTTTGGCAAGTACACAAACTGCCAAAGCATTTAAGATAGCATTGATATCGCTTAAAGGCATTGAGCTAAAATAATTAAAAGAAATAACCAGAGCGTAGAAAATCACCTATTCTGCTGACAAGAATCTGTTCAACTTAACCGGATTTGCATTTGATAACTATCAATCGCATTTGGTAATAGGTAATTTCCTATCGTTCTGGTGCTTTTTTGGCGGTGAAGTTTCGCCAAAGTATAAAAGTAAAGGGCTTTTCAAGCCTATAACAGTCACTACTGATTTTTTGTATAAATCAACACGTTTTAACTAAGCTTAAAATTTATTTTCTATATCATATTAATGACTAGAAATCCGCCTAATCTAATGTAGAAAAAAAGAGCCAAATTAACCTTCAGCACTTTCAGCGCGCACGGGAATTGTAATTCCTTCCCGCAGCAGTGCATTCGTAAAAATCTTCCGAAGAACGCGCTGAATCTGAAGATGTTTTCCTGGCTTTACTTTCGTTAAAGTCCGCAGCAACAAGTTAGACTCTCCCAGACTTTCGACTCCATCTATCTGTGTGCCTTCGAGTACATCTGGATAGTCTGCTTTTAACTGCTGTCCCACTTCCTCAATGACTTTGTACACGTGCGCTAAGTTAGAATCATAAGGCACGCCAACTTCTACTACTGCAAAGATATACTGTTTGGAGTAATTAGTAATTGAGCCAATATCGCCATTGCGAATAATCTGCAATTGACCATTAGGATGTCTGACACGAGTGGTTCTGAGTTCAATCGCCTCGACAATACCTTCGACAACTTTCTCTTCGACTTTTCCAGCTTCAATATAGTCACCTACTAAGTAGTAGTTTTCAAATAGAATAAAGAAGCCGCAGACAATATCGTTAATTAGTGTTTGTGCCCCTAAACCTACAGCGATGCCGACAATACCAGCACCCGCAAGTATGGGAGTTGGATCGATACTCAGGGCATAGAGAATGAAAACTGTAGCACCAAAGTAAATTAAGTATTGTAAGAAACTACGAAACAGAGGAACGAGCGTTAGGCGTCTACTTCTTTGAATATCAGTTAGATTCTGCTCTTTGAACAGCACCTCTTCAATAAGTAAGTAAACTACCTCAAACAACACGCGACTAATGAAGATGATACCGATTATCTTGATAATTCGCGGGCCAAAAGTTGCGACATTGGCAATTAACTGCACCTGCTGAATCACCAATGTTGCCATGCAGACATAAATCACAAATTCCAAGCAGCGCTTTAAAAAGGGTATTAGGTGTCGGAGGCGATCGTAGAATCTTAGCAGGTTATCAGGATTTGAGTATCTGATGCTGAGAGCATCTAAGCTATCAACGATCGCAGCGACTGCTTTGAGTATAAGCAACCCGACGGCAATGATTAGATAGATTCGCAGGGCGATATACAAATATTCCGAAACCGTAGTTGGTAATTTGAGAAACTGGGCACACAAGATGGTAGCCCAAAGCCAGATTCCACCGCTGATTCTGTCATAGAAGGCCTTAAAGAAAGCATCAATACTTTCATCGTCAGCAGTATTTTTTTCTAAGTTCTTGGCGCGAGTGCTGGCTACCTTCAGCCAATATTTAATAAATTTCAGAGCGATCGCCGCTAAAATCAAAGTGCCAATACTCTGAGCTATACCAATTCCTAGTGTCACCCAAAATCCTGATGGAATAAGCTCAATCAACAAGAGTGTGTATTGCTGAAGGTTTTCGCCCCGATAAACTAGATAACTATTAGCACCCACAATCAAAATGCACGACACCACGCAAGCAAGTAACAATAACCCTGTGATATTTCGGCGGAGGGTTTTGATACTTCTATTGTCGCTATTAGGTATAAAGGTTTTAGTAAATAGCTTGAATAATTTGCTGAAAATCCAGTTTAGTAATAAAAAAACAAAGATTATCAGGCTGACTTCAGCCAAAATAATTAATACATTCATATATGAATATAAAACTAAATGAATTTAACATTTGTATATCCAAATCTATTGAGAACATCAATCTTTTATATACATAGATGATTATTATTTCATATAATCACAACTTGTCAAGCCATTAATGTTTTATTCACACGTTCACTTTTCGTTTTATATTCACCTATTTTAAGTAAGTGAGAATAAAACGAAGTAAATTAAATAATGTAAAAAATCTTGAGATTAGTTTGTAGTAAAAACTTTAGCCCTCACTTGATTGCTAAAGTTTTCACTGTAAACTTGTAATTATTTATGCCGCTCTACTTAACATTCTGCCATCACTTTGGTCAAAGAAAAATCTCAGGCAACTTTTAAACAATAGACCAAAAGTAAGTTTGGAGCTTTATTTTCTAACAGTATGGCTAAAATGATTATTTTTGTCTGAACAACTCACAAGGGTATCAGCTTATTTAATATCAGCGTTCTCACAATCCATCTGCACCACACAATTTCTCCCTTGTGCTTTTGCCTGGTAAAGTCCTTGGTCAGCAGCAGCAATTAAGGTTGCAGGAGATAATTGGCTATGAGGAGTGATGGTTGCCACACCAAGACTTAGGGTAATGAATTTACTGACCTGAGAATGGGGATGAGGCATTTGTAATGCACTAAGATTGATCTGAATATCTTTTGCAACTGCAATGGCCCCTTCAATATCAGTATTCGGCAAAATAACTGCAAACTCTTCTCCGCCATAACGAGCCACTAAATCAGCGGGATGTTTAACTGTCTGAGAGATTGCCTTAGCAACCTGTCTAAGTGCATCATCTCCTGCCAGATGTCCATGCGTATCGTTGTAAAGCTTAAAGTAATCAACATCACACAAAATCAAAGATAGCGAACTTTGCTCTCGTGCCAACCATTGCCACTGGGTGTTTAATGTGTCATCAAAGCAGCGGCGATTTGCCACTTGGGTTAGACCATCGGAACAGGCAAGGCGCTGTAATTCTTGGTTTGCTTGTTGTAATTGGTGGTAAAGTTCTGATTGCTGAATAGCGATCGCAGTTTGACCTGCTAACTGGTTAAACAAGTTAATCTCCGATTGCTGCCATTGTCTGGAATGACGGCATTGGTGAGCAATCAATAGTCCCCACAAACGCCCTTGCTGCAAAATTGGTACGACAAGGTTTGCCCGGATTTGCAGACTTCTCAGGAGGTCAACATGGCACGGTGATAATTCCGCAGTTTCAATGTCTTCGATCGCTCTGGTGTTACCTTGTTGATAGTAAGCTGCACGCGTGGATTGAAAGCAGGTATCCATGACGTGAAATCTCAAAATCGACATACACCCTTCTGCTAAGGATTCTACAGCGACTAATCCACTCCAGTCTGGCTTAAACTGATAAATCACCACTCGATCTGCCTCAAACAGTTGTCGCACTTCGGCTACCGTGATTTGCAAAATCTCGTCTAACTCCAACGATTGGCGAATGCGCTGCGTTACAGCCGCAACAATTCGCTCAGACTCGCTTTGGTGTTGGACACGCTGCTCAACCTGCTGAGAATGTGCCGATGCTACAGTTAATGATGCAATTTGCTCAAAGTAAGGAGTTGTAGTCACAGGCGCTGCACTAGGTTTAGCAATCAAATAGCCTTGAGCAAAATTTGCACCTCGTTCTCGCAGCCAGTTCAGTTCTTCAATGCACTCAATTCCTTCAGCAACGGTTTGAATATTTAACTTTTGAGTAATCTCTAGAAGCTTCTCGGTAATCGAAGCTTTGTAAAGGTCTTGATGCACATCTCGAATTAACTCCATGTCCAGCTTGATAAAATCTGGACGTAACTGATGCAGCAAGTTTAGGCTGGAATAACCAGAACCAAGATCGTCAAGAGCAATTAAAAACCCAGCATTCCGGTAGTATTGAAGCACTGCTTTGAGGTGAGCTAAATCTTGAGGATTGTCTGACTCCACGACTTCAAAAACAACGCGATCGTGGGAAATTCCGGCAGTATCAATGGCCTTTACCGTACTACGTAGGCAAAAAGCTGGGTCATAAAGTGAAGTTGGTGCAAAATTGATGAAGATGTGCCCATTCACTTGATGGCGGCTGAATTGAGTGATTGTGCTGAGGCGAGCAACTTGGTCGAGTTGTGGTAGAAGTCCGGCTTCAGTTGCTAACTCCAGAATGGATGTCGGTAGTACTAAATTGCCTTCTTCATCTAGACCGCGCAAGAGCGATTCATATCCAAAAATTTGCGATGTATCGTTAATTGAAACAATTGGTTGAAAGTAACTGGTGAATCGTTCTGTTGCCAGCATATCAATCAACCAATCGGATTGGTTTAACTTAATGAAGCGTTGTAATGAGGCTATGTCACTAAAATCATGGAGTTGAGGTTGGAAAGTGCCTTGCATGAAAAGGACTTGCGTCTCTTTTAATTCTCTTGGTGCAAGTAGTTTGGCCAAGTTATGGGCAATTTCTAGGGACTGTCCGGGTCTACACTCTAAACTCAAACCTGGCCGCTCGTGCATCAGTTCATACTTAAGCGCAAACTGCTGTAGGTAGGAGGTGACTTTTATCAGGGTATGTGAAACGGGAAACCAGAGAAATAGCCTACCTGCCTCCTTATTCCGGCAGCGTGCAACATTGCGACAAGCACAGGTTTTGGAGATAGGACATATTTGGCTCATAGCAAAATAATTTACTCAATCCGATTTATTCTATTATTCCCATTATTTTTACTGCAAAAGATAAACTACACTTCAAAAATATGAAGATTTGATGAGTTAAGTAAACTGCATAATTTAGCTGAGTAAGTGATACTATTTTGGATTTTAGATTTTAGACTTCGGCTGCTTTCAACTTCGCGGTAGTTGAATCTCGACTTACTTCGACTACGCGGTAGTTGAGCGCAGTCGAAACTCAGTACAAGTCGCTCGATTACCGCGCAGCGATGCACTGAGCGCAGTCGAAGTGTCGAAACTCAAGGCAAGTCGCTCAGTCGAACGATTTTGGATTGTGAAACATCCATTGAATAAATGTTTCAGTTTTCCATCTGTCGCAATCATTTTTCCCGCTTGGTATGACTTTGCAATATATGCCAAAATTTATACTATAAATCCAAGTAATTGCCGATGTGTTTTGTACAATCAAGCAACAGAACCAGGAGTTATATTAACAATTTAAGTTACAAAGTAAAGGTAAAATTAGCCAGATTAGTAACAGCGTTTATCTAGATTAATTCAGAGTAAATATATCTTTTTGAAGAATGAATAGACCTCAATAAACAACAAAGCATTTGAAACAAGTTAATAAATTAACGTGAGTTCGACAAGCCCTTTTTTGACCTCTCCCTCAACCCCTCTTGGACACGGAGAGCAGAGCCAAAACCCTAATTTCTCGTTGCTCCTCCCTTTCTCTGTGGGAGAGGGAGGTTGTCCGGGAGAGGTTCATCGAACTCACGTTAAATTAAGCCATGAATCAAAAGCTCTCATCTTAAATCCCTCTCCCAATATTGGGAGTGGGAGAGTGACTTTGAAATTGGCTCCACTATACTTAGATATGTCCACTTATACCAATTAGAGTTGCAATTTCCTTGATTAATTCCTCTGGTTCGACGGGTTTAGACAGATGCTTTTGAAACCCTGATTCAAGTGCTTGTTGCTGATTGATTTCTCCAGCATAAGCAGTTAAAGCGATCGCCGGAATTTGTTTGGCTTGGTTTGCCTGCAATGCTCTGACTTGGCGCATTAGCATATAGCCATCCATCTCTGGCATTCCAATATCACTGAGCAGCATATCTGATTCTGACTCTGCCAAAACTTGTAATGCTTCTTTTGCTGATGTCACTGCTGTCACCATTGCTCCAGCCTGTTCTAGTACAAATGTGTGGAAGTCACGGGTATCATCGTCATCATCTACAACTAAGATTTGGATGCCTGCCAGGATTTCAGTGGGAAGAGAAGGATTTAATGCAGCAACATCTATATTTGGTTTTGGAGTTAAATCTTTTTTAATTAGTGGTAGCCGGACTCGGAAAATAGCTCCTTGCCCCTCACCTAAACTTTCTGCTTGAATCGTGCCGCCATGTAATTCGGTCAAATGACGCACAATTGCTAACCCTAACCCCAATCCACCAAATTTTCGGGTTGTCGTGCCATCAGCCTGACGAAAATATTCAAACACATAAGGCAGAAACTCAGGGCTGATTCCCTTACCTGTGTCGCTGACGGTAATCTGAGCTTCAGCGTCAACGTACTCTAGTTGAATATCAATTTTTCCTCCTTCCGGAGTGAATTTAACGGCATTCGATAAGAGATTCCAAATAACTTGTTGTAAACGACCAGAATCACCTAAAACTTGCCCAAAAGAAGCATCCAGCATCGTCTGAATTTGAATATTTTTAGCTTCTGCTGCCAAACGGACTGTTTCCAATCCCGCCTCAATCACCGGTACTAGGTTGACAGGTAACATCTTCAGGTTGAGCTTGCCTTGTAAGATCCGAGAGACATCGAGCAAATCTTCAATTAGTTGAGCTTGTAATTGAGCATTCCGCTCGATAGTTGCGATCGCTTTCTTGATGGCTGCTGTGTCAAACTCACGAGTCTGCAAGAGTCTCGCCCAACCAAGAATCGGATTCAGAGGCGATCGCAATTCATGGGAAAGTACCGCCAGAAACTCATCTTTAATCCGGTTGGCTCTTTCGGCTTCAGTTCTAGCAGCTTGCTCAAGTTCTAAGAGGCGATCGCGTTCGGCTTCTGCAACTTTGCGTTCGGTAATGTCAATGACTGAGCCGATGTAACCTTTAAACTCACCGTCCACTCCAAACCACGGATTCGCGGCATCGATGCAAGAGCGATATTTGCCATCTTTGCGCCGCAAGCGGTACTCCAAACGAAAAGCCGAGTAACTGCTACTAGCTTCTAGAAAAATATTCCTGACATCATTATAGTCCTCTGGATGCACAGCATTTAACCAGCCAAATCCCAAACCCATTTCCTCGCTCTGACCTGTAAAATCGTACCAGCTTTGACTGAGATAGGTGCAGTAGCTATTGGTGTCTGTCACCCAAACCATGAAGGGGGCATTATCAGCCATGTTGCGGAACTTTTCTTCGCTTTCTTGAAGGGCTTTCTCTGCTTGTTTGCGATCGCTAATGTCTGTAACAAAAATGCTTACCCCTTCTGCAAATGGGTAGACGCGGTTCTCAAACCAGCGCTGCCAAGCTGGATAAAAGTATTCAAACTGAACAACAGTGTTTTGGGCGATCGCCCGATGAACCTCAGTATCAAACTTGCTTTTAACCACATCGGGAAATACTTCCCAAACGATCTTACCTAGCAACTCTTCCTTGGGGATGCCAACAACTTCTGCTACCTGTTGATTGACAAAGCTATAACGCCACTCTCGATCCAATACAAAGAACTGGTCTTGAATGCCAGCGATGACAGTTTCTAGGTGTGCTTTGGCAACCTCAGCTTCAATTCGCAACCCTTGCTCGCGTTCCATTGCCTCTTGGCGGAGACGAGCCATTTTTAAAGCTGCCTCTACTCGCGCCAACAATTCACGGGCAGAGAAAGGTTTAATCAGATAATCATCAGCTCCCGCTTCTAAGCCTTCGACCCGTGCCTCTTCCCCCGCCCGTGCTGACAACAGAATGATGGGAACTTTTTGCGTCAGCGGATCGGCTCGTAATGCTTGCAGCAGTCCAAAGCCATCTAATCCAGGCATCATCACATCTGTCAGTACTAAATCTGGGACACGTCCACGAGCCGAATCCAAAGCAGCTAAACCATCCGGCACTGATTCCACTTCATATTGCTGACTTAATAGCCGCTTAACATAATCGCGCATATCTGCGTTGTCATCGGCCAAGAGAATCCGAGCAGGAGAGGGTGACAGGTGATAGGTGAGAGGTGATAGGTAAGATTCTTCCCTATTCCCTGTTCCCTGTTCCCTATTGCCTATTGCCTGTTCCCTATTGCCTATTGCCTGTTCCCTATTCCCTTGCCCAGGTAGCCATCGCAGGGCTTCTTCTAAATAAGGTGTTGCACCTAATGCAGTTGAAGCTAAAGTTCGCGGGGCACTAATCCGGTCTGGCGGCAAATGAGCATATCCGGTTGGAATTGACACGGTAAAGCAACTGCCTGCTCCGAGAAGACTGGTAACATCAACTGTTCCACCATGCATTTGCACCAATTCTTGCACCAGTGATAATCCAATTCCTGACCCTTCAAAAGTTCGTCCTTGCGCTCCTTTGACGCGGTGGAATCGTTCAAAAAGGTGGGGGATTTCTGCGGCTGGAATACCGATTCCTGTGTCTTTGACTGCAAACTCAACATGGTCGTTTAACCACTGCAAACTGACCGCAATTTCTCCAGCCATCGTGAACTTGAAAGCATTCGAGAGCAGGTTAAGAACAATTTTTTCCCACATCTCTCGATCTACATACACTGGTGCTGGCAGGGCAGGACAATTAACTGATAACTGCATCCCTGCCCGTTCTACTGCGGAACGAAATACACTAGCTAATTCTGCGGTGAAGGTGGCAAGGTTGGTGGGTTCATAAGATGCTTCAACTCTTCCGGCTTCAATGCGTGAAAAATCTAGCAAGCTGTTGACCAGTTTCAGCAGCCGAAGTCCGTTGCGTTGCACCATTTCTAACTGCTCTCGTTCTTTGGCTGGAAGCAGAGTAGCACAAGTAGTTAAGGTGTCCTCTAATGGCCCCAACATCAGAGTCAGTGGGGTACGGAACTCGTGGCTGACGTTGCTGAAAAAGACGGTTTTGGCGCGATCGATTTCTGCCAAGGCTTCAGCGCGTTTGCGTTCTTCCTCGTAAGCTTGGGCGTTAGCGATGCTGGCTGCAATTTGAGCCGCAACTAAATCAATGAATCGTTGATAATTGTCGTCGAATAGCCTGAAGGGGTTCAAACCAGCAATTAATATACCAGCTTTTCCGGTTTGACCGGATGCGGCAATGGGTACTGCGATCGCTTGATGGGGCGATCGCTGCCAAACACCACAGGGTAGATTACTAAAAGACACTTCCAAATCAGAAATTAATTTTGGCCGATGCGTTTTGATCGCTTCCGCAAAAGGCCAAACCCCATCAGCATCAAGAGCAACTGTTTCTGGAACTGCTACGTGGTTTGGCTCGATGCGACACGTTCCAGCCAGAAAAACTTCCTGCTTATCGGGATCGACCAGATAAATCATTGCGAAGGGGAGATCGTAAGGGTTGCTCTCCAGACAACTCGCACTTAGCCTACAGGCTTCATCGAATGTCCGCGCGTCTGCTGTCCTCGCCGCTAGTTCGCGCAAAAGTGCCAATTGACGCTCGCTGATAATCCGCTGCGTGTCCTCTGTGTTGGCGCAGATGATCCCACCTGTGTCGCCCTGGTCATTAGGAACCGGGCTATATGAAAAAGTATAATAGGTTTCTTCTGGGTAGCCATTGCGCTCCATAATTAGCAGTAGCGCTTCATCGTAAGTACCCTCATTCTTCAGCATTGCTGATTCGGCGCGAGGCCCAACCTGATCCCATATTTCCCGCCACACGTATGAAGCCGGCTGTGCTAATGCTTCTGGATGTTTGCCGCCGATAATAGTCTTATAAGCGTCATTGTAAAGGTTAATCAGTTCCTCACCCCACCAAACAAACATCGGTTGACGGCAAGTTAGCATAATTCGCACCGCAGTTTTCAAACTCTGTGGCCACTGCTGTGTTGGGCCAAGGGACGTTTTTGACCAATCCTGTTCTCGCATCCTAGCACCCATTTCACCTCCACCGATAAGGAAATTGACGTTGGCATTGCTTGCTAACGTTGATTCGTTCTTCATCAATTCCTCTCGATTGGTCATGTGCAGTTACAGGCTACATCGGTGGTTGTCTTTTAGAAAAAATCCTCTAGAAATTAGACCTTTACGCTTCTAAACACTTATTTTAGAGGATATTCAAAGTCATATACAGGGTGAGATACCAATGCTGTGACTTTTCAAAGCATTAAAATTGCCTTTTCGGGGCAAGCTTTTACTTTGGTTATTTTTATTGTCTTCTTTATATCATTGATATTTCAAGCTACCAAGGGCGATTCTCATTAGACAATCCATAATGTTGCAACGGCGCTAGCCACAAGTGTTTGACACGCTGTACGAGCAAACGGGTTTTAATCGGTTGCGCTAAAATTCCCCATATCACCCAAGCTGAGACTTTTCTTTTTGATCGTAATTGCAAACTCGACTCCGGCAGCAAACTTTTCTTTGACATTGGCAAATTTACTCCGCGCTTCTAAAATCGCTTGCTGTTCTGCCAACATTTCTGGTGTCTTTGCCACTGTTTGCCAGTTTTTAATCCGCTCCTGCAATTGGGCGTATTCATCGGCAATCGATTTCACCACTGCATCTAGAACGGGGTAGCAATCTTCGGATACTATACCTAATGCTTTGTAAAGTGCGATCGCTTGTTTGACAAACTCCACAAAATCAGTGATTCTGTATGGCAAGTTTTTCACCCGCAAATGAGTTTCGTGGTTGGCGGAGAAACTCTCACGAAAACTGCGGTAGGCTGCTCTTGAATCAAACGAAACAAACCAATCTGCATTTGCAAAGGGGACGTACCGCTTTTTTTTTGATTCGGTGAGTTTGGTTGTTGTGCTAACTGTTCTCTTAGCTGTGCCAACTCTGGAGTTGTTGTTTCTGGTGTCGGTTGGGTGCTGGCTGCTACGGCTTCATTGGAAGTAGCAACTGTCTTGAGCAAACTGTTCAGGAAATCGGTGAATCTTGAAGCTACTTCAATGGTGTTTAATTATATTAAGTAAGTAGGTTCAGCGCTTGGCAGATGGTTAGTCGTGAAGATGATGCCACATATCGTCCAAAAAGTTCAAACATTTGTCCAAAAAGTTCAAACATTTGTCCAAAAAGTTCAAACATTCGTCCAAAAAGTTCAAACATTCGTCCACAAAGTTCAAACATTCGTCCAAAAAGTTCAAACATTTGTCCAAAAAGTTCAAACATTCGTCCAGAAAGTTCAAACATTCGTCCAAAAAGTTCAAACATTTGTCCAAAAAGCTCAAAGGTTCATGCAAGAGCATAATTTACTAGATGCAAGAGTCCTATACCTGATTGGGCATAACCACAGCCAACAAAAAATATCTCTGTATTTAGTGCCTCATACCCCATGCCCAATTCCCAGTACTTTGTATTTGCGATCGCAAACTGACTTAACTTAAATATATACCTTTAGTAGAGGTAAATTCAAAGGCTATGTTCGATATTGAATTAAATAGTAAATATCAAGAACAACTAAACTCAGTTCTAACTCTACTTGCGATCGCCTTGTAAATTTGTCATTTGCTTCTTCTTACAACAAATCTAACTTTACAGGATTGATTGCAAATGCCCCTAGATCAAGTATCACAAGTTGTCTGTTTTTACTTATATAAGCTCCTTTGCCTCATTTCAACTCTTAGAAATGAGGCATTTCCTATGTTGCTATACACCCACGCATAATTTTGTCAACGGGAATAGAGGCGAATGGCACTAAGAAAAGAGAAAATCGTTGAGGCAGCAGGGGTGCAGAGGAGCAGAGGAGCAGGGGAGAAAGAAGAAGTTTTCTGATATTATATTCAGTGCTAGTAAAGGCAAATGGAAAAGCTTAAATCCTATCTCTAAACTTGAATGTGGCATTGATACTACAAAAATCAAGGCTCTTAAGAAAGTGTTTAGTCTTTAATCTTATCCACTAATTACAGGACTCACGGACACGATTTTCTCAGCTTCATTTACTGTTATTTGCGCCAGCCCAAACTGTTCAATAACTGCTGCATTTGTTGTTAAATGCCTACTTACTTCAGCCACTCGATACTGACTTTCTTGTAAAGCTAAAGCAGCCGGCAATAATAACTGATCTGCTAAATGTTCATCCACTGGTGCGCCGGTGTAATGAAACTCAAGCAATTGCTGACAAGCAATCTCTGCAACTGTTTCCGCCGACAACCGCAAACGCCCAAATCCACCAAAGCCAGTTAAGCTATTCTGATACTCAGCAGTTAAAAAAATACCCGCCCCAGGTGCCACACCTCTTTCTCGTAAAGTCTGTACAGTAACCTTTAAATGAGCTTCCCGTAATAAATTCTCGGCACGATTCGCCATCCGTTGCGGAATATGGGAAGGCAATTCCGTCACCACTGCTAGTCCTCGCACCTGTTGTAAATCGCCCCGTTCCAGCAAGTCGATTCCACCAAGTTTACCACCGCCATCCACCTGTAACTCTACCTCTCCCCCACCTTGGGGATACCATCCCCAAGCGCCTAACTTGACTTGGGCTTCTACACCCATGCGTTGCAGTATGGGCAGATAAACTTGCTCAATATACGTCGCTGTCGGGCTAAAGTTCACATGAGTTCCACCCTTTAGTGTCACCAGGGAATTGCCAGATGCTAGCGCCAAAGGTAAGAGAATTGTTTGAAGAACTAAAGCGATCGCACCCGCAGAACCACCTTGTTGTGCTTTACTAACATCAAAGGTATAAATTCCCGCTTGCACAGCACTACCTGGGATGAATTCTAGCAGCATTGAACCCAAAGCATCACCTCGTAGTTGGGCATTACAAATTCTCGCCGCCGCCCGAACTGCTGTTAAGTGTTGCGCTGCTAATCCTGGCTTTTTGCGTCCAGCGCGAATGCCTGTAATTCGTATGGGTTCGCCGGTAATGGCGGCTAGACTTAAGGAAGTGCGAAGAACTTGTCCGCCTCCCTCTCCGTAGGAACCGTCAATTTCAATCATGGGCGATTTTGGGATGTTGGATTTTGGGTTATCCCCACGGCTGTTAAAATCAAACCACAAATTATAAACGCCCAACAGCTAGCTTTTTAGAGGGAGGTTACACAAATATACAGAGAAATTTCTGATATGTGTTTCTGTAGTTTGCTAATTTTGAGTTTGGAATTGAATAACCTTGCTTTTACCGGGGTTCATCAAGCCATAAGGATCGACTATTTCTTTAAATTTTAACTGTTCGGGATCGATAAATCTTCTGCCGCCGTCTTCAATAATATATGTATGAGGATTGGCAATACTCACACCCTGTTCTTCGTGATAGCGGATAATTTCATTGAGGCGTTCTTCTGTGGTGTAGCGCACAAGTTGTAATGCACTAGGAACTACGACACCATTCACCCGAAAAAATTCTAAATGCATCATTACCTCATCGCCGAAGTAATTATACATCTGCTCTACTAGTTGCAAACTACAATCCTTAGGAAACAGACTTTGTAAGTATGTAATACCAGTATCTACACTCCGGGCAAGTAAGGTAGTGTGGTTCCAGCTAAATTCCGCTAAATGTGTACCTTTAGCTGCTTCCTCGGCTGGTTTTTGATATGTAATTTGTCCGCCGTATTGCTGCACCAAAGCTGGTAAGAATTCCAAACTTGGCTCGGAAATTATCAAAAATACTGAGTGACTTCCTTGAGGAATATACTCTTGTAGTGCGTGAAAATATTGGGGAATTGGGGATGCAAAGACAGAAATTAACTTCTTAATCATGCCATCAGCATTGCCAATTGCCTGACCAAACTTTGCTGCTGTCATAAAGTCATCAAAGGTGACAATCACTTCTGCCCAAGGATAAGCTGGCCCTAAAGGAATTTCGACTTCAGTGATGATGCCATTAATTCCCCAAGTATGATTTACCTTTTGGACATCATCGCCGCGTAATGCGATCGCCCGAGGTTCATCTTCTACAGTTATTACTCGCAGTGCTAAGATATTACCGCGATCGGCTAATAACCCATATTGGATCGAGCCAATACCGCCACTTCCCCCAGCAATAAATCCGCCAATTGTGGCTGTGCGGTACGTAGAGGGAGCCATACGGATTTCCCAGCCGATTTCTCGTGTTTTTTTATCTAAAGCTGCCAACTTCACCCCAGCTTCTACCCGCGCCACCCCCGGTTTTACCCAAAGAATCTCTTGTAACCGCGTCATATCTAAAATTACGCCACCGTGCAACGGTACACATTGCCCATAGTTCCCAGTTCCCGCACCTCGCACAGTTACAGGTATACGATGTTTTGCACACGCAGCTGCAACTTTTAAAACCTCTGCTTCATTCGCGGGACGCACTACAATATCTCCAACTTTCCCCTCTAATTTCGACACTAACACAGGGCTAAAAGTGTGATAATCCTGGGATAATTTTGCGACTTGGCTAGAATCGGTAATAGTTTCTATACCTTCTAGAGAATTAATCAGAGCATCTAATTTTCTCGTCATATATATCCTTTTTTTTACTCAGAAGAACGCAAAGGTTACGCAAAGGAACGCAAAGAATTAACTTCTGTGCGAACCTTTGCGCTTCCCTCAGCGCCCCTCTGCGTTTTAAAATCTTAACTCTCATCTTTCACAAAACTTTCATGCCACTTACTCAAAAAGTCAGATAGCAGACAAAAATCAATACTTAGTTTCCTGTGTCTGTGCGTCAATAATTACACTCCAGTCATCGTTTTTCACAGCAGCTTCAAGTTGACGCTGACGTTCGGCTTCACTCGCATCTATTGTTTCTAACTCTTTAGAAAGGGTTGTATCAGCCATTGCTTTCCGCAGTTTTAGCTTTTTCTCCTCGTAGGCTTGAAGTTGGGCTTCTGACATTACCGCCTTAGTCGCTTCGCCTACCGTACTAGCCCACATTCCGCTTTCAGTTGCATTACCAGGTGGCGTACTTTCGAGTTCTGCTATCCACGCATCTCGCAAATCTTCCATTTCTTGACGCTTGGGAAACTTGAATGCTTGCACGCGTACAAAAGCACACTTTTGCTCGCCATTTTGGCGAAGATGGCTGTTTAGGGAAAGCAACACATTCCGAGAATAGCCAATATACTGCGTGCGACGTTCTGCATCTAATACTGCATAAACTCCGGCAATTTTAGCGTTCTGAGCAGCTACACTCCAAGCCTTAAACTCAATGATTTCAGTACCATTGTTTGCCAGTTCAGGAGTTATACTCACCTCAATGGCGGCGTGTTCGTTGTCAGAACTATACAAAAAATCATGCAGTCCACGGTGGTTTATGGGGACATTTTGATGTTCAATTGGCGGATTGTGCTGAGTTTCCATTACTGTTTATCTCCGACTTATTAATTAGCGATGTCTACGACGAACTTCTCTACGAGAGGCTACACCAATACTTACGCAAGCAAATATATGCCTTTAAAATATTGAAGCTTAAATCTACTCACATCTCCAAATCCTTGTTCTGAAAAAGCAAAAACAACTATTATTCTTATGAATCAATTGATACCTAAAAATTGGATTTTCATCAAACAGCGGCTTACCCCTTATTTATTTTTACTACCCGCCTTAGTTCTTTTAGGCTTAACTGTCTTTTGGCCTGCACTACAAGCGTTTTACCTCAGCTTTACTAACTATGAAGACATTGCCCAGCCGCCACTATGGATAGGTTTCGCCAACTTCCTCAAGCTTTGGAAGGATGCAGTTTTTTGGAAAACTTTGGAAAACACTTTTTTATATCTTGTAGGTGTAGTACCAATTTTAGTAATCGCTCCCTTAGTACTGGCAATTTTGGTAAATCAGAAACTGCGGGGAATGAATTGGTTTAGAGCAGCGTACTACACTCCAGTAGTAATTTCAATGGTGGTTGCGGGAATAGCTTGGAAATGGCTGTATGCAGAAAACGGATTACTGAATCAGTTATTTAAAGCTTTAGGTCTTTTTCCAGAAGGTATTCCTTGGCTAACTAGCCCAGCAAAAATTTTTGGCATTGTACCAATTTCTCTTGCCAGCGTCATGGCTGTCACCGTATGGAAAGGATTAGGCTACTACATGGTGATTTATTTAGCGGGGTTGCAATCAATTCCCGCTGATGTGTACGAAGCTGCTGCCATTGATGGCTCTGATGGTATTAGCAAACATTGGGATATTACCATACCTTTAATGAAGCCATATTTAGCCTTAGTGGCAGTAATTTCGGCTATTTCTGCGACCAAAGTATTTGAAGAAGTCTACATTATGACTCAAGGAGGCCCACTCAGTAGCTCGAAAACGATTGTTTACTATTTATATGAGCAAGCTTTCAATAACTTGGAAATTAGCTATGCTTGCACGATTGGTCTAGTGCTATTTTTGATAATTTTAGGATTGTCAATTTTGCGATTAGCTATTAATCAGCAAGGTGATGATATCACAATTTAATTAATTTAGAAAAATCATATTTTCTCAGCCCCGATAATCTAAAAATATTCAAATATCGAGAGTGCATGAAAACAGACACGATTTTTTACACCTTATTCCAAACTCTTCCAGGTGTCTTATTTGAACTTTTAGAACAATCGCAAGCCTTAGCATTACACTACGAATTTACCTCAGTAGAAATCAAAGAACTAGCACGTCGCATTGATGGCTTATTCTTACCCAAACCTGAATTCCCAGAAGACACAATCTATTTTGTTGAGGTACAATTTCAGCGAGATGATGAGATATACTGGCGAATAATTACAGAAGCTTTCCTATATATCAATCAATATAAACCTCAACGTCGCTGGCAAGCAGTATTACTTTTTGCTCAACGTAGTCTCGACCCAGGTATACCATTCATTTACCAAACATCATTAGCTCCACAGCAAATTCGTATAATTTATTTAGACGAATTAGATAATGTACCATCATCTTCGATTGGGTTAAGCGTAATTAAGTTAGTAGTTGCAGCAGAAGATCGAGCCGTACAGCAAGCGAAAAACTTGATAAAACAAGTACAACAAACGGATGAAGCTAATCGGAGCAATCTCTTAGAATTAGTAGAGAGAATGCTTATTTACAAATTTGTAAACAAAAGTCAGCAGGAGTTAGAAGCAATGTTTGGATTAACCGATTGGAGACAAACTAAATTTTACCAAGAAGTCAAGGAAGAAACAAAGCAAGAAGTAAAAGAGGAGGTTCGTGAAGAAACAAAGCTGGAGACTATACCCCGTCTGCTTAGGTTGGGTTTAAGTATAGAGCAAATTGCGGAAGCATTAGAATTGGATGTTAAACAGGTACGAAAAGCTATTGAGAAGCAAGGAGAAGAGGGAACAGAAAGTAATTCGTAATTGAAGAGATTTATTTAAAACCGCTTTTGATATTCCACTACAGCACGACTGTCATCGGTTAAGTTAGTGGAGGCACGCACGCGAAATTCATTGTTTATTCGGTAATTAATACCCCATTGGAAGGGGTCGTTTGTTGTCAAAATTTTGATACTGGAAACAGATATTTTGGAAGAAATGTCAACCCCAGCCTCCGCTGCTAATTCTAAAGTTGAATTGCTTCTTCCAGCTTCAGGATTCTCAGATATCACGGTAGGAAATATCCGCAGTTCGCTTAAGCCAAAAGTACTCCCAATCTGGTTAAAAGCTGACTGAAAATTGTTAAACACAGCCGAACCTGCGATGTTAATCAGACCTAAAGTACTGTCTGCACGCCCTTGGGTGTCTACAAATCCACCTCCTAAAAGAGCAACAATTTCAGTTTGACTACGTGACGGACTACTTGTTAATTCTAGATTTTCATTTAGTTTGCTAGCTAAACCGTTGATAGTAGCTTCGACTCGAACACTCTCTAACGCTGATAAACCTGTAGAATTTACCCGGCTGAAGTCATTGCTTTGAGTTACATCTAATACTTTGGCAAATAGCCGAATATCTAAGTTGGGGTCGCGGGGTTGAGAAGGACTAAAAGTTGCGGTGTGTTTATAGCCACGAGCAAGGTTAAATTGGGTAGTAAATAAATTTACCCCTCCTTTTTCTAACTGGATGGTGCCATCGGGTATCGGCTGATTGATTAAGCCGTTAACGATGAGATTACCGCTGGCGCGGAAGTTGAGAATAGGGGTCACGGGTAATTTGGACGTTTTTACCTAGTTCCAAATCTAAATTATTAAATCTGGCGTTAGTATTTCCCGTCCCATTTCCAATTCCAGATTTGCTTTGCTTATTGTCTTTTGTGGGTGATACGCCAATACTACCATTTGCAGATGTCGTGGCGTCGGTAGATTCTGCCAGTAATACTTTACCATCAAATAAATTTACTCTACCGCCAATTATGGGATTAAGGGCAGAACCAGTAATCTGCAAATTGCCACTAGCGCCTCCTTGGTAAAGTCCCTTGAGATTCAACGCTAGCTGCTCGAGATTAACAGTCAGGGGATTTTTGATAGTTACGTTCTCATTGTTGAAGATGGGAATTTCTCCAGCAGCTTCTACTTTCCCACGGCTAAATCTACCTTGAAGATTTTCTACTAAGATGCTGTCAAAATTAAACAGCACTCTACCTGTGACGCGTCTGAGCTTACCTGGCAAAGCCTGGGCTGAAAAAGTGGCATTATTGACAGTAGCAATTCCGTCTACTTGAGGTTTTTGCAGTGTTCCCCGCACTTTGAGGTCTACTTCTCCTTCACCTTTCTCAAATAACACTTGATTAGTCAATGCGTTTAACAGCCCCAATCCCTCGTTTTCTAACTTCATATCCAAACTGATTTGATCGCTGTCTGGTGCGACGGAAGCAAAAGGCAATTTATAAGGAATGCTACCAGTAATATCAACAGGTTTTGGCCCAGCAACTGCTACGGTACTACCAAAGTTTAAGCGTCCATTGGCATAGCTGAAACTTGCTGTTGCTGACTCTATTTTGCTCTGATTTAGTATTCCTTCGGTGATTTGCAATTCCCCTCTAGCTTGGGGATTAGCAATGCTGCCTGCTAAAGCTGCTGTACCGTTAAGATTACCTGTGATTCCAACTGGTAGTTTGACAACATTATTCAATAGTTGTACTGGAAAATTATTCACCCGCAACTGACCAGATTGTTCATCACCGCCAACGTTACCCGTAAAGGCAATCAATCTGTTTTTAGACTGGATTCGTAATGGTCGCAAACTCAAAACACCATTTTCAAAGTTACCTTCGGCAATCACTCTATCGGCAGTATAAAAACGATTTCTTTCTTCCTTTTTACCCCAGGCAAAGTCTTGTCCATTCAAATTAAAATCCACTGATAATCCATTGGCTGTAGCTGTATTTACAGCCACTTCTCCATTGAAAGTCCCCTTTAAATCTGCCAAATCTGGTATTGGAGTGGAATTAAGTCGTTGTTCTTCCTGTTCTGCCAGCAAAGCTTCAATTTCAGAAAACCGTTGGATTTGGGTTAATAAGGGTTCATTTGGCGCTCCTTGGGGATTGGTAGTCAGATCCGCTGCGGTGCCGTAAATTTCTGGCGAACCACCAGGCAAATTTTGCAAATCAAATACCTTGGCTACAGCTAGAACATCTTGAATCTCACCCTGCTTGACGTTCAATTTACCTTGTAATTTAGGCCCTTTGGGGCTTTGAGCCACAGTACCGACAAGGGCGTAGCTACTTTTTCCTTTGAGAAATTCACTACTAATGAGTGTAGCTTTACCGTCACCGTAGCGGAATTGAGCAGCTATTCGATCGCCTTTAACCCGGCCAATTTGGGGATTAGCGATCGCTAAATTTCCCGTTGTTGCCAATGTCTGCTGATTAAACAGCACATCCCCAGTTAACAACCCAGCTATCTTACCAGCACCCAATCGAGTAATTGGTGGCGGAGTCAAATTCAATATTTGTAAGGGGAAATTGGCAACTTTCAGCGCCCAATCATTTCCTTGAACATTACCTGTAGCTGATGCTTGCTGCCATTTGACTAAGAAAGATTTCGGGCGATTATTGGCATCTAAATTGAAGTTCAAGCGATCGCTATTACCTGCCAAGTTCAAACTCAACCCACGTCCCTGTACTGAATCGATGTTTCCAGTTAACAACGGCTCAAAAGCAATATCTTGCACAACCAAGTCTCGTAAGTTGATTTGCCCTACTACATTTGGTAAGGGCAACTTACCTGTGATTTGACCATTAAAATCTACTCTCCCCCCCACAGCAACTTGATTGGGAAGATTGATTGGTAACTGTTTTAAGTTGTAATTCTGCGCTTGGATATTGAGATTTAAGGCAGTAATTTCCGGTATCCCTGTTTGTTTGGCATTGGCTAATATATTACCAGTAACACTTAAACCGGGAGCAGTGGCTCGCTCAATAGTTAGCCTTTCACCACTCCAAGCGATCGCAGCCGTCAAGGGTTGCTCTAAACCAGGGATACCTTGGGATAATTGCACCTGTCCAGCAGCACGCACATCAGCTAATTTGGACGATCCTAGCGTACCGGCTAATTGCAACTGACCGCCAAACTGTCCCCGCAATTGCTGATTTAACCGATTTAATTCCACACCAGCAGCATCAACTACAGCTTGATAGCGACCATTAGCCACTTGGATATTAGAGGCTGCGATCGTTCCACCTGCAACATCCAGCCGTCCCTGACCGTTAGCTTGGATAGTTTGTGGTTGGAAAGAATCAACAGAACCCGCCACGTTTGCTTGACCAGTTAACGTCCCTCGAAACTGTGGTGGTACTGCTGCTAACTGTTGTAACGGTACATTAGTTGCCTCAACTTGCGCCTGGTATACACCATTACCTACTTGGATATTAGAGGCTGTAATCGTTCCACCTGCAACATTTATCCGCGCCTGACCGTTGGCTTGGATTGTTTGCGGTTGCAAGGATTCAACAGAACCTGCCACGTTTACTTGACCAGTTAACTTCCCTCGAAACTGCGGTGGTACTGCTGCCAACTGCCGCACAGGTACATTAGTTGCCTCAACTCGCGCCTGGTATACACCATTACCCACTTGGATATTAGAGGCTGTAATCGTTCCACCTGCAACATTTATCCGCGCCTGACCATTGGCTTGAATAGTTTGCGGTTTAAAAGAATCAACAGAACCCGCTACATCGAACTTACCAGTTAACGCCCCTTGAAACTGCTTTGGTACTTTTGCCAACTTTTGCACAGGCACATTCTTAGCCTGAACTTGTGCCTGATATAAACCATTCGCTACTTGAATATTAGAGGCTGTAACCGTACCGCCATCAATAGCAAGGCGACCCTCACCACTGCCACGGAAGGTTTTCAGACTGAAATCATCTCTGCTACCTGCGATTTGGAACGTTCCCGCCAAAGGATTATCTAAAGCTGGGGGAGACTGTTTTAATATTTGTCCCAACCGCACGCCATTAGCTACCAGTTGAGCCGAGAAACTTTGGTCTTGCAGTTGGATATTAGAAACTGCAACTGTGCCGCCACCAATTTGAACTCCTGCACCATCACTGCGAATTGTAGCAATTTCAAATGGTGCTGTGCTGCCTGAGAGAATGAGACGACCATTGAATTGTGCCCCAGCCAAAGAGACATTTTGCAGTTGACTTTTGTCTACAAAGGGTTCTAATTTTACCCCAGAGGCAACAGCCACAGCTTGCCAACGCTCATTGGCATAACTACCAGTTGCCCGAACTGTACCACCACTGATATTCAGAGCTACATTGCGGAAAGAGACGGTACGATTTGGAGCGATCGCAACTTCGCCTGTTCCGGGGTAAGTTCCATTGGGAGCTTGAAACTGTACCACGGTTTGGACATTGGTAGGAGCGCCAGTTAGTTGAGCTGTACCAGAGACATTGCCGATTTGAAAGGTCGGTGTTGTTTCATAAACTTTGGCGATCGCATCCCCTGGAACATTCTTGGCAGCGAAATTTAAATCCAGTCGCGGATTTTTACCAAGTCTAATTGTACCAGCGCCCGTGATATCACCACCAACTTTGGCTTTACCTTGAATATCTTTTAAGGTAAGTAAAGAGGAACTAGTAGCAAGCTCAAACTTACTACTGATGCTATTAAAATCAACTTTGTCAATTCTGGCAGTTTGGATTGTGGCAACTGAGCCGGAGAGTATTGGCTCTTTTGTCGATCCGGTAATCTGCAAAGAAGCTTTTACTTGTCCAGCGATCGCTACAGGTAATTTTACCTTGAGAGTCTCCTGGGCATTCGCCAAACTCACCGCATTTACACGCGCTGCCAACTTCAAGCCTGCTTGAGTGTCGATGATTCCCGTAGCCACTAAAGGAATTTTGCCGTAGTTGCTAGTCACATTATTTAACTGCAACTCCGTTCCTTGGAAGTGCAGGTTTCCTTGACTATTGCTCAACAGTTGCGGGACTTTGGGTATTTGCAGCGTTACCCCTTGCACAGTAGCGTTGCCAAACAATAAAGTTTGCTGTCCTGGTGTCAACCGAACTAACAAATCGCCATTGGCTCGACCCGCTTGTAAGTTCACTGGTAACTTAATCAACCGAGTAATATTCTCAGCCAGAAAATCTTGTGCTTGCACCTGGAAAGTCCCTGCTAGCACCTTAGAACGTGTCTCTCCCTGAATGGAAATATTGCCACCACTATCTGCTTGACCCCCAACTTCAAACCGTATCAACTGGTTATTTGCTAAAAGTTGAGCAGATCCATTAAGTTGAGAAAATAGCACCGGTAATTGCTGAGTGTTGTTAGCGGTAGCAGGGCGTTTATCCAGGACTAAATTAGAATTTGGGTCTTCTCCCTTGCTCCCCTGCCCCTCTGCTCCCCTGCTCCTTTGCCCCCCTGCTCCTCTGCCCCCCTGCTCCTCTACCCCCTCATCTCCCTCGACTCTCTCATCCGGCATTAAGGCCAGCTTGGCATTCCGAAACCGCAGGTAGTCCAAATCGGTTTTAATTGCAGTGCTTTCACCTGACGACGCGATGGTAGTGGAAATCCAACGTCCTTGGTCATCCTGGTCAATGTAAATATCTGGGTTGACTAAAGTTACATCTAGCTTTAGATGGCGATTAAAAATTAGTTGTAACAGATCGAAACCCACCTCTACAGATTCGACTGTGGCCCGGTCTGCATCTGTGGGTGTGGCTGGGATAGCTGAAGCCCCAAACTGTACTGCTGTCAATGAAAATTGTGTGACTCTTCCTAGTTTTACCGGACGGTTGAGTGTAGTAGTTAGACTTTGTTGTGCCAAGGGTGTTAACTCTGTTTGGACAAAAGTCCACAACCGCCAAATCCCAACGATAACTCCTAACAGTAAAAGTCCACTCAAGGCAATGCTACCCCGGCTCAACACCTGCAACCACAAACGTTTGCGGATAGGGGAGGGGGAATGAATATCTTGATTGGTAGATTTAGTCATTTGCTTTCACTGTATTAATTGCCGGATGTCGTTGGCACACACAAGCATTAACTGGCACATTGGTTCAGTATGCCATTTCCAGGATACGCCAACTAAACCCAAGACCCCATTGGTTGAGTTACGGTATTTTCTCGATCCAATACTTATGCTGAATAATATTGGCGTTTTCAGGAAAATCTGAATAGAGTGAAAATTATTCCTGTGACTTTCCTTGAGGCACAATCTCGAACTTTAATATGAATAAACCTTAAAAAGGACAGATGATTACACCAATGCGTGTTTTTGTGTTAATTTTTAATGCTCGAACGGAAAATGAGGGGATTCACACGATTCGGGAAGGCGATGCCAAAAGCGGCAAGCTACGCAATAAAATTCTGATGTTCGAGTCAGAAGACGATGCGACACGGTTTGCCCTGATGTTAGAAGCTCAGGATTTCCCCGCACCCACACCAGAGCCGATGGATGCTGAAGAAATCAAGGAATTTTGCGAAAGTGCTGGGTATGAATGGGAAATCATCCCAGAAAACAGCAATTTAGTTGTAACTCCCCCAGAACTTAACGTCGAAAAAACCGACTGGCAAGAAGATGCCCAGAAGGAGGATACTGTTGAAGACACTTTCCCTCTCAATCAACAGCCGCTAGAAGAACCAGAATTGTCTGATTCTGAATTAGAGAAGATGCGTCGCAAATTGGAAGGATTGTTGTAAGTAGTCATTAGTCATTAGTCATTAGTCATTAGTCATTGGTCACTTGTACTGAGCGTAGCCGAAGTATTAGCCATTGGTCGCTAACTGACTAATGACAACGGACATAGATAGATGCCCAAAGAAAGGGCGGCGTAGGCTAGAACAAAAGACAAATGACAAAGGACAAATGACAAATGACAAATTTGCAAGAACGCGGGCATCTTTTAACTGAGCTGGTAAATCCTAATAGTCTGAACTTAGACCAGCTCAGTTCTCTGGAATTGGTGGAGTTGTTTAATGACGAAGACCAAAAGGCCGTCGCAGCAGTTGCAGCGGCGAAAATTCAGTTAGCAGAAGCAATTGAGCGCACCGCAGAGCGTTTGCGCCACGGAGGACGCCTATTTTATATTGGTGCGGGTACAAGTGGCAGATTAGGGGTGTTAGATGCTGCTGAGTGTCCACCTACTTTTTGTACACCCCCAGAGTTGGTACAGGGGATTATTGCTGGTGGTGCTGGCGCACTAGTACGTAGTTCTGAAGATTTGGAAGACAGCATTGAAGATGGCGAGGCTGCGATCGCAGTGCGACATATTACCCAATTAGATGTCGTAGTTGGCATTACTGCTGGTGGGACAACGCCTTATGTGCACGGTGCGCTTCATGCTGCTCGTGGGCGAGGAGCTACAACTATTTTTATCGCCTGTGTTCCTGCTGAACAAGTTAGCTTTGATGCCGATATTGACATTCGCTTATTAACAGGCCCAGAAATAATCGCCGGCTCAACTCGCCTGAAAGCTGGTACAGCCACTAAATTAGCTTTAAATATTCTTTCTAGCGGCGTGATGGTTAAGCTCGGCAAAGTTTATGGCAATCGTATGGTGGATGTAGCAGTAACAAATCAAAAATTACGCGATCGCGCTTTGCGTATTTTGCAAGACCTCACAGGTTTAAGTCGCGAAACTGCTGGTTTTTTACTAGAACGTAGTGGTAAATGGGTTAAGCTGGCGCTATTGATGCACTGGACTGGTTTGGAAAAAGACGAAGGCGATCGGCTACTTTCAGAACACCAAAGTAATCTCAGGGCAGCTGTTGTCAGTTATCAAAACCATAAGCAATCTTGAAGAAATTTTCTAAATAAATACTTTCTAATCTGGCTGCTACTTGTTTTAGTAGCACGCCTTTTTTTTTAAATATTCCTAGAAAAGTTGACATTAATTAGAATAATTAAGAATAGTAAACTTAAATAAATATTTTAACCTCTATTGTCAATTTCAATAAATAAAGCACAGCTTTCTACTTCTTTAAACAAAAATTCAGAACTTATACGGATATGATTCTATATGAAAATTATTAAAATGATCTGTTATTACACTATGATATCGACTATGGCAACCTCCTTTAGTCATAAATATTAACAGAAAAGTAAATGCCAATACAACTTTATGCTAGATAAATTCTTTGCTAGCAATAGTTTTGCTATCTTAACATCTGCCTTGCTTTTAATAATCTTGATTTAGACTGCTATATCCCAAATCCATTTGCACTGATTCACATATCTGCCAATCGCTATATAGCTAGAACGCTGTAGCAGAAGTGTTGCCTACCTTGAACAAGTGACTTAAGAAACTTGTCTGATTAATTGAGATGGTAGGTAGATTTACGCTGTGTTCTACTAGTATCGGTTTTTAATAGCTAACTTTTTAATAAAAGGAACAAACTATGCCCCATCAAGAACTTATTTCAAATAACCTAGTAAATGAATTTAAAACTTGTACTCAGTTGCAATACAATGGCAAGTTAAATATTAAAAGTTCCAAGGGCAGTCAATGGACTTTTTACTATCGATTGGGACGGATAGTTTGGGCAACAGGCGGAACTCATCCCTTCCGACGTTGGCGCAGACATATCGCCCAGAATTGTCCCCAGATTGATGTTGATAAGTTGCAGTTACGTGGACAAGACCTATCAATTGATTACTGGGACTATAAACTGATAGAAGTATTTTATAAAAAACAGAAAATTCAGAGGGAACAGATTCAATCTATTGCGGAAAATACGATAGCAGAGCTATTATTTGACCTAGCTTTGCAAGGAAACTTTGCTTCTCTAAGTTGCAATCGCAACCAAGAAGTTATTTTAGAAACTCCAATGAGCTTCACAAGTTCAGAAATGTCTGTAAAGCACATGCAAGACTCATGGAAAATTTGGTCAGAAGCAGGTTTAGCAAATTTTTCTCCTGACTTAGCACCAATTCTACGGCGACCAGAACAACTTGAGCAGATGGTAAGTCCATCTGTCTACAAAAACTTTGTGAATTTAATCAATGGCAAATTCACTCTACGAGATTTAGCCATGAAAATGAAGCAAAGTGTATTGCCACTGACCCGTTCATTGCTTCCTTATATCCTTAAAGGAATCATCGAATTGATAGAAGTACCCGACTTGCCTTTAGGAATTACTGAAGTTAATAATAACTCTACCACTACCCAACCAAAAAAACGGATTGCTCCACTAGTAGCTTGCGTCGATGATAGCCCTCAAGTATGCAAAATGGTAGAGGATATTGTCACTTCTAATGGATTGAGGTTTGTCAAAATTCAAGATGCTGTACAAGCTCTACCAACCCTAATTCAAAATAAACCAGACCTAATTTTTTTGGATTTGATTATGCCAGTTGCTAGTGGTTACGAAATTTGTACTCAGTTACGAAGAACATCTACATTTTCCAACACACCAATAATTATATTAACAGGCAGTGATGGTCTTTTAGATAGAGTTCGTGCCAAAGTAGTTGGTTCTACAGATTTTCTCACTAAACCTGTAGTGACTGATAAGCTAATGAGTATAATACGTAAATATTTACCTACACAGAGCGTATCCACTGATAAGAGTAAATCTAATTTAGAGGTTTGTAAGTAGGGAGAGTTAGAGGCAATTTTTGATTCTCAATTATTTCTCAAAATTTAAAGAGTTTTGTACCTCAGTAAGAATTAAATTATTGAGGTTCCACAATTTAGATTTCCTCTATTAAGAGAATCATTTATTTGTCATTGATTTAGGCTTTTAGATATATTATTACCTTTAAATTATTTAACTATTAGTCATGTTTCAAGTTTGAAAATTCAATCCAAACTTGAAAATTTAAATTAGGTTATTAAACTATTTTTTATTAAAAATATTATCTAAAATGATGTTTATTACGTACTTTTTCTGAGGTTGATAAATAAAGATTGAATCAAAATTAGACAAATACAATTTTTTGTATTTATAGCAGTCCTATTTGATTTGTGAAATATTGGTTAGGGCAAAGGGGTTAGGGCTAGTCTCTAGTCCCTTCCATGTCTTTTTGAGAAATCATTGAGGATTTGTATATTTTGTTTACATTTTGAGAAAAAGTTAATGAGTAATTGCCATGAATACTGTTTTAGTTGTTGAAGATGGCTTAACAGATATGGAAATAATCAGCCGTTACTTGCAACAGGCAGGTTATTCTGTGATTAGCGCCACTAGTAGTGAAGAGGCTCAAGACAAAATAGATAAAAATAAGCCAGACTTAATATTTCTTGATGTAATTTTACCAGGTAAAAGTGGCTTTGAAATTTGCCGAGAACTGAAAAACAATCCCGACACTAGCAAGATACCTGTGGTTTTTTGCTCTACAAAGAATAGTGATGTAGATAAAATTTGGGGTAATATGTTAGGCGCTGATGGTTATCTATCAAAACCGATCGATCGAGACGAACTAGTGGTAATTTTAAAGCGATTACTTAATTAGGAAAAATCTCACAATTAAACAAATCCTAAAAGTCACTATTTTTTAAATATAATTTTTCCAAAAATCAACAATAACTGCAAATAGTGGCTAGAGATAAATCATCAACTAGAAAGGATCGATAGCTTTGGAAACCCAGCAAAAGTTTTTAAGTTTTAATTTGGGAGTAAGTGATACAGCCGTCATTTCTCTACAACACATCACAGAAGTTTTGCAAGTATCATTACCAGAAGTATGTGGCGTTCCTCAGATGCCAAGCAGCATTTTAGGTATTTATAACTGGCGTGGTGAGATGCTTTGGTTAGTTGATTTAGAGGCAATGTTAGGTTATCCTCCTATTTCGCAAGGCTCAAATTTACTTTCAAGAATGATGGCAATTGTTTTGGAAAATAAGGGTAAGTATTTAGGACTTTTAGTGCGACAACTAATAGATATTGAGTGGCTAGATACTAAAGAAATGAAAGCTGCAACTGCTGAATTATTTTATCCTAAATTATCACCTTTTTTACAGGGATACTTTATTAATGATTCAGAAAATATAATTTTTAATTTGGATGCGACAAGTATTATTCAAGCTCCAGCATGGGGGATTCATAATTGAAGATTTAGTAAAATGTGAGTTTTGAAAAGTCATAATTATTAGTCGGTAAATACCAGATAAATATCGCTTCCCATATATCTATTTATCACCAATCGCAATTTTGAGGTTTAATCAAATGACATTTTTGTATAACAATAGCCATGATAACGAGCATTTAATTTCTGAATTAGAAAATCAGAATGGTAACGCTAATATAGCAAATATTGCTAGTAGTGAAATGTCTTTGTTAAGTTCGATCGCTCAAGAATTTAAAACTTGGCGGCGACAAATAAAAGATATCGCAACTCACATGCGCCAAGCCCCAAACATTGATACATTACTGAAAATTACTGTAGCACAAATTAGAGAAAAAATTAGCTGCGATCGCGCCTTAATTTATCAGTTTACTTCGCGAGAATCAGGTAATGTTTTAGCCGAATCGAGAACATTAGGTTGGACTCCAACTTTAGGCGAAAATATTCCCGGAATTATTTTTGGTCTATATACCAATCAAGACTATGTAGAAGCTGTAGTTATTGACGATATCAATCAGATTCAACTTACCCCTTATCAAAAGCAACTGCTAGATAAATTTCAAATTAAAGCTAGTTTGAGTTTACCGATTGTAGTAGAAGGTAAAGTGTGGGGCTTACTAGCAGTCAATAATTGCTACTCAACGCGGCAGTGGCAAGAAGTAGAAATTAGCCTACTATCTCAACTGACAACAGAACTAATTTACAAGTTGCAAAGCTTTGAATTCCAAAAAGAACAGCAACAGCGGCTAGTAGCAAAAAAATCGGTAGCTAAAGTCATCGACAAAATTCTGCGGGTATCAAATGTCGATAAGCTTTTTCAAACCACCACTCAAGAAGTACGCCAATTACTAAAATGCGATCGCGTCGGTGTCTATCGCTTCAAACCTGACTGGAGTGGTGAGTTTGTTGCTGAGTCAGTGGGTAACGGCTGGATAAAAATGGTCGGCCCTGATTTTTACATGGTTTGGGAAGATAGTCACTTACAAGATACTCAAGGAGGACGTTATGCCAAAGGTGAAAGCTTTGTAGTCAATGACATTTATCAAATGGGTCATGCTCAATGTCACATTGACATTTTAGAGCAGTATGAAATGAAGGCTTACATCATTGCACCTATATTTGCTGGAGAAAAATTATGGGGTTTGTTAGCAGCTTATCAAAATTCTGGGCCTCGTGATTGGCAACCTTGGGAAGAAACCTTTGTAACTCAAATTGGCTTGCAATTTGGTGTAGCTATCTCACAAGGGGAATATCTCGAACAAGTGCAGACAAAATCTAACCAACTAGCTCAAATAGTTGAACAAGAGAAAGTTTTCACTAAGATAGTCAACCGCATTAGACAATCTTTAGATGTAGAAAGTGTTTTCAAAACAACCACTCAAGAAGTGCGTCAATCACTACAATGCGATCGCGTTGCTGTCTATCGTTTTAACCCTGACTGGGGTGGTGAATTTGTGGCTGAGTCTGTGAGTACTGGTTGGACAAAACTGGTAGGCCCTGATATTAAAACCGTTTTGGATGATACCTACTTACAAGAAACCAAGGGAGGTCGGTATGTCAGAGGTGAAAACTTTATCGTTAATAATATCTACGAAGTAGGGTTAGCTCCTTGCCATATTGAGATTTTAGAGCAGTTTGAAGCCAAAGCTTACATAATTGTTCCGATATTCTTCGGGGATAAATTGTGGGGATTGCTGGCAGCTTATCAAAACTCTAGCTCCCGTGAATGGCAAAGCTGGGAAGTTAACTTTTTGGTTCAGACTAGCTTGCAATTTAGTTTAGCTAAATCACAGATAGACTATTTGGAATTAGTGCGAGTTAAATCTGAGAAACTAGCTCAAATAGCAGAACAAGAGAAAGCTGTCACCAAAATAAGTAACCGCATCCGGCAATCTTTAGATGTAGAAGAAATCTTCAAAACAACTACTCAAGAAGTCAGGCAATTACTGCGATGCGATCGCGTCGCTGTGTATCGTTTCAATCCTAACTGGAGTGGTGAATTTGTCGCAGAATCAGCAGGTCATCTGTGGGTAAAACTGGTAGGCCCCGATATCAAAACTGTCTGGGAAGATACCCACTTACAAGAAACTCAAGGAGGTCGATATGCCCAAGGGGAAAACTTTGTTGTAAATGATATCTATCAGGTAGGTCATTCTCCTTGCCACATTGAAGTTTTAGAGCAATTTGAAGCCAAAGCTTATGTAATTGTTCCTGTATTTGCTGGCGAACAATTGTGGGGATTGCTGGCAGCTTATCAGAATTCGGGAACTCGTGATTGGGAAGAATCAGAAGTTACTTTGTTAGCACGTATTGGCAGCCAGTTAGGATTGGCATTACAACACACCGAATATTTGCAACAAGTACAAGCGCAGTCAGCAAAATTAGCAGAAGCAGCAACACGAGAAAAGGCAGCCAAGGAGTTACTCCAACAACGATCTATTCAACTCTTAAAAGCCCTGAGACCTGCTCTCAACGGCGACTTAACAGTACGCGCACCGATTACAGAAGACGAACTAGGCACGATCGCAGATGCTTACAATAATACTTTGCAAGCACTGCGGCAAATTGTTGTTCAAGTACAAGGGGCTGCTCAACAAGTTGCCCAAACTTCTAGCAATAGCGAGTCTTCACTAACGGGACTAACCAATCTGGCACAACAACAGTCTGAGGACATTACCGCAGCTTTAGGTGACATTCAACAGATGGTGGACTCTACTCAAGCTGTAGTAGCGAATGCTGAGTTAGTACAACTAGCAGTGCAAAAAGCCAATCAAACTGTAGAGTCTGGCGATACTGCCATGAACCTGACTGTAAAAGCAATCCAAGGAATTCGTGAAACCGTTGCTCAAACCAGCAAAAAGATTAAACGCCTCAGCGAATCTTCGCAAAAAATCTCCAAAGTGGTGAATTTGATTGGTAATTTTGCCACACAGACAAACGTACTCGCTTTGAATGCAGCCATTGAAGCTACTCGTGCTGGTGAATATGGCAAAGGTTTTGCAGTTGTGGCTGATGAAGTCCGTTCTTTATCTCGCCAATCAGCAGCAGCAACCATCGAAATTGAAAAATTAGTTCAGGAGATTCAAGCAGAAACTGGAGAAGTTGCAGTAGCAATGGAAACTGGTATTCAGCAGGTAGTAGAAGGCACAAATCTTGTTAGTGACACTCGCCAAAACTTAAATGCGATCGTTTCTGCGACTGCCGAAATTAGTCAGCTAATCGAGCGAATTACCGCAGCGACTCAAAAACAAATGGCGCAATCTGTAACAGTCACCAAATCAATGCAAGATGTCGCAGAAATTGCCGATAAAACTTTTGCAGAATCTCAAGAGATTGCGACTGTGTTCCAAGAGCTATCAGGAATGGCGCAAGAGTTATTAACAACTGCTAGTAAGTTTAAAGTCAAATGAATTTTAGATTTTAGATTTTGGATTTTAGATTATGAATGAGGAGGATTTTAAGCGGAGAACAAAGCAGCTAGCGAGCAATCCGCTTAGTAGAAGCTCTCCCACAGAGCAGAACGGCAGATGTAATTGGCAAGCAGCTAATCCGTTCAGCAACATCTGTGGGAGCTAACTATCGGTCAGCTTGTCGTGGTAAGTCAACCGCCGATGTCATTGCTAAACTCAGTTTGGTAGAGGAAGAAGCCGATGAAAGTCTTTATTGGATGGAACTTGTTGTTGAGGTTGGTTTATTACCACTGGAAAAAGTGAAAAGCTTGATGTTAGAAAATACCGAAATTCTGGCAATGACAGTTGCATCAATTAAAACTTTACGCAACAAATCTAAAATCCAAAATTTAAAATCAAAAATCTAAAATATGATTACAGATAACGAAATTCGGCAACAAGGTTACATCTACTTTCTAGCTGAAGCCCCAGAATTAGTCAAAATTATTGAACAAGAACTATTTAGCTTGTCGGAAGATTATAGCATTGCTAAAATTCACAATCTAATGCGAGCCACTCATACACTTAAAGGTGGTGCAGCTAACGTTGGGCTGGAATTAATTAAGACGATCGCCCATTTTTTAGAAGATGTATTTAAGGCTTTATACAATCCAAAAATGGTAGTTGATGCAGAGTTACAAACACTTTTATTACAAGCTTATGAGTGTTTGAGTATAGCATTAAATACTGAATTAATAGGTAGTACTGTTAATGACGAAGAACTGCTTCACCGAGCGACTTCAGTGTTCGCGCAGTTGCAAGAAAAGCTGGGTGATGCATTTGGATCTGAATCTCATATTCCTACTTCTGAAGAATTGGGTTTTGATATTGTACAATCTGTTTTTGAAGTAGGAGTAGAACAACGTCTAAACAGTATTGCTGACGTTATTAACAATCACCCAAATAATGACGAATTTATCGATTTTTTACACTCTCAAGCTGAAGTATTTCTGGGCTTGGCAGAATCTTTAAATTTACCTGGATTAGGAGAGATTTCCCAAACTATTCTCTCAGCGCTGCAAGCAAATCCCAGTCAGGTACAGCAAATTGCAGAAATTGCCTTAGTAGATTTACAACAAGCAAAAAAATTAGTATTAGCAGGCGATCGCACATCTGGTGGAGAACCTTCATCAGGTTTGCAAAAACTCGCAGTAGTGGAGAATCATCAGTTATCTGAAGAATTTCCAAATAATTCATTTACTGACAGATTTATCATTGATGAAGAACAATTTTATCAGTTTCTCACTACATCTGATAACAATAAGAGCGAATCGGTAAAACCAAAAACTGCCAAGTTTTATTTAAAAGTAATTCGCTACATTTATGGCTGGTTTAATCACCAGATGCAAATACCAGAAGCTGAACTCAGTTTGACTTTACTAGTTCCCAGATTAGAAAGAGAAAATCTGCTTAATTATATTGAAAACTGGCTGAAAGACTTTCTTGGTTTTGTTCAAGATGAAGAAGATAGTCAAAGCCTTTGTATTTATCGACGTGGCATAATCTTAATTATTCTATTTGCCGTTGCCAAGTTTCAATATTCTCTGAAAGCATCTGATAGTCACCTTTCAGGAATTAAATTATTACAAAACCAAATTCACAAATTAGCAAAAGAATATAAAAATTATCCTCCTGTTACTAAGGAAGAGAAAAATTGGCTTGATAGTCCAAAGTTACAAAACCTGTTAGTGATTAAAGAAATTGTATCTTCTCAATCAACTGATAATTTGCTAGAAGCAATATGGGGAGAAGAAACTAGGCAAAATCTTGCTGTTGAAGTCGTAACAACCCAGACTGATAATTATTCAGGAAAACTTGATTCATTAACTGTCAGCGAACAGGTAGTTGTAGATATTCCGGAAACAGCTATTGAAGTTATGCCTGAGATAGCTACACAAATCAACAAAGAAATAGAAGATAAATCACAGTATGTTCAAACTAAAAACTTTCGCCAACCTTCATTTATTCGGGTAGATACAGAGAGACTGCAACATCTCAATTATCTGGCAGGAGAATTGCTGATTTACCAAAAACGACGTAGTTTAAAAGATGAACAAATCAAAGAAATAATTGAGCAATTAGTACAGCAACTCACTAGACACCAAACAACTTTAAATGAGTTACGCGATTTACCTTTACAAATACAAAACATTACATCGGAACAAACGCAAAGTTTTGCAGTGGATTTTGACTCTCTAGAAATGGATGTATATACAGAATTTCACATGACATTGCATGAAGCAATAGAAGAGACACTGCAACTACAAGAAACCACAGAGTCTCTTGACTTGCTTCTGACACAAGCTACTCAAATTAGCGATCAAAAAGAGAATTTAACTCTTAATATTATAGATAGCTTAGTCGAAGCAAGAATGTCGCCTTTGGGTAATATTCTGAACCGTTTCCCCCAGATGGTAAACAAGTTGGGGAATGTTCATGCCAAACTTGTTGAATTGAAACTTACTGGTAGTGAAGTACTGGTAGATAAAGCGATCGCCGAAAAGCTCTACGATCCTTTGTTACACTTAGTGCGTAATGCTTTTGACCACGGTATTGAAGCTCCGCAAGTTCGCCGAGAGCTTGGTAAACCAGAAGAAGGTTTAATCGAAATCTACGCTTATCATCAGGGTAGCCAAACTGTTATCGAAGTTCGAGATGATGGTCAAGGATTGAATTTAGACAGAATTCGCAGAAAAGCTGCCGAACTTTATCCCATACAAACTGAAGAAAAAACTAGAAACTATGCTTCTAGTCTGGCTGAACCTGAACTTTTAGATTTGATATTTTCGCCTGGATTTACTACTGCAAATAAAGTAAGTGAAATTTCTGGGCGCGGTATGGGTTTAGATATTGTGCGTACTCAAATGCACGCTCTCAACGGCTCGATTTCAGTTCAATCTTTACCCAACCAAGGAACAATATTCATCCTCAAAATTCCTTTTTCTATGACTACAGAGAAGTTAATGCTAGTTCAAGCCAAAGGTGTTGTTTATGGTCTGATGTTGGACAGTATCGAAAAAATATTGATTCCTTCTGAACAGCAGATTAAAGAAATTGAAGGTAAAAAAGTCTTATATTTGAATATAGACAATGATGAGACTATGGTCAGCCTTCGTCAACTTTCAAAGTTGATTAATTATAATGGATCATTCATTAATAACGAGACTTCATACAATACTTCAAATACCCAAAACCCAAGCATAGCAAAGAATCCGGTGCTTTTGCTACAGCGAAATCAGGGAAAGGTTGCTTTAGAAGTTGACCAGATAATCGGCGAACAAGAACTGGTAATCAGACCTTTAGGAAATGCGATCGCACCGCCAAAATACATTTATGGTTGTAGTAGTTTAGCTAATGGTAATCTCATCTTAGTAATTGATGCTTTGTTGTTGATAAGATCTAGCGAAATCCAACAAACAACACTTGATATCAGGGCGCTACCAGTAGCTTCTGCGTCAAATATAAAAGCCTTGCCAATATCAGGGCATACTTTTTCATCTACACCATTACTTGCGGCATCGACTTCCACAACAACTATAGAAACCCAACCCAGTTATTCTCAAGAGCCAGATTATAAATCACCAAAAGTTGTTTTAGTAGTAGATGATGCAATTAGTCTCCGGCAAACTCTCTCTCTAACTCTCCAAAAATCTGGCTATCAAGTAATACAAGCTCAAAATGGTGTAGAAGCTCTAGAAAAATTGCAGTTACATCCTGAAATTCAAGTTGTCGTCTCCGATTTAGAGATGCCAAGAATGAATGGTTTTGAGTTGTTGAGCAATTTCCGCCAATACACAAATTTAGCAAAAATTCCTGTTGTGATTCTTACTTCTCGCAGCGCTGAAAAACATCGCCAGCTTGCTAAAGAATTAGGTGCAAAAGCTTACTTAATCAAACCTTTTTTAGAGCATGAGTTGATCTCTAAAATTAAGGAGTTAATTAACAATAATACAGATGATTTAGATCGTTTACTCATAGTGAAAAATAATTGATAATTTTGACAATGCGATCGCCTTAATTAAGTAAGGCTATTTCACAACAATCAAATAGCCCTACTTAATTACCAGGTAGATTATTTGGATCTACACCTAGAGAACGTAAATACTCGGCTAATTGTTCAGCCCGCGATCGCTCTTGTTGTGCCTGTTCTGGATCTGTGTTTTAATCTTCGTTATCCACTGGTGTATCGTCTGAACAGGGAAGTTCGTCAGTAGTTGGTAACGCATTTTTGAGATCGGGTGAGAGCATAACCGTTGTCTCGCTAGCGTTTGATGCCTTTATTATAAGTGAGCGACCAAAAGTTTAGCGTTTGGGTGTAGCTTCCCCAAACTTGATTAAAAGTGCGATCGCAATACTAACTAGCAAAATTAACGTCATACTCAAGGCTGAACCAAATCCCCAATTTTGCGTTGCTCCAAGAAACTGATTATAAACTAACCGCGCCGCCGTCATACTAGAAGCACCACCGAGTAATTCTGGATCGACAAAATCCCCTAAGCCTGTGATGAATACAAGCATGGAAGCAGCCGCAATTCCCGTAAAAATTTGCGGTACGGTTACTTGGAAAAAAGTTTCCACCGGATTTGCACCTAAATCAGCCGCAGCTTCTAACAACCGCTTGTCTAGCTTTTCAAGAGAAGCATATAAAATCAAAACCATATAAGGTAATAAGCTGTAACTCATGCCAATCAATACAGCTTGACTATTGTTAAGTAATTCCCAAGTAGGCAAGCCTAAATTGCTGAGTAAACTGTTTAATAAACCAGTAGGACGAAGAATTGTAATCCATGCATAAGAACGGAGTAAGGAAGAAGTCCACAAAGGTAGAACAAAGCCTAATAGCAGTAAATTTCGCCAACGCTGTGGCGCTATCTGAGCAATCCAATAGGCGACGGGGAACCCCAAAATTAAACAAATAATGGTAGTACCAAACGCAAAAAATAGCGATCGCCAAATTACTTGCACGTAAAGGGAGTCAAATATTCGGATGTAGTTTTTGAATCCGTTGGGGTTGACCAAATCTCCCGGTCGGATATCTGCAACTAAACTTAACTCGAAAATGAGCAAAGATGGCAGCACCAACAAAAGTAATAGCCAAATCCCAGATGGTGCAAGCAATACCAAGGGTTGCAGCCAATTTCTAACGGGGTGCTGCAATTTGTCTATTTTAGAAATTTCATTTTTTTCCAAATTAATCACTCTTAACTCCCAACTCCTAACTCTTTTAACTGCTAGTTAATTGAATTAATCACTCCCAACTCCTAACTTCTAACTCTTTTAACTGCTAGTTAATTGAGTCCAATAACGATCGTAAACCTCTTCAAATTCTCCTACAGGTGTAACACGTTCGCAATTTTTTAACAGTGACTCTGGCGGAAACAAATTAGTGTTGTTTTGAATTGTTTTTGGTAATTCCTCAAATCCGGCGCTATTCGGCGTAGAAATATTCAGGCGTTGAGTGATTTGGGCTGCGATTTCTGGTTGCAAAATCATGTTAATCCAAGCATAGGCTCCAGCTTGGTTGGGGGCTGTGTTGGGAATTACAATAGTGTCTGTCCATAATGAAGAACCACTACGAGGAATCACATATTTGAATTTAGGATTTTCTTGAGAGATTTTCACTGCATCTGCCGAATAACACATTGCCAATAATAAATCTCCTGCCAGAATTTGATTTTGCCAAGCGTCGGTGTCAAAACGGGCGATCGCAGGTTTTAAAACTTTCAATTTTTCATAAGCTTGTTTGATTTCTTGTTCATTTTTTGAGTTATAAGAATAACCGAGCATTCGTAAGGTTGCACCCATCACTTCTCGAACATCATTGAGCAAAGTCATTCGTTGATTAAGTTGCTCTTGATTTTGCCAAAGGTAATCCCAGTCTTGGGGTGCATCTTTAATTTTTTCGGAATTATAAAGTAAACCTGTTGTTCCCCAATTAAAAGGGATACTATAGCGGTTATTGGGGTCATAACTAGGATTTTCAAACCGAGGAAATAAATTCTCTAGACCGATTAAGCGATCGTGATTTATTTCTGTTAGCAAACCTTTGTCTACCATCTTCTGCACCATATAATCAGATGGATTGATGATGCTGTAAGTGCCACCGCCTCCAGCTTGCAATTTAGCCAGCATGACATCATTGGAATCATAGACATCTGCCAGCACTTTTATGCCAGTTTGAGCGCTAAAAGTTTTCAATAATTGATTGTCAGTATATTGCGTCCAGGTAAAGATATAAAGTTGGTCGCGCTGACTATTGGTATTAGAATTAGCACGTACTTCAGCTAGCCTCCAGCCACAACCACCTAAAGATAAGCTAGAAAGTGCTGTCACCCCCTTTTAAAAATTGGCGTCTGTTAATCATTAAGTTAATAGTTAATCATCTTTTGTATTGTTGTCGATTGATTCTAAATATGCCTTTAATTGGAGTGCCCATAGGTAGCAATACTGCTCGGTTAACCATTTTTAACTCGGCATTGGGTTTGGGGTAAAGGTTAAAGGGTAAAGGTTAAAGGGTAAAGGTTAAAGGGTAAAGGTTTTTTCTTTCCCCTTTCTTCTTCCCCTTTTCCCCAAAACCCGACAAGTATTGCCATAGGTAGTTTAAAGATTAACTTAAGTGTATTTAACTGTGCAACTGTTAATAAATTACCCCTGTTAGCTAGTGTTAGGCACGGTTTTTAATCAAGCTTGAGTTATAAAAATTAACAAAGCTAGCGATACCTTCTCTACGAGAGGCTTCTCTTTCAGAGACGCTAACGCGAACGCCAACGGTGAGCTTCTCTTCGAGACGCTCCGCGAACGCTAACGCCAAATTATCAAGGAAACTCAGTGTGGCAAGCTGAACTGCACTTCTGTATTAGCAAAAATTACAGGGTTTGTCGTCCTTACCTTACCAGTTAAAACTGTGACGTGTTTTGGATTCACAACAGTAAGGAAGAATTATCCAAATTCCTAATTGGCAAAATTTTTGCTTTCAATGACAAGGGAATGAATCAACAAATAAAATCGAAAATATTTGACCATTGATTTACTACAAAAGCGGTTGTAAAGGTACAGGATTGGGACTTGCGATCGCTCGACAAATCGTCGAAGAGACTCACAACAGAAAATTGCATTTTAACTCAGTTCTGGGTAAGGGGACAGAATTTATCGTTGAAATTTAAGTATAATTTTTGGCTCGTTTAGTAAACAATTTCAGACATCTGGGAATACTAAATTTGGAGTCTTAAAGATTTAGCAGCATGGTTAGCACTTTTGTAAATATTCCTGGATACAAGGTTAACGAAGAACTCTACAATGGTTCGAGAACCCTAGTTTATCGAGGGTATCGAGAGAGTGACTCATTACCAGTAACGATCAAACTGCTGAAAAATCCATATCCGAGTTTTGGCGAACTTTTGTCGTTTCGCAATCAGTACGCCATTGCGAAAAATCTCAACTCACCGCTAATCGTCCAAAGCTACAGCCTCCAACCCTATCAGAATGGCTATGCGTTGGTAATGGAATTTGGGGGGATTTCTCTCAAAGAATGGCTCCTCAGCCAAAGCCGACAATCTCTACAAGAATTTTTAGAAATTGCGATCGCCCTCTGCGACACCTTAGATTTACTCTACCGCGAGCGCATTATTCATAAAGATATCAAACCCAGCAATATATTAATTAATCCCCAAACCAAACAAGTTAAATTAATCGACTTTAGTATTGCATCTCTATTACCAAGAGAAACCCAAACCTTCGTCAATCTCAATGTGTTAGAAGGGACACTTGCTTATATTTCCCCCGAACAAACAGGCAGAATGAATCGGGGGATTGACTACCGCACAGACTTATATTCACTCGGCGTAACTTTCTACGAATTACTGACGGGAGAATTACCTTTTGCATCAAACGATCCAATGGAGTTGGTACATTCTCATATTGCAAAACTTCCAGAAAAATTGACGAGCAAATCAGAAAGAGAAATTCCTCAAGTACTAGATGATATCGTCATGAAGTTGATGGCGAAAAACGTCGAAGATAGATATCAGAGTGCATTAGGACTGAAGTTTGATTTAGAAAATTGTCTGCATCAGTTACAAGTTTCGGGTAAGATTGAAAGTTTTGAAATAGCGAGTCGGGATGTGTGCGATCGCTTCATTATCCCCGACAAACTCTACGGACGAGAAAGCGAAGCAGCAACTTTACTGCAAGCCTTTGATAGAGTCGCTAACCCCCCTGAATCGGGACATAGGGGGGTAGAAATGATGCTCGTTGCAGGGTTTTCTGGAATTGGCAAAACCGCCGTCGTCAACGAAGTGCATAAACCGATTGTCAGGCAGCGCGGCTACTTCATCAAAGGCAAATACGATCAATTCAAGCGCAACATTCCTTTGAGTGCTTTTGTACAAGCTTTCCGCGACTTGATGTCACAACTATTGAGTGAAACTGATATTCAGCTAATGCACAAAGGCAACCCCTTCTTTGCCACCCAATTTCTCAAAGCTTTGCACGAGGAAGGATACATTACTTTTGACTTCAATGGCGGACATTGGCAGTGCGATATTGCAGTAGTGAAGACACTCGCGCTCACCGATGATGTAGTAGAGTTCATGGCAATGCAATTGCAAAAGTTGCCCGATGAAACTCAAAATGTACTCAAACTTGCTGCCTGTATTGGCGCTCAATTTGATTTAGCAACTTTGGCGATTGTTTCGCAACAATCGGAAATTGACACGGCTGCGGCTTTATGGAAAGCTTTGCAAGAAGGGTTGGTTTTACCAATTGGTGAATGTTTATAAATTTTATCAACAACAGTCATTAGTCATCCCTACCCTTCGGGAACGACTTCGTCGAACGGCTCCGCTCAGGGCGAGTAGTCATTTGTCATTAGACAAGAGCGAACAAATGACCAATGACCAAGGACAAATGACAGTTTCTTACAAATTCTTACATGACAGAGCGCAACAAGCAGCTTATTCCCTGATTCCTGATAACCAAAAACAAACGACTCATTACCAAATCGGACAACTGCTGCTACAACAGATTTCCGCACAAGCTAGAGTTGACCGGATTTTTGAAATCGTCAATCAATTAAATCACGGAACTGCTTTAATTACCCAACAAACCCAACGAGAAGAATTAGCCCAACTCAATTTAATTGCTTGTCGCAAAGCCAAAACTTCAACCGCCTATCAAGCAGCCCATGAATATGCCACCGTGGGATTATCTTTGTTGGGACAAGCTTGGCAACAACACTATGAAATGACCCTCGCTTTCCATGAATTAGCGGCAGAAGTGGCAATGCTGGGTGGTGATTTTGAGGCGATGGAACAGTTCATTAATATTGTCATTGAACAGGCCCATGACTTACTAGAAAAGGTCAATGTTTACCGCATTAGGATTCAAGCCAAGGTTTCCCAAATGCAATTTACTGAAGTATTGGGCATCGGCATCAATCTCTTACAACAATTGGGGATAACGATGACCGAATCACCCACAATGGCAGATATTCAGCAATCAATCCAAGAAATTAGCGAATTCATTGGCGACCAAAAAGTTGAAGATTTTGCCGATCTCCCTGTCATGACCGATGCCAAGAAAATAGCCATTACCCAGATCGCCAGCAGTATCATGGCAACCGCTTACAGCTGTGGCTCTCTTTTGTATCCATTATTAACGACCTTGGTCGTCAAATTATCTCTGCGACACGGAAATATCTCTGTTTCTGCTACTAACTATGCTTGCTACAGCCTGGTTCTCTGTAACATCCAGAAAGATATAGATTTAGCTGCACAATTTGGCCAGTTGGCATTGCATCTCGCTTTAAAATTTGATGATAAAGCGCCGAAACCTGAAGTATTTTTGCTGCTAGGTGGTTATATTCTCCACCGAAACTATCACATTGCAGAAACTTTACCCGTCTTGAAGGAGGGCTACACGCTGGGGCTAGAGATTGGCAATCTGGAATATGCTGGATATTGCGCTCAAACTTTCTGTCGGAATGCTTTTTACTGCGGTCAACCCCTTGCTGAGTTGGAGCAAAATACACGCAATTACTATCATGCTTTAGTGCAATTGAAGCAGTTAGGATCGGCAAATTCCTGTCTGATCTATTGGCAAGCAATTTTAAATTTACTGGGTTTTGCAGAACATCCCACTATTTTTTCTAGCTCTGCATTGCAAGAAACAGAATTTCTGCCTCTGCTGCGGTCTGCAAATGATTGGCATGGCTTATATATGTTTTACTCATATAAGTTGACCCTTGGCTTTTTGTTTGGGGACTTTGAGGCAGCAAACAATCTTGCGCTTGAGTGCAGAAACTATTTCATGGGAGGTGCAAGTACAGTTGGCGAACCTGCATTTTATTTCTATGATTCTTTGATTGCTCTAGCACAATTGACTCAGCGATCGGGCGAAGTATCAACCGCATTAGAGCGAGTAGCAGACAACCAAACTATTTTACAGCACTGGGCGCACTATGCCCCAATGAACTATCAGCATAAGGTTGATTTGGTAGCAGCTGAAAAATGTCGAGTGTTAGGACAAAAAACCGAAGCAATTGAGCTATATGACCAGGCAATTTATCTTGCTAAAGCCAACGAATATATCCAGGATGAAGCCCTTGGCAACGAACTAGCAGCAAAGTTTTACCTAGATTGGGGTAAACAGCGCATTGCTGGGGAGTACATGATTGAAGCTTACTACGGCTATGCTCGCTGGGGTGCAAAAGCCAAAGTTGCAGATTTAGAAAAACGCTATCCCCAATTACTCGCTCCAGTATTACAGCAAAATTGTTCGACCCTTTCCACTCATGAAACTATCTTTGCCCTGGGGACTGTCACTTCCACTTCTGCCACTTCTAGCAGCAGTCTCTCACATACCTTAGATTTAGAAGCGATTCTCAAAGCTTCTCACACAATCTCCAGTGAAATCGAACTGGAAAAACTGCTTGCATCTTTACTGAGAATCGTCATCGAAAATGCCGGGGCTGATAAATGCGTGTTAATACTGTTGCGAGACAGTCGCCTGTTGATTAAAGGGTCAATGACTCTGGGAACAGAACCAGTAGTATTGCAGAAAATTCCTGTGGAGGAGAGTCAGGATATTCCCCAAAAGCTCATTTACAAAGTCTTGCATAATAGTCAGACTATTGTCCTGCTGGATGCAACAGCAGATCCCACCTTAGCCAACGACCCCTATATCATACGTCAGCAGCCCAAGAGTATTTTGTGTAGCCCGATTTTGCATCAAGGCAAGTTGAGAGGCATTTTATATCTAGAAAATAACTTAGCAACGGGGGCATTCACCAGCGATGGCTCCGCCAACGCCAAGGGCGATCGCATCGAACTCCTGAATTTAATCTGCGCTCAAGCTGCAATTTCCTTGGAAAATGCGCGACTTTACGAACGTTCCTTAGAATATGCCCAACAATTAGAGCGATCGCTTGCCGAATTGAGTGCTGCACAGTCTCGCTTTCATAACTTAGTAAACAATGTACCTGGAGTAGTTTATCAATACAGCATGAGTGCCAATGGGGTTATATCGTTGAGTTACATTAGTGCCGACTGTTACAGCTTGCTGGAAATTACCCCAGAGCAAGCCATATCTAATTGGCAGTTTTTCGACAATCTGGTGTATGCAGATGATGTCGTGAGTTATCAGCAGTCCCAGATTGATTCGATTCAAACCTCATCTCCTTGGCAATGGTCTGGACGAATTGTTACACCCTCTGGAATTATCAAGTGGATTCATGGCGAATCAAGAGTCCAAAGATTTGCTGATGGGTCTATGGTTTGGGATGGCTTATTTTTGGATATTAGCGAACAGCAAGCAGCACTTCACAAACGCAAAATTGCTGAACTTGCTTTAGAGCAAAAATCACTCGACTTAGAACAAGCACTAATTGATTTACAAAACGCCCAATTACAAACGATCCAAAGTGAAAAGATGTCTGCTTTGGGTAACTTAGTTGCTGGGGTAGCCCACGAAATGAATAATCCTTTGGGTTTTATTTCTGCCAGTATTAAACAAGCTAAACCCACGATCGCCGATATTGTCGAACACTTAAAACTCTATCAAGAAACTTTATCTGATAAGAGTGAAGAAATCCTCGACCACGAGTCAGAAATTGACTTGGAATATAGCTTAGAAGACTTGCCAAAAATGCTTAATTCGATGACGATGGCATGCGACAGGCTGAAAAACATCAGCACCAGTTTGAGAACTTTTTCTCGTGCCGATCGCGATTACAAAGTACCTTTTAATATCCACGAAGGTATTGATAGCACGATTTTAATTTTGAAACATCGTCTCAAAGCTAACTCTGAACGTCCGGCGATTGAAGTTGTCACTAACTACGGCGATTTACCGCCAGTTGAATGTTTCCCCGGACAATTAAATCAGTATTTATGAATATTATTGCTAATGCTATTGATGCTTTAGAAGAGTCGAATATTGGGCGAAGTGGGGCAGATATTCAAGCCAATCCCAACCGAATTACTATTACTACTGCCGTGCAAAATGATTTCGTAAAAATTGCTATTGCAGATAATGGTCAGGGAATGAGTGAATCGGTAAAACAAAAGATTTTTGACCATTTGTTTACTACGAAATGTGTAGGTAAAGGAACGGGGTTAGGGTTGGCGATCGCTCGGCAAATTGTTGAATCAACCCACGGCGGCAAATTGAGTTGTAACTCTGTTGTTGGTCAAGGCACTGAATTTATTATTGAAATTCCGGTGTAAATTTTTATTCTTGTTTCTAAATAACTTTAGATATCTGGGAACACTATATCAGTAAATCATCACTTCTTCAGCAGTATGATAGCCACTTTTGTGAGAATTCCTGGATATAACGTTACCGCAGAAATCTACAACGGTTCGAGAACCGTGGTTTATCAAGCAGTTCGAGAAACTGACTCTTTAAGAGTAGCAATCAAACTGCTGAAAAATCCTTATCCCAATTTCAGCGAACTCTTGTCGTTTCGCAATCAGTATGTGATTGCGAAAAATCTCCACTCACCTCTAATCGTCCAAACTTATAGCCTAGAACCGTACCAAAATGGCTATGTTTTAGTCATGGAAGACTTTGGGGGAATTTCTCTGACAGATTATTTCACCTCTGACCAGACGCTACATATCGCTTCTCTACAAGAGTTTTTAGAAATAGCGATCGCACTCTGCGACACCTTAAATTTACTCTACCAAGAGCGGATTATTCATAAAGATATTAAACCTAGCAATATATTAATTAATCCCGAAACCAAACAAGTTAAATTAATTGACTTTAGTATTGCATCACTATTACCAAGAGAAACCCAAACCCTCGTTAACCCCAATGTTTTAGAAGGAACATTAGCTTATATCTCTCCCGAACAAACAGGCAGAATGAATCGGGGGATTGACTATCGCACAGATTTTTATTCACTCGGCATAACTTTCTACGAATTACTCACTGGAGAGTTACCTTTTGCGTCCAACAATCCAATGGAGTTGGTACATTCTCATATTGCCAAAATCGCACCATTAGTACACGAAATTAATCCAGAAATTTCATCTGTACTATCAAAACTTGTCAGTAAATTGATGGCGAAGAATGCTGAAGATAGATATCAGAATGTATTAGGACTGAAATTAGATTTAGAAAATTGTCTGCATCAGTTACAAGTTTCGGGTAAGATTGAGAGCTTTGAAATAGCACAGCATGATGTGTGCGATCGCTTCATTATCCCCGATAAACTCTACGGACGGGAAAATGAAGTTCAGTCTTTACTGAAAGCCTTCGAGCGTGTTGCTAGCGGCGGTTCTGAACTGATGCTAGTGGCTGGTTTTTCTGGTATTGGCAAAACTGCGGTGGTGAATGAAGTCCACAAACCCATCACCCGACAGTACGGCTATTTCATCAAAGGGAAGTACGACCAGTTTAATCGCAACATTCCGTTTTCAGCCTTTGTCCAAGCTTTTCGCAGCTTGATGGGACAAATCCTCAGCGCATCCGATACAGAATTAGCTCGCTGGAAGGAGCAAATCCTGGCGACTGTTGGTGAAAACGGACAAGTTCTGATTGAAGTCATTCCCGAACTAGAATACATCATTGGTTCCCAACCCCCGCTAATTGAATTAGTTGGGAGTGCATCTCAGAATCGGTTTAATCTGCTCTTTGGCAAATTTATTCGGGTATTTACGAAAAAAGAACATCCCTTAGCGATCTTCCTCGATGATTTGCAGTGGGCCGATTCTGCTTCTTTGAACCTTTTGAAATTGTTGATGAGCGAGTCAGAAGCAGGCTATCTACTCGTACTGGGAGCTTATCGGCATAATGAAGTTTTTCCAGCCCACCCGCTGATGCTAACTTTCAATGAGATTAGAAAACAAGGTGTCAATCTCAATACTCTCATGTTGGCTGCTTTGAATGAATTAGATATTACTTGTTTAGTTGCCGATACATTGCAGTGTTCAAATAATATCGCTGCGCCACTTTCGCACTTGGTCTACCAAAAAACTCAGGGAAATCCATTTTTCACCATTCAGTTTTTGTACGGACTGCACGAGGAAGAATGTATTTTTTTCAATCGTTCCTCCGGCTATTGGCAGTGTGACTTAACCCAGGTGACACAGTTGGCGCTGACCGATGATGTTGTGGAATTTACGATCCGACGATTGCAGAGGCTACCAGAAGCAACACAGCAAGTATTAAAGCTAGCGGCGTGCATTGGTAATCGATTTGATTTAGAAACCTTAGCAGTAGTCTGTGAAGCTACTCAAGATAGTGTAGCAGCAGACTTGTGGCGATCGCTTCAAGACGGGTTAATTATTCCAGAAAACTCAACCTACAAGTTTTTCCAAGGCAAAGGACACGATGTAGAAGCGGTTGATAACATTACTGTTAGTTATCTGTTTCTCCACGACCGAGTACAGCAAGCCGCTTACTCTCTCATTCCTGAGACTTTGAGACAAGCAACCCACTTCCAAATTGGCAAACTTCTGCTTGCTAATGTTTCAAAAGAAGAACAAGGCAGTAAAATTTTTGCGATCGTCAATCACTTAAATGAGGGCTTGGTACTTCATCAAAGCCAGGAAGAACGTTCAGAACTTTTACAACTAAACTCTATTGCCGGGAAAAAGGCTAAAGAGTCTACTGCCTATGGAGTTGCTGTTAACTACTTTACGGTAGCTGAGAGCTTGTTACCTCCAGATAGTTGGCAGCAATGTTATGAGAAGTCCTTAGATGTTTATTTCAATCTCGCAGAAGTTAAGTATTTGTCTGGAGATTTTCAATCTTCTCTAGCCATTGTTGAAGCGATCTCTAGCTTTGCAAGACAACAAATTGAAAGAGCTGAAGCCTTTAACCTAGCGATTTTGATGTTCACATTGCAAGGTCAGTACCTCCAAGCACTTCAGTATGGACAAAAGGCATTGTCTTGCTTGAATTTTGATTTATCAGAAATAGACTTACTAGAGAAACTTGAATCTTACCAACGTGAGATTCAATTGAAATTAGGCGATCGCACAATAGAGCAGCTCGTTGATGAACCAGAAGCCACCGATCCAGAAAAACGCCTGATTATCAAAATATTGAATAATTTAATCGTACCCGTTTATGTTCTCCAAAAGGCAGAACTATACTTTGTCGTCGCGTTATCGATGGTTTCAGTATCTCTCAATTTTGGCGTAATAGCTGAATCAGGAAACGGATTTTCCGCCTATGGAATGTATCTCGGATATTATCAAAGCAACTATCGATCTGGCTATGAATTTGGAGTACTTGCAGAAAGTTTAGCCAAACGATTTAAGCAAGCAGATAATCTATGCAAAGCTTGTTATATGCTGGGGAATAATCTGCTTTCATGGGTGCGTCCCTTGCGTTGCTCAGGGCCTATTTTCGATCGAGGATTAGTGGCTGGGCTACAGTCTGGGGAGATGGTTTTCTCAGGTAATCTTTTGATGTACAAGCTGCTCAATCCATTTTATGCAGGAGAAAACCTATTAGAAATTCAGCAAAATCTTCCTGAATATTTAGAATTTTGTGCCAAGAAACTTAACTATCAGCTTACTGTGGATGTGCTCTCTGGATTAAACATTGCGCTTGCTGAACTGACAGCTAGTTCTGCTCTTGATATCCCGACTGAGCAGCAGCATCTTGAAGTATGTAGAATAAACAACAGCGATTATGCAATTTGCCACTATTTGCTCCTAAAAACTAAAATTCTCTGTTTTTACGGACGCTATGAGGAGGCATTGAAATCGGCTCAGGGGGCTGAAGACCTCGTTGGTACAATTACTGGAAAATATCAGGTTGCAGCGATCAATTTCTATCAATCTATTGCTATAGCTGAATACTGCCGGAGTCATTCTCTAGGTTTAGACAATAGTTACATCCAAAAAGTTAAATCAAACCAAGTGCAACTGAGTCTATGGGCAGCTAGTTGTCCGGAAAACTTTGCTCATAAGTACGATCTCGTGAATGCAGTTTTAAGCGTTTTATCAGGACAGAAAACAGAAGCAATTGAACTATTTGATAGTGCTATTTCTCTTGCTGAAGTCAATGGCTATCTGCAAGAACAAGCCTTAGGAAACGAACTTGCAGGTAAATTCTGCCTCGAATGGGGCAAAGAAAAATTCGCCGCAGGCTATATACAAGAAGCTTACTATTGTTACGCAAAATGGGGTGCAAAGGCCAAAATTGCCGATCTGGAAAGACACTATCCGCAACTGCTAACCCCTATCCTCCAGCAAATCCATACTCCCTTCTCCACTAGAGACACAATCTTCACATTGGCAAATGTTACATCCGTCAGTTCCAGCATTTCCGACAGTAGTAATGTATCTGTTGCTTTAGATTTAGCTGCCATTCTCAAAGCTTCTCATACTATCTCAGGTGAAATCGAATTTGAAAAACTGCTTTCATCGTTACTTGAGATCGTCATTGAAAATGCGGGGGCTGATAAATGCGTGTTTATGCTCTTGCGAGACGAGCGCCTGTTAATCAAAGGAGCGATTACCACAGGTTCAAAGCCAATTGTCTTGCAGCGTATTCCCATTGAAGATAGTCACGACATTCCCCACAGACTGATTTACAAAGTCAAACATGACAAGCAGACTGTTGTGCTACTAGATGCAACTGCCGATTTGACTCTCGCCAACGACCCATACATCATGCGCCAGCAGCCGAAAAGTATCTTGTGCAGCCCGATTTTGCATCAAGGGAAGTTGATGGGCATTTTATATCTCGAAAACAGTTTAGTCACGGGGGCCTTTACAAAAGAGCGCGTCGAACTTCTCAACTTACTTTGCGCTCAAGCTGCCATTTCCTTGGAAAATGCCCGACTTTACGAACATTCCTTAGAAAATGCCCAACAATTAGAACAGTCGCTGTCGGAGTTGAATACGGCCCAGTCTCGCTTCCACAACTTAGTAGATAACGTGCCTGGAGTAGTTTATCAATACCAGATGACTCCTGATGGGGTTTCCACACTGACTTATATCAGCGCCGACTGTTACAACCTGTATGAAATCACCCCAGAGCAGGCTACTGCCAATGTAGATTTTCTCACACAAATGGTGCATCCAGAGGACTTCGCTTCTTACCAGCAGTCCACAAGCGATCTCGTTCAAACGCTATCTTCTTGGCATTGGGAGGGGCGAATCATCACCTCTTCAGGAATCGTCAAGTGGATTCACGGAGAAACGCGAACCCATCGCCAGGATGATGGTTCGATCGTTTGGGATGGATTGTTTTTAGATATTAGCGATCGCAAGCAAGCAGAAACTGGCATTGCAACAAGCTCAATTACAAATTGTTCAAAGTGAGAAAATGTCTGTGTTGGGTAACTTAGTTGCTGGTGTTGCTCACGAAATGAATAATCCTTTAGGTTTTATTTCTGCCAGTCTTCAACAAACTAAACCCACCATTGCCGATGTTACCGAACACCTGAAATTATATCAAGAAACTTTCCCAAATAAAAGTGAAGAAATCGAAGACCATGCAGAATCAATTGACTTGGAATATAGCTTATCAGACTTGCCCAAAATGCTTGATTCCATGACGATGGCGTGCGAAAGATTGAAAAATATCAGCACCAGTTTGAGAACTTTCTCTCGTGCCGATCGCGATTACAAAGTGATGTTTAATATCCACGAAGGTATCGATAGCACTATTCTCATTCTCAAACATCGTTTGAAAGCTAACCCTGAACGTCCGGCGATTGAAGTTGTTACAAACTACGGAAATTTACCGCAAGTTGAATGCTTCCCTGGACAATTAAATCAGGTATTTATGAATCTTTTGGCTAATGCTATTGATGCATTAGATGAATCGAATACCGGGCGCAACCTTCAGGACATCAAAGATAATCCCAACCAAATTACCATTACAACTTCAATCGAAAATAATTTCGTGAAAATTGCCATTGCTGATAACGGCAAAGGGATGAGTGAATCAGTCAAATCAAAAATATTTGACCATCTATTTACTACGAAATGTGTGGGTAAAGGTACGGGGTTGGGATTGGCGATCGCAAAACAAATCGTCGAATCAACCCACAGCGGCAAATTGAATTGTAATTCTGTTATCGGTCAAGGTACAGAATTTATCATTGAAATTCCGGTGTAAACTTTTATTCTGGTTTCTAAATAACTTGAGATATCTGGGAACACTATATCTGTAAATCTTCACTTTTTCAGCAGTATGGTCAGCACTTTTATTAGGATTCCCGGATATCGCTTAACTGAAGAACTCTACAATGGTTCCAGAACCCTAGTTTATCGAGGATATCGAGAAACTGACTCATTACCTATAGTCATTAAACTGCTGAAAAATCCCTATCCGAGTTTTAGCGAACTCTTGTCGTTTCGCAATCAGTACACCATTGCCAAAAATCTGGATTCACCTCTGATAGTTCAAACTTATAATCTGGAACCTTACCAAAATGGCTATGCATTGGTGATGGAAGACTTTGGCGGTATTTCTCTCAAGGAATGGAAACTCACAGGAAATCTCCAATCTCTACAGGAGTTTCTAGAAATTGCGATCGCTCTGTGCGACACCTTAAATTTACTCTACCACGAGCGCATTATTCATAAAGATATCAAACCCAGCAATATATTAATTAATCCCGAAACCAAACAAGTTAAATTAATTGACTTTAGTATTGCATCACTTTTACCACGGGAAACTCAAACACTAGTTAATCCTAATGTATTAGAAGGGACACTAGCTTATATTTCCCCCGAACAAACAGGCAGAATGAATCGAGGGATTGACTATCGCACAGATTTTTATTCCTTGGGTGTCACCTTCTACGAATTATTGACAGGAGAGTTGCCGTTTCAATCAAATGACCCGATGGAATTAGTGCATTGCCATATCGCCAAAGCAGCACCATTAATACATGAAATCAACCCACAAATTCCCTTAGTAATTTCAGAAATTGTCATGAAACTCATGGCAAAAAATGTAGAAGAGCGCTATCAGAGTGCCTTAGGACTAAAATACGATTTAGAAAAATGTTTATGTCAGCTAAAAGAAACAGGAGAAATTCACAAGTTTGAAATTGCGAGTCGGGATCTGTGCGATCGCTTCCTCATTCCCGACAAACTCTACGGACGAGAAACCGAAGTAGAAACTCTATTACAAGCATTCGATCGAGTAAGTCAAAGCACAACAGAAATGATGCTGGTAGCAGGTTTTTCCGGCATTGGGAAAACAGCCGTCGTCAACGAAGTTCACAAACCAATTGTCAAGCAACGCGGTTATTTCATCAAAGGAAAATTCGACCAATTTCAACGGAACATTCCCTTCTCTGCTTTTGTCCAAGCATTTCGGGATTTAATGGGGCAATTATTAACCGAAAGCGATGTTCAGCTAGAGCAATGGAAGAATCAAATATTAGCAGCACTTGGAGAAAATGGACAAGTAATTATCGAAGTGATTCCCGAACTAGAGCGCATTATTGGCAAACAACCTTCTGTCCTCGAACTCTCTGGCAGTGCTGCTCAAAATCGCTTCAACTTACTGTTGGAAAAATTTATCCAGGTGTTCGCTACAAAAGAACATCCTCTAGTCATTTTCATTGATGATTTGCAGTGGGCAGATTCGGCATCGCTGAAGTTGATGCAGCTGTTGATGAGTAAAGCTGATAGTCAGTATCTCTTACTGATTGGCGCATACCGGGATAACGAAGTTTCACAAGCCCATCCATTAATGTTGATGCTGCAAGACCTGGAAAAAGCAAAGGCAACCATTAATACTATTACCTTAGCTCCCCTGAATCGGGCATCAATAAATCAGTTAGTTGCAGATACGCTGAGTTGTTCTCTAAACTTGGCCTTACCGTTGACCGAACTGGTGATGAGCAAGACAAAAGGTAATCCCTTCTTCACTACGCAATTTCTCAAAGCATTGCATGAAGATGGATTAATTACTTTTAACTTTGACGGTAACTATTGGCAATGTGACATTGCTCAGGTGCGATCGCTCTCGCTCACTAATGATGTCGTAGAGTTCATGGCAGTGCAACTAAAGAAATTGCCACTAGACACCCAAACAATTCTCAAATTGGCAGCTTGCATCGGGGCGCAGTTCGATCTCAATACTCTAGCAATTGTTTCAGAACAATCCCAAACAGACGTAGCGGCAGCGTTATGGAAAGGCTTGCAAGAAGGGTTGATTTTACCAATTAGTGAAGTTTATAAGTTTTACCAACAAGAGTCTTTAGTCAATAGTCATTTGTCATTCGCAGACGAAGTACAACAAACGAGCGATGACCCAGAACAATTGACAGTTACTTACAAATTTTTACACGATCGCGTCCAGCAAGCCGCCTATTCCCTAATTCCCGATGACCAAAAAGCTTCGATCCATCTGAAAATAGGTCAACTGCTGCTCGACTATACATCTGACATAGAACAGAACAACAAACTATTCGATATCGTCAATCACCTGAACAGGGGATTGAAATTGGTCGTTGAACCCGCAGAACGAGCGAAAATTGCCCGGTTAAACGGACTCGCCGCTAAAAAAGCTCGGTCTGCAACCGCCTATGAATCTGCCATAACCTACGCAAATACGGGGATCGCTCTGTTAACCCCCAATTGCTGGCAAAGTCAGTATGAATTGGCGCTAATGTTGCACGAATTGGCAGCTGAAAATGCTTTTCTTGCCGCAGACTTCGAGCAAATGGAACATTGGGCGCAGATAGTATTGCAGCAAGGAAAAACTCTCCTCGATCGGGTGAAAATCTACGAAATTCAGATTCAAAACCATACATTGCAGCATAAACTGTTGGATGCGAGCGACCTGGCGAAACAAGTGCTAAGTCAATTAGGTATTCAATTGCCCGATAGCCCCACGCAAGAAGATATCCAGCAGGGATTTCAGCATACGGTGAACCTGTTGGCGGGTAGAGCGATCGAGGAGTTATTATACCTGCCTCCCATGACGGCAGGTGAACCTCTAGCAGCGATAAAAATTGCCGCCAGCGCTGCATCAGCTATTTATATTACAAATCCATCCTTATATCCATTACTAATTCTGTCGCAGGTGAATGCCTCGATTCAATACGGCAATGCGCCATTCTCTGCCTTCTTTTATGCCCACTATGGGTCTGCTGTTGAATGGCATTTTAGAAGACATGGAAGGGGCAGAGCGGGCTGGCAAGCTAGGGTTAGCGGTCATCGAAAAACTCAATGCTAAGGAAGTTGAATGTAGAACCCGCGTTATAGCAGGGGCGCTGGTTCTGCATGGAACTACTCATCTGCAAACGTCAGTGCAAGTTCTACGGGAAGGCTACCAAATTGGATTAGACACCGGAGATTTGGAATTTGCGGGTTATGCCGCACTTCATAGCTGCAAAAATGCCTACTTCAGCAGTCAGGAACTAGGAACGCTGGAGCAAGACATCAACGCCTACAGCCAGATGCCAAAGAATCTCAAGCAGGTTCAGACGTTTAACTACTTTCAAATGCTCGGACAGGCGGTTTTTAACCTGTTGGGCAACGGTAAGAATCCCCAGCTTTCTGTGGGCGATCTGTGCGACGAGGCGCAGTTGCTACCCCAGTTGTTGGCAGCGAACGATCTGATGGGGCTTCATTTCTTCTATCTGCACAAACTGATTCTTGGCTACTTGTTTGGTGAAACGGCACAATCCCTGTTAGAGATTGCGACTGAGGGCAGACAGTATTTAACAGCAGGGGCAGGTTTGGTTACGGTGCCAATCTTTTACTTCTATGATTCTCTTGCTGCTTTAACTGGAGATTGTAGTGGGGATTCCGATCTGGGAGATCGCTTGCAACGGGTAGCAGAGAATCAGGCAAAGTTGCAGAAGCGATCGCATCATGCACCGATGAACTACTTGCATAAGTGGCATTTGGTGGAGGCAGAAAAGCATCGAGTGTTAGGTGAAAAAGCTGAAGCGATCGACTTGTACGATCGCGCCATTGCTCTGGCTAAAGAACACGGTTATATCCAAGAAGAAGCCCTCGCCAACGAACTAGCTGCCAAATTTTACCTTGACTGGGGCAAACAGCGCATTGCCCAAGAATACATCACGAATGCTTACTACGCCTATGCCCGCTGGGGTGCGAATGCCAAAGTCGCCGACTTAGAAAAACGCTACCCCCAATTACTCGCCCCCATATTACAGCAAACCCGTTTGGCCCTCTCAACTAACGAAACTATCTTCGCTTCGGGAAGTATCACCTCCACTACATCTGCTACTTCCAGCAGCAGTGCTTCTGTAGCTTTAGATTTAGCTGCCATTCTCAAAGCTTCCCAAACTATTTCTGGCGAAATCGAACTGTCCAAACTGCTTTCATCATTGCTTTCGATCATCATCGAAAATGCGGGGGCTGATAAATGCGTGTTAATGCTGTTGCAAGACTCGCGCCTGCTAATTGAAGGTTCGATTACTGAGGGAACACAGCCCGTCGTGTTGCAGCATCTTCCGATTGAAGACTCTCAGGATATTCCAAGAAAGCTGATTTACAAAGTCTTGCACAACAGGCAACCTGCTGTAATAGTTGATGCCAGTGCCGATCTGACTTTAGCAAACGACCCGTATATCATCTGTAAGCAAACCAAAAGTATTTTGTGCAGCCCAATTTTGCATCAAGGGAAATTGATCGGCATTCTATATCTAGAAAATAATTTAGCACCGGGGGCATTTACGAGCGATCGCGTCGAACTTCTCAACTTACTTTGCGCTCAAGCTGCCATTTCCTTGGAAAATGCCCAACTTTACGAACGTTCCTTAGAATCGCTATCGGAGTTGAATGCGGCCCAGTCTCGCTTCCACAATCTGGTAGACAACGTGCCTGGGGTGGTTTGTCAATACCAGATGAGTGCTGATGGCATCCTCTCGTTAAACTACATCAGTGCCGACTGTTACAATTTTTACGAAATCACCCCAGAACAAGCTGCTGTCGATCCCGATTTTCTCGACAAAATGATACATCCAGATGATCTGGCTTCTTACCTGCAAACTTACACTGACACCGTTCAAGCTCGATCTTCCTGGTGCTGGGAAGGACGAATCGTTACCCCGTCAGGAATCGTCAAATGGCTTCACGGTGAATCCAGAGTTGAACAGCGATCGGATGGCTCATTGGTTTGGGATGGATTGTTTTTGAATATTAGCGATCGAAAACTTGCAGAACTTGGCTTGCAACAAGCTCAATTACAAATTGTTCAAAGTGAAAAGATGTCTGCGTTGGGTAACTTAGTTGCTGGCGTAGCTCACGAAATGAATAATCCCTTGGGCTTTATTGCTGCCAGTATTAAACAAGCTAAACCCACCTTTTCTGATATTGTTGAACACCTGAAAATATATCAAGAAACTTTTCCACATAAGAGTGAAGAAATCCAAGACCACGAATCAGAAATCGATTTGGAATATAGCTTAGAAGATTTACCGAAAATGCTTGATTCCATGACGATGGCTTGCGACAGACTGAAAAATATTAGCACCAGTTTACGCACTTTCTCTCGTGCCGATCGCGATTACAAAGTGCCGTTTAATATTCACGAAGGTATCGATAGTACCATTCTCATTCTCAAACATCGTCTCAAAGCTAACGAACAACGTCCCGCGATTGAAGTTGTCACCAACTACGGCAATCTCCCTCAATTAGAATGTTTTCCTGGGCAACTCAATCAAGTATTTATGAATATTCTGGCAAATGCCATTGACGCATTAGAAGAGTCGAATATTGGGCGGAGTTTTGAAGATATTAAAGTTAATCCCAACCGAATTACTATTACCACTTCAATGGCAGATCGACTCGTGAAAATTGCCATTGCAGATAATGGTAAAGGGATGAGCAAATCAGTTAAACAGAAAATATTCGAGCATTTATTTACTACGAAATCTGTGGGAAAAGGTACGGGTTTGGGGTTGGCGATCGCTTTTCAAATCGTCGAATCAACCCACGGTGGCAAATTGAGTTGCAACTCTGTTCTCGGTGAAGGTACAGAATTTATCGTTGAAATTGCAATGTAAATCTTTGCTCTTGTTTATCAAACACTCAATATATCTGGGAACACTATATCTATAAATCGTCATTCCTTCAGCAGTATGGTCAACACTCTTGTTAGGATTCCCGGATATCACATAACTGAAGAACTCTACAATGGTTCGAGAACCCTAGTTTATCGAGGGTATCGGGAAGCTGACTCCTTACCAGTAACGATCAAACTGCTGAAAAATCCCTATCCCAGTTTTGGCGAACTTTTGTCGTTTCGCAATCAGTACGCCATTGCGAAAAATCTCAACTCACCGTTAATCGTCCAAAGCTACAGCCTCCAACCCTATCAAAATGGCTATGCGCTGGTAATGGAATTTGGGGGGATTTCTCTCAAAGAATGGCTCCTCAGCCAAAGCCGACAATCTCTACAAGAATTTTTAGAAATTGCGATCGCCCTGTGTGACACCTTAGATTTACTCTACCGCGAGCGCATTATTCATAAAGATATCAAACCTAGCAATATATTAATTAATCCCGAAACCAAACAAATTAAATTAATCGACTTTAGTATTGCATCTTTGCTACCACAAGAAACGCAGACAGTAATCAATCCTAATGTATTAGAAGGGACACTTACTTATATTTCCCCCGAACAAACAGGCAGAATGAATCGGGGGATTGACTACCGCACAGACTTATATTCACTCGGCGTAACTTTCTACGAATTACTGACGGGAGAATTACCTTTTGCATCAAACGATCCGATGGAGTTGGTGCATTGTCATATTGCAAAACTTCCACCGCTAGTATATGACATTAACCCACAAATCCCATTTGTACTCTCGGAGATTGTCAAGAAATTAATGGCGAAAAACGCCGAAAATCGATATCAGAGTGCGTTGGGATTAAAGTTTGATTTAGAAAATTGTTTAGAACAACTGCAAGAAACTGGGGAAATTCACAAGTTTGAAATAGCAACTAGGGATGTGTGCGATCGCTTCATCATTCCCGATAAACTTTATGGCAGAGACATGGAGGTTCAAACTCTCCTGCAAGCATTTGAGCGAGTCAGTCTTGGCGCAACAGAAATGATGCTGGTTGCTGGGTTTTCGGGGATTGGCAAAACTGCTATTGTCAACGAAGTGCATAAGCCGATTGTCAGACAACGCGGCTACTTTATCAAAGGCAAATTTGACCAGTTTAACCGCAATATCCCGTTGAGTGCCTTTGTACAGGCATTCCGAGATTTAATGGAACAATTGTTAAGCGAAACTGATGAGCAACTGGCGCAGTGGAAAGAGAAAATCCTCTGTGCTTTAGGTGAAAATGGGCAAGTCCTAATTGAAGTTATTCCCGAACTAGAGCAGATTATCGGCAAACAATCAGTAGCCCCAGAACTCAATGGTAGTGCCGCCCAGAACCGCTTCAACTTGGTATTTGTGAAATTCATTGCCGCGTTAGCTACACTAGAACATCCGTTAGTGATGTTCTTCGATGACTTGCAGTGGGCAGATTCAGCCTCATTGAAGCTCATGCAAGTGTTGATGAGTCAAAGCGAGGTGGATTCCCTGCTAACAATCGGGGCATACCGAGATAACGAAGTCTTTCCCAGCCATCCCCTAATGCTGACACTGGAGGAGATGAAGAAAGCTGAGGCAACTATCAGTACCCTTACCCTCGCCCCGTTAAGTCAATCTCAGATCGATTGTTTGGTTGCCGACACCCTCAGTTGTTCCACAGTTCTAGCACAACCCCTAGCAGAGTTAGTCTATCAAAAAACCAAAGGCAATCCCTTCTTTGCTACCCAATTTCTCAGAGCTTTGCATCAGGAGAACTACATTACATATAACCTGGAAGTTGGACACTGGCAGTGCGATATGGTGTCGGTGAAATTGCTCTCGCTTACTGATGATGTGGTTGAATTCATGGCGCAGCAATTACAAAAGTTGCCACAAGCCACTCAAGAGATACTGAAGCTGGCTGCTTGTGTGGGGGCACAGTTCGATTTGGAAACATTGGCGATCGTTTCCGAACGATCGCCAACCAATGCAGCCACAGCATTGTGGAAAGCTTTGCAGTTAGGCTTAATTTTACCCACGAGTCAGATTTACAAGTTTTTTCAGGATGCCCAAAAGTCCCAAGGGGAGACAGTTAATCCGACCTATCGGTTCCTGCACGATCGCGTCCAGCAAGCTGCTTATTCTCTGATTCCTGACGATCGAAAGCAAGCGACTCATCTCAAAATTGGGCAATTGCTGTTGCAAAATACCGCACCTGAAGCCATAGAACTGAATGTTTTTGATATTGTTAATCAGTTGAACAATGGAATTGCTCTGATCGATCGGATCGGCGATCGCTATGAGTTAGCGCAGTTGAATCTGATCGCTGGCAAAAAAGCAAAAGTTTCCACAGCTTATAAGGCAGCCATTAAATACTGTGCGATCGGCATGGAAATCCTTCCGGAAGATAGTTGGCAGACTGCCTACGATCTCACATTTCAGCTTTATCGGGAATGTGCAGAGTGCGAATACATTACAGGACGCTTTGACGAAGCAGAACGACTCTTCCATCAGGCATTACAGTACGTCGAGAATAAATTCGAGCTAGCAGAGATTTATGGACTGCAATTAGCCCTGAGATCCAATCAGGGAGAGAATTTACTCGCCGCTTATGAGGCTGCACTGAGTGGCTTGAGTGTTATGGGGATGAGCATTCCGGCAACTGATGCAGGTCAGCAAGCGCTGATTGAAAGCATACTCAAGGAGATCCGCGTCAAACTGGAAACTGTACAACCCGCAGATTTATTCGATCTGCCTGCGATGACCGATCCGGCGAAGAAGGTATGTATGTCAATCCTCCCCGATCTCTGGGGGGCTGCTTATGTCGGTGGCAATCAAGCGCTAACAATTCTCAGTATCCTGTTAATGGTTCAGACTTCCTTCACCTATGGCAATGCCGAAAGTTCGGGCTGCGCTTACTGTTTGTATGGGATGATGCTGACAATTCAAGGAGACTATCGCAGTGCTTATGAATTCGCTACCTTGGGGCGAAAGCTCGATCGCCAATTCAATAGCGCCAAGTTCATTCCCAAAACCAATAACGTTTTTGGTCATACAATCAATCCCTACAACAGGCCACTGGTTGAAAACCTCGCAGTTTACCAACAATCTCTTCAGATTAGTTATGAAACAGGTGATATTGGATTTGGCATCTGGGCAGTAGTATGTCTGATTTGGACGATGCTGTTGAAGGGTGATTGCTTATCAGAGGTGTATGCCGAAACCGAGAAATACTTGAGCTATGTGCAACAAGTAAATAACGCGAACATGACGCTGACATTTAACCTCCAGCAGCAATTTCTGTTGCACCTGCAAGGTTTGTTGGCCGAACCCGATCTGCTAGTCGATCGCGGCGATCGCCAGATTGTCTGTCTTGATGCTTGGCAGAAGAATAATTTTGAAGCTGGGATCAATTGGTATTGCTTCTTGAAACTCCAGCTATTGTACTTGTACGGTCGCTATGCTGATGCCCTGGAAGTTGCTGCGATTGCTGAAAAAACCCTGGCTTCTAATCTTGGTCTGTTTCCGATTATTTTATTCCACTTCTATTACCCGCTGAATTTAGCCGCGCTTTATCCCCAAGCAACCCCAGAGAATCAACAGCACTACTGGGATGTGATGCAGCAGCACCGCCAGCTTCTAGAAACCTGGACTAAGACCTGTCCAGAGAACTTTTTGCATCAATCGCTGTTGCTTGGGGCTGAAATGGCAAGAGTTTCTGGTAATTACGCAGATGCGATCGCCTGTTACGATCGCGCCATTATCGCCGCCAAAGAAAATCACTTTACCCAAATTGAAGCTCTTGCCAACGAACTAGCAGCAAAGTTTTACCTGGAATGGGATAAGGAGCGGATTGCTCAGGAGTATATGATTCAAGCTTACTATGGCTATGTTCGTTGGGGAGCCAAAGCCAAAGTCGCTGATTTAGAAAAATGCTATCCTCAACTACTTGCTGCGATATTACAGCAAACCCGTTCTCCCGTTTCAATTAACGAAACCATTTTCGCTTTGGGGAGCGTTACATACACCAGTTCGGCCACTTCTAGCAGCAGTTCTGATTCCCTAGATTTAGCCGCTATTCTCAAAGCTTCCCAAACTCTCTCAGAGCAAATCGAACTTGAAAAACTGCTTTCATCGTTGCTGAGAATCGTCATCGAAGATGCAGGGGCCGATAAATGCGTGTTAATGCTGTTGCGAGACGATCGCTTGTTGGTCAAAGGGTTGATTGTTGAGGGGTCACAACCAATTGTATTGCAGCGCATTCCCATTGAAGAAAGCCAGGATATTCCCCTGAAGCTGATTTACAAAGTCAAGCACAACAGGCAGACTGTTGTCCTAGTGGATGCGACAGCAGATCCCACCTTGGCCAACGATCCGTATATTGTTCGTCAACAGCCGAAAAGTATCTTGTGCAGTCCAATTTTGCATCAAAGCAAGTTGATGGGCATTTTATATCTAGAAAATAATTTAGCAATGGGAGCATTTACCAGCGATCGCGTCGAACTGCTGAATTTAATCTGCGCTCAAGCCGCCATTTCTCTGGAAAATGCTCGACTCTACGAACGTTCCTTAGAATATGCTCAACAGTTAGAGCGATCGCTTGTCGAATTGAGTACGAGTAACTCTCGCTTTGAGAAACTTGTAGACAACGTGCCTGGGGTTGTTTATCAGTACCAGATATCTGCTAATGGTGCAATGTCTCTCACCTATATGAGTAGAGAATGTTATGAACTATACGAAATTACAGCCGAACAAGCGATCGCTAATGTGCAGCTGCTCTTGGAGAGAATGCATCCAGATGATGTCGCAAGCTACCAGCAGTCTGTTATTGACTCAATGCAAACCTTAACTGATTTTGACTGGTCAGGGCGAATTATTACACCATCTGGGATGATTAAATGGATTCACTGCCAAGCCCGAATAGAACAAAAAGCCGATGGAACTATAGTTTGGGATGGATTCTTGTTGGATATTAGCGAACGCCGAAAAGCAGAACTTGCTTTAGAGGAAAAATCGCTCTTATTACAACAGGCGCTAACCGATTTGCAAAACGCCCAATTACAAACGATCCAAAGTGAGAAAATGTCTGCTTTGGGTAACTTAGTTGCTGGTGTTGCTCACGAAATGAATAATCCTTTGGGCTTTATTGCTGCTAGCCTGCAACAAACTAAACCCGTTATTGCCGATCTTACCGAACACCTGAAACTCTATCAAAAAACTTTCCCAAATAGCAGTGAGGAAATTATTGACCATGCCGAGCAAATTGATTTGGAATATAGCTTAGAAGACGTATCTAAGGTAATTGAATCGATGGCGATGGCGTGCAACAGGCTGAAAAAAATCAGCACTTCACTCTGCACTTTTTCTCGTGCCGATCGAGATTATAAAGTGCAATTTAATCTTCACGAAGGTATTGATAGTACCCTTCTTATTCTCAAACATCGCCTCAAAGCTAATCAACAACGTCCAGCTATTGAAGTGATAACTAACTACGGTAATTTACCGCAAATTGAATGTTTTCCTGGCCAATTAAATCAGGTATTTATGAATATTATTGCCAATGCTATTGATGCTTTAGAAGAGTCGAATATTGGACGCAGTTTTCAAGAAATTCAAACCAACCCTAATTGCATTACAATTAATACTTCACTTGCAGATAGTGTTGTAAAAATTACCATTGCTGATAATGGCAAAGGAATAAGTGAATCAGTTAAACAAAAGATTTTTGACCATTTATTTACTACAAAAGCTGTGGGGAAAGGAACGGGGTTGGGGTTGGCGATCGCTCGACAAATCGTTGAATCAACCCACGGCGGTAAATTGAGTTGCAACTCTGTTCTTGGTGAAGGTACAGAATTTGTGATTGAATTTCCAGTGTAATTTTTGGCTCGTTTAGTAAACAACTTCAGACATCTGGGAATACTAAATCCGGAAGTCTTAAAGATTTAGCAGTATGGTTAGCACTCTTGTCAATATTCCTGGATACAAGGTTAGCGAAGAACTCTACAATGGTTCTAGAACCATTGTTTATCGAGGGTATCGAGAGACTGACTCATTACCTATAGTTATTAAACTCCTGAAAAATCCTCATCCGAGTTTTGGCGAACTCTTGTCGTTTCGGAATCAGTACACCATAGCTAAAAATCTCAACTCACCGCTAATAGTCCAAACTTATAGCCTAGAACCCTATCAAAATGGCTATGCGCTAGTGATGGAAGACTTTGGCGGGATTTCTCTCAAGGAATGGGGAATCAAGGGAAGGCGACAATCTCTACAAGAGTTTTTAGAAATTGCGATCGCCCTGTGTGACACCTTAGATATACTCTACCACGAGCGGATTATTCATAAAGACATAAAACCTAGCAATATTCTCATTAATCCCGAAACCAAACAAGTTAAATTAATCGATTTTAGTATTGCATCTTTACTACCACGAGAAACCCAAACGCTAGTCAATCCCAATATCTTAGAAGGAACACTCGCTTATATTTCCCCAGAACAAACAGGCAGAATGAATCGGGGGATTGATTACCGAACTGATTTTTATTCTTTGGGTGTGACATTTTACGAGTTACTTACAGGAAATTTACCTTTTGCATCAAACGAGCCAATGGAATTGGTGCATTGTCATATTGCTAAACTTCCACAAATTTTAAAAAATAGAGAAGATATTCCCCAAGTTATTTGCGATATTGTGATGAAATTGATGGCAAAAAATGCCGAAGATCGATATCAAAGTGCCTTGGGAGTCAAGTTTGATTTAGAAAATTGCTTACATCAGCTACAAGTTGATGGCGAAATTCAGTGTTTTGAAATTGCTCGTAGGGATGTGTGCGATCGCTTCATCATTCCTGATAAACTTTATGGACGAGAAACCGAAATATCAACTTTACTCCAAGCCTTTGAGAGAGTCAGCCTTGGTGCAACAGAAATGATGCTGGTAGCAGGTTTTTCGGGAATTGGCAAAACTGCGGTTGTTAACGAAGTTCATAAACCAATTGTTCGCCAACGCGGTTATTTTATCAAAGGCAAATACGACCAATTTCAACGAAATATTCCCTTCAGTGCATTTGTACAAGCATTCCGAGATTTAATGAGGCAATTATTAACCGAAAGTGATGCACAAATTCAGGAATGGAAAAGCAAGATTTTAGATGCTGTTGGGGAAAATGGACAGGTAATTATTGAAGTCATCCCCGAATTATCAAAAATTATTGGCGAACAACCACCCGCTATAGAATTATCAGGAACGGCGGCGCAAAACAGATTTAATTTATTATTTCAACAATTTACCCAAGTTTTTACCAGTGTTAAACATCCATTAGTGATGTTTTTAGATGACTTGCAATGGGCAGATTCGGCATCATTGAAGTTAATGCAGCTATTAATGGCTGATACAGGTCATCTTTTGTTAATTGGTGCGTACCGCGATAATGAAGTAAATGCAGCACATTCATTAATGTTGGCTTTGAGTGAAATCAAAAAAAACAAAGCGACGATTAATACAATTACGTTAGCACCACTGAGTCAACTAAAAGTGAATCAGTTAGTTGGTGACACACTTAAATGTACAGAAACTTCGGCATGGACTCTTTCTCAATTAATTTATCAGAAAACTCAAGGAAATCCGTTTTTTGCAATCCAGTTTCTCAAAGCATTACATCAAGAAAATCTTATTCAATTTAATATTGAGTTAGGCTGTTGGCAATGTGACATTACCCAAGTGATGACTCAAGCCGTTACAGATGATGTTGTTGCCTTTATGGGTTTTCAATTGCGAAAACTACCGCTATCAACTCAACAGGTGTTACAGTTAGCTGCTTGTATTGGGAATCAGTTTGATTTAGCAAGTTTGGCAATTGTTTCTAAACAATCTCAAATCGAAACGGCTGCGACTTTGTGGAAAGGATTACAAGAAGGGTTGATTTTACCGAACGGTGATGTTTATAAATTTTATATTGGGCAAGAAAGTCTTGCACGTACACCGGAAAATATTCAGACTGTTACATATAAATTTTTACACGATCGCGTCCAACAAGCCGCTTATTCTCTGATTCCCGATGACCAAAAACAATTGACGCACTTAAAAATTGGGCAATTGCTTTTAAGTGTAATGAGCGAGACGGAAAAAGAGGAAAAAATCTTTGAGATTGTCAATCAATTAAATAAAGGAGCCGATTTAATTGTTGCAGAAATTGAACGTGAGGAATTAGCAAAGCTAAATCTAGTTGCTGCCCAAAGAGCTAAATCTGCAACCGCTTACGTCGCAGCAATTGAATACGCCACTAAAGGGATACAACTTCTCACAACAAATTGTTGGCAGCAATGCTATGAACTAACGTTAGCTCTGCATGATTTAGCCGCAGAAGTAGCCTGTCTGAGCGGTGATTTTAGGCAAATGGAGCAGATAGTTGACGAAGTAGTGCAAAATGCCCGTCAATTACTAGATAAAGTGAAGGTCTATGAAGTAAGAATTTTGGCCGAGGTGGCCCAGAGTCAACAGCCCAAAGCTATTAAAACCGCTCTTTCGACTTTGGAATTATTTGGAGTATTGTTTCCAGAACAGCCGACTGACGCAGATATTACTGAAAGTTTGCAGCAGACTCAAGATGTCTTAAAAGGAAAACATTTAGAAGATTTCTTGGAACTGCCGGAAATGACAGACTTCCAAGCCCTGGCAACAATCCGAATTTTAGCGGCGGTGACAGCAGCAGTTTATCAAGCGGTTCCAGAATTACTGCCATTAATCGTGTGTAAGCAGATTAGGTTATCAGTAGAATACGGTAATGCTGCGGTATCAGCACAGGCTTATGCTTGGTATGGAGTCATTTTGTGTGGTATTGGAGAAATAGATTTAGGCGATCGCATTGGCGAACTGGCAATGGGACTACTATCACGCTTCCAAAGCAAAGAATTTAAAGCCAGCACGATTAACATGGTTTATCCCTTCGTGAAGCCTTGGAAACATCATATTCAAAATTCACTCGCTCCTTTACTCGACGGATACCACAGCGGTCTGGAAATGGGTACTTTAGAATATGCTGCCTACTGTGCCTACAATTACTGTTCGCTTTCCTATTTTCTCGGAAAAGATTTGTCAATCTTAGAACCAGAGATGAAGGTTTACAATCAGGCATTGGCTCAACTCAAACAGGAAGTTGCTCATAATTATTTGAGAGTCTTTTACCAATCCGTTTTAAATTTACTCGCCGAGAGCAAGTGCCCTTGGGAAATTCAAGGTGTAATCTATGACGAACAAATCATGTTGCCCTTGCATCAAAAGGCAAACGATCTTTACGCAATGGGAACACTGTATATCAATAAATTAATTCTTTGTTACTTGTTTAATGAGTGGGAACAAGCTATCAAAGTGGCGGCTGATGCCAAACAATATTTAAGTGGAGTATCCGGCTGTTTTATGGTTCCGGTGTTTCACTTTTACGATTCATTGACTCATCTAGCGATGTTACCCAACGCTCAAGGTAAAGAATGCCTCCCCCAGCAAGTTGTTGACAACCAGAAAAAGCTCGAACAATGGGCAAACCATGTACCCAAAAACCATTTACACAAATTTTATTTGGTTGAAGCAGAGCAGTATCAGGTATTGGGGCGGATGTATGAAGCAATGGATTACTACGATCGCGCGATCGCTTCTGCCAAAGAAAACGCATATATCCAAGAAGAAGCACTAGCGAATGAACTTGCTGGCAAATTTTACCTCAACTGGGGGAAAGAAAAACTCGCCCAAGCATATATGCAAGAAGCATATTACTGTTACGCACGTTGGGGGGCAAAAGCCAAAATTGCCGATCTGGAAAGACGCTATCCGCAACTGCTAGCCCCTATCCTCCAGCCAACCCATTCTCCTTTCTCCACTAACGAAACAATCTTCTCGTTAGCAAGTGTTACACCAACGAATTCCGGCACTTCCCACAGTAGTAGTGTTTCTGTTGCTTTAGATTTAGCTGCTATTCTCAAAGCCTCTCACACTCTTTCCGGCGAAATCGAATTTGAAAAACTGCTTTCATCGTTGCTTGAAATCGTCATTGAAAATGCTGGGGCTGATAAATGCGTGTTTATGCTGTTGCGAAACGATTCGCTAGGCGATACCAAAGGCGAACATCTGCTAATTAAAGGGTCAATTACCGTGGGGATGCAGCCAGTAGTGTTGCAACGCCTTCCCGTTGAGGACAGTCAAGACATTCCCCTGAAGCTGATTTACAAAGTGAAGCACGATAGACAGACTGCTGTAATATTTGATGCGAGTGCCGATCCGACCTTAGCCAACGACCCCTATATCATGCGTCAGCAGCCAAAAAGTATCTTGTGTACCCCGATTTTGCATCAAGGTAAATTGATGGGCATTTTATATCTAGAAAATAATCTAGCAACGGGGGCGTTCACAAAAGATCGCGTCGAACTGCTGAATTTACTCTGCGCCCAAGCGGCAATTTCTTTAGAAAATGCCCGACTTTATGAGCGATCGCAGCAATATGCCCAACAGCTAGAGCGATCGCTTGATAAGTTGAGCGCCGCCCAGTCTGGCTTGCAAGCATCCCAGCAACGACTCCAGCTATTGGTTCAGCAAACTCCATTGGCAGTTATCGAGTGGGATACCAATTTTCACGTTACTGACTGGAACCCAGCCGCAGAAAGAATCTTTGGCTACAGCAAACAAGAGGCTTTGGGTCGTGACTTCAAATTCATCATTCCTGAAATAATTCAAGCAGAAATGGAGCGAGTCAGCGTCGAAATTATATCCCAGCAGGGCGGCAATTACAGTATCAATGAAAATGTAACAAAAGATGGTAAAATTATCATTTGTACTTGGTATAACAATCCGCTTGTAAATGCAGATAACGAGTCAATCGGAGTTGCTTCCCTAGTAGATGATATTACAGAACAGCAAACTGCGCTACGCGAACGCAAAGTTGCCGAAGCCCAACTTCAACAAAAAGCACAAGAGCTAGAAACTGCTTTACAAAACCTGCAACAAGCACAATTACAAATGGTGCAAACTGAGAAAATGTCTGCACTAGGCAACTTAGTTGCTGGTGTAGCTCACGAAATGAATAATCCCCTTGGTTTTATTGCTGCTAGTCTTCAACAAGCTAAACCTACTATCGCTGATATTGTTGAACATCTCAGACTATATCAAGAAAGTTTACCCAACAAAAGCGATGAAATCGAAGACCACGCCGAAGAAATCGACTTAGATTATAGCTTAGAAGACTTGCCCAAGATGATTGATTCTATGTCTATGGCGTGTGACAGGCTAAAGAACATCAGCACCAGTTTGAGAACTTTCTCTCGTGCCGATCAAGACTACAAAGTACCTTTTAATATCCACGAAGGCATTGATAGCACTATTCTCATTCTCAAACATCGTCTCAAGGCCAATGACCAACGTCCGGCGATTCAAGTTGTTACCAACTACGGTAATTTACCTCAAGTAGAATGTTTTCCCGGTCAATTAAATCAGGTATTTATGAATATTTTTGCTAATGCTATTGATGCATTGGATGAATCTAATCATGGACTCAGCTTTGAAGAAATTAAAGCCAATCCTAACTGCATTACAATTACAACCTCAGTCGAAAATAATCTAATTAAAGTTTCCATTACTGATAATGGCAAGGGAATGAGCGAATCAGTTAAACAAAAAATATTTGACCATTTATTTACGACGAAAGCTGTTGGTAAAGGGACGGGTTTAGGGTTGGCGATCGCTCGTCAAATCGTTGAAGAAACCCACGGTGGAAAATTAAGTTTTAACTCGATTCTGGGTCAGGGTACAGAATTTATGATTGAAATTCCGGTATGAATTTCGGACACTTTTTGTTTGCGTCGCTAAATCTTTAAAATTTCAAGTCGTGAAGCGACGGGTTCGCTTGATATCTGGGAACACTATATCTGGAGTCTTAAAGATTTAGCAGTATGGTTAGTACGAGAGTCAATATTCCCGGATATCAGGTTAGCGAAGAACTCTACAATGGTTCTAGAACCATCGTTTATCGAGGATATAGAGAGACTGACTCATTACCTGTAGCGATCAAACTGCTGAAAAATCCTTATCCGAGTTTTGGCGAACTCTTGTCGTTTCGTAATCAGTACACCATAGCGAAAAATCTCAACTCACCGCTAATAGTCCAAACCTATAGCCTAGAACCCTATCAAAATGGTTATGCGTTGGTAATGGAAGACTTTGGGGGGATTTCTCTCAAGGATTGGGGACTTGTACTGAGCGTTCGCGTAGCGTCTCGAAGAGAAGCCGAAGTAGTGGGGAAAAGCTTAGAATCTTTAATGGAGTTTTTAGAAATAGCGATCGCCCTGTGCAACATCTTAGATATATTGTATCGCGACCGGATTATTCATAAAGATATCAAACCCGCCAATGTTTTAATTAATCCAGAAACCAAACAAGTTAAATTAATTGACTTTAGTATTGCATCGCTATTACCACGGGAAACTCAAACACTGATGAATCCCAATGTCTTGGAAGGGACACTTGGTTATATTTCTCCCGAACAAACAGGAAGAATGAATCGGGGGATTGACTACCGGACTGATTTCTATTCTTTAGGTGTCACTTTTTACGAGCTACTTACGGGTGAGTTACCGTTCCATTCAAACGATCCGATGGAATTGGTACATTGTCATCTAGCAAAACTTCCACCACTTTCAGGGGATAGAGAACAGGGGACAGGGAATAGAGAAGAGATTCCCCAAGTTCTCTGTGATATTGTCATGAAATTGATGGCAAAAAATGCTGAAGACCGCTATCAGAGTGCATTAGGACTGAAATTTGATTTAGAAACTTGTTTATCTCAACTCCAAGAAACTGGTGAAATTAAGCATTTCCCAATTGCTCAACGAGATGTGTGCGATCGCTTTATTATCCCTGATAAACTGTATGGACGAGAAACAGAAGTAGAAACTCTCCTGCAAGCATTTGAGCGCGTTAGTACAGGTGCGACAGAAATGATGCTGGTGGCTGGTTTTTCGGGTATTGGGAAAACCGTTGTAGTTAACGAAGTCCATAAACCAATCGTCAAAAAACGCGGTTATTTTATCAAAGGGAAATATGACCAATTTCAACGAAATATTCCCTTTAGTGCTTTTGTGCAAGCCTTCCGCGATTTAATGGGGCAATTATTAACCGAAAGCGATGCTCAAATCCAGCAATTTAAAACCAATATCTTAGCGGCTGTAGGTGATAACGGACAGGTGATTATTGAAGTCATCCCCGAATTAGAAAGAATTATTGGTCAGCAACCACCTGTTACAGAATTATCCGGAACTGCTGCTCAAAATCGGTTTAATTTATTATTTCAAAAATTTACCCAAGTTTTTACTAGTGTTGAACATCCATTAGTGATGTTTTTAGATGATTTGCAATGGGCAGATTCAGCATCATTGATGTTAATACAGTTATTAATGGCTGATACCAAACATCTTTTTTTAATTGGTGCTTATCGTGATAATGAAGTGAACCCAGCACATCCATTAATGTTGACTTTGAATGATATCCAAAAAACAGCAGCCACAATTAATACAATTACTTTAGCGCCTCTGAGTCAATTGCAAGTGAATCAATTAGTTGCTGATACACTTAAATGTACAAAAGATTTGGCATTACCTGTTTCTCAATTAGTATTTCAGAAAACTCAAGGTAATCCGTTTTTTACCATACAGTTTCTCAAGGCATTACACCAAGATGGATTAATTAAATTTAACTTTGAATCAGGATATTGGCAATGTGATATCACCCAAATAAATCAGCAAGCAGTTACAGATGATGTTGTTAATTTCATGATATGTCAATTACAAAAACTGCCTGATTCAACTCAAAAGGTGTTGCAGTTAGCTGCTTGTATTGGCAATCAATTTGATTTAGAAAATTTGGCAATTGTTTCGCAAGAATCAGAAATTGAAACGGCTGCAAGTTTATGGAAAGCTTTACAAGAAGGGTTGATTTTACCGATTAGTGATGTTTATAAGTTTTATCATGATTCGTCATTGGTCATTGGTCAGTGGTCATTAGAAAAGAGCGAACGAATGACAAAGGACATAGACGCGCTAGCGGCTTCCCGCAGGGTAGGACAAAAGACAGCTTATTATAGATTTTTACATGACAGAGTACAACAAGCTGCCTATTCTCTAATTCCTGATAACCAAAAACAAGCAACTCACCTCAAAATTGGTCAATTACTTATACAAAATTCTTCTCAAATAGAACAAGAAGAAAAACTGTTTGATATTGTTGGGCATTTGAATTTAGGGCAAGAGTTGATTGTCCAATCAAACGAACGAGAAGCCTTGGCTCGGCTTAACTTAGCAGCAGGAGATAAAGCGAAAAATTCCACCGCTTATGCTGCTGCTAGAGTCTATTTACAAACTGGAATTGAGCTACTTACAGCGAATAGCTGGCAAGATCGATATGAATTGACCCTGAGTCTCTATGTTGCCGCCACCGAAGCCGCCTACTTGAATGCTGACTTTGATGGCATGGAACAGATCGCAGTACAGGTGTTGAAATCAGCCCAGACGATTTTAGACAAAGTTAAAATTTACGAAATTCAAATTGCTGCCCAGACAGCCCAGACCAGAATATTAGAAGCGATCGCAGTTGGCAGAGATGTACTCTTTCAATTGGGGGTTGAACTCCCCACTGCACCTGACGAAGCCAAAATTAGCAAAGTACTACAGACTGTAGCCAGCCTTCAAAGCGGCAGAGAAATTGAAGAATTAGTCGATCTACCTGTCATGAGCGATTGCCAGACTCAGGCAGCCATGCAACTCTTAGGAATATTATTTTCACCGATTCTACAGGCAATGCCCGGATTACTGCCCATACTGAGCGCAACGATGGTGAGTTTATCACTTGAGTTTGGGAATGCACCTGCATCAACGGTGGGGTATATGATTCACGGTATGGTGTTGTGTGCCTTTTTGTCAGAAGTGAAAACAGGCTATAGCTTTGGGCGATTAGCAATGAATTTGCTTGACCGATTTAATGTCGGGGAATTCAAGTGTAAGATTCTACTTCTGTTTGCGGCCTGGATTCAACATCATCAGGAATCTCTCAGGGCAACGATGCTGACGATGAAAGATGGCTATGCAACTGGTATGGAAACTGGTGATTTTCTCAACGCTGGCTACAACTCGCTCAATTACTTCATTGCCAAACTTTTTGCTGGGGTAGAACTGGACATTTGGGAACCCGAAATAGCAGGTTACAGGGCTGTCTTAGTGCAGGTAAAACAACATTCTGCCCTGAGTTATTTGGATATGGTGCAGCAGACTGTGGAGAACTTGAGGGAAGCCCGTATTCTGTCGGATTGCTTAATTGGCACTGCCTACAATGAAACGGCGATGCTTCCTAAGCACCATCAAGACAAGGATCTCTCGGCGATCGCTATTGCTTATACTTACAAACTGATGCTTGCCTACATTTTTGGTAACTACACGGCGGCCCTAAACCATAACGCCCAAGCCAAACAGTATTTGATGGCAGTATCAGGCATGATTTTTATTCCCATTTTTCATTTCTATGCAGCCCTGACGCATTTAGCGCTCTTGCTGGCACAGCCAGAGCCAAAGCAAGCCGAATTTCTCGCTTTGGTAGAAACCCATCAAACCACTTTGCACCAATGGGCGCAAAATGCTCCCATGAATCATCTACATAAATGGCATTTAGTTGAGGCTGAAAAACAACGAGTGTTGGGCAATAAAGCAGAAGCACTTGAACATTACGATCGCGCCATCTCCCTCGCCAAAGAAAACGAATACGTTAACGAAGAAGCACTTAGCAATGAACTAGTAGCCAAATTTTATCTCGACTGGGGTAAAGAAAGAGTTGCCCAAGCATATATGCAAGAAGCATACTACTGTTACGCTCGTTGGGGTGCAAAAGCCAAAATAGAAGACTTAGAAAAACGCTATCCCCAACTACTCCAATCGATTCTGCAACAGCAACGAATCAACTTCAATACCTTAGAAACTATTAGCTTTCGTGGCACTTCCTCATCTACTCGCACTTCTACCACTGGCAGTACTGGTATTTCCCAGACATTAGATTTTACCTCTGTTCTTAAAGCCGCTCAAGCTATCTCCGGTTCTCTGGAATTAGATCAACTCATTGCCAACTTGACCCAGATTATCCTAGAAAACTCTGGTGCCAAGAAAGTTGTACTAATTCTTCCCCAAGATGAGGATACTGCCGGGCGGGGGGAACCCTTATTGAAGAAAGTATCTGGCGATCGTTGGCAAGTTAGGGCAATTACTTTTATTAATCATAACCAAATACAAACCATTCTAGAACCACAATCACTCGTTAATTGTCAAGAGATTCCCGCAAAAATTATCAATTACGTCAAAAATACTCAACAAACAGTTGTTATAGACAATTGCAAAACAGATATTATTGGGTTGATTGGGGAATATATGCAGCGAACACAACCCCAGAGTGTATTATGTACTCCGATTCTTAATCAAGGGCGTTTAGTAGGGATTCTTTACCTAGAAAATCAACTAACGCAAGGGGTATTTACTAGCGATCGCCTTTCTATTGTAAATTTCCTCTGCACTCAAGCTGCAATTTCTTTGGAAAATGCCCAGTTATATAATCATCTCCAGGAACGAGAAAAGTTCCTCAATAGTATTTACGAAGGTGTTGGCTGTCTTATTTTTGTGACTGAGATCCGGGATGATGGCAGGTATGAGTACACAGGATGGAGTAAATCTTGCGAATTAGCGGTTGGTATACCTGCTTCTCAAGTGCTAGGTAAAACTCCGCAAGAAATAATGGTTCCTGACGAAGGTGTAGCAGTCGAGCAAAAATATTTGCATTGTTTTCAAACCGGAAAACGCATCACCTATGAAGAATGTTTAACATTTAATGACCAGAAAATTTGGTGGTTAACCACACTCAGCCCTTTAAAAGATGAGACGGGCAAAGTTTATCGTATAGTTGGGACAACGATTAATATTAGCGATCGCAAACAAGCTGAATCAGCAGTTACAGAAAAATCTCAAGCACTCGAAACAGCCTTAGAAGATTTACAGCAAGCGCAATTACAAATTATTCAAAGTGAAAAAATGTCAGCATTGGGTAATTTAGTTGCTGGTGTAGCCCATGAAATGAATAATCCTTTGGGCTTTATAGCTGCAAGTCTCAAACAAACTAAACCCACTATTGCTGATGTTGTGCAACACTTGAAACTTTATCAAGAAAGTTTACCTAATCCGGGTGCTGAAATTATTGACCATGCAGAAGAAATTGACTTAGATTATAGTTTAGAAGATTTACCCAAGGCAATAGATTCAATGGTGATGGCGTGCGATCGCCTGAAAAACATCAGCACTAGTTTAAGAACTTTCTCCCGTACCGATCGAGATTACAAAGTGCCATTTAAAATTCATGAAGGAATTGAAAGTACAATTTTAATTCTCAAACATCGCCTCAAAGCCAATGAGCAACGTCCAGCAATTGAAGTAATAACCGATTATGACAGGTTGCCTGAAGTTGAATGTTTTCCTGGACAATTAAATCAGGTATTTATGAATATCCTAGCTAATGCCATTGATGCCTTAGATGAGTCGAATACTGGGCGGAATTTTGCAGAAATCCAAAAAAATCCTAACAAGATTACAATTAAAACCTCATTGCAAGACGATCGGGTTACAATAACGATTGCTGATAATGCTAATGGCATGAATGAAGCAGTCAAGCAAAAGATATTCGATCATTTGTTTACAACAAAATCTGTGGGAAAAGGAACGGGTTTAGGATTAGCGATCGCCCGTCAAATTGTTGAAGAAACCCACGGTGGAAAATTAAGTTTTAACTCGGTTCTGGGTCAGGGTACAGAATTTATGATTGAAATTCCGGTATGAATCTCGGACACTTTTTGTTCGCGCCGCGTCTCCTAGAGAAGGGATGGGATTAGCGCCGATTTTCTTTGACTCTAAATCTTGAAAATTTCAAGTTGTGGAGCGACGGGTTCGCTTTATATCTGGGAACACTATATCTGGAGTCTTAAAGATATAGCAGTATGGTTAACATGAGAGTCAATATTCCCGGATATCAGGTTAGCGAAGAACTCTACAATGGTTCGAGAACCATAGTTTATCGAGGGTATAAAAAGACTGACTCATTACCTGTAGTCATCAAATTATTGAAAAATCCTTATCCGAGTTTCAGCGAACTCTTGTCGTTTCGCAATCAATCCACCATAGCCAAAAATCTTAACTCACCTCTGATTATCCAAACATATAGCCTGGAACCCTATCAAAATGGCTATGCGCTGGTGATGGAAGACTTTGGGGGGATTTCTTTAAAAGATTATTTCACCTCTGTAGAGACGCGATATATCGCATTTTTGGAGGAATTTTTGCAGATTGCGATCGCACTGTGCAACACCTTAGATATACTCTATCGCGATCGCATTATCCATAAAGATATCAAACCCGCCAATATTCTAATTAACCCCGAAACCAAACAAGTCAAATTAATTGATTTTAGTATTGCCTCTCTGCTACCAAGAGAAACTCAAACCCTCCTCAATCCAAATGTGCTAGAAGGAACGCTGGCTTATATTTCACCAGAACAAACTGGACGGATGAATCGCCAGATTGACTACCGCACTGATTTTTATTCAGTCGGTGTGACTTTTTACCAATTACTCACTGGAAAATTACCATTTCAATCAGAAGATGCGATGGAGTTGGTACATTGTCATCTTGCGAAAACAGCAACCTTAGTACATGAAATTAATTCAGCAATTCCATCTGTGCTCTCTGCAATTGTCAGTAAGTTGATGGCAAAAAATTCTGAAGACCGCTATCAGAGTGCATTAGGGCTAAAATATGACTTAGAAAACTGCTTGATTCAATTGAAGGAAACGGGCACAATAGAAAACTTCCCTATTGCCCAACGGGATGTGTGCGATCGCTTCATCATTCCTGATAAAATTTATGGACGAGAAGCCGAAGTATCAACCCTACTGCAAGCCTTTGAGAGAGTCAGCCTTGGTGCAACAGAAATGATATTGGTAGCAGGTTTTTCCGGCATTGGTAAAACAGCAGTTGTCAACGAAGTTCATAAACCCATTGTGCGGCAACGCGGTTATTTTATCAAAGGGAAATATGACCAATTTCAAAGGAATATTCCCTTCAGTGCATTTGTCCAAGCCTTCCAAGATTTAATGGGGCAATTATTAACCGAAAGTGAGGCACAAATCCAGCAATGGAAAAACAAAATATTAGATGCTGTTGGAGAAAATGGTCAGGTAATTATTGAAGTCATACCCGAATTATCAAGAATTATTGGCGAACAACCACCAGCTATAGAATTATCAGGAACGGCGGCAGAAAATAGATTTAATTTATTATTTCAAAAATTTACTCAAGTCTTTACCAGTGCTGAACAGCCCTTAGTGATGTTCTTAGATGATTTGCAATGGGCAGATTTGGCATCGCTGAAGTTAATGGAGCTTTTAATGGCTGATACAAGTTATCTTTTGTTAATTGGTGCGTACCGCGATAACGAAGTTACTCCAGCACATCCATTAATCTTAACCTTGAGTGAGATTCAAAAAAAACAAGCAACGATTAATACGATTACTTTAGCGCCATTGAGTCAAGTCAAAGTAAATCAATTAGTTGCTGACACGCTGAAATGTCCAGAAACTTTGGCATTACCTCTTTCTCAATTAATCTCTCAAAAAACTCAAGGAAATCCGTTTTTCGCTACCCAGTTTCTCAAAGCATTACATCAAGATCGACTGATTCAATTCACCCCCCCAACTCCCCCCGATCGAGCCGGGGGATGGCAATGTGACATTGCACAAGTGAACCAGCAAGCAGTTACAGATGATGTTGTAGTCTTTATGGGTTTTCAATTGCGAAAACTACCGCCATCAACTCAACAGATATTGCAGTTAGCAGCTTGTATTGGCAATCAGTTTGATTTAGCAACTTTGGCAATTGTTTCAGAAAAATCAGAAATTGAAACGTCGGCGGATTTATGGAAAGCATTACAATCAGGCTTGATTTTGCCGATTGGCGATGTTTATAAGTTTTATCAGGGAGAAGAAAATGAAAGATTGGTAGTGTCAAATGAAAATACTACTAAACAAATAGCCAAGTATAGATTTTTACACGATCGAGTACAACAAGCTGCTTATTCCCTGATTCCCGACGAACAGAAAACGGCAACTCATCTAAAAATTGGACAATTACTTCAACAAAATTTCTCCGAGTTAGAGCAAGAGGAAAAACTGTTCGATCTGGTCGGGCATTTGAATTTAGGAAGTGAGTTAATTACTCAACCGCAAGAACGAGAAGCCTTAGCTCAACTTAACTTAAAAGCGGGACAGAAAGCCAGAAATTCTACAGCATACACTGCGGCAAGAGTTTATCTGCAAAAAGGGATTGAGTTACTGACAGCTAACTGCTGGCAAAGTCAGTATCAATTGGCTCTGAATCTCCATGTTGCTGCTACGGAAGCCGCTTATTTGAATGCCGATCTTGACAGTATGGAACAGATGGCTGCACTGGTGTTAGAAGAAGCTCAAACAATTTTAGACAAAGTTAAAATTTACGAAATTCAAATAATGGCACTGGCAGCCCAGAGCCAGATGTTAAAAGCTATTGTAGTAGGTAGAGATGCCTTGGGGCAATTGGGGGTAGAACTCCCGACTGCACCTGACGAAGCCAAAATTAGCCAAGTGCTACAGACTCTTGCGGCTCAACTAAGCAGTAGCAGGATTGAGGAATTAGTCGATCTCCCGATAATGAGCGATCCTCAGACTCAGGCAGCCATGCAAATGTTAGGAATGTTATTTGCACCCATTATCCAGGGAATGCCAGAATTAGTGCCCATACTGAGCGCGACGATGGTGAGTTTATCGCTCTCCTTTGGGAATTCGCCTGCATCAACAGTGGGGTATGTGATTCATGGTCTGGTACTGTGTGGTTTTTTGGGAGAAGTGGAAACAGGCTATAGCTTTGGGCGATTGGCACTGAATTTGATTGACCGATTTAATGTGCGGGAATTCAAGAGCAAGGTTCTACTTCTATTTGGATCTTTTATCCAACATCGTCAGGAAGCTCTGAGGGCAACGATGCTGACGGGTAAAGATGGCTATGCGACTGGTATAGAAACTGGCGATTTTTTCAACGCTGGCTATAACATCGGCATTTACTTTAATGCCAACCTTTTTGGTGGGGTAGAACTAGACACTTGGGAACCTGAGATTGCAGCTTACAGCGGCGTTATGGCAGATGTGAAGCAATATTCTGCCAAGACTTATTTGGATATGAAACAGCAGGCGATACAAAACTTGAGGGAAACTCGTATTCTGTCGGATTGCTTAATTGGTGATGCCTACGATGAAAGGGTGATGATTCCTAAGCACCATCAGGACAACGATCTTTGTGCGATCGCTCTTGCTTACTTCTACAAACTTCTCCTTGCCTACTGTTTTGGTAATTACACGGCTGCCCTAGAACATAGCGCTCAAGTCAAACAGCATTTAATGGCAATATCAGGCTTGATGCTGATTCCCATTTTCCATTTCTATACAGCTCTGACGCATTTGGCACTCTTCACCACACAGCCAGAGCAGGAGCAAGCAGAACTTCTCGCTTTGGCAAAAACCCATCAAACTATTTTGCAACAGTGGGCGCAGAATGCTCCCATGAATCATCAGCATAAATGGTATTTAGTTGAAGCCGAAAAGTATCGGGTTTTAGGTAATAAAGCCGAAGCAATTGAACATTACGATCGCGCGATCGCAGGTGCAAAAGAAAATCACTATATCCAAGAAGAAGCCCTCGCTAACGAATTAGCCGCCAAATTTTACCTTGGTTGGGGGAAAGAGAAAATCGCCGCAGGTTATATGCAACAAGCATATTATTGTTATGCCCGTTGGGGAGCAAAAGCCAAAGTCGCCGCCTTAGAAAAATGCTATCCCTTATTACTTGCGCCAATATTAAAGCAAAGCCGTTCGGTTCTTTCTACTAACGAAACTATCTTCACTTTGGGAACTGTGACATCTACCAGTTCTTCCAGTTCTAGCAGCAGTGTCTCAGATACTCTAGATTTAAAAGCAATTCTCAAAGCCTCTCAGACTATCTCTGGTGAAATCGAACTCGAAAAACTACTTTCATCGTTACTTTCCACCATCATCGAAAATGCTGGGGCTGATAAATGTGTGTTAATGCTGCTGCGAGACAATCGCCTGCTAATTCAAGGCTCAATTATTCAGGGAACAAACCCAGTGGTATTGCAGAACCTTCGGGTTGAAGAAAGTCAAGACATTCCCCACAAGCTCATTTACAAAGTCAAGCACAGTCAACAGACTGTTGTCTTATTGGATGCAACCGCAGATACCACCTTAGCCAATGACCCCTATATTATCCGTCAGCAGCCGAAAAGTATCTTGTGCAACCTAATTTTGCATCAAGGCAAGTTGATGGGCATTTTATATCTAGAAAATAATTTAACAACGGGGGCGTTCACGAGCGATGGCTCCGCCAACGCCAAGGGCGAACGCGTCGAACTGCTCAATTTAATTTGCGCTCAAGCCGCAATTTCTTTGGAAAATGCCCAACTTTATGAGCGATCGCAGCAATATGCTCAACAACTAGAGGAATCACTGAACTCATTGAGTGCGAGTAACTCTCGTTTCCATAACTTGGTAAACAATGTGCCTGGGGTAGTTTTTCAATATACCATGAGTGCCGATGGGGTTATATCGTTGAGCTACATTAGTGCAAATTGTTACAGCTTGCTGGAAATTACCCCAGAGCAAGCTATGTCCAATTGGCAGTTTTTAAACAATATGGTGCATCCAGATGACATCGCAAGTTTTCTACAGTCCCAAACTGAGGCCATTCAAAGCGAATCTTCCTGGCACTGGTTAGGGCGAATCATCACCCCATCAGGAATTATCAAGTGGATTCATGGGGAATCTCAAATCCAAAGATTTGCCGATGGGGGTCTATGGTTTGGGATGGATTGTTTTTGGATATTAGCGAACAGCAAGCTGCACTTCGCGAACGCAAACTAGCAGAACTTGCCTTACAGCAGAGATCCCTTGCATTAGAAAATGCCTTGAACGATTTGCAGCACGCCCAACTGCAAATTGTCCAAAGTGAAAAAATGTCGGCGCTGGGTAACTTAGTTGCCGGAGTTGCCCACGAAATCAACAATCCTGTCGGCTGCATTATTGGCAACGTTGATGCTGTCCAAGATTCCATCAATGACCTATTTGGGTTGATTGACCTCTACAACGATAAATTCCCCCAACCTGGAACTGAAATTGAAGAAGAATTAGAGACAATTGATCTGGAATATTTACGGAACGATTTACCCAAGTTAATCAGAGCGATGAAAGATGGTGGCGATCGCATCAAATCCATCAGTCATAGTCTTCGTACCTTTTCCCGCGCAGATAAAGATTACAAAGTGCCATTTAACATCCACGAAGGTATTGACAGTACGATTTTGATTCTCAAACATCGCCTCAAAGCTAACGAACAACGCCCAGCAATTCAAGTAATAACTGAATACGGTAATTTCCCTCAGTTTGAATGTTTTCCCGGACAATTAAACCAGGTATTTATGAATATCCTCGCTAATGCCATTGATGCCTTAGATGAGTCAAATGCTGGGCGAAATTTTGCAGAACTTCAAGAAAATCCTCACAAGATTATCATTAAAACTTCATTGAAATCTCATCAGGTAGAAATAACTATTGCTGATAATGCTAAAGGGATGAATGAAGAAGTCAAACAAAAAATATTTGACCATTTATTTACGACGAAATCTGTTGACAAAGGTACGGGTTTGGGGTTGGCGATCGCCCGTCAAATTGTTGTGGAAAAACACGGGGGTTCGATACACTGCAACTCCTCCCCAGGAAAAGGTACAGAGTTTGTAATTGCAATTCCAGTGCGGTACTAAATAGTGCTGAGTAGACCAACTTTAGCTAAGAGCAATTCTTTCTGAAGCTGCATAGAATTCGATCCCCCCTAGTAGTCTGCCAAGCGAAGTTTGATGGGTGAATAAGTTCGTAGTTAGGACTTTAGTCCTTAATTTGAGCGCTTTAGCGCTCACTACAAACTAAGCATTGTTGGGTTGGCAGACTACTAGCTATCTGTTAATAGCACTAAGTAAACTAAATCGGAGTTGAATATGTGTACTGAAAAAATCAATGAAGAGATATTGCTTTTACGTCAGCAAAATGCCCAATTGCTGCAACAGCTAGAAGCATTGCAAGACCTTTATTCAACTACGCTGTTAGCCGAACAACATCAAATTTGGGAATTAGTTACTGATGAAGTCCCACAGGATTTACAACTGATAGAATTACAGTCGAAATTGGCAGATAATTCTACCTTTGTAGAATCAGCAAATAAAATTCGCGGACGGCATCACCAAGCGGCGGCAACTGCTCTGGCTGAGAGCGAGGCTAAGTATCGCCAACTCGTGGAAAATATCAGCGATCTGATTTTTTCCATGTCAGTGGAAGGTCTTTTTACTTATGTCTCACCACAATATAAAAATGTTTTAGGATGGGAACCTTCAGACCTACTTGGTCAACCCTTTGCCCCCCTGCTTCATCCTGATGATTTCCCTCTAGCTCAGAGAAAAATTCAAGAAATGGTGGAAACCAAGGGGCAGCGAATCGCAATAGAATTTCGCCACCAAAAAAAGGATGGAAATTGGTGCTGGATGAGATCAGTGGCTTCGCCAATTTTCGACTCAGACGATGAAATTATTGGTCTTCATGGCGCTATTAGCGATATCAGCAGTCGCAAACAAGCTGAAGAATTAATCAAAACCTCGCAAGCAGAATTACTCGCCTTATTCAACGCTATGCAGGATGTGATTCTTGTCTTGGATGCCGAAGGAAGATACTTAAAAATCGCTCCTAGTGGTGCGCCCTTACTCTATCAACCTCCTGCGGAACTGCTGGGCAGAAAAATATATGAGGTTTTACCCTCTGCTTGTGCCAACTATTTTCTCAACTCTATTCAACAAGCACTCTTAACTAAAAAAACTGTGAAGGTAGAATATAGCTTGCCTATAGGCGAGCAAGAGGTTTGGTTTGAGGCGAATATTGCCAGCATGACCGAAAACACCGTTGTTTGTGTCGCCAGGGATATCAGTGAGCGCAAACAGATGGAAGACCAATTGCGACAACAAACAGAAAATTTAGCCCAAACTCTTCAAGAACTCAGACAAACTCAAGCACAAATGATTCAAGCAGAAAAAATGTCTAGTCTGGGTCAACTTGTGGCTGGAGTTGCTCACGAAATCAACAACCCCGTTAATTTTATTCACGGTAATCTCACTTATATTGAGGAATATACTCAAGACCTGTTGCGAATAATTCACCATCAGCAGCAATCTGGTAATAAGTTGGAATTTCAGGCTTTGTGTGAGGAAATTGACCTAGAGTACATCCAAAAAGATGTACCAAGAATATTGAGTTCGATGAAAGTTGGCACTCAGCGCATCCGTCAGATTGTGCTGTCGTTACGAACCTTCTCACGCATAGATGAAGCCGAGTTTAAAGCAGTAGACATTCACGAAAGCATTGACAGTACTCTAATGGTATTGCAACATCGCTTCCAAGAAACAACAAAGCTTCCAGCCATTCAAGTCATCAAAGACTACGGCACATTACCTTTAGTGGAATGCTATGGCCGACAACTCAATCAGGTGTTTATGAATATATTGGCGAATGCCATTGATGCTTTAGAAGAATGGACAATTGAGAATGCACAATTAAGAATAGACAATTTCACATCTGGGTTGTTAACTCCCACGATTGCCATTCGTACATCAGTGATAGATTCCAGTTGGGTAAAAATTGCGATCGCTGATAATGGAATAGGTATGTCAGAACAGATTCAACAACAAGTTTTTAATCCGTTTTTCACCAACAAGCCTGTAGGTAAGGGAACAGGTATGGGAATGTTTATCAGTTATCAAATCATTACAGAAACACATGGTGGCAAACTGGAATGTCATTCATCACCAGCAGCAGGAACAGAGTTTGTAATTACAATTCCAATTCAGCATTAAAGTTTTTTTGTAATTGTAAGGTTATATTCCTTATGGGGCGGTTGTCCTCCTCACCGAATTTTAGATTTTAAATTTTGGATTTTTGATTAAAGATTCAAAATTAAAAAAGGTCTGAACGCGAGTATGTCAAAGAGTTGCCCCCGAATTTATACTCGCCCCCCTAGTAGCAATCTACATAGAATAAATCTAAAATCCTTCGACTGAGCGCTCACAACTAAGTCTCAAACTAATTGACAAGCCTTTGATTTGATTGCTGGGGTCAATCTAAAATCTAAAATCTAAAATCCAAAATTGTTTGACTATTGACTAATAGCTAAACAATCAGTTTCTGCCCACCAAGCATAAATAAGTGTGTCGCGGTCTGGTAAAGTGCCCAAAGTATTAGGTTGCAACACATTAATGCTAATGCCATTTGTTAATTCCATAACATAATTAACGTGTGTGCCCAAATACATAACGTTAACCAGCCGTCCTTCAAAGCAGTTAACTGGCAAATTAGGTGGATAAAGCGAAAGCTGTATTTTTTCTGGACGCACACTCACTACTACAGCTTGTGATAATTCAGTTGGTGTATCCTCAGCGCGGCTAATAACAATTGAGAGTCCCATTTTTGTAGAAATTTTAATACTAGAGGAGTCTACCGCGACAATTTCACCACTGAATAAATTAGTATCACCAATAAAATCAGCAACAAAGGATGTACAGGGACGTTCGTAAATTTGGCTGGGAGTGCCAACTTGTTCAATTTTGCCTTGATTCATTACGGCAATGCGATCGCTCAAAGACAATGCTTCTTCTTGGTCGTGTGTCACCATCACAAAGGTTAACCCCAAGTCTTTGTGTAAATTTGATAACTCAACCTGCATTTCTTTACGTAGTTTGAAATCTAACGCCCCTAAAGGTTCATCTAGTAGTACCACGGTGGGACGGTTGACTAGGGCCCTTGCTAAAGCTACTCGCTGCTGTTGACCACCAGAAAGTTGATTGGGAAAGCGCGATCGCAAACTTTCCATTTTCACCAGTTTTAAAGCTTCTTGGACTCTAGCTTCAATTTTCGATTTGGGTATTTTTTTTAGCCGCAGTCCAAAGGCGATGTTATTCCAGACATTCAGGTGGTTAAATAAAGCGTAACTTTGAAATACAGTATTGACGGGTCGGCGGTAAGGGGGCACATTAGTCATGGACTGACCCTGAATAAACACCTTACCAGCGTCAGCAATTTCAAACCCAGCAATTAAGCGCAGTGTTGTTGTTTTACCACAACCGGAGGGGCCTAAAATACTAAAAAATTCTCCTTGTCTAACATCCAAGTCAATCCCATTTACTGCTGGTTCTTGGTTAAAAAACTTGAAGACGTTACGCAGTTCAACATCAAGTGGCTGAAAACTTGTTATCCCCCTCTGATTTTGCATGACGATTTGAGCCATAATCCTCAGTAGAATGCCGCGATCTTAAGTGATTTTGTCAATTGCTCTAGTCTTTTGGGCAGACTATATTTGACACTTTGGTTTATTGTATCCGCCAAAAACAATTGTTCAAGAATATACTCGTCCGATTATTTCATACTCAGTAATAAAAACAAGAATATGGTAGTATTATATACAAAACTTATTATTTAGATAATCTGTAATTAAGTTAACAAGTCTTAAAATTGCATCTTAGCAATTGCTAAAAGGCTGGCTGGAATTGCATTTATTCATTTTGAATTTTGAATACTTCGGCTCCCTTCTCTACGAGAGGCTGTGCCAACGACTTCGCTCAGGGCAAGACGCTCAGTACAAGTTTTGAATTTTGAATTAATACTTATGTCTTCATTCCCATCACTTGGTAGCAAAAAAGATACACGTACAGTTGGACGTGGTGTCCAATCAATATTTTTAATCGTATTTACCCTATTAATGACCAGTGGAATTGAGGCTCGTTTGGCTTACTTGCAAATAGTTGATGGGCCAAAACTCCGGGAACGAGCTGAAGCAAACCGAATTCGGATGATTCCCAAGCAACCAGAACGGGGCAATATTTTTGACCGGAATGGCAAACTTTTAGCTAGCACTCGCTATCCTAGCTCTGTATATTTGTGGCCGATGGCACATACTAAGCCTTCCTGGTCTGTAGTCGGCCCGCGTCTAGCGCAAATTCTTAACATTCCCCAAGAAGAGATGGAAAAGAAATTAGAACAAGCTGGTGCTAATTCTTCTTCACTCATCCGGGTTGCTCGCGATTTAAATGAAGCAGAAATTACGGCATTAAAGGAGTATAAAAATGAACTCCCAGAAGTGGAAATTAATACAGATTCTGTACGTTATTATCCCCACGGCAAAGAATTAGCGCACGTACTAGGTTATACACGGGAGTTGACCGCCGAGCAGTTAAAAGGCAAGAAGGAGTTAGGCTATCGACTGGGAGATGTCATCGGTCAGATGGGTGTGGAAAAGGCTTATGAGAAAGCTCTACGGGGCGAATGGGGCGGTCAGCAGGTAGAAGTGGATGGTGCGGGTAGACCAATCCGAGTTATCGGAGAGAAACAGGCAAAAGCTGGTAATGATTTGCACCTGACCATAGATTTGGATGTGCAAAAGGCAGCCGAAAAAGCTTTGGGAAATCACCGAGGTGCGATCGCAGCACTCGATCCGAATACTGGTGCTGTTTTCGCGCTGGTATCTTATCCCACCTTTGACCCGAATATCTTTTCCAAACAAAAACTTTCTCAAAAAGATTGGGAAAGCTTGCAAGGTAAGGATCATCCTTTGGTTAATCGTGCCCTGAGTGCCTTTCCACCCGCCAGTACTTTCAAAATTGTTACTACAACAGCTGGACTCGAATCAGGTGAATTTTCTCCTGATACAATACTACAAACCTTTGGTTCTCTTACCGTGGGTGGGGTGACATTTGGTGAGTGGAATCACGCCGGATTTGGGCCATTGGGATTTCCCAGAGCGATCGCTATGAGTAGTGATACTTTCTTCTATCAAGTTGGCAGAAAAGTTGGCGGCCCAACTCTAATCAAATGGAGTCGCAAATACGGGTTTGGTCAAAGAACTGGTATTGAATTTCGTGATGAAGAATCAGTAGGCTTGGTTCCAGATGAAATATGGAAGCAGAAAGTTTTGAAAACGCCTTGGACTGTTGGCGATACCATTAATATGTCAATTGGTCAAGGTGCTTTGCAAGTGACACCACTGCAATCGGCGATTATGTTTTCTGTCCCTGCTAACGGTGGATATCGAGTTCAACCGCATTTGCTTAAAGATAACGAAGAAGCAAAAAGTTGGCGAGAATCCTTAAATATGAAGCCAACAACTATCAAAGTTCTCCGCGATGGACTGCGAAGGGTAGTGAGTGAAGGCACTGGTAAGCGCTTAGACGTGCCGACAATTGCCCCAGCGTCCGGGAAGAGTGGCACAGCTGAAGCTGGTGTTGGTCGCCCAAATCATACATGGTTTGGTGCTTATGCGCCCAGTAATAAGCCAGAAATTGTGGTTGTGGCCTTTGGGGAAAATACTGGCGAACATGGCGGTACTATTTGCGGGCCGATGGTTTTACAAGTACTAGAAGCTTATTTTCAGCACAAATATCCAGGTAAGTATCAAAAACCTCAGCCTGACCCATCAGAAGCTAAAACTCAAAGTTCAGGACATAGCACTGGAGATTAGTACCGCAAGGCAAAAGTCAAAAGTCACGCATTCAAACGTCAAACAGGTATACAGCGTAAGAGTTTCTAGTCTATCCCATTAGTTTTGATGGGTGAAAAAGTTCGTAGTAAGGACTTTAGTCCTGGATATTTAAGCACTGAAGTGCTTACTACAAACTCATCAAAATTAATGGGACAGACCAGTAGTGTGCAAAGTTTAAAATTCAAAAAGCCTTTGGACGATGCAATAGATGAGATGAGCTTATGGTATCAATTGAAAACAATTAATTACTGCCAATTAGTTTGCCCTTAAATACCTGTTAAAAATTTAGCAGAGTTATTTACAGATAATCTTAATTTTGCAATCCTCTTTTCCTTATGACTTACCTTAAACCATCTCCACTTGGCGGACAAAAAAATACACGTACTGTTGGCCAAAGTTTCCAGCCGATATTTTTAATTATATTTACTCTATTGATGCTGACAGGAATCAGCATTCGCTTGGCATATTTGCAAATTACTGAAGGAGCAAGCCACCGAAAACGAGCCGAGTCAAATCGAATTCGGATGATCCCCAAACAACCAGAACGAGGCAATATCTTTGACCGCAACGGCAAACTTTTAGCCAGTACTCGCTATCCTCGCTCTGTATATTTGTGGCCGATGGCACATACCAAACCAGCGTGGTCATTAGTGGGAGCGCGTCTATCTCAAATTCTCGACGTTCCCCAAGAGGAGATGGAAAAGAAACTAGAAGAGGCAGGTGCTAACTCTTCTTCACTGATCCGAATTGCTCGTGACTTGAATGAAGCGCAAATCACAGCATTGAAAGAGTATCAAACTGAACTTAAAGACGTAGAAATTCATACAGAAGCCGTTCGTTACTACCCCCACGCCAAGGAATTAGCCCATGTATTAGGTTATACGCGAGAACTGACCGGCGATCAGTTAAAAGAAAAGAAGCAAGAAGGCTACAGATTAGGTGATGTAATTGGTCAAATGGGAGTTGAAAAAGCTTATGAGAAAACTCTGCGGGGCGAATGGGGCGGTCAGCAGGTAGAAGTGGATGGTGCAGGTCGCCCGCTTCGGGTTTTGGGAGAGAAACAGGCGAAAGCTGGTAACGATTTGCACTTGACCATAGATTTAAATATGCAAAAGACAGCAGAAAAAGCTCTAGGCGATCGCGACGGTGCGATCGTGGCTCTCGATCCAAAGAACGGTGCTGTTTTAGCAATGGTATCTCATCCCACCTTTGACCCAAATATTTTCTCGAAGCAGAAACTCACCCAAAAAGATTGGGAATTTGTCCAAGGTGCCGATCATCCCTTGGTGAATCGCGCCCTCAGCGCCTTTCCACCCGCTAGCACCTTCAAAATTGTTACCACCACAGCCGGTCTAGAATCAGGTAAATTTTCTCCTAGCACAGTCCTGCAAACTTACGGTTCTTTGAGTTTTGGCGGCACCCGATTTGGCGAATGGAATCACGCCGGGTTCGGGCCATTGGGTTTTGTCGGAGCATTACAGTGGAGTAGTGATACTTTCTTTTATCAAATTGGGCGCGGAGTCGGCGGCCCAACTTTAATTGAGTGGACTCGCAAGTATGGATTTGGTAAAAAAACTGGTTTTGAGTTTGCCAACGAAGAAGCAAAGGGTTTAGTGCCAGACGAGGCATGGAAGCAGAAAACTTGGAAGATACCTTGGACTGTAGGCGACAGCATTAATATGTCAATTGGTCAAGGTGCTTTACAAACGACACCTTTACAAGTCGCCATCATGTTTGCCGTGCCCGCTAATGGTGGCTATCGAGTCCAGCCACATTTGCTTAAAGACAATGAAGAAGCAAAAAGCTGGCGAGCATCTTTAAATATGAAGCCGACAACTATAAGTGTTCTCCGTCAGGGACTACGGAAAGTAGTAGCTGAAGGTACGGGTAAAGCTTTGAAGCAGCCAACAGTTCCCGCAGTGGCTGGTAAGAGTGGCACTGCTGAAGCGTGGAAAGGCCGTGTTAAGCAAAATCACGCTTGGTTTGGAGCGTATGCACCTGCTGAACAGCCAGAAGTTGCGATCGTGGCATTTGCCGAACATTCCGGTGGTGGTGGTGGTAGCATTGCTGCGCCCATGATTTTACAAATTATGGAGGAATACTTTCAGCGCAAGTATCCAGGTAAGTATCAGAAACCTCAGCCTGAAAATCCAGGAAATAGCAGACGAAATTAAACGTAGGGCATGGGGAAGAGGGGAAGAGGGGAAAGACTTACTGCAACTTCCCCCCTGCTCCCCTGCTCCCCTGCTCCCCTGCTCCCTCGCTCCCCTGCTCCCCTACTCCTCATCTCCAGATCGCCAAACAAAAATCAGGTCAATTATGATTGACGACTATATTCGAGCTGTAATGACTCAAAATCAAATTCCGGGGCTTTCTGTTGCAGTGGTGCAGGAAGGTGAACCTGTTTTAGTTAAGGGCTATGGACTGGCGAATACTGAACACTCTGTTCCAGCTACTGAACACACAGTTTATGAAATTGCGTCTGTCGGTAAAACTTTCACCGCTACAGCCGTAATGATGCTGGTGGAACAAGGGGTAATTTCGCTAGATGATGCGATGCCTGCGGCGGTAAACTACGCAGAATATCTCGATTGTCTACCCATAACGTGGCAAAATGTCACAATCGGGCATATTCTGTCTCATCAGTCTGGAATTCCTAGCTATACCGATGCTCCAAACTATTGGGAAATTACTCATCTTGATTTATCTAAGTCTGAAATTTTGGCTCTAGTTACTCACTTACCCCTCAAGTTCCAACCGGGTGAGTTTAGCGCCTACGACAACACAGGCTACTATCTACTGGGTTTGCTCCTAGAAAAAGTAACTGGACAATCTTATGGAGATTTGTTACAAGAGCGTATTTTTGCTCCTTTGGGAATGAATGCAACCGTGATGAATAATCCCAGTGACATAGTGCCGCACCGGGCTGCTGGTTATCGGTTACTAAACAGCAAGCTTGTTAACAAACCTTATTACAGTCCCTCAGTTACCTATTCTGCTGGAGGTCAACATTCCAGTGTGGAAGATATGGTGAAGTGGGAACAGGCGCTTTGTGGTGAAACTCTACTAAAGCAATCAACCCTGAATTTGATGTGGACTCCTCACTTTCCCAATCAGGGTGATGATTGGGAAAAATTGAGATATGTTGCAGGTTTAGGTTGGTGGGTATTTAATTATGGCGATCGCCGAGTAGTTGGTCATAATGGTTCGATACTAGGATTCGCAAGTAACATTACCCGCTTTATTGATGACAAAATTACTGTAATGTTACTTTGCAATCTCGATAAAATTTCCCGCCCAGATGCGATCGCTAAAAAAATCGCTGAATACTACTATCCAGCCCTTAAGGAAGTAGTACTTCAGCCTCCATTATGAGAAGCAGAGGTAATAATTACGAATTACGAATTACGTAGCTTGCTTCTCGCCTTTGGCGAGTATTACGAATTATTTTGGCTTCTATTGTGATATCTTAGCGGGTTTCAAGTTTCTGGCTTTGTAAAACATTTCTAAACTATTGCGATCGCCTACAAAACGCCAGTGCCAAGGCTCATAACTTACACCTTGAGCATTATCTTTGGGAAATGACATTTCAAAGCCAAAACGCGGTGCATTTGCTTGTAGCCACCGATAAGCCTTGGTATTGTCAAAGTTTGTTTGAAGATTAGTTGCTGGTACCGATCCGTCTCCAACATCCACTGCATAACCCGTGTGATGTTCGCTATGACCAGGAGGAGCGCTGAGGGCGGCTCGTTCTGCTGGCGTTTGATTTCGCTGGGCGCCGACAGCAAAAAACAACTGCTCTTGGTCTTTGACTGAGCGAAAGCCAGAAATCGGCACTAAAATTACACCTGAACTCCGGGCTGCTGCTACCATCTCCTCAAATTTTTGGGCAGCAGTTTTTCGCATTCTAATGCCCCTATTTGCGGAGATGGTTACTAGTTCTGACTCAGGGGCTTCTGGGTATGGAAAATGCCCTAACACAGTATCGCTGGAATTATTAGATGCTGGGGTCGTCGCCGGAGCAGAAGTAGCTGGTAAAGGTTGAGAATCAGCGGTTTTTTTGGGTGCAGTCACGAAAAACCACAAACCGCTAATTAAAGATAGCAAGACAAATCCTGTTACTCCCCCAATCAAAATAATTCGGGGTTGCAACCAAATTTTCGGTGCTGCAACAGGGGTATCGCGTACAGCCACTGGAATATCATCACCAAAGTCATTCGATGAGTTTTGCGGTTTTCCAGAAAACCCTGCCTTATTCAAGGGTAAACTCCTGTTTTTGTGGAATAGCCATAACAGATTTTGCACTGGACAAAAGTAGACGTAACAGGTAGCATTTTACATCTGTGGTTCTTAGGCGCAACCTTGACAAACCTTTTAGAACTATACGTCAAGCTGGGAGGATTAGTCCTAGTAGGTTTTATCCTGGGACGCAAACTACCTGTAACAGTTCCTACACGTTTAGGACTGTTTCTTTTTTGGGTGGGAGTACCCATAAGCATAGTATCGTTTTTGCGTCAATCTAGCTTGTCGGGGCAAATTTGGATTGCACCTGCGATCGCTTACCTAGCTATTTTACTAGGAGCATTTTTTGCTTGGTTAGCCATTAAAGGACAAGCCTATTTTAGAAAGACTGTTTCCCAACCATCAACTCAGGCTAGCTTGATATTAGCCGCAATGTTGGGTAATACTGGTTATCTTGGTTTTCCCATTACCTTGGCAATGGTAGGCAAGGAATACTTTGCTTGGGCGTTATTTTACGATTTGTTAGGTTCATTCCCAGGAACTTATGCTCTGGGTGTGTTGCTAGCAGCTAGTTTTGGTGGCAGTGTCCAGAATCATTGGCAGATTACTAGGGCGATTTTAATTAATCCTGCGCTGTGGGGTTTCGGATTTGGCTTGCTGTTTCGGCAGGTGACAATTCCCACAGTTGCAGAATTCTGGTTAGAAAAATTTGCTTGGAGTAGTGTAGCTTTATCCCTGGTATTAATTGGAATGCGCCTAGCGTTGCTCAAATCTTGGCGTAGCCTACCACAAGTAGGGATGAGCTTAGGAATCAAAATGCTGCTAGTTCCTTTGATATTGGGTAGCATCTTACCCCTATTTGGATTAACTGGGCCGATCGCAAAGATAATCGTGCTACAAATGGCTATGCCTCCAGCTTTTGCCACACTGGTAATTGCTGAGACATTCAATCTCGATCGCGATCTGGCAGTTACAGCATTAGCTGCTGGGGCTATAGTATTACTGGTTACTCTCCCGGTTTGGCTGTGGCTGTTTTGATTTTGGACTTATGCACTGCGATAATATCAGTTAAAGTTCTACAGGATGTTGCCCATAATATGGCAAAGCCTCGGACCAATGAGGACACTTGCCTTCTTGCCAATCGAGATTAGCTAGTTCCAAAATACTTGTCACCGTCGCTGCTAACCCAGATTGGGCTTGAATCAGCTGATAATTAGTGTTCCACTTCGCTAAAGTTTCCTGCCAAGCTTCTGGTGTCAACACTCTATCTGACAAACACACGTTTAGTTTAGAAGTATCTGGCTGAAATTGATAAATAGCAGCAAAAATTTGACCTCGTTGTGCTGGCATTTCCACAGCAAAAGTTTTTATATTTTGACTTTTACCTACTTCTGACCAAGCTACCGCAGCCAAAGTTGAAATCGCAAATACAGGAATATCTAACTGTTGCCCTAAAGTCCGAGCGGTGACAACGCCAATGCGAGTTCCCGTAAAGCCGCCGGGGCCTTTGGCAACTGCGATAAAGGACAAATCCGCCCAAGTTTGCGGTTTGATAAATTCAATTAAATATTGATGCACTAAGCTAGATAAATCGCGCCCCAGATTCCAAATTTGAGAGCGAGTTTCACCTGCAAAATTACTAATTGCCAAACCCAATTCGGGAGTGGTGGTGTGTAGTGCTAAAGCGTATTTATTTATTGCAAGGTCTTCTAGTTCCGTTGTCAAAGTTACTTAAAATATCTATTTTTATAGAGTTAACGTGATTTATTTAAGCATATAACATAGCGGTTCTTAATTGAAAAACTACTGAGTAATAATCAGCCAAACAGTCTTGTTACAAAGTTTGTGAGAGCCAATGCTGTTGACTTTCTAAAAGCGATCGCGGCTAGGATGGGGGATTTAGATTACCGCCTTGCTGTCTCAGTAGATAGTCCAAAACTCGGTCAATTCGCTCCAAGGTAGCACCCGTGGTGAGTTGAAACTCCTGAAACTGAGATTTTTGTTCTTCAAAGCTTCGGTCAAGCTTTAGCATGAGTGCTTCTAATCGCTCAGTTCGTGCCTTTGTTTCCTCTATTTCACTGCCTGCCCTTGTAAATAGGCGTTGCGTGTGAGTGATAAAGCTATCAATTTTATCAGAAAGTTGGTCAACCTTTCCCCCTACCCGATCAATACGTACCTCTAGTTGATCGAGGTGAGATTGAGTACGGTCTTGTTTTATGGTCAACTCATCAAGGTGAGATTGGGTACGGTCTTGTTTTATGGTCAACTCATCAAGGTGAGATTGGGTACGGTCTTGTTTTATGGTCAATTCATCAAGGTGAGATTGAGTACGGTCTTGTTTTATGGTTAACTCATCAAGGTGAGATTGGGTACGGTCTTGTTTTATGGTCAACTCATCAAGCCGCCTGTTTGCTGATTCTGCGTAGCTAGCAGTAGATATTAGCAATCGCTTAACAGTTTCGAGGTCATCTTCTACATGGTCTAGTCGCTGTGCGTTGGTCATGCTGGTTTCTCTTGGCTAGCTTCTTTATCTTCTACGATGCCTGCGGCGGGCTACGCCTACGCTTTCCTGGCATCTCGTTTCTGTATCATGAATTCGCGATCGCTAATGGACAAAATCTCATTACAGCAGAAATCATGTATTTGAACCACATCTGTATTAAAGGCACAGCAATGCTGTGCCCCTAACGCGTAGTCTGTTTACCTGAAAATAGCTGTAAGATACACCAATCATTTTCTATCAAGTCGGCACTAATTCACCAGGACGCAATTTCGACCACTTACCTGTTTCTCGTTTAAAGCTCAGACAACCAACAACATCCCATTCCATTTCAATCACATCATCTTTAGTCCGAATGTTGACATTGATAGAAGGTTCATTCGGCTCAAAATTTGGTGTTTCAGTCAAGTGAGGCTGTTGGTGCTGCCCTTCTACGGCATGATAGGTAACACAGCTGTCTACATAGTGGCAGTTCACGCAAATACACATAATAGAACCAACTCCAGGGGCCTTTATTGTTAATCTAACTTAAGCCCAACTGTTATTCATGAGTTGCTGGGTTGATTTTTATTACAATGCACGAATCTGTTCCTTCTACCCTCGCTCCCGAAAATTGGCCTTTTAGCTTGGAATTCTTGCCACAACCCGCTTACATGGTAGGTGGTGCTGTCCGAGATGCGATCCTGGGCAGAACTCGTGAATATCTGGATCTAGATTTTGTTATACCATCTCAGGCGGTAAAGGTAGCCAGAGCGATCGCTCATCATTACAAAGCTGGTTTTGTGTTACTCGATGCCGAACGACAAATTGCGCGTGTGGTTTTTCCCCACGCTACAGCTGACTTTGCCCAACAGGAAGGAAATAGTTTAGAAGTTGATTTGCACAGACGGGATTTTACAGTAAATGCGATCGCTTATAATCCTCATACGCAAGAAATTATCGATCCTCTGCAAGGTTATATAGATTTACAACAGAGCATTTTGCGAATGGTATCACCTGCGAACCTAAAAGATGACCCTTTGCGGTTAATGCGGGGTTATCGCCAAGCCGCTCAACTAGGTTTTACTATTGAGCCAGCTACCCAAGCCGCAATTCGTTCTTTGGCATCACATCTTAGCAAAGTTGCAGCCGAAAGAGTTAGGGTAGAAATTGGCTATCTACTGGCAAATTCTCAAGGTACTCCTTGGATTACGATGGCTTGGGAAGATGGTTTACTTGCCCCTTTCTTCAAAAATGCCACCCGTGAAAGCTTGCTCAAACTAGCAGCAGTTGACACAGCTGCCGCCTTACTCACAGAAAATTGGCAACAACTAGGCGTACAACTGCAAGAATATGTTCGCGATAGTATTAAAACTACTTGGCTAGGTATTGCCAAACTTGCTTGTCTCGTCAACCCAGATCCAGTATTAGCAGAAATAGAGCTACAGGAACTAACTTATAGTCGTGCCGAAATCCGAGGTGTAACTACTGCTTTGAAACTGTTACCGCAATTTCAAGTAGTTAATATGTCGTTGCGAGAACAATACTTTTTGTTTCATAACGCAGATATTGTGTTCCCGACTACCGCAGTGCTAGCTGTAGCAATTAATAATTTGCTAGAGGCAGTATCTAGTGACAAACCACTACACACAGCAGTGGAAACTAAAGCAATGGGCTACCAAATTTTAGCACCTTTGATTGATCGCTACCTCAACCCTGATGATGCGATCGCTCATCCCACTCCCCTAGTCAGCGGGAAGGAGTTGATTACAACATTAGATATTCCAGCTTCGCCAATTATCGGTCAACTGCTCACTGAAATTGGCGTAGCACAAGCTGAGGGGAAAGTTTCAACTCCAACAGAGGCGATCGCTTATGCACGTCAGTTACTTGATGGTTAAATATACTTAATTAATTTATGGTAATGTAACAAAGTCGATGCCTACACAATTTTGGCACTTTTGGCTAAGGCTGGCAAATCTGCAACTTTAAGTACCTTAAGTATCCCTTACGTACCATAACCCTGTTTTGTCACTTTGGGAGAACCCAATCGCTGAAAGACTTTCAGAGCTTGAATTTTCCGGTTTTGGCTACAAATAGTTACTATTAAAAAATAGAGGCTCAAAGGTTGACTCAATCAAAGTTTCAAAATCTTGCTTCGATTATTGTTTTCCAAAAGTGACAAAACAAGGTTAAAATACCGATCTTTAGAGCTAATTTGTCAACTCAAGTAAAACACTTGTCTAATCAGGGTTTCAGTAATTTAAGTCAATACAGCACTTATTCGCTGAAACTTAGACCTAGCAATGAGTTAAGTACCCTTCAGATTTTCTTTACGAATCAGCTCTTATGGTCAATCCTGGCAATTACATACATCAACTATGCTAATATGTGCTTGATGTTATGACTGCTTTACGAGGTTATTTCCTAATTAACGCTGATGGACAACCGAATGAACTATATATTAAGTTATTGATTTTTATGCTTTAGTTGGTCGTTTGTACATTCAATTAAACACTTGCTATAAACAAAGACTTTCAGGTTTTCCTGATGGGTGGAGTTTTGATGAATAGCTTTTTTTAGACAGAACTAACTGCTTATGAATAAACAGCCTTTAATTTTGGTTGTAGAACAGAGTTTACATGATTTAGAGCTACTTAATTCTCATCTAGGAATATTAAATTTTTCATGTATTTGTACCAAACAAGGAGTGAGGGCTGTGATGTTGGCACAAACTCATCAACCAGATTTAATTCTGCTAGATATGAAGCTATCTAATTTGAGTGCGAACCGAGTCATTGACGATCTCAAAGATGACTCAAAAACTGCTATCATTCCAATCATTGCAGTCACACCGATAACAACAGTACAAGACGAGCGCTTCACAATGCTCACAGCATTTGATGATTGCATTACTAAACCCTATGATTTTAATCAATTAGAAGTGGTAATCAGTCGCCACATCAGTCAGCTAAATTCCTAATATTTATCTTGGAAATAGGTTCGGGATTACGAAGTTCAGCTAATTCTTTGAGAATTACAACAATCCCACTACGACCTGTTGTTAAATTTGTGTTTGTCATCAGGTAAAGGACAGGTTGACCAATAATTTCCTCAATCAAATTTTTTAAATCTGGTTTAATTATTTTTTCTAAATATAATCGTACTTGTTCAGCTAAAGTATCATAACCTCCTTTGAGTAAAGTTTGTTCAGCTTGAGTAACAGAGTTTTCTATAGAAATTACGATTTCAGTATCAAAAAAATGACAAATGATTTGGCTAGGAGATTTTCCTAATCTATCATTATATAATTTTATGATTTGCTTTGATATTTCTGTTTCTAATTGTGCGATAGTCGGTTGTACCATTAGTACCTACTCTGTAATATTTATCGTTCTAATTGGGAAATTAATTAAATTATCCAACATTATAATAGATGATTATGGAATAGCTAAGAAAACTAATCACTATTTTATATAAAGTTACTGTATCAATGTGATGTATTTAGTATGTATTTATTTAAGAATATTGCCATATTTAATGAAGTAAAATTTGTTAACTTACGATTTGTGCAGTATTAGGTTAATAACTGGATTTGCTCGTCATTCGATCGGGGTAATCAGCTTATTTTGTGTTACATAAGCTTAGGTGTAGCCCACCGTGCCTGTATCTCATAACCCACCACTTAATTAGCTATGTTTATGCAAATGGTCATCAATGACAAAGGCATATAATATTACATGGGAATGTAATGTACATTACAAGACTCTCTATACCTTCTGGTGCAGCTAGTAAGCAGATAAATTTAGGTTCTAGTAAAAAGTATATTAGCCACTAAGATAATTTGTGAAAAGCCAATACAACATATTCGGCATTAATTCTTAGAAGCCCATCACATTCTTTACGGGAAAAGCAGCCGCGATCGTGTAATGTCATAGCGCTTAGTAATTCCTGGTAAATACCAAACTGGCTCAACTGCGGCTTTGGTAATAACCAAATTACCGCCTGGTTTCATAATCTTGCCATCTAACTGCAAACAACCTTTGTCTAACTGCATATTACAGTTCTAGTATATTGATGTCGCCAAAGGGAACTGCTAGCTACCTTAGTCAGTTTTTATTTTTATGACTTGAAATATCTAGTATGGTATTAGTCATATTGTTGAAGACAATAAATCACACATAAATTTCATAATTGACGATTAATCAAAGTTAATTTAAAGATGAGTTGAAAAATGATTTAATTGATGTATTTTGTGAGAAAGTTAATACAAAGGTATATTCACTGATCTCAAATTCATGGATTCTTTATTTATCAATTCCTTACTTGAAGAGTTGAAAAACCCGGATGCCACAGTGCGCGACAAGGCAACCAGAAAAATCTGGCGGATCTGGTTTCAGCAAAAGGGAATCTATGGGCTGGAAATAATTGACCGCAGTCAAAAGTTACTGGATGCAGGTGAAATTGCTGAAGCTGAAACAGCGCTGACGGCATTAATTAAAGACCAGCCAGATTTTGCCGAAGCTTGGAATCGTCGAGCTTTCCTCTATTACAGTATTGGCGATTATCAAAAATCTCTGGCTGATTGTCAGATGGTTGTACAGATAAATCCAATACATTTTGGGGCGCTTCATGGTATGGGCTTATGCTATGCAGCAATAGGAGAGTATAGTCAAGCTATCCGAGCTTTTCAACGTGCTTTAGAAATTCAGCCATATTCCCTAGTGAATCAAAAGTTGATTCTAGAATGTACATTTAGATTCAGCTATAACGGCAGATAGGAGAGAGCATCATACTGTTTTAGGAATCTGTTATCGTCCTCATCAACAACAATTCATCGCCTTACTCGCCATAGTTTTATTCAATACGCTTCTAGCTGAATTAATAGCAGTGTTATCACTGTTTGTACTAACAGCAACCAACTGTCAACTAACAATCGGTTGAATAAAGTTACCTTTAGTACAAACTAGATAGCACAAGCAGAACATGGTGGATTTTACCAAACGATGTCTAAGATGGTCACTGACTTGTACTGAGCGCAGCCGAAGTAGCTTGCCGTACCACTTGATGGAAGCAAGCTAGCAAGAGCGTCTCCAAGAGTTGTGCGGGCTGCGCCTACGCCACTGGTATTTACAAAGACTACAGTTTAGATGTAACTATCGAAACGACTGGTCTATAGGTTCTCAGTGGTACTCAATTGTTGATGGGGGTACAGTAGATTTCTTTATGAGTTATGGTATGGATGCCGTGAATGCCATAGCCACAGTTACAACAATTTTAAAAAAAGGCCCCTGATGTCTTATTGCACATTCCAACTCAGCAATTAAAATTCTTGCCGATATTATCTTTTACTCTGTTAAACTAAAAGTTTTTCTAACTATAGCAATCCTAAATGAATTGTGAAAATCGAGAGAATAAGAGAATATAGAGGTTTTATATTATGTTGTTTACAATCCCCAACGCTGAAGAAAACTACCTTTAGAAGGTTATCGCTTTGTAAATGGTGAATATGTATTGCAACCAGGAAATTTCGTTTGGTTATCAGAGATAGGTTTAGCAATTGGTTATGAACGGGAAACCTATTAGGGAATTAGGCGGGATTGGTTGTATTGGTATGACAAACCAGGAATCACTGCTGAACAATGTACTCGAAGACTGGCACAAGAATTGCGGAAGTTGGGGATCGATCCAGATTCTTTGAGCTGATTTCGTAGGATGCGATCGCTTTGATTACACTGTTATTAATGGCTTATTTGAGAGCAGAAATTATAGATAGTTCAGGTGATTGTAGGCGAGATCATAAAAGCGTTCAAATATTCCTGCTCTGCCATTGTTTAGGATTACGTTTGACGTGGTAACAAGCAATTACAGTGATAACATTTTCTTCTACAATATAAATAACACCATAGGGAAACCTACGTATTAGTAATCGTCGCGCTTGTCGATACACCACTGGATAAGCTGAAGGGTTACGTCCGATTAATGCTAAACAGCTATCAACTGCGCGTACAAACTCCGAACCTACTCCAGATTCACGTTGTTCATACCATTCAAAAGCATCTTGAATATCCAGTTCTGCTTCTGGACTAATTATTAACTGATAGCTCATTCAGGTAAACCTAGTCTTTGCTTCACTGATTGCCAGGTTGAACCTCGGTTTGGGTTTTGGCTATGCATCTCCAAGCGTCTATCTAATTCTTGTTTTTGCTCATCGTTGAGAGGAATTTCATCGGGTGTAGTAAGAATGCTGTCCCATAAGTCTTCGGCAAGCTGTATACGTTCAGATACACTTAGTTCGGAAATATCGACTTTTAATATGGGGTGCATGGTTGTTATTAATGTAGTTGCTCAATATAATCTTATTTTAGATTATAGATGTTATCCATGTTTGTTATCTATGTTAAACGGTATATCTGTAAAATTTCTATTGCTACAGCTACCTTTGCCTCCAACCCCTCATCAGCCAACACATCCACAAAAATTACAGATGAACCTACATCCTGTGCAACTTTAAACTTTAGGCTGCCAGTATATTCATACTCGAACCAAACATCTTTCTCATAATCTGTTTTTTGGACTCCAGAGTAGATTGTATCTAAATCATCTTGATCTATTTTGCAGTCACAAAACATAGCCAAAATTTCAATCAGTGGTTTGAGATTTTTATCAAAAATCCAGTTGGTAGCCATAAAGCTATTTTGTTTACACTAGGAGTGAATATTAAATAAAAAGGCTCAAACTTGAAAATGAGATTAGCTACTACTACAAATAATTTGCTTTACAGCATAAATATTGTAAAACAGCCCAGAATGAACACTTACCAAAATATCAGATAATCAACTAAGTAATTAAAATTAGTTTATCTTCTTCCTGACCCAAGCGCGAAATGATTTGAGCAAAGCAATTTTACCCATACTTTTACTCTGCTCAATAAATCTGCTTATCTCACTCACCGATACTATAGGAAAGGCAATACTAAACTTACACTCGACATATTGCTCTTCTATCAACTGATAAAACTTTAAATTTTGCCCATCATATCTCCAAAGTTCAGTTACACCCAACGCTGAATAAATCCCTAATTTGTTAACTGAACTGCTAGTAATGTCAATCTCAATTGCTAAGTCAGGCGGCGGATCGTTTTCTAAATCTAAAGTTTGCTTACTCCTAATAGCTAGTTCATTTTGGATATAGTAGCAAGTATCTGGTTCTATTCCCCGCTTTGATATTTTCCGCTTCAATGTTGTAGAACTAGCGCTTCTAATTTCAATTCCTAATTCTTCAGCTAAAGCAATAATAAAATTACCAAAATTACTTTTGGGGTTTTCGTGTTCAAAAAGTGGAGTCATGATTTCTAAAACACCGCAATCATAAGCAAACCGAGAACCTCGATCTTCACCTGTATCTCTCAACAAGGCTTCAAAGGTTTCCCAGCTAATGTTATGTAGCACTGTTCTTTGTTCACCAACCGTTGACTTGACAAGCATAAATTCAAAAAATAAGCCAGTAATTATATTTATCAATTAAGTACACTTTACCCTATCTTGCCCTGCACCCAACCACGGAACGATTGCACCAAATCAATTTCATCCATAGTTTTACTTTGCTGGATAAATCTATTCATTTCAATAACAGAAATTAAAGGGAAAGCGATACTCGACTTAATTTCAATATATTCGCTTGCTACTAGTTGATAAAATTTTAAAAATTCACCGTCATATCTCCATAATTCTCCTACACCTAAAGCCGCATAAATATTAAGCTTATTAATAGAACTGCTAGTAATATCAATTTCAACTGCTAAATCTGGTGCTGGATCTGTTGTTAAATCTAATTTTTGTTTACCTCTAATTAGTGGCTCATTTTGAATATAATAGCAAGTATCGGGTTCTATTCCTTTTGTTATTGGTTTACGTTTCAATGTTGTAGAACCAGCACTTCTAATTTTAGTTTTTAATTCCACTGCTAAAGCGAATATCAATCGGTCAAACTGAATTTTAGGATTTTCGTGTTCAAAAAGTGGAGTCATGATTTCTAAAGTGCCACAGTCGTAAGCAAACCTAGAACCTCTATCTTCACCTGTATCTCTCAGCAAGGCTTCAAAGGTTTCCCAGCTAACGTTGTGTAAGACTGTTCTTTGTTCCGCAGGCGTTGACTTGACAAGCATATTACAATACTTCTTCTGTCAGGATATTAGATAAAATTCCGAAAATTTTACCTATGTCATTAATATAATACTCGCTCAAGTCAATTTCAATCACTTGCCCAATGAGCTTCAAAAACTTCCAGTTAGTTCCAGTGGTGACAGTTCATAAATTGCCTGAATGTTATTATACTCACGTTCATTAAACAATTTAGCTGCTAACATCTCTGCTACACACTGACCTAATCCTGCATTGATATTTTTTTTAGCTTCTACAATTGTGACAACTGGTGTATTCAGAATTAGTAACTCTGGTGAACGGCTAATAATAAAATCGCAATTTCCATTTAAACCTTGTGCTGAATTAATAGTAAAATCAATACCAGAAAATAAACTTATTTGATTATTTAAATATTTCCTTACAGCTATTAAGATAGGGGCTATAATCATTTCTGAACGGGATTTTTCGGGATTACTAGTAAGAGCTAAAGGTACATTTTCCCGCAATAGTTCTGCAAGTAATGGTGGACAGTCTACTTCATGTATAAATGGAAATATATCAATCTTATCAGAAATAGTTAAGCCAAAGGTTTTTCTACCTCTATCTAAAGTAAAGTCACTGTATGACACTTTAGTTGCTCCTGTAAAGAATCCAGATAATTAAATTGTGCCAATTATTAGCAAGATATGTTGCTGATATTTGGCACAATTACTGTCTGAATATTTTGTAACTTTAAGCAAGTAAACCTGCAAAAAAATCGAGAGTTTCTTTCAGTGCTTTGATGAAAATATCAATTTCTTCGCGGGTGTTGTAGAAAGATAGACTTGCTCGTGCGGTTGCAGCAAGACCTAAGTAACGGTGTAATGGTTGAGTACAGTGGTGTCCAGAACGGATAGCAACGCCTTCTTGATCTAATAATGTAGATAAGTCGTTGGCGTGGACTTCTCCGGCTGTGAACGACGCAAGAGCGGCTCTACCTTCACCTTTTGCATTTGGCTTGGGGCCGTAAATTCTAATTTGGGGAATTTGCTCTAATTGTTGGAACAAATAAGCGGTTAATTCTGCTTCGTAGGCGTGGATTTTATCCATGCCGATATTGCTAAGATAATCGATCGCAGCACCAAGTGCGATCGCTTCCCCAATTGCAGGTGTACCAGCTTCAAATTTATGCGGTAATTCTGCATAAGTAGAATGGTCTAAATACACCTCTGCAATCATCTCACCACCACCAAAAAATGGTGGCATTGATTCTAATAATTCTAACTTGCCATACAGAAATCCTATCCCAGTTGGCGCGCACATTTTATGACCAGATGCTACCAACCAATCACAATCTATTTTCTGTACATCGACAGGAAAGTGGGGAACACTTTGGCAAGCATCAACTAAGAATTTAGCACCGTATTGGTGAGCGATCGCACCAATTTCTTCCACTGGATTAATGCAACCCAAAGCATTAGAAATATGCACCACCGACACCAACTTGGTTTTGTCAGAAATCAGTTTTTGAAACTGTTCCAAATTAAAAGTTTCTTCTGGTGTTAATTCTACAAATTTCAGTACTGCACCCGTTTTTTGCGCCACTAATTGCCAAGGCACAATATTACTGTGGTGTTCCATCACCGACAGAATAATTTCATCCCCAGGCTGCAAATTATTCATTCCCCAGCTATAAGCTACTAGGTTAATCGCCTCACTTGCGTTGCGCGTGTAGACGATTTCCTGACGCGATGCAGCATTGATGAATTTGGCAACTTTATCTCTAGCACCTTCATAAGCATCAGTAGCTTTAGCACTCAGAGAATGGGCACCTCGATGCACGTTAGCATTATACTGCTCGTAATAATCCCGCAGGGTATTTAATACGAACAAAGGCTTTTGCGATGTCGCCGCATTATCGAGATAAACCAAGGGTTTCCCGTTGACTTCCTGATGCAATATCGGGAAGTCAGCGCGAACTTTATCAGCAAGGGTTTTGGTAGGAGTAAAAGTCATTGGTAGATTACGTTATTACTCATTAGTCAGGGACTTGAGATTATTCACTGTGTTTAAAAGGATTTCTTGCAGAGAGGGAATCGGTATTTGGTTGATAACTTCAGCAGCGAAGGCGTTAATTAACAACTTCCGAGCATCGTTTTCATCAATTCCCCGACTTTGGAGATAGAATATTTCATCATCTTCCAATTGGCTAACGGTAGCGCCGTGAGCGCACTTTACATTATCCGCAGTAATTTCCAATTGGGGTTTGGTATCAACTCTGGCTTTAGATGATAATAGTAAATTGCGATTCAACTGGGCTGCATTTGTTAACTGCGCGGGTTTGGGTACAAAAACTTTACCATTGAATACTGCATGAGCGCGATCGCCTACAATACATTTATGCAATTGATCGCTTGTACCGTGAGGATAGTTAAGTGCGATCGCACTGTGAGTATCAGCCAACTGCCTACCAGAAATAATCGTCAACCCATTAAGAGTAGTCTGTGTCTGCTCACCAGTTTGCAAAATTTCCAAATTATGCCGCGACAACTTTGCACCTAAAGTTATGGCATGACTTGTATATCGACTATCACGAGCTTGGTTTACAGCAGTTTTCCCAATATGAAAAGCCTCTGCACCTTCTTGCTCAACCCTAGTGTGGCTCACTTGGGCATTGTCACCAACCCAAATTTCCGTAACCGCGTTAGTTAAGTAAACTCCTTCCTTTGGGGACTCTCTGCGCCTCTGCGGTTCGTATACTCCTCAACTAACGTCACCTGCGAACCACTTTCCGCCACCACCAAACAACGCGGCTGCGAAATCGTCGCCGTCTCACCCACAACGGAAATAAACACCAGATGAATTGGCGTTTCAACTACCACATTCTTCTTCACCCACACCACAGCTGCATCAGTTATCCCAGCCGTATTGAGAGCAGTAAAAACTTCCTGCGCTCCCTCAGCTTGAGCTAAATACTGCTGTACAGCTTGCTGCTCAACCGCAGACAAATCAGCCAAATTACTCACCACAATCCCAGATGGTAAATCTGAAACTGCTGATAACTCCGGCGCAAAAACGCCATTAACAAATACCAAACGACTATTAGCTGCCTCTGGCAAAATATCAAATTCTAGAGACGCAAAATTTACCGCCTCTAGATTAAATTGCACCTTTCGTAGAGACGACAAATCAGTAAATCGCCATTCTTCCTCGCGGGTGGTGGGAATAGTCGAGTGACGTACCCAATTTGCAGCACTTTGGCGTAATTCCTGCAACCAACCTTCTGTTTTCGTTGCCGTTACTTGATTTAACAACCCAGTCAGATAATCATCTCTATCTAACATCGATGTCAAACTGACTGCATTTGAATTAGGTATTGGACTAGGAGATACTTGAATACTCATTACACACCCACCTCAGCTGCAAATTCTGCCAGCACCCAGTCATAACCGCGAGACTCTAATTCCAGCGCCAGTTCTTTACCGCCACTGGTAATAATTCGCCCCTGTGCCATCACATGCACAAAATCAGGCACAATATAATCGAGTAACCGTTGGTAGTGAGTAATCAAAATTGTCGAATTTTCTGGACTTGCCAGTTGATTTACTCCATTCGCCACAATTCGGAGCGCGTCAATATCCAAACCCGAATCAGTCTCATCCAAAATTCCTAACTTTGGTTCCAGCAACGCCATTTGCAGAATTTCATTCCGCTTCTTCTCACCACCAGAAAACCCTTCATTCAAACTCCGACTGAGAAAACTGGAATTCATCTTCACCACATCCAGCTTTTCTTCAATCAAATCGTCAAAATCAAAAGCGTCTATTTCCTCTAAACCTTGCGCCTTGCGACGAGAATTGTATGCCACCCGCAAGAAATCCAAATTGCTCACACCCGGAATTTCTAAGGGATACTGAAACGCCAAAAATACACCACTTCTGGCGCGTTCCTCCGGCTCCAACTCCAACAAATTTTGCCCCTGAAAAATCACCTCACCGCCAGTCACCTCATACGCCGGATGTCCAGCCAACACCTTAGAAAAAGTACTTTTACCAGAACCATTCGGCCCCATGATCGCATGAATTTCACCCGATCGCACCTCCAGATTCACACCTTTTAGAATCGGTGTTCCATCAACATTAGCCGTCAGATTCCGTACCGACAGCACAACTTCGCTATTTTCAATAATCATCTTCTCTCCCTTCTCTCTTCGCAGTTCGTCATTCTTCCAAAAGATAAACACAGATACATCGGCGTTCTGTGTTTATCCTTGCTTCCATTTATCCAACACTGCCTTCCAACTTCAAACTCAACAACTTATCAGCTTCTACAGCAAACTCCATCGGTAGCTGATTGAAAACATCCTTACAGAAGCCGCTAACCATCATCGAAATGGCATCTTCTGCTGAAATACCCCGTTGAGCAAAGTAAAATAACTGATCTTCCCCAATCTTAGAAGTAGAAGCTTCATGCTCCACCTTCCCAGTATTATTTTGCACCTGGATATAAGGGAAAGTATTAGCATGAGCATTATCCCCAATCAGCATCGAGTCGCACTGGGAATAATTTCTCGCGTTTTTAGCCGTCGGATTAACTTTCACTAAACCCCGATAGCTATTACTAGAATTACCTGCGGAGATTCCTTTAGAAATAATTGTACTACGGGTATTTTTACCTACGTGAATCATCTTTGTACCCGTATCAGCTTGCTGCATATTATTTGTCAGCGCCACCGAGTAAAACTCACCCACAGAGTTATCACCCACCAACACACAGCTAGGATATTTCCAAGTAATTGCCGAACCTGTTTCTACTTGAGTCCAGGAAATCTTGGAATTAACGCCCTGACACAAACCGCGCTTGGTGACAAAGTTGTAAATACCGCCTTTACCATTGGCATCTCCAGCGTACCAATTTTGCACGGTGGAATATTTAATTTCCGCGTTATCCAGAGCGACAAGTTCCACAACGGCGGCGTGTAACTGGTTGCTGTCATACATTGGTGCGGTGCAACCTTCAAGATAAGAAACATAACTACCTTCTTCGGCGACAATCAAAGTCCGCTCAAATTGTCCCGTATCACCAGAGTTGATGCGGAAGTAGGTAGACAGTTCCATCGGACATTTTACGCCTTTAGGAATATAGACAAAAGAACCATCGCTAAAAACGGCGGCATTCAAAGCGGCAAAGTAGTTGTCAGCTACAGGAACAACGCTACCCAAGTATTTTTGGATCAATTCTGGGTGTTCTTGCAACGCTTCAGAAATTGAGCAGAAAATAACCCCATCTTCCGCTAGCTTTTCTTTAAATGTAGTAGCGACAGAAACGCTATCGAAAATTGCATCGACAGCGACATTTGCCAGTCGTTTCTGTTCAGATAGGGAAATGCCTAACTTTTCAAAGGTTTCTAAAAGGGTTGGATCGACTTCATCCAAGCTGTTGAGCTTTTCTTTCTTGCGTTTTGGCGCTGAGTAATAAATAATATCCTGATAATTAATTGGCGGATACTTGACATTGGGCCAAGTTGGTTCCGTCATTTTTTGCCACTGGCGATAAGCTCTGAGGCGAAAGTCCAGCATGAACTGCGGCTCGTTCTTCTTAGAGGAGATCAAGCGGATAACGTCCTCGTTTAGTCCACGCTCAATTGTGTCGGCTTCAATATCGGTGACAAAGCCGTACTTGTAAGGTTGGTTGACTAAGGTTTTGACAGTGGCACTCATCAGTAATAATCTCTCGTGTTCGGAACTCTTTTAGGATGGGAGACGGGCTGCGGCTAACCGATTCCCATCTCCCGTTACGGAATGGTTACACGGCTGCTAGAATAGTGGTGGAGAGTAAAACAACAGCTATGTTGTTTAATCTATCTTCATTTTACGCTAAATTAACAACAACAATGTTGTCAAAGTCAAACAATTTTGGATTTTAGATTTGCAATTTGGGATTGAAAGAGGTCACAAGGGTGCTTGGCTCAAGGATTTTAGATTGACGATCGCGTAGTGGGGCACATACCAGAAAACTTTTTTAATCCAAAATCGTTCGACTGAGCTTGTCCTGAGCGTAGCCGAAGGGCGAAGTCGAAGTCCAAAATCCAAAATCCAAAATCGGCACGGTCAAATTTTCAAATAAATTTTTGGGACGTTCGCTGAACGTTTCGCACCAGAAGATGGCGACTACCCACCAGTCCTCAACCAAGCAAGATATCCTAGAATATCTGCACAAACACGAAAAAGCAACGGCTTTGGAGCTAGCTGAAGTTTTAGACGTTACCCCTCAAGCAATTCGTCGCCATCTCAAAGATTTGGAGACGGAGGAGCTAGTTTTGTATTCAACATCAGTGCAGGCGGCGGGGATGGGGCGTCCGCAGCACCTTTATCAGCTGAGTCGTCAGGGACGCGATCGCTTGCACCGAACAATGAGCGATCGCTTTGGTGATGCAAGCGGAAATTTTGCGGTTTCGCTGCTAGACACCTTAGCCGAAACGGTAGGACACGATCAATTTAAATCGATTTTAGAGAAACAGTGGCAGCGCAAAGCCAAAGAATACCGCGATCGCGTCGGTAATGGTTCGCTGCGAGAACGGGTAGCCAACTTAGTCGAGTTGAGAAAAGCGGAAGGCTTCATGGCGGAGTATCATCCTGTTGATGTGAGTGACTCCTTTGAGTGCGATCGCTTTATCTTAATGGAGCATAACTGTGCAATTTCTAACGTTGCCGAATCTTTTCCTAGTATTTGCGGCCACGAATTAGAAATGTTTGCTGCCGTATTACCAGATTGTATCGTAGAACGCACCCACTGGATTATTGATGGTCAACATCGTTGTGGCTATTTAGTACAAATTCGTCATTAGTCATTAGTCCTTTGTCATTTGTCATTTGTCATTTTTTTAATAACTAATACCCAACTAACTTTGAGATAGCATTTCATTTTTTCATTTATGGATGTATCACCACAGCAACCATCAACACAATTTTTAACCCTGGAAGAGTCAGCAAAAGTAGATGCGGCGTTGTTGTCTTCCCCAGAAAAGTTTTTAACAAGATTGACAATTTCATCACTGAAGCTTTTGAAACATATTGCCCAAGAGTACGGTGTTGCTATTGAAGATTTGACAGCACAGCAAGTAATTGCCTGGTTTGAAAAAGATGGCAAAATTCGTCGCGAGCAGGGCATTGAAGGTTCATATCTGAAATGGTAATCTGCGGTAGTAAAATTTGGCGTTGCATTTACTTAGAAAAAAATAACCATAAAAATATCGCGCTTTTAAATAACAGCAATGTTTTTTAGAAGCGCGATATTCACAGATAAGAAGATATGTTGACACGTGTTGTACTAGAAACGCCAACCTGAAATAATAAACAAAAAACACCTTGCAAAAGGTGCTTTTATTGAAAAATAAATAACATTTGATTTTTCAAACAATTATTTAAGTATTGTAAGTGTTAGTCCGAGGACTACGAGCGCCAGTTACAGCTCCAATCATTGAGGCTATTAAACCCAACAAAGAACCAAACACAAACCACCACAATCCCGAACGTAAATTAGCTGCTGCATCACGAGCTTGTTGGGCACTTATATTTGCTTGTGGTACATTAACACCACCTTGCTGTTGTACCTGGTTTATGACTTCCCCAGCGTTAGAAGCAGCAACACCAAAAGCACCAGATACTCCACTTGCTAAAAGCCATGAGCTAACTGCCAAAGTCGTTGCCCAAAGAATTGCGCCGTTCAGAAGAGCTGTATTGCGGTTCATCGGCCCACAAGCACGGGTTGTAACCCAACCACCAGTAAACAGGGAAATTAGTAGAGCGACAGTTGACCAAAGCCCCGCATTACCTGCAGCGTTAGGAGCAATTGTTCTAGGCGCACCTGAACTTTCAACTGCACCTGCCGCAAACGCACCAATTATCGCACTCAAAATTAATTGTGTAGCCAAAGAAACCAACAAACCAGCAATAATTGGCCCCCAGCGAACACGGTCGTGATATTCAGCTACTCGACCTGCTACCACAGGATCGGTAGATATAACGTCATTTCCTGTCCGATTTACGTATGACATCGCTTATTTTCTCCAGTGCTATTTCAGCAACGTTTCTGCTCGGGTATATTCATCTTTATGCTTCAAATTAAATAACTAAATGTTCTGTTTTAATCTCTATCGATAGAAAGATTTAATACGTCTATCTTTAGCCAGAAAAAAACAAACTTTGTTTAACAATTTTTAATATAATTTAGTGTTTATTTATGTATTTTTTCTAAAATTTCCATCTAAAAACTCTTAACTTAAGATATAACTATTAGCTAGCTATCATAAACCAGCTTTAAAGATGTATGCCATTAGCCTTAATCTAACTAAAGCTGTGTAATGAATGTCAAAAGTAAAAATCATCAAAAACTAACGCATCCTCACAGCAGTGCCTGTGGCAGTAATCAGCAAAAGCACTCCTGACTGGTCAACATTTATTGTGCCAGTATCAATTTCAATCCCAATTACAGCATTTGCTCCTAAACGTTGTGCGCGTTGTTCTAATTCTTCTAGTGCCTTGCGTTGACCCTGCTCAAATAGACGCTCATAGCTACCAGTGCGTCCACCGATAATATCTCGAATCCCAGCCAAAAAATCTCGTAAGAAATTGCTGCCGTAGACGACTTCTGCTGTCACAATGCCTAAATATGATTCAATCACGGCTCCTTGAATGACATCAGTGGTAGTTATAATCATAAATTAACCTCCTATATGGGATATATCTTAATATTTATTATTACAGTATTTTGATAAACACTTGAATAATTGTCACTATTATTACAGAATACAGGTTTGACAAACATCCTCTCATCCAATTTTAGATTGCACTTTGGGGTTAGTCTTGTCCTAAACAGATTAATGCAACATTTGACAGTTTAAATTTATCTTATCTTTGAATGACCAAAAAAGGATGTAAATGCCTGGATGATAACTTCTCAAAGGCTAATATCAAGGATTAAAAATGTCATAACTTTGGATACAGAGTCAGCAAACTCTGAAATGAAATAAAAATAGGAATAAATTTAAAAACCTATAAGCTTGCTGTATCAGAATCTAGGATTAAGTCAGATTTCTGTTGAGTTTTTCTAGGTAACACGTATAACTACTGATTAAAAAATGTGTATTTTTGCTATAGTACTGGTTTATATGTAGGTATCTTCATCTGCCTGGGATCGCTGACACTTCATCCTTCAGTAAAAACTCTGTTATGTAGTGCTAAATGTAAAAGAAAAGAAAATGAACTATTAACATCTGAATCAATACGAAGAAATACAGTTTTCAAAAGTCCATATTTTTGTTTTAATGTACAAGAAAAAAGTCCTCTAAAATTTCAGGAAATTTACTGTGTACAAGCCAACATCATTCGTGTTTAGTGTGGTGTTACTAGGATGTTTTACTTTCACCATACCTTCAGTAGCTCAGGCTCAGGTATTAGTGGCGCAAGCCAAAAACCCAGAGTTAAAGCAATTACTGGAGGAAGGACGGAGGTTAGTGAATGCTGGGGATTATGGTGGTGCGATCGCTGTTTATCAGCAAGCAGCTAGTTTAGATCCCAAGAATGCTAAAATCCATTCAGGTATTGGGTATTTATACGCTCAACAGGGAAATTACCAGGCAGCATTAGCAGCTTATCGTAAAGCAATCGGTATCAACCCAAACAATAGTGATTTTTACTACGCTGTGGGTTACATTAAAGCCAATTTGGGCGACACGCGTGGGGCAAAGGAAGGTTATCGTCGTGCCATACAGCTGAACCGTAACAACGTCAATGCCTATTTAGGATTGGCTGTAACCCAATCCCGTATGGGAGACTATAATGCTGCTACCTGGGCATACCAACAAGCAATCGACTTGGATAAAAACAACGCCCAGACTTATGAGTTGATGGGTTCTATGTATAAACAGCGACGACAAGCCAAACAAGCAAACAGCTTGCTTCAGAAAGCCCGTGACTTGTACAAGCGGCGCAATGACTCAGATGGCGTAGAAAGGGTAGAAGCCATGCTACGGCAGTTAGGAGGATGAGGTTAATCTAACTGGCGTCCCGTTAATTCCACAAAAATATCTTCCAGATTAGAGGGACGCACCATCATTCCAGTTTTATCGGGCTGTTCATTCAAGTAGATATTTGCTGCTTCCAATGATGGGAAAAACAGATATTCCCAATTACGAGCGCTATCACTTCCCACATTAGATACACCTAATTGTTTCATCACTAAACCTTCACCGTGAGCAGAACGCAGCTGTTGTAAAGTTCCCAAAGAAATCAGCTTACCGCTATCCATAATACCGATGCGTCCTGGCTTGGTAGAGCCAAAGGCATCGCACAAAAATTCGACCTCATCCATATAATGGGTCGTCAGTAGCATCGTCATCCCTTGTTTATTTAAATCCCGAATAATTTCCCAGAGGCGTCGCCTGGTTTGGGGGTCTAGTCCTACTGTTGGTTCATCTAAAAACAAAATTTGCGGTTGATGCAATAAAGCTCTCGCAATCTGCAACCGTCGTTTCATACCCCCAGACAGGGTTTTTACCAAATCATCACGTTTTTCTGCTAGCTCAACATACTCTAGCCATTGATTAATCAATTTTTGTCGCTGCGGGTTACTAATGTGATGTAGTCTCCCGTGCAGTTCCATATTTTCCCAGACGGTTAAATCGTTATCCACACTGACTTGTTGCAAGACTACACCAATACTCTGTTTTGCCAACGTTGCTTGGCGCATCACATCATATCCACCTACTTCTATGCGTCCTTGGGACGGTTTCGTAAGTGTAGTCAGCATCCGAATTGTGGTGGATTTACCCGCACCGTTCGGGCCAAGTAGAGCAAATATCTCCCCCGCTTCAATTTGGAATGACAGGTCATTGACTACAGGTACATTGTTGTAAAACTTGTAGACGTTTTTTAAAAAGACAGCAGCAGTCACGTCGCTTCGCTCCGAATTAAAAATTAAAAATTAAAAATTAACCAACTTTTAAATAAATTTAGTTACTCTGTATCCTTTTCTGTTCGGTCATGGATAAATTTGCTCACACCAGTTCATAATTAAGACTACCATTCTGATTACATCAAACTAAATATATTTTATTAACCCTTAGATAACTCAATCTTTACTTGTTGGCATAACAAGGTGTGATAAACACTTATCCTGTAATACTTTAGTTTAAGGTTGCTGTTATTTAGTATGGAATATCATCACCCATTGAAGCTAAATCGGCGTCAGTTTTTGCTACATTCAGCTATCACGGCTGGTGGAATTATTTCCACAAATTTTGTCGCTAAATCACCAGTTTTTGGCGAAGCACCTGCAATTATCACCTCTGATAAAATGCGCCCTGGCATACCTTATGGCGTAGCAAGCGGAGATATATCTAACGATAGCATCGTGATTTGGAGTCGGAGCGATCGCCCTGCCAAAATGATTGTAGAATATTCTACCAGCGATTCTTTTAAAAATGTCCGGCGAGTTCTGGGGCCTAATGCTTTAAAAAATAGCGACTTTACAGCCCGACTTTATTTGAAGAATCTACCACCAGACCAAAAATTATTTTATCGGGTGATTTTTCAAGATTTAGATTATCAACGGACTTGCAGCGCTCCTTTTTATGGTACTTTCCGCACTCCCCCCAAATCTGGACGAGATATATTCTTTGTTTGGGGTGGCGACACCGCCGGTCAAGGATGGGGAATTAATCCTGATTTTGGTGGGATGAAAATTTACGAAACTATGCGCCAACTTCATCCCGATTTTTTCATCCATTCGGGCGATAATATTTATGCTGATGGCCCGATTCAATCAGAAGTAACTTTAGACGACGGCACTATTTGGAAAAACATTACCACACCAGAAAAATCAAAAGTAGCAGAAACTCTTACAGAATTTCGTGGTAACTATATCTACAATTTGCTGGATAAAAATATCAAGCGTTTCAATGCTGAAGTTCCCATATTGGCACAGTGGGACGACCACGAAACCAGAAACAATTGGTATCCTGGGCAAATTATCCTCAACGATGACCGTTATACAGTTAAGGATGTTAACTTACTAGCCGAAAGGGCAAGACAAGCATTTTTAGAATATCTGCCTATTAGATATGAAAGCAATAATCCAGATAAAGCGAAAATTTATCGCTCTTTCAACTATGGGCCATTATTAGACATTTTCATGCTGGATGAGCGCACCTACCGGGGGCCAAATTCCCCGAATAATCAGCCAGTACCAAGTAAAGAAACAGACTTTTTGAGCAGAAAACAATTGCAATGGTTGAAAAGGCAATTGCTGTCATCAAAAGCAACATGGAAAGTGATTGCTAGTGATATGCCTTTGGGGTTGATAGTTAAAGACGGTAGTACGGATTTTGAAGCTTGGGCTAATGGGAATGGCCCAGCTTTAGGAAGAGAATTAGAACTTGCCGATTTACTACGATTTATCAAAAACAAGAATATCCAGAATGTTGTTTGGTTAACTGCTGATGTACATTATGCAGCAGCTCACTATTATGACCCCGCTAAAGCACAGTTTACCGACTTTAAGCCTTTTTGGGAGTTCGTTGCTGGGCCGCTTAACTCTGGTACATTTGGGCCAAACGAATTGGAAAATACCTTTGGGCCACAATTAGTATTTCAAAGTCTTCCTCCAGGTACAAAAGCAAATCGACCGCCAACTGAAGGTTTGCAATTCTTTGGAGGAGTTAAAATTGATGGAAATACAAAGGTAATGACGATAACATTGCGTAACTTGGCTGGAAAGACTCTTTACAGTGTAGATTTACCGCCAGAAAAATAAATCGCCAAAATCATAGTGAGATGTAGCCAGTTAGATAAAGTAATTACGCAATTTTTTACTTTGTCTGCTGGCTTTGCTGTTTTTTGGGTAAGATTTGGAAGGATAAAAAAATTGTGCGATCGCTACAGTTAAGAGCTAAATTTAAGTAGGTAGAGTTTTGGAGTTGATCGTGCTTAAGCAACTCATCTTGGAAAATTGGAAAAGTTTCCGTTATGCAGAGCTTCCACTTGATCCCTTGACTGTTCTAATTGGTACAAATGCAAGTGGAAAGTCTAATGTGGTTGAAGCTTTTGAATTTTTGCAAAGAGTAACACAAGGTGAGAATATTGAAGCAGCTTTAGCAGGTGATAAAATACTTCCCTCGATTCGAGGTGGTGTAGAATGGGCTGCACTTAAACCAGAAACTGAGTTTACATTAAAATTTCTAGTTCAAGGTGATGATGAACATACTGATTATCTATATGAAATCAAAATACAAACACAACCTATTGTAATAATCGTAGGAGAATTCATACAAATACTAGATGTAAAATCGAAAAATTCAGATTTGTTAAGTAAATTTTCAATTAGAGAATCAGATAGTTCCCTTCCCATTAGAAGTGCATTAAATACATTAGAGGGAAGTGGTATGGCTTCAGGTTTAGGGATAATTAAGATTACTGAAAAATACAATTTAAAGAGAATTGATGATATTTCTAAAATGATTAGAAATATCACCTATTTAGTTATTAAAGCATTAGAAAAAACTTTTGTTTTAAATCCCATTCCTTCTACAATGAGATCATATTCACTACTGTCTGATACACTAGAAAGCGATGCTTCTAATATTGCAGGTGTCCTAGCAGCATTACCCGATGAACGAAAAAATGAATTAGAATCAACTTTATCGGCCTACATCAAAGATTTCCCAGAAGGCGATATTCAAAAAGTATGGGCAGAAAAAGTTGGGAGATTCGGCACTGATGCTATGCTTTACTGTCAAGAAGAATGGAAACCTGGCCATATTACAGAGATTGATGCTAGAACTATGTCAGATGGAACTTTGCGCTTTTTAGCAATCCTCACAGCATTACTTACTCGACCAGAAGGCAGTCAGCTAGTAATTGAAGAAATAGATAATGGGCTGCATCCTTCGCGTGCAGAATTATTGGTAAGAATACTGCGAGAAATTGGTAGCAAAAGAAAAATTGATATTTTACTTACTACTCATAACCCAGCTTTACTTGATGCTTTAGGCCCAGAAATAGTTCCTTTTGTAGTTGTCGCACACCGCGATAAAGAAACTGGAGAAAGCAAACTTACTCTTTTAGAAGATATTGAAAATCTTCCTCTTTTGTTAGCATCAGGGACTTTAGGCAAACTAGCAACTAAAGGTGCAATTGAAAAGAGCCTTTCTGATAATAAATAAATTTAAATATGAGAAAGGTTTTGATTATTGATACATCTATACTTTGCGTTTATTTAGGTGTACCTGGGAAAGAGACTTGCGGTTCTGATAACAATAAATGGGATAAAAAAAGAGTTGAAGCCCGTTTTCAGGAAGAAGAAAAACAAGGTGCAAAGTTTATACTACCAATAGCGACAATTATAGAAACTGGTAATCATATTGCACAAGCTAACTCTAAGCGATATGAAATTGCTCAAGCTTTTGGTAATATTTTAGTGAAAGTAGCAGATGGAGTTATACCTTGGGGAGTTTTTGAAACTCAAGTGGGTGAACTTTGGAATTCAGAACAATTGAAACAGTTAGCTACTGAATGGCCTACTCTGGCATCGAGAAAAATTTCTATTGGAGATGCGACAATTAAGACTGTGGCTGAATATTACGCCAAAACCAGTAGCACATTTCAAGTAGAAATTTTTACGGGCGATGGGGGACTCAAGGCTTATGAACCAGCTATCCCAGCTCCTACGCGTCGAAGTACTCGCAAAAAAGCCTAGAGCGATTAGTATTTACCCAAAATAGAGATTTTTTCACTAACTTGTCATGAATTAAGTTGGACAGGAATTGTAATAATAAACTCGGTTCCTTCTTTTACGCTAGATATACATTGCAGTTGACCACAATGTTTTTCTACAACAATTTGATAGCTGATAGATAGCCCCAATCCAGTGCCTTTACCGACGGGTTTAGTAGTGAAGAAAGGGTCAAATAATCGCTTTTGTATATCTTTGGGAATTCCACTACCATTATCGGCAATGCGAATAACTACTTGCCGATTGTCTGTAACTTCAGTACGAATACGAATTACAGGTGATTTGAGATTTGAATAAGCTGACTCAAAACTCGCGAAGATCGCATCAATTGCATTTGATAGAATATTCATAAATACTTGATTTATTAACCCAGCATAGCATTCTACTAAAGGGAGATTTCCATATTCTTTATCAATAGTAATTATCTGACCTGTTTCTTGATTTATGAGACGGCTTTGTAATATTATTAGAGTGCTATCAATACCTTCATGAATATCAACTATCTTTTTATCAGATTCATCAAGGCGAGAGAAATTGCGTAATGAAAGAACTATTTCTTGAATACGTTCAGTACCAAATTTCATAGAATCAAGAAGCTTGAGGAAATCAGCAGTTAAAAATTCTAGTTCCATTTCTGCGATCGCAGCTTGAATTTCTGCTACTGGTGCAGGATAATGGTGTTGGTATAGGCTAATTAATTGTAGTAAATCTTGAGTGTAGTTAATCGCATAAACAAGGTTGCCAGCGATAAAGTTTACAGGGTTATTGATTTCGTGTGCAATGCCAGCAACGAGTTGTCCCAAAGCAGCCATTTTTTCATTTTGAATTAATCGCGCATAGTTATTCTTTAGGGTACGAAAACCTACTTTGGTGATTCTAGATTGTTCTTGTGCTTGCTCTAGTTGAGCTAATGTTAAAATATGAATTTGGGAATAAGCTAAAAGTAAATGATGGAAATCGAGTAGCTTATAACTACCTAACTGAGTTTCGATTAAAATCGGCTCATATACAAATTGAGGTTCTCGCTGCAATGCTACCTTATTTGCTTCTACAATGAGCGTATCCTCTGAAATTACACACACATCTGGCTGAAGAAAGTTAATCAGATTTCTTGCAGGTCGTTTAGAAAATAGTGGGAAACTATAAGGACGACTCATGTGTTCAAAAAATTTTTGCCGAGAAATCATCCCCAGATAGTCATGATTTTTCACCAGGATAATTCCTGGTAGTAAAGGCTCTTGCTTAAAGAGTGTATTCAAATCATTTGCTGGACTATCTGCTTCGACGTAAACAGACCAAAGTGGTAATTCTTGCAAAGTGGACTCTAATTGCAAGTTCAAATTATTAGCATTTGTCATGCTATGTATTGCCAACATAGTTTAAATCCTTAACCTTGAGTTAACATTTCTGATAACACCCCGAATCAGCATTGCGATAATTGCAAAGTTAATCAAACTTATATTTCCCTGATTACTGCTGAAAATTACAGTTATGCTGCAAAACTGCTGATATTAGTGCATTCGGTTCTTTTCTATGCTGGAAAATTGATACTAATTAGAATCCCTTGTTACCTATTCGCTAATATTGTGACGTTTAAATTATTATTTATTTAGAATATTTAAAATTATTTTGGAATAAGTTCTTACCAATGGTTAATAAAGAACTTCAATCACAGTTAGAAGCAACACTAATGAAGCGAAAGAGAAAGTAATTAAAAAGGGTTTTGGAAATTTGGTTATCTTTCAGACTGCTGCTTATGGTTGCAAGGCTACTGTTTAGAGAACGAAAGCATTATTTTGTATAATCAACAACTAATGACTCCCCTTGATGGGGAGTTATTTGATATTAGTTAGCTAGCTAAGATGAAATTGGTACATTTTTAAATGCGGCTGTATCTGGCACAAAAATGTCCAAATTATTGATCCCATCGGGAACTCTTAGCCAGATATAAGCATCTGCGGAGGCTTGTGGACGTACTTGGAATAAAGAAACGCTTCCTGTTGAGCGATTAAGAGCAACTCCTTTGTAGGTTACGCTAGTCTCAGGATTGCGGGCTGTTGTACTAGCTACCGAGATAATATCGCTACCAACAACTCCGTCTGTGGCAAGGCGACGAATCCGCATTTGCAGATTTACCACATCACGGTTTCCTGTTTCCGGGTCTTTAATTCGTTTTGCTGAAAGTAACTCAACTTCTGCCTTTTTGCCAAAAGCAGGCTGCACAAATTGGCCAGGACTAATTGCTGATGTTGTAGCACTAGCTGGGGATGGTGAGACAGTTGCTTGTGGAGAAATTGTAGCTGTAGGACTTGGGACTTGAGTGGGAATGGTGTTACTGGCTGTACTAGTAGTATTTAGTGTTTGCCGTAACATAAAAACTTCATAAGCTACATAGCCGCTACATCCCAAAGCCAAAGTAGAGAGTAATACAGCTACACCAGATAAAAATGTACTCACACCATTGCCTCGATTTCGTATTTCTGTATATGCAGGTTGACTTAGGTTTCGATTTTGTAGTCCCATAAATTATGTTTATGCAATCGCCTATGTATGAAACATGTGAACATCTTCCCTATACTAATTAAGTAACTTTACTGAGCCAATTCTTCTCTCTCCGGAAAGAAATTGTTCGCAAAGTAAAAATATCTGTCTTTGGGATAAGGAAAATTGGTGAGACTTAAGACTTTCAATCAACCACTGGGTGTTTTATTAATATTTTTGACTAGTCAGATAGGATTTAGTTCTAGGGTTGCGAAAGCACAAACCCCAGTTGCACCAAGAACTACCACAAAATCAATTTGCTCTAGCCAACTGGGAACAGCTATAGATGCTGTAATCAATCGTCCCTTATTTAGTCGGGGACGCTGGGGAATTTTGATACAACCTCTGTCAACGGGGCCAACTCTTTACAGTCGAGATGCTCAAAAATATTTTACTCCTGCGTCTAACCTGAAATTGCTGACAACAGCAGCCGCGTTGCAGGAATTGGGTGCTAATTTTCGGATTCGCACCTCTATTTATCAGAATGGCAATGGTATTTTACGTGTTGTCGGCAGGGGAGATCCTAGTTTAAGCGATACTGAACTGCAAAAATTGGCACAGCAGTTAAAACAGAAAGGTATTACTCAAATTCAGCAGTTGAATGCTGATGATAGTTATATTCAAGGTGATATTGTTAACCCCACCTGGCAATGGGAAGATGTGCAATCAAGTGATGGCGTACCAGTTAGCAGCTTTATTCTGAATAAAAATATTTTTAGCTTTAAACTTGCACCACAGGCTGTAGGTAAATCTTTGCAAGTGCTGTGGATCGATCCTGGCGAAGCCAAACAGTGGCGGATAATTAATCAGTCAATAACCGTCCCTCAAAATCAACCGAGCTACGTCAATGTCACCCGCGAATTATCAGGAACAGTATTACGAATTCAAGGACAACTGGCAACTAATTCTGAAGAATCTTTAATAGATTTGCCTGTAGTTGACCCTAATTATTACTTCTTACGACGTTTTCGTACTGCCTTAGCAACAGAAAAAATTACTTTGGGACAGACATTAGTAGTAAATGGTGGTGTGAATCAACAGGAAATAGCATTTGTAGAGTCGCCACCTTTAGCTGAATTATTAGCAGAAACTAATTTAAATAGTAATAATCTTTATGCTGAAGCATTGCTGAGAGCATTAGCTGTGAAAAAGACTAGACTTAAAAATCAGACTACTGCTGATGTCGGTTTAGAAGTTGTCAAAGCAAGTTTAACTAAATTGGGGGTCGATCCAGCTAATTACATTTTGGTCGATGGTTCAGGTTTATCACGTCGTGACTTAGTGACACCAGAAGCTTTTGTCCAAACTCTGCGGGGAATGGCAAAAACCCCAACAGCATCTATATATCGCGCATCTTTACCCGTCGCGGCTAAAAGTGGAACTCTGAAAGGCCGCTTTCAAGATACACCTGCTGAGGGCATTGTGCAAGCAAAAACAGGTACGTTAACGGGTGTAGTTTCTCTATCTGGATATCTGAATGCGCCGAAATATGAGCCGCTAGTTTTTAGTATTATCGTCAATCAGTCGGATCAATCTGCAACAGTTATACGGCAGGCAATTGATGAAGTTGTTGTGTTGTTAACACAGTTGCAGCATTGTTAATATTAGACATCTTGCAAAAGTAACTTTGGCAAGATATTGGGGTCTATGGTAAAGGTTACTGGGTTTGGGAAAATTCCATACGTTTACCCTTTAACCCTTAACATACACCCTACTTCTGCAAGAAGTCTATTATACTTTTCACTCATAACTTTTTTAATGCCAGCCAAAATCTTACCACCGCTCCTAAAACCTGGAGACTTATTACGAGTAATTGCCCCTAGTGGTGCTTTGCGAGAATTTGAAGAATTTAAACAGAGTCTAGAAATTTGGCGATCGCGTGGCTATCAACTAGAAATCAGCCCACAGATAGATGACAAATGGGGTTATCTAGCTGGAAAAGATGAAACCCGCCGTCAACAGCTAGCAGCAGCATGGCAAGATCCTGATTGTCGTGGTATTCTCTGTGCCAGAGGTGGTTTTGGCAGCACCCGCATCTTAGAAAATTGGAATTGGGCAAATTCAGAGCCTCCCAAGTGGCTCATAGGCTTTTCTGATATCACAGCTTTATTATGGAGCCTTTATACAGCAGGAATTTCCGGCGTTCACGGCCCGGTAATGACAACTTTGGCAGATGAGTCAGATTGGTCAGTTAAGCGATTATTCGATTGGGTAGAAGGTAGTTCTTTTACCCCTCTCAAAGGTTGCGGTTGGGGTGGTGGTGTGGTTCATGGTACTTTATTGCCAGGTAATCTGACGGTGGCTACTCACCTTTTGGGTACACCAATCTTGCCACATCTTGATGATGTAATTCTGGCCTTCGAGGATGTTACCGAAGCACCTTATCGCATCGATAGGATGCTGACGCAGTGGCGTTTGAGTGGTGCTTTGTCTCAAGTCTGCGGTATTGCATTGGGCGGTTTTACTCGCTGTGAAGCGCCGCCAACTATATCTAGTTTTAGCGTAGAAGAAGTATTGCGCGATCGCCTGGGCGATTTAGGGATTCCCATTGTCTCCGATTTGCCTTTTGGCCACGATAATCCCAATGCAGCCTTACCAGTGGGTGTAGAGGTAACTTTAGATGGAGATGCGGGAATATTAGCGATCGCGCATCCCCATGAAGTTAAAATCAGATCCGCTTGTGGTTAAACAGTCATAATCCACTCACAGAATAATGTTCTAAATGCTTTGGTAAATTCCAATTAATTTTCGGATCTGGCTGATGTTTTACTGGTTCAACATTTCCTCGCCAAGCAGCGCCCATAATTTGCATAGTTTGGTAAATGATTGTATTCCAACCTTTTTGCTTTAAGTAGTCTAAACCTTGTGCTACATCAGGGGAAGTTAAATCATGGAACAAAATTAAAGCATCGTCCTCTGCCAATGGTTCACAAACAATCGTATCATTAAGCGGAGCAGGTGCTTCATGATCGCCATCAATGAAAATTAATGACCACTTGTGTTGTAATTCTTTAGCTAACTCTTCTACCCTTTGTGGGCTATAACCAGCTACTAAATTAACTGAGTCAAGAACATTAGCAAATCGTAGGGAATTACTTACACTTTCATAAACATCTTCTCTGACTAGAAAAGGATCGATTACATCTAATTCCACTCCACCCAATGCCAGATGACAGGCAGACCAGCCGCGCAAACAACCAATTTCTAAAGCTTTTTTTCCGGAAAATCTGAGTGCCGTATTATATAAAATATGTGCTTCATCTCTATTGAGGAACCCTATAAATGGCTCATCTATATCCACATACCATTTATGGGGAATATCTCGACGTAAATAAGACCAATAACAGTTATTAATGTCTCCAATAACCATATTGGGGAAAGCTGAATCCGGATAAACTATTTCAAATTCAGGTGAAATATAGTCCCAACTAGACAAAGAGATATTTTGAACAACTTCATTAGTATTTGCCATTATTAATTTTTCTCCCAAGATTAATTATGTACTAATTTTGTTAGCTTTACCAATTAAATTAGGACTTACGCACACTCTACGAATTCTCGGCGCTCTTGGCGGTTCGATAAATTAAGCTTTTTAGCAATTTTTGCGTAACTCCTATAAATTACGGAAATTAGCATTAACAGTAACATACTATGGTTCAATAGTTAATACTAAGACCAACTCGAATATCCAAATAAAGGTAATCGCCTCTAGTGTGGGACTGCGGCAATTAGAGCAGAGCATCGATTCAAAAATCACAAACCTAACCTTCCAGACTGCTTACTTACCAGATAAGTAGAGCAACACTTGCCTCTTGCAACCGAGCAAAGATTGGAAAATAAAATCTTTCAGGAACGCTAAATTGTCATTTTCAGCCAAGCTTAAAATAAATGCGATCGCATTATAAATACAATCGAAAATAGCTTATAATAACCAAGTCATTCTCCTGATTATAAAACTAAAGCTTTTTTATGAAAATTGCCCTCGTAGCTTGGGGTTATATCCCTGAACCCCCTCTATCACATTCTGTTTTAACTGTGATAACTGAATACAAAAATTTTTTAGAAACAATTGGACATCAAGCCGATATCTTAAACAAGAAAGATGTTAACGAAGTTATAGAATATATTAATAATAATAATTATGATTTTGTGCATTTACACGCCTACAGCTTTGTCAGCGAGTTTAATCGAAACCTTAAACAGAAGTATTGTTTTACCTGCCATGATGGTTATTTGTTTAAAACAGATAAATGGAATGAGGAATTTAGAGAAGCATATCAACATTATTTTAATGCACCTGGAATAATTGCTCTTTCTCATTTAACAAAAGATTTTTTCTTGAACGCAGGGTATTCTGGATACATCGCAGTGCAAGTAAATGGTATTGATACTCAGAAAGTAAATTTTCAACCTAAAGGGAATAATAAAGCTATTTGTTTAGGTTGGATTCAGCCAAGAAAACAGCAGAAATTACTGGCAAAAATTATAGATGGAAAGATTGCAATAGATTTTGTTGGTCCTCTAGACGATCCTGATTTTATTCAAGGAACAACCACAAAATATTTAGGTGTATGGAGTTTAGAACAGGTTTATTCTCGGCTCACAGATTATAGCTGTTTAGTTTTAATTAGTGAAGGAGAAGTTGCACCACTCGTAGTATTAGAAGCAATGGCAGCAGGTTTATGTATAGTTGTTTCCGAATCTGCTAGCGCTAATTTGCATCACCAAGAATTCATTAAAATTTTGCCAGATAATATTTTAACTGACACCACAGCAGAAGCTCACAAAATTGTTACCGATACAATTAGCGAGATGATTGAGAAAAACCAATATTATCGTGCACAAATTTTAGAATATGTTCGAGAAAACTTTGATTATAGCCGGATAATTTCTCATTATAATGATATCATGCACGAATTTATAAACTTACACAGCTAAGGAGTAATTTTTCAGCCTGTTAATAACTTGGTTCTGTTCAACACAGCTTAATACTTTACCCCTCAATAATTAAAAATCCCTCTTTTATTAGTGGGATTATTGTGCGAACAATTACGATGATGATTTAAAAATGGAAACTGTAGTTTTTGATTTCAATCATGAAGTGTCAATTATCCTCTGTACCTATAATCGGGCAAAATATTTAAACAATTGCATTGATAGTGTGATTGCTCAAAATTTTCAAGATTGGGAACTGATTATAGTGGATGATGGCAGCCAAGATAATACTTTTGAAATTGTAAATTATTATATTCAAAAATTTCAAAATATCCGATATTTGAAACACCAAAATAGGAAGCTGTGGTATGCTAAAAATTTAGGAATACAGGCATCTTTCGGCAAATATATAACATTCTTAGATAGCGATGATGCGTACAAAGTAAATCATCTGGATGCGCGAATTGAATATATGAGAGCTAATCCAGAAATTGATTTGATTGAAGGTGGATTTGCCACAGAAGAAGAAGTTTGGGTTGCAGATTATTTTCAACCAGGTCAAAAAATTAATCTCCGAGAATGTGTTTTAGGGCCAACATTTTTTGGAAAGAGACAGGTATTTTTTGAGGTGAAAGGATTTAATAATATTGCATACGGAGAGGATACAGACTTTTGGTATCGGGCGGCAAAAATATTTAGAACTGAAAAAGTAACCGAACCCCAAACTTATATTTACACAAGAGCAGAAACTAGTATTACCAAAAGTGTTCTGGAGAATATTTCTTAATCTGATTAACTATCTGGTATGAAGATTATCCTTTTTCTATCCCAAATAAGCCATTATTCTCGCCGATTCATCGCTTCTGGTTGGCGGATATTACTTCTAGGGATTGTTCTAAGTTCGTTCCTAATATTTTTATCTGGTTGTCAGGGACTAGTACAGAAGGATGATGGAGTAATTCATTTAACCCTATGGCAAGCAATCAATCCCCCTGCTAATCGGGATGTGTTTGAAAAACTGGTAGACAAATTTAATCAGACTCATACTGATGTGCAGGTAGAATCTGTCTTTTTAGCTCAACCCCACTTGCCAAAAATATTAACAGCTGTTGTGGGTAATGTGCCTCCAGATATCTTGGCATTCTATCCGCAAATTACAGGTCAGTTAGCAGATTTAAGGGCAATTATACCTTTAGAATATTGGTTGAAAAAATTGCCTCTAAAGTCAGAGATCACCCCTAACTTACTTGAAGAATTGCAATTAGATGGTCATCTTTGGTCGGCTCCATTATATACAAGTAACATCGGTATTTTTTACAGACCTAAGCTTTTTGAAGCTGCGGGAATTACACAAACGCCCAAGACTTGGGAAGAATTGAGAGAAGTTGCCAAAAAATTAACCATAGACCGCAATGGCGACAACCGACCAGAACAGTACGGAATTCTACTGCCTTTAGGGAAGGGAGAATGGACTGTTTTTAGCTGGTTTCCTTTTTTATTGAGCGCTGGCGGAGAAGTACTGACAAATAACCGACCGAATTTAACGAATGCTGGAGCGCTGAAAGCTTTACAATTCTGGCAGCAGCTGTTGAAAGATGGTTCAGCAATGCTTTCTTCTCCAGAACGGGGTTATGAAGAGGATGCCTTTATAGCGGGTCGGGTTGCTATGCAAATTACGGGCCCTTGGACTTATATCACGAAATCTAACGTTGATTACGACGCATTTCCCATACCTACAAATGTTGGTCAAGCTACGGTGACAGGTGGCGGAAATCTTTATGTGATGAAGACTACACCAGCCAGAGAGCAAGCTGCACTCAAGTTTTTAGAATATGTTTTGAGTGAAGAATTCCAAAAAGAATGGAGTATCGGTACCGGTTTTTTACCAGTTAATCTTCAAGCTGCACAAAGTGAAGCTTATCAGCAATTCCTCAACCAAAAATCTTGGTTAAAAGTGTTTATAGAACAAATTCCTCTAGCTGGTGCTAGACCGATTATTGCCGGATATAGCCGTCTTTCTGACAGTCTTGGTCGAGCTATCGAAGCTACATTGCTGGGTGAATCTCCCGACAAAGCTCTCAAAATAGCACAAGAGCGTTTAGAAAGTATTTGGGATAACAATTAAATGGGACTGGGTAACTTGTAGTATCCTTTGAGGTGCAGTTGCTTGAGTATATAATTAACTACCAGCATTGGTAAGAATTCCTACAAGCACTCGTACTAATTCTTCCAAACCTTCAGGAACGCGATAAAGTTTGATATCTTGCATGACCCGTTTATCTTGCCGATAAAATATTCCAAATCGCCAATCTTCTCCATTTGTTACAGCACCATACAAAGTTGGTGTTTGCGAATCTGTCCATTGGTCGAGTGCTATCAATTCAATTGCAAGTTGAGTAAATCCCCGGCTTAAATCGGATTGCTTGGCTTCAACCACTAACAGGGAATTGAAAGATGAAATATAGTAATCAAAACTTCCTTTGAGTTGTTCGCTAACATTAATGGGGTACTCAATGTTTAGTTGAGTTTGCGTTTGATCGCAAATTTCCAACAAAATAGGAGCAATTAAAACTTCACGTTTTGCAGCTTCACTGATAGGATTTACGCGCATGATATTGCGCCGTAAGTAACGCTGTAAAAATTCTAAATAGTCAATTACGCCTGAATATTGTGGTAGTTGTAGCGATGCGCGTTCGTAACTACATCCCAGTTCCGCCAAGATATCTGCTGGGGTATATGGTAATTCAAAATACTTACTAAATGTATAACTTTGGCCGGGTTGGAGAATGCGCGGGCGAGTCATAAATATTAAGGTTATGAAATATATCGATAAAAGTCAGGAAGAAACTCCAGTTTTGGAATGTAAATTTCTTTTTAACGTACACAAACCAATTGCTGGTATAGCTCCTAAAATCGCTGCTGTCAATCCTTGTCCACTCCAATATAGTATGGGAGTACGGTAGGTTTCTGGAATCAAATTTTGCATAATAAAAAGCAACCAAACCAAAATAGTAATCCAGAAAAAAGAGATTGAGGGTACAAAATTCCACCACCAAATACCTGCTGTATATCGCCTCAACACCAGCCATTGGCAAATCCCTAGCCAAATTCCAGAAATTATATATGCGATCGCAGACAAAAATCCAAAAATCAAAGTATCTTCAGAAGCTGATGAGGCAATGGTTGAAATGTAGTTAATCCAGGCTGTAGAAACGCCGTTGGCAATCAGCCAACCGACACTAGTAGCAAATAACCACTGCCAACCCGGTAAATATCGGTAAAGGACAAGAGCTTGATCGGCAGCGAAAATCACGGCAAATACAACGTTACTAAGGCTTCTAACCAAAATGCTCCATGTTTGTGGTTGATTAGCAAGGTTAGATGAAAGACTTTGGAGAATAATTTTCTCTAAAGCGATACTGGCAACGCCACCGACAACCCATCCGATGAGGGTCATTAAGGTAAACTGAATAAAGAACCTCTGTCGCTGCGATCGCGGAATCAAATACTTTCCTGGATTAGGCTCATTATTAGCAGATGCAACACGATCGGGACTGTTAGAGTCAGTTTCCATAGGGAATTAAAAAAGTAGATAGTGGAGACAACACAAAAGAGTGACGAAATTCTTTTATATTCCACTTTCTTTATTAATTCTTGTTTTATCGCATTTCCGACCCGATTTTCCTTTGGTGTCAAGGGACTAGGGCTTTTGCTGATAACTTGCTAATAAAGCGTAATCCCAGAATGATAAGCTAAACAGTGGCATAAAAGTTGTGACTTAGGATGAAGTGATAAATGGGTGTTTATTCAACGACTCCTCATCTCTTACGGGCTGCTCGTGGTGAAGTAGTAGATCGTCCCCCTGTATGGATGATGCGACAAGCGGGACGATATATGAAAGCATATCGAGACTTAAGAGAAAAGTATCCTTCGTTTCGCGATCGCTCCGAAATTCCAGAAGTAGCAATTGAAGTTTCTTTGCAACCCTGGAGAGCTTTCCAACCAGACGGAGTAATTTTATTTTCTGATATTGTCACCCCACTACCTGGTTTGGGGATTGACATGGACATCGCCGAAGGTAAAGGGCCAATCATTCACTCACCTCTGCGCACTCAAGAACAAATTGATAATTTGCATCCTTTAGAACCAGAAGCAGCTCTACCATTTATCAAAACAATATTGCAAGCGTTGCGTTCGGAAGTAGGCGACAAATCAACGGTGTTAGGCTTTGTGGGTGCGCCGTGGACGTTAGCAGCTTATGCAGTCGAAGGAAAAGGTTCTAAAACCTACTCCATCATCAAAAATATGGCATTTTCAGATCCGGCGATATTGCATCAATTATTAGCTAAATTAGCAGATGCGATCGCCATCTATGCCCGCTACCAAATTGACTGTGGCGCTCAAGTTGTGCAAATGTTCGATTCTTGGGCGGGTCAATTGAGTCCTCAAGATTATGACACCTTTGCTCTCCCCTATCAGCAGCGAGTTTTCCAGCAAGTTAAGCAAACCCACCCCGATACACCTTTGATTTTGTTAGTTAGCGGTAGTGCAGGTGTGTTAGAAAGAATGGGACAATCTGGGGCTGATATTGTCACTGTAGACTGGGCCGTGGATATGGCAGATGCACGAGCCAGATTGGGTAAACAAATGAAAGTGCAAGGAAATCTTGACCCAGGCGTGTTATTCGGCTCTAAACAGTTTATCCGCGATCGCATTCTTGATACGGTTCGCAAAGCTGGCAATTGGGGTCACATTCTCAATCTCGGTCACGGTGTCTTACCAGAAACTCCCGAAGAAAATGTCGCTTTCTTCTTTGAAACTGCGAAGGAATTGAATCTTGCAGGAGTTAAGAGTTAGAAGTCATACAATTTTAGATTTTAGATTTTAGATTTTAGATTTTTCCTGCAATCTAAAATCCAAAATTCAAAATCTAAAATTTTCAGAGTTATTCAGTTGCGATTCGGAACTTTTAACTTTATTCTTAATTCTTTAGTTTTAACTCCTAACGTTTTATAAATTCTCTATGAGCCAGAAGCGGATTTTAGTGACTGGTGCAAGTGGTTGTGTAGGTCATTATTTAACAGAAGCCTTAATTAAAGAAACAAATCACGAACTGTATCTATTAGTTAGGAACCCAAGCAAACTGCAAGTTGATACTAATGCTCGTTCAGGCATCAACGTTTTGCAAGGTGATATGCAAAATATTCGCCAATTTGCCGATTTGCTATCCACAATTGATACAGCCGTACTCACAGCCACAGCTTGGGGCGGCGAGCAAACATTTGATATTAATGTCGTCAAGACTATAGAGTTACTCGAACTGCTAGATCCAGAACGTTGCCAACAGGTAATTTATTTTTCGACAGCTAGCGTTTTGGATCGCTACAATCAACCATTAAAAGAAGCCGGGGAAATTGGGACAGATTATATCCGTTCTAAATATGAGTGCTTAGAGAAAAAAGAAAAATTAGCGATCGCACCCAAAATTACCACAGTATTTCCGACTGTAGTATTGGGCGGTGATGCGAATAAACCCTATTCTGCTGTCACATCTGGTATTACAGAAGTGACGAAATATATCAATTTGATTCGCTTTTTAGAAGCAGATGGCAGTTTTCACTTTATCCACGGACGAGATATTGCCACTGTCGTGCGATATTTGATCGATCGTCCTGCTAAAGATAATCAACCACGTCGGCTGGTTTTAGGTCAAGCACCATTAACTGCTAATCAAGCAGTGAAACAAGTTTGTGCTTATCTGGGCAAAAAGATTTACTTTCGTATTCCTATATCTATAGCTTTGGCTAATTTGATTATTGTTCTATTCCGCATTCGCATGGCTGCTTGGGATCGGTTTTGCATGAACTATCGGCATTTTACATACGAAAAATTCATCAATCCTGATAGTTTCGGCTTACCAAATTACTGTGCAACCATGAGTGATGTTTTGAAAATTAGCGGTGTTAAACGTGTATGAAAAAATATCTATTATTTGCTAATGATAGCGGTCATTTCTTGCGAAGATAAGCCGACACAAGCTGCCAATTCTTCTAATGTCAATCGTTCGCGTGTGTTTGCTTCTAACAAAGACGTTGCAGCTGCAACGTAATCAGGATTAGCAAGATGATTCACATTCTTAGGAAAACTTGTTTGGGAATAAAGATTGGCAATGTCGGAACCTCCAGTAATTTTTTGGATTTGATAAGTGGCAATTAAAGCTGCTTGACGGGCTTGGAGATAGGCAACATAATATTGCACGATAGCTAATCTTTTTTGCTGTCTAGCCTCCTTCCAACGAGCTTCCAAAACAGGAAGCTGCCCAAAAGTACTAATGAATTTAATCGGGTCAATTGTGACGGTTAAGGAAAAACTGTTTGAGCGCTCAGATGGGGAATCCGGTGATGTTGAGATTGTACTTAGAGCCGGAGATAATTCGATAGCTAAGACATCTCTAAAAGCATTCAATCCCATTGCAGCTTTTGTTTCCAGCACTTGGGCTGAGTTGCGTTCAGCAATAGCTACTAATAGATCGATGATTTTGAGATCCTGCTGTGTAATCTCAGTTTGAAGGAGGTTATGTTGATTACTAGAACTAAACTTATCTTCGGATGCAACCACAGGAAATGTAGTACTGACAAATGTAACGGCAAGGAGAATCCTGAAACTTTGTGCAAAAGCTTTTGAGAGCCATTGTGCGATCATCTGATTGATTTATTCGGAAGCCTACACTTGTTTTCTAATTTGCTTCTCTTTTCACGATACAGCTAAATGACAATAATTCTTATATATGTGGGAGTCTTTTTAAGGAAATCCTAGTAAACTGTGGCGAAAGTTTACCTACCTTTAACCAGTTGCTCAGAGCAACTTGTCTGGTTAATTGAGATGGTAGTTGGATTTACGCCGTGCTGTACTAGTCGCCCATTTGAGTTAAAAATATGAATGGAAAAATAAAACAACTTTAATAAAAAGTCAATAACTCTTTATTTTCGTTAGAGTGGGATAACAATCAAAGTGTGAGGATTGATACTACATGCGAATCTTGTTAGTGTATCCAATATTTCCCAAAACCTTTTGGTCTTATGAAAAAATCCTAGAGTTAGTCGATCGCAAGGTTTTACTACCACCTCTAGGTTTAGTAACAGTAGCCGCGATTTTGCCCCAAGAATGGGAATTCAAGCTGGTCGATCGCAATATCCGCCCCGCAACAGAAGCAGAATGGGCATGGGCAGATGTAGTAATTTTCTCTGCGATGATTGTCCAGAAACAAGATTTACTTGAGCAAATTCAGGAAGCAAAAAAACGTGGCAAGTTAGTTGCGGTTGGCGGCCCTTACCCCACTTCTGTACCTCACGAAGTTGAAAATGTTGGCGCAGATTTTCTGATTTTGGATGAAGGGGAAATCACTCTCCCCATGTTTATTGAGGCAATTAAACGCGGTGAAACATCTGGCACTTTCCGCGCCACAGAAAAACCTGATGTCACCAGCACACCAATACCCCGCTTTGATTTGTTAGAGTTGAACGCTTATGACATGATGTCGGTGCAGTTTTCGCGTGGATGTCCTTTCCAATGCGAATTTTGCGACATTATTGTTCTCTATGGGCGCAAACCGCGTACCAAAACCCCAGCGCAATTGTTAGCAGAGTTAGATTACCTCTATGAATTGGGTTGGCGGCGGGGTGTATTCATGGTGGATGACAACTTTATTGGCAACAAGCGAAATGTGAAATTGTTGCTGAAAGAGTTAAAAGTCTGGATGGCAGAACATAAGTATCCCTTCCGATTTGACACGGAAGCTTCAGTTGACTTGGCACAAGACCAAGAAATGTTGGAGTTGATGGTTGAGTGTGGTTTCTCGGCGGTGTTTTTGGGAATCGAAACGCCGGATGAAGATAGTTTGCAAATGACTAAGAAGTTTCAAAATACTCGCAGTTCTCTAACTGAGGCGGTGCAAACCATTATTAAAGCGGGATTGCGCCCAATGGCTGGGTTTATTATCGGGTTTGATGGCGAAAAAGCAGGCGCAGGCGATCGCATTGTTCGCTTTGCCGAACAAGCAGCAATTCCCTCAACTACCTTTGCCATGTTACAAGCGTTACCTAACACTGCGCTTTGGCATCGCCTGAAAAAGGAAGGAAGATTACGGGAAAATCAAGATGGAAACATCAATCAAACAACATTGATGAACTTCCTACCCACCCGTCCTCTAGAAGAACTTGCCAGAGAATATATTGAGGCATTTTGTGCTTTGTACGACCCGATACAATACTTAGATCGCACCTATCGCTGCTTCTTGATGATGGGTTTGCCGAGTTGGAAAGCCCCAGCCAAAATGCCAGAGTGGGTAATTGTAAAAGCCTTGTTAATTGTAATTTGGCGGCAAGGAATCAAACGGGAAACCCGCTGGAAATTCTGGCATCATTTGTTCAGCATTCTCAAACGTAACCCCGGAGTTTTTGAGCATTACCTCGCAGCTTGCGCTCACAACGAACATTTTCTTGAATATCGCCAAATTGTCCGCGATCAAATTGAAAGCCAGCTAGCAGAATATCTGGCGCAGGGTGTAGAAAAACCCTATGTACCAGTACAGGAAAAAGCAGAGGAAAAAACTGAAGCCGCAGTTAGTTAAATGTAGTAACGGTTAATAGGTAAAAGTGAAAAAATTACTTATTAGCCGTTATTAAAACCAGTATGCTATTCAAAGTATGATAGTCATAAATTGACACTTCCTGAATGGCAAAAACACCAATTCCACTCATTGGCAAGGTAATGCTAATTCTCCTAGAATGGAGAATGTTAGACCTAGTTAATGCACTATTTTAAGCTTGCCACGCTACTATAAAAACTATTTTGCTTTTGCAATCCCAGTTATTTGAAAAATCAACTCTGTCGCTTTACTCATTAGCGAAGTGTCAATATCAAGTTGATAATTCCCCTCTTTTAAAATCTCTATCACAACTTGACTGAAATCTGCGTTACCTTTCCTCGCACCCAAACCATTAATTGCACATTCAATTTGCCTCACACCACAACTTAAAGCAATCAGTGAATTATCTACTGCCATACCCAAATCATCATGACAGTGTACTGAAACGACAACTTCGTTAATATTGGGTACTCGATTAAAAATCATTTGCAGAAGTTGCGAAAACTCTTCTGGCGATGCCAAACCTAAGCTATCAGGAATGCTAATAGTAGTAGCACCACTCTTGATTGCAGTTTCAATAGATTTACACAAAAAATCTGGCTCACTTCTAGGAGCATCAAAAGCGCTCCATTCTACATCATCACAGTAATTGCGTGCTAAAGAAACACTCTCTTTGATTGTTGCTAATACTTCTTCTTTGGTTAATTTAGATTGATTTTTCAGATTTACCGGAGTATAAGTGTGAATTCTACCTCTGATTGCTGGTTTAATTGCTTCAGCAAGAGTGATTATTTCATTTGAATTGGAACTGCTAGCCCACAAATAGTAGAATTTTTAATTATTTGAGAAATATTAAAGACTTCATCAAAATCTTTTTGAGAACTTGCTGGATAACCAACTTCAATAATATCGACTCCCATTTCTTCGAGCAATTGCGAAATGATAATTTTTTGTTGCAAATCCATCTTTACACCAGGCGTCAATTCTCCATCACGCATGGTGGTATCAAAAATAATTACTTTATGATTATTTTCTGACATATTGGCTAGAGATAGCGATCGCTTACATCAAATGCAATATTAAGGAATATCCTCACTTAAGAAAACTGTCTCTAAATCTCGATAACCACTGACAATACGTACAACTTCCACACCGCCATCAATAGGGCGATAAAATATTAAGTAATCTTCTACTGGAAAACTCCGTAAACCGCGGGCAAAAGTATCGGAACTTTGCCCCATATTAGGAAAATCGGCCAACAGTTTGCACTGCTGTTTAATTTTTTCGTTGAGTCTTCGAGCCGCATCAGGATTGTAGCGGATAATATAGCGATTAATCTCTTTGAGGTCTTGCTTGGCTGGAATTGTTAAAACGTACCGACTCATTATTATTTAGCGGCCTCTGCTTGTTGTATTTGAGCTTCAGCACGTCGGATATCTTCTTCAATTTCTGCAAAGACCCTCTTCACCATCAACTACTTCACCACGCTCTGAGGCTTCAATACCTTCTTGGATTTTAGCTTTCAATTCTGCTAAACGTTGTTCTTGAACGCGATCGCGTTCATCTAGCAATCTCAATGCTTCGCCCATCACCTCACTCACTGAGTGATATCGACCACTATTAACTTTATCCTTAACCAACTGCTCCAATTCTGGGGTCAAAGATACATTCACAATTATTACCTCATTCCATTTACTCTATATAGTAACCGAAAGCAATTGGAGCAAGGCTAATACCATTTTGGATTTTAGATTTTAGACTTCGGCTCCTTTCGACTTCGCGGTAGTTGAATCTCGACTTAGGGACTTCCAAAAAATAAAACATCCCATTTAAGATAATGATAATCATTTTAGGGGGGGGGGAGAAAGCGGCAGCCATCGGCTGCCGCTTTCTCCCCTCCTTTTTGTAGTAAATTCAGTAATGATGAATTTTTGGGTGCAGCAGAGGTGTCTATAGTATTAACTTCTTCACTGAAACAACTATTAAAACAAACAGCATCTCAATTAAAAGGTGCTGCAAAACGTAAGTTTATAGCGTCAACAGTCCAAGGTTTGGGTGTAGGTGGACAGAGACTTGCAGAATCGGAATTAGGATGGAATCGAGGTACTATCCGTAAAGGGATGAAAGAATTAACTAGTGGTGTTACCTGTATTGACAATATGAGCGCAAAAGGTCGCTATAAAGCAGAATTACATTTACCAAATCTCCTAGAAGATATCAAAAATTTAGTAGATTCCCAAAGCCAGACAGACCCAACTTTTAAAAGTCAAAGACTATATACTCGTCTCTGTGCTACCGAAGTGAGAAAGCAATTAATAGAAAAGTATGATTATAGGAATGAAGATTTACCTACGTCAGAAACGATTCGTCTGAAACTGAACCTCTTAGGCTATAACTTGAGACGAGTAGCTAAAGTTCAACCTCAAAAAAAATTCCCCAAACCGACGCAATCTTTGAGCAACTAGATATAGTAAATCAAAATGCATCTTCTGACGGAAGTGTCTTGCGTCTGTCGCTGGATGGAAAAGCTCGCGTCAAAATTGGCTCATTTGACCGAGGAGGTAAAAGCCGGGCTAAGGTCGAAGCTGATGACCATGATTATCATCCTAAAACAACCGTAACTCCTTATGGGATATTCCTTCCAGAGCTTGATGAACTTTTTTTATATTTTACGGAATCGAAAGTTACAAGCGATTTTATAGTTGATATTTTAGAGGATTTTTGGATGAGTGAGAAACATCGTTTTTCTCACGTTGAAACATTACTGCTCAATCAAGATAATGGGCCAGAGAATAGTTCTCGACGCACCCAGTTTATGAAACGTATAGTAGAGTTTGCCCAGAAATACTCATTGAATATACGTTTAGCTTACTATCCGCCTTACCATAGCAAATATAATCCCATAGAAAGAACATGGGCAGTATTAGAAAATCATTGGAACGGCAGCATCTTAGATGAAATAGAAACGGCTTTAAACTTGGCTGCTAGTATGACATGGAAGGGTAAACATCCAATTGTTAAGTTAGTTACTCAAACTTACGCCACCGGAGTGAAACTCACAAAAAAAGCTATGTCGGAAATTGAGAAACAAATTGAGCGTTTGACTCATTCTCAAAACGAATTTTTTCCCAATCTGGGTAATTGGTTTATTGATATTAATTTTGCCAAAACGTAAGTTATAAATAGTAATTTACAGCTTTATAGTCTTAAATAAACATAACTTCACTTTGCGGCTTGCTCGTGCGAGTGTAGATTTTTTCATGCTTACAAAGGGGGGAAGAGAGCGGCAGCCGACGGCTGCCGCTCTCTTCCCCTTAATAATGATTATCATTATTGAGTAACTGCCAAAAGATTAATTTTTGGGACAATTTATTCTTTGGAAGTCCCTTACTTCGACTACGCGGTAGTTGAATCTCGACTTACTTCGACTACGCTCAGTACAAGTCGCTCGATTACCGCGCAGCGATGCACTGAGCCTGTCCTGAGCGTAGCCGAAGGGCGCAGTCGAAGTGTCGAAACTCAAGGCAAGTCGCTCAGTCGAACGATTTTGGATTGTGAAACATCCATTGGATAAGTGTTTCAGTTTTCCATCTGTCGCAATCATTTTTCACGCTTGGTATAAAATAATTCGTAATTGATAATACTAGGCGATTATTACTAATGACAAATACTTCTCTACGAGAGGCTGCGCCAACGGCTTCGCTCAGTACAAGTGACAAATGACAAATGACAAATTAGTTAATTCGCTGCTGTCTGAGCTTCTTGATAAATTATTTCTTGGAACTGGATCATATCTTTTTGTGGATCGGCGTGGCTAACTTTCACTACTATTTGTTCGCCCAACTTCACAGAACGTTTGAAAGCCATTGGCAATTGCAAGCCCAAATCTTCTAACAAAATTAGGGCTAAGTTGCTGTCTTCTCGCAGCCACATCAACACTGTCACATCCCAAGTTTCCTCTGGATGACGGCGTAAATACTCTAGAGCATAATATCTATTAGTTTGTCGTTCCACCATCGTCACTTCTTGGGTGATGCTGGTGACAGTCATCATTACTTCTTTAAGTTGATCTGCGGAAAATGGCAGAACTTCACCCCGCAAATGGGCTTTAATTTGAAAGTGGGTAAGTAAGTCACTGTAGCGGCGGATGGGAGAGGTTGCTTGAGTGTAAGTATCCAAACCCAAACCAGCATGGCGCAAAGGCGTAATGCTCATTTCACTCTTGGGCATACAACGACGCATGGCGCAAGCGCGAACGAATCCGGCCGGAAGTAGCAGCAATTCCTCATCTGGAGGTAATTCTGGTTGCGGTTGACCGCGAAAAGGCAAAGGTATGTTATGAGTTTTACCATAACGAGCCGCAACTTCTCCGGCAACAATCATCATTTCTGCTACCAGTTGCCGCGATGGAGAATCGTCCAAAATATCAATGTGGATCTCCTCACCTTTGACTTTGATTGCTGCTTCGGGCATGGTGATGCTAATTGCCCCTTGAGCGTAACGCCAAGCTTTGCGTTTTTGTGCCCAAGTGGCGATCGCAGCAATTTCCGGTTCTGCTTGCACCCGCAATTGCAGCATTTCATCTACATCTTCGTAGGTGAGGCGATAAGTCGGCTTAATCAAGCTGGTATGAATGCTGTAATCTTCTACTACTCCACTTGTCCCTAAAATAATCCCGAAACTGAGGGCGCAACAAACCTTTCCCTGGATCAGACTCATTGGCCCAGTTGCCAATACTTCTGGAAACATGGGAATCATTCCCGTCGGTAAATAGACTGTACTACCGCGCTTTCTAGCTTCCAAATCTAATTCATCTTCCGGTACTAACCATCTAGTAGGATCGGCAATATGCACCCACAAGCGTTCCCGTCCATCGGGTAGTACTTCCCAACTTAGACCATCGTCGATCTCTGTGGTAGTTTCATCATCAATGGTGTAAACCTTCAGGTGAGTCAGATCAAGGCGGTTTGTATCTGAGTCAATCGGCGGGAAATCCAAACGCTGTTGCGCCACTTCTAATACCTTATGAGGAAATTGGATCGGAATTGAAGAACGCCGCAGGAACAAGTTTTCATTAGGACTCCAGCAACCCAAATCTACCAATAGTTGAAAGGCTCCTTGGGGTGTTGTGGGTCGTCCCAGCATGGTCATAGTTTCTAATACTGGAGCGCTGGGCGGATAAGCGCGAGCTAAGGAGTCATAGTTAACCCCCGTCCGCACCGTGTCAGCTATTAGCGCCGCGTATTTTTCTAGTCCTTCTAAGCGCTGGCGATCGTGGCGCTGCCACTCTACTGCTTCACCTTTAAGCGCCTGCTCTACACGAGTTAAAAATTCCTGCTGTCCTTTAGCTTTTAGTGCCTCTACTTCCAGTTGGTGCTTGCGTTCTGCCACTTGAGCAGCAGTTCTTGGCTCGTAAGCGTCTCCTTTTTGCTTGAAATAAAGTTTGTCGTCTGATAACAAGCAATAGGCGGCGTAACAAGCAGGTGCGGCTGATTCTGAAAATAGCAGATTCGCCATTTGGTCTGGGGTAACTGTTTCGCCATCTTCAACCAGTAATTCCCAAGCCACTTCTAAACTAGATGGGTCTAAATAAGGCTCGATCTGCTCCAAAAAGCTGGCAATTTCAGAAGCCTTGTAAGTCTGTTTGGTAACTGTATAGGTTATTTGTCTAGGCGCGAGGCTGTGGGATTGACCGCGTTCGTCTACCACAAACCAGCGGGTTTTACCGTCTGGACGTTCTACGATGCCCAGACGGCGATCGCCTTGAACCCTAAATTCAACTAGCGTCCCCTTCTCCACAACTCTCGCACTCTAATAATTTTAGATTTTAGTCTCACCTTTGGTGCGCTGGAAGCGCAACTTGGATTTTCGATTTTATAACCGACAGCTATTAAATCCTAAGTCCAAGGGTTTTTCATGCAGCAATCTATTTTACACTCTCTGATTCAGATTTCAGATTTTGGACATTCTCTTTAAATAATCCAAAATCCAAAATTCCAAATCCAAAATTGTTTTAGCCTTCGGCATTGATAAATGGCAACAAAGCCACAATCCGCGAACGTTTAATTGCTAATGTCAACTCTCGCTGTTGCTGAGATGTCAGCCCGGTAATCCGACGTGGCAGTATCTTTCCCCGCTCGGTGACAAACTTACGCAATAAATCAACATCTTTATAATCGATTGGTTCTCCTGGCTTGATTGGAGAAAGACGACGACGGAAATAACTCATCTCTACTTAATTTCCTTGTGAACGGTATGTTTGTTGCAGTGGGTGCAGAACTTTTTCAGTTCTAGCCTGTTAGTGGTGTTGCGACGATTCTTAGTACTGGTATAACGGTTAACACCAGCAGAACGCTTATCTGAATTTGTCCGGCACTCGGTACACTCTAGTGTGATGATAATGCGGGCACCTTTACTCTTAGCCATAATCTTACAAAAAGTGAAGCCTGAAGAGAATTAACACAAATGACTATCTTCTCACATTCCGCCGTATATTTTCAACTAATCTTTTAATTTTTATATCGAGCGAGTAGCCACGACGCGACGAAACGATAAAAGTTCCACAATAGCGATCGTGTAAAGCCTGCCGCATCTGGGTATCAGAGAAGGCAGTCCCACAATCAATTGCTAGGGGAATTACTAGCAGTATAGCAGTGGGATTGGCTCTAATATTACTCAGGGCAATTGACACTAATAAAGCACCCAAGCCGATAATCGCCTCTCGCTTCACTAGTGAGAGCAAATCGGGAATTCTGCCCACTACTTCCCCATCTTCGACTTCCAGTACCTTTAAATCGAAAGCCCAACGCCCTAAACTTTGCCCTTGATTGTTGTATACCACCACTACCCGCAAAAACAGCCAAAGTATTACAAAAACTAAGATTTCAATAAATTGAATACCGATATCGCTGCCTCCCAACAGGGAACTGACTAACCAGACACCAAGGAAATCAAGTCCCAATGCCATACCTCGCCGCCCAATCTCAGCTTTGGGATAGTGTTTTTGGGGAAGTCGTTCGATAGTCATACAAAATAAGTATTTTATTTAGGGGTTGGGAAATAGCGATCGCTCCTGTTTTTAATCTTAAGATGATGACTTGGCTAGTTGCTGCGCTGTAAAGGAACAAAAATCAGCCAACAAAAATTTGTACAACTACCAACTGCACGACTCAAAAATAGAATTAAGTACTTAGGTAATTTTTAATACTTTATGGCTATTTTGTTGGCATCTCATAGAGTAGCCGCTACAGCTCATGGATACAACATACAGTAGGGTTATACATCTATATTGTATTGTTGTATAAACTTCATTTTAATTAATTTGGAAGTTGTATCTATGACACATCTGTTTACTAAAACAGCTATTAGTCTGGTGACGACTACTACTTTAGCATTAGCGATCGCTATAACCACCAACAACCTGGCTCATGCTGCTGAGTTCAAATTTAACTGGAAAGGAGATACAGGTTATTCAGCGAAAGGTTCATTTAACTACGATACAAGAACTGCTCCCAGCGTCATTTCGGAAACAGGCTTGGGAGCTACGAAGAACTTGCAATCTCTCTCAATTTCCTTCTTTGATCCCTTGAGTAATCTGATAAATAGTTTCACTCCAGTGCTTAATGGGATATCTAACTACGGCTTTTTGAGATTCAACTTTGATAGCACTACCGAGGAAATCTTTGGCCCCTTTGATGTTGGCAAGGATAATGAGCTTCCTGGCGACACATGGCTTAATAATAATCTCGCACTAATAGATGAAGGTTTTAGCAATCAGGTTCTAGCTAAAGAATTTCATTTGATCAATAGAGATGCAGCACGCACAGAGCAAATACTAGATTTAAGTAACAATTCAGTTCAGGTATCCAAAGTCCCCGAAGGAAGCATAATTATCGGTTTACTAACAGTGTGTAGTTTGGGATTTACCGCTTATAGAAATCTAGACAAAGCTACCCAAGAATAAAAGAAAAAAGTCGGAGGCGATCGCTATGTTATCAGTCAGCGATGCACAAGCAATTATTTTAAATTTGGTGCAGCCGTTGGATCGTCAACGGGATACAGAAGTTGTAGATTTATTGACAGCAGATAGTCGCATTTTGGCAACGCCTGTTACCAGTCCGCTAGATTTTCCCCATTGGGATAATTCGGCAATGGATGGCTACGCAGTTCGCTACGAAGATGTACAACACTCCAGCACCGAACAACCAACCGTTTTAGAAATTGTTGAAGAGATTCCGGCTGGCTATCAACCCAAGTCTACGATTCAACCAGGGCAAGCCGCACGAATTTTTACAGGTGCGGTAATCCCAGCAGGTGCGGATACTGTAGTTATGCAAGAAAAAACACGCCGCGAGGAAAACCGCGTATTTATTCTAGCTGCATCAAAACCGCAAGAATTTGTTAGACACAAAGCATCTTTTTATCAAGCTGGAACACAACTACTACCAGCAGGAATTAAGTTAAATGCCTCAGAAATTGCCGTATTGGCAGCAGCACAGTGTCCGCAATTAACTGTTTACCGCCGTCCGCGGGTGGCAATTTTTTCCACTGGTGATGAGTTGGTGACAGCTGATAAACCGCTGCAATCAGGGCAAATTGTGGATTCTAATCAGTATGCACTGGCAGCTTTGGTGAGACAAAGTGGTGCAGAACCGTTAATTTTAGGCATTGTGAAAGACGATCCAGTTGCTTTGGAGAAAGTTATTGCTCACGCCATTGCGATCGCTGATATAGTTCTCTCTTCTGGTGGCGTCTCTGTGGGAGATTATGACTATATTGACAAAATTCTAGAGTCACTAAAAGCAAAAATCCACATTCAGGCTGTGGAAATCAGTCCAGGAAAACCCTTGACTGTCGCCACTTTCCCTAGTGGAGACGCGATTAATCCAACAGACGCGATTAATCGCGTCTCTACAAACTCCCCGCTTTATTTTGGTTTACCAGGAAACCCTGCTGCTGTACTGGTGACATTTTGGCGATTTGTGCTACCAGCAATCAAGAAACTTTCGGGAATTACTGAAGGTTGGGAACCAGCATTTTTGAAAGTGCGATCGCATGATGAATTGCGATCGAATGGTAAACGTGAAACTTACCTTTGGGGTAAATTGCATTTAATTGATGGAGTTTATGAATTTCACAAAGCTGCTGGTAGTCACAGTTCCGGCAATTTAATTAATTTAGCTCAAACCAATGCCTTAGCTGTTCTCCCAGTGGGTAAAACATTAATTTCCCCACAAGAAGAAGTGCAAGTTTTGCACCTTAGTAATAGGTAATGGGGACAAGGGGAGCAAGGGGGGACAAGGGGGACAAGGGGGACAAGGGGGACAAGGGGGACAAGGGGAGCAAGGGGGACAAGGGGGACAAGGGGGACAAGGAGGAATTATTGAATAAATCTTTTCCTGTTCTTCCCCCTCTTCCTTGTCTACCCTGTCTCTTTTCAATCCCCAATCCCCAATGCCCCATACCCAATGCCCAATCTTAAAATATCTGCTCAAAAGCCTCAATCAAGTTGTTAACTTCCTCAAGGGTGTTGTAATGCACCATACTCACCCGGACTATTCCACCTTGGGATGCTAACCCCAGGTATTCAATCAGCCGTTTGGCATAAAAGTCCCCATAGCGAATCCCAATATAATGTTGGTCAACTTTTGCCGGAATGGTTGAGCTATTTATTCCATCGACGACAAAAGATATAGTTGGTACACGGAATTTACGGTCAGCCTTTGATTGACCAATCACTCGCACATTCGGCTTACTGTTGAGGTAATTTAGGAGGCGATCGCTAATATGTTCTTCATGTATGCTAATTAAATCAAACGCTTGCACCATTTGATTTCTCAAATCAGGTGCAGTTTCATTCCCATAGTGCAGTTGTGCTAATTCACTTAAATAATCACATAAACCTAACATTCCATAACTTAATTCAAAATTGACATTCCCTAATTGAAATTTATAAGGTATATCTGTCTGGTCAATAAAATAATGGTTAAGACCAGGCAATCTTAATAAATGTTCTTCTTTGCCATAAAGTAAGGCATGGTGCGGCCCATAGACTTTATAAAAACTCAAAGTATAAAAATCAACATCTAAATCTTGGACATCAACTAATCTGTGAGGTGCATAAGCTACACCATCTACACAAATCATAGCGTTGCGATCGTGTACAAATGCAGCAATTTCTTTGATTGGGTTGATGGTTCCCAGAACATTAGAAGCATGAGTCAAGGCTACCAGTTTTGTGCGCTGACTGATCAATGGTTCTAAATCTGCTAAATGAAGTTCTAAAGTATCTGGGCGAACTTGCCACACTTTAACCTTTATTCCTTGTTTTTCAAGAGCGACCCAAGCACCAATATTAGCCTCATGGTCACAATTAGTAACAATAACTTCATCACCAGAGGTGAAGGTTTTACCGAGACAAATTGAAAGAACTTTCAACATCATTGTAGTCGATGGCCCCATGACTACTTCTTTATAAGAATTGGCATTAATGAAAGTAGCCATTTCCCTAGTTGCTAAAGCCAATCGTTCTCCAGCCAGTTGAGAGATTCCATAAGAAGCTCCCAACTGGACATCAGAACTTAGGAGAAATTCGCTAATTCTATCTACTACTTTTTTCAAGGTTTGTGACCCACCAGCATTATCAAAAAAAGTCCATTCACCAGCTAGAGCCGGAAAATATTGACGAACTTTATCAAGATTCAGAAGCATAATAGAAGTTTTCTAGAGAATGTTCTTTACCCTAGCCTACCTTCTGACAAGTCGCCCAGAGAACATCTAGATTAGACTTCTTGCATAAATCAAAAATAAAGAACCCCACCCTGCATTTGAGTAAAGCAAACGCTCCCCTATGCTTTGGGGAGGGGTTGGGGATGAGGTGTTAGAGACTTTTGCAAGAGACTCCATGAGCAACCCTCACTCCACTTGCTTTCATAGCAAGAAGGTTAAGAGCGAACAAGTCAGCCGGGACGACTAACGTAGTGACAAGCCTTATAAATGGGAAAGTGGTTGGGTCTTTGTGTATCTCATGTTAGCGTAGCCTCTGCCTCTAACACTCTGTTCGCGATCGCACGAGAAGTTGAAATCTCCTGTATTTAACTTTCAGCAACTATTAATGTCTTGATTCTTCACAATTCTCGTCAATTTTATTTGATAAGTTTAAGGGAGAGTCAAAGCAACTATTGTTTTGAGTCTTAATTCCTTGATTGAAAATAAAGGAACGACTTATGAATACTACGGTAAAATATGACATCCAAGTTATCAAAGAAGAAGCGCTTCAACTTGTTAAAAAGAGACTTGTTAACCGTCAACAGCCAATTTACACCCTCTGTAAATATATTCCTCATCGTGACTGGATTAATTTTGAACTGGAGTTAGAAAAAAATGAATTTCTACTCAGAGATAGAATTATCGATTTACTGAATCACGAATCTTGGGAAGATGATTGAGGCTGCATAAGGCTAAACCCTATTAGCTGCATTCCATAAAATCAAAATTACAAATTCAGTTTTCAACATTAAAAGCTCTCGAATTAATCGGGGGCTATAAGCAAGAGATTATTAAAGTAAGCAATAAATCTTGATGGATAGCTTTGGTTTGAAAAGATAAGAGAACCATTGCTAGCGTAATAATTCTCTGTTAAATAAGTTGGTACAATAAAATCAAGCTGTGTGAAGAAAAATAAACAAGGTTCAAAGCCTAAAATCATTCGACTGAGCGACTTCTTGCCTTGAACGTATCGCTCTCATGGAAAGCTCCGCTAACGCGTAGCGTGTCGTAGAGAAGCCGAAAGGAGCCGAAGTCTAAAATCCAAAATGATATTACCATTGTCGTCTTGTTTGCCTACTCTGCATAGGAATGGTTAATTAGGGGTTGCTACCTCCAGTCAGACATAGCCTAACCTCAGAAGCAACCTCACCTCTTTGGCTGTGGGTTTGAGAAATTTTTCTGTTTTCTTTATCTAAATGTGTCAATTAATACCTAATAAATAGGCTATAGTCTCACATTCTTGAGCAATTAATTACTGAAATCAAGAAAAACAATTATACTAATCCGTTTCAGTAAATTGGATTAGGTAGATAACTCTTCTAGCCCAATCCATTCGGTAATCGATTGCCATTGGCTTGCGTAAACAATAGTACTACTACGTTTTTCTTTCTGAGGCTTTCTAGGTAGTTTTCCCATGACAACATCAGCGAATGAACTGGATTCGTTCCTATTATTCCTATTATAAATAGGCATTTCCTGCCAGCAGTGACGACAAAACCAGTAAGTCTCTGCACCGCGTATATGTTCTAAAAGTAAACTTGAGCAGCAAGGACAGTAATTCATATTTTTCTCAAATCCTGTTCATAAAAGTGTTATTGCGATTCAGGGCAGCTATTTGAGAAGCCCGTAGATATTAAAAAGAAACTGTCTATATTTTGACTATAGTCATTAAATATGAGGAAGTTGTGAGGATAGTCAAAATACTTAATGGTTTTGCAAAACTTATACACAATTCTTAAGTAAGACTTTCCGGCTAATTTAGCGGTTTTTTCACAAGTTCCTCAAATTATCTTCGTATAAATTCTTATAACTATAAATGTGGGGCTTCAGAGCGATGTTACTGCTAGCGTGCCACCTACTTATGAATAGATTGAAGAAGGCAGCTATGCTGGAGGAAAAGACATTTTCATTGTTCCTTGTGAGCGCAGCTCGTGGAGTCTCTTGCAAAAATCTTTGAATCACCCCTCCCCAACCCTCCCCGATGTTCCCTAAATGGCTATAAAAATCAAGGGTTCTAGCGATTAAAAATTGATTATTTTGTTACCAGCGTGCCGAGAAAATGAACAATTTTACTGTTGTTTAAGTGCTTAAAAGTTCATCTGGTCGTCACCCTCACTTACAATTTTTCTCGCTAATCATCTTGACAAATCCTGTTTGAAATGGAATGAAACAGCCCTGGGATTAAGGGGGGTCTATTCGACTTATGCAAGAGGTCTATTTTTTGTATTGTTTATTGAAGTCTTGCTGGAGTTTATTAAGAAAGCCGAAATTCTGAGCCTCTGTCAATGTTTGAGACCAAGGGTTTAATATTTGCACTCATCAATTAATTTCAAATATTTCACAGTAATAAGACTATCAAAACTATCACTTAAGGTAATATCTTGAGTTCGCAAATCATCTATTTATAAATTTGACAATAGAATGAATTTGACGGCTGTAAAATTTTATTTACTTTCTAGTTTAGTTACTAACTTGTATTGTATGTATTAGTCATTATAATAGTTCAATCCTGTATTTATCAATACAATTAATTTATAGTTGCTTTATAGTTAATTTATAATTACATTTTAGCCGCTTGCTAGTTGCTTGATAGTTATTCCGCCACAATAATTTCTGATGTTCAATAGCTGACTCGTTTTGCCTGTTGCTGACTTCTGCTAATTTGTCCTGAATGTCAAAAAGTTTATTAGTATTGATAAATTAACTATGCAATTTAACGATCGACTGATTAACTTACCTAGTTTAAATCATGTTATAAATTATTCTCCATTAACGATTAATCCTGATAGTTTTGTAATCGAAGCTATTTTATTGATGAGTCAACAAGGATGTATTAATTATGCATCTAGCAACTTAAATTCTTCGCTGAACTTAACTTTTGGAAATCAACCAAAATCTGGTTGTGTCTTGGTTATGGACGGAGGAAATTTATTAGGTATTTTTACTGAAAGAGATGTAGTTAGACTTATAGCTTCGAGAATAGATTTATCTGGGGTGACAATGGCTGAAGTGATGACGCAGCCAGTAATTACCCTTAGACAATCAGATTCTCAAGATATTTTCATCGCTTTATCGTTATTGCGTGAGCATCAAACTGGCTATTTGCCCGTTTTAGACGATCGCGGACAATTGGTAGGAGTCATTAACGAGACTAGCTTGCTACAAGCCTTTGACTTGGTAAAAATGGTAGGGGTCGTTGAAGGCTTGCAGCAATATTTACAAAAACCCAGAGATGAATTTAGCCAGGTTAATCAGTATACAGAGATACAGCAAGTGTGCTGCCAGACTCAAAATAACTTAAAGCTATGGGTTGAGGCACAATCGGCTGAAATTATGCAAGTTAATCAGGAGCTTCAGCAAGCCCTCGAAGAACTCCAGGTTGTGGAAGAAGAACTGCGCGAACAAAATGAAGAGTTGGGCGTTGCCCGCGAACTAGTAGAATTGGAGCGTCAACGTTACCGGGATTTGTTTGAGTTCGCTCCAGATGCTTATTTGGTAACTGATACAGTAGGTATTATCCAAGAGGCTAACCGAGCAGCAACAATCTTGCTCGCTGTACGCCAAAAATATTTGCTAAACAAACCATTAATTTTATTTATTCCTTACCAAGACCGTCACACTTTTAACACTCGACTAATTAATAAACAGCAGGAACAGAAGTGGGAAGCTTACTTAAAACCACGGGGAGGTACAGCTTTTCCGGCTAGTATTAAAGCCGCTGCCATGTACGATTCAAAGGGTAAGCAAGTTGGCTGGCGCTGGTTACTCTGCGATATTAGCGAACGCCACCAGGCAGAGGAATCACTGCGCCAAGCTTACGAGGAGTTAGAACAACGAGTGGCGGAACGAACAGCAGAACTTGTGATGTCCAATGTTCTGTTGCAACAAGAAATTACCGTTAGCGAAGCTGCCCGAAGGGATCGCCAACGCGCAGAAGTTGCATTACGCCAGAGCGAAAACCTCTATCGCCAACTCGTGGAAAGCCAAACTGACATAATTATCCGCATTGATTTACAAGGGCAGATTACCTTTGCCAATGCAGCTGCTTGTCAAATTTTCGGTTGGAAACAAGATGAGTTTCGCGGTCAGTCAATTTTCCAATTTATTCATCCAGATGACTTGCCTGAAGCGATGGAAGATGTGGCAGCTTTAGGATCTTCATTGTATCCCTTGATGAATCGCGAGCAACGTGCATTGACAGTCAACGGTATCCGCTGGTTTCAATGGAATGCGATCGCAATTCGTAACGACAAAGGAGAGGTTGTTGAAATCCAAGAGGTAGGCAGAGATATTACCGAACAGCAAGCTACGCTACACGAACGCCAACTTGCCGAAGCAGCACTGCGTCAAAGTGAAGAAAAATTTCGCAAATTTGCCGAAAACACCCACGCAGTTATCTGGATTGCCAGCACAGATTCATTCCGAACCTTGTATGTTAGTCCTGCCTATGAAAAAATTTGGGGTCGCTCTTGCCAAAGTTTATTGGAGCGGCCTGAGTCTTGGATAGACTCCGTTCATCCAGACGATCGCGGTCTAACCACTAAAGCAGCAAAGCAACAGCTTAGTGGTGAATCCGCTTCAATAGAATATCGAATTTTCCGACCTGATGGATCGATGCGCTGGATTTGGGATCGGAGTTTTACTGTCTATGATGACCAAGGAAAAGTTCTATACTATGGTGGCATCGCCGAAGATATCACCAAACGCAAACTGGTCGAAGAGTCACTGCAAGAAAGTGAAGCGCGATTGAGTTTAGCTACCGAAGCAGCCCAAATTGGCATCTGGGAGCGGAACTTGATCGCTAATACTGGTATTTGGTCTGCCAATATGGGGCCACTTTATGGTCTACCGAGCAACAGCTTGTGTCCAACCTATGAAGATTATCTCAATTTAATCTATCCAGAAGACCGCGAATCTGTGGCTGCGAGTATAGCGCGGATGATTGAGCAAGGAAAGGGATCTATAGAGTATCGAATTGTCTGGCCCGACGGCAGCTTACACTGGTTAAACTGCAAAGGTCAGGTTTACTATAACGAAATCGGTCAGCCGATCCGGATCGTCGGCACAAATAGGGATGTCACTGAGCGCAAGTTGGCAGAACAAAAAATCTCTGAACAAGCCGCTTTACTTGATATTGCCACCGATGCCATATTAGTTCGAGATTTCCAGTCTCAAATCTTATTCTGGAATCAAGGTGCAGAGCGGATGTACGGTTGGCTTTCTACAGAGGCGATCGGAAAAAACCTCCAGGAGATTTTTCACACAGCAGGAACTCAGCAGCAATTGGAAGTACCCCTGAAAAGAGTAATTGAGAGTGGCTCTTGGCAAGGTGAGTTAAATAAAGTTACAAAATCTGGTCAGAAAATTCTTGTGGAAAGCCGCTGGACATTGATGCGCGATTCTGCGGGAAAACCCAAATCCATCCTGACTGTTGACACTGACATCACCGAAAAGAAACAACTCCAAGAGCAGTTTTTTCGCACCCAGCGATTGGAAAGCCTTGGCACTCTTGCAGGTGGAATTGCCCACGACTTGAACAATATATTGACACCAATTTTGGCAGCGGCTCAATTGCTACAGGGAAGATTTTTACAAGATGAGGAGCGTTCTGGGCAACTTTTGGCACTTGTAGAAACCAACGCCAAACGCGGAGCAGCTTTAGTAAAGCAAATCTTGTCCTTTGCGCGAGGAAATAAAGGAGAGCGAAGAATTATCCAAATCCAGCATCTGATTTCAGAAATTGTCCAAATTGCCAAACAGACATTTCCCAAATCTATTGAACTTTCCACGTTTATCCCAGAAGAAATTTGGGCTGTAAATGGAGACATCACACAACTGCATCAAGTATTGATCAATCTGGTAGTAAATGCCCGCGATGCTCTACCAGATGGCGGTAATATCAATATTTCTGTAGAAAATAAGTTTATTGATGAAGCTTATACGCGAATGAATCTTGATGCCAAGGTTGGGCATTATATTGTGATTACCGTTGCCGATAACGGAATTGGGATACCGCCAGACATAATAGATAGAATTTTTGAGCCATTTTTTACTACAAAACAAGTCAATGCAGGTACCGGACTTGGACTTTCAACAGTGCTGGGAATCATCAGAAACCACGACGGTTTTATCAAAGTGTCTAGCAATGTTGATATAGGCAGCAAATTTGACCTGTTTTTACCAGCAGTGGAAGCAACCCAAGCGTTCAACATAGAAGACCTGGATTTGCTTCCAGGAGAGGGAGAATTGATTTTGGTTGTGGATGATGAACCCCAAATTCGGGAGATTGTCACAATCATCTTGGAAAAGCATAACTATAAGATACTAACTGCCAGTAATGGCATTGAGGCGATCGCGCTTTACGCCCAATACGAGCATCAAATCAATGCCGTATTGATGGATCTAATAATGCCAAAAATGGATGGAATCATCGCCATTCGCACCTTGCGAAGAATGAATACGCAAGTTCAAATTATTGCCTGTAGCGGACTCAACTCAATGGAAATCTTTGCTCAATCTGCTGATGATAATGTACAAGCAGTTTTATTAAAACCCTATACAGGTAGAGAATTATTAAAAACCTTACACAATTTATTCAGAGGCTAGTACCGCTTCGCGTAATTCGTAATTCGTAATTCGTAATTCGTAATTCCCATTGTGTAAGGGTTTTAGACATTTCAAATGGGTAGCTAATTTACGCCTAAGTGTGCTAGTAGCACAAGGCAAAAGTTAAAAGGCAAAAGTCAAAAGGCAAAAGTCAAAAGTCGCGTATGCTTTAATTTTGGGCTTTCTAGCCGTAATGAAATGGCGCGATCGCTTTTTTCAAACTATTGAGAACGAAATCAAACGTTTATCACAACTGATTCATGACCTGCTCGATCTTTGAAAGTCTCTCCCTTATCTGCCGCCTCTTCCTTGTCTACCTTGTCTCTTCACCATGCCCAATGCACCAATTCTTTAGATTTTGATGATTTCCTCACAAGTTCCTCAAATTGCTTTGCTAGGGTTAAAGCTAGGGCAATGTCGGCAAAATGGAGTTAATCCGGCTGATGAACATTATTAGGGAAATTAATCATGAGTTAGCGATCGCAGGGCAAATTACACCAGATCAGCTACAACAAATAGCTGATGATGGTTATAAGTCTGTAGTGAATCTACGTATGGCTGACGAAACAGGTTTGCTGGCTACTGAACAAGAAAAAACTGAGCTTTTGGGATTGTATTATGTTAATTTCCCAACTAAATCTGAAGATATTAATCATCAATGTATGCTCCAGATATCTGAACTCATCACTGAACTACCTAAACCGACTTTGATACATTGTGATAATTCAATTCGTTCAGCTGCAATAGTATTTTTGTATATCGCTCTTAAACAGGGTATAGGCTTTGAAAAAGCCCTACAAAAAGTTATTAATATAGGCTTGATATAAGACTAGTACCGCAAGGTGGAAGTCAAAAGTTGACCCTGAGTGCAGTCGAAGGGTCAAAAGCTAAAAGTCAAAATAATTATATTTCAAGCTTACTAGCGATCGCTCCAATTTGGCTTTAGTACTTAATTGAAAATAGTGTTTTATACCTTGCCTTTCTCTACTTCCTCATCCCATAGATTTGAAGTTCTCACAGCCTTTCATCCCAGAGCTAGACGCAAAGATTTTTATAGTAATTTACGATCGTTTGGGGAATATACCTCAGCAAACCGAAAACTGGAAAGAAAAATGAGGTTATCACCTAGCTAAATTTCTGGAATTCGTCATCATGTATGAACTAGTTCAAGCTCTCTCCAACGGTGATGAAAAAACTGCTCTGCATCAGTTGATTTATGCATTGAGTGTTTCAGGTAAGCATTACTTCCTAAGAAATGAGATTTTGCTTTTCTTTGCTGATTACTGTCATCAATCGCAAAAGCCAGCCTATTTTTACCACTCTTCTTCTGTTGGCAAACTAATACAATATACCCACGAAATCATTCTCGAAGAGGAAAGAACTTGGTTCGTGATTCGACCGAGGATTGCTAATCAAGAAGTTTGGCAACTGACAGCCGATAGCAGGTTCGAGCAGATGACGCCTCAAGCGCTGTTAGATGTGAGAGATCGTCTAGTCAACCGCTACCAACCCCATATCCTCGAAATCGACCTCCACCCCTTTTATGAGAGTTCTCCAAGAATTGATGATGCGAGAAATATTGGTCAAGGTTTAGCCTTCCTCAACCGTTACCTGTGCAATCAATTGTTGACTGACTCTGAATATTGGGTAGAAATGTTATTTAAAGCATTACATAGGCTGCAATGCGATGGTATTCGCCTATTGTTAAGCGATCGCATTCCTTCCGGTATTCAGTTAGCCAAACAAATTAAGCTAGCCCTCAAATTCCTGAGCGAGCGATCGCCTGATGAACCTTATGAAAAATTCCGCTTTGATCTCCAAGAACTCGGCTTTGAGCCGGGTTGGGGTAATACTGCGGCGCGAGTCTCTGAAACTTTAGAACTCCTCGACCGACTCATTTACTCTCCCGAACCTGCCATTTTAGAAGCTTTTGTGGCCCGCGTCCCCGCCATCTTTCGCGTCGTCCTTGTTTCTGTCCACGGCTGGGTTGGACAGGAGGATGTTTTGGGAAGAGATGAAACACTCGGTCAAGTTATCTACGTCCTCGAACAAGCTCGCAGCCTAGAAAACGAACTGCGCGAACAAATCAAACTCGCTGGACTCGATCAGCTAGGTATTAAACCCCATGTGATTATTCTGACTCGATTAATCCCCAACTGTGAAGGCACATTTTGTAACCTGCCCTTAGAAAAAGTCCAAGATACTGAAAATGCTTGGATATTGCGCGTTCCTTTTGGTGAATTCAATCCAGAGATTACGAATAATTGGATTTCTAAATTTGAGATTTGGCCTTATTTAGAACAATTTGCAATAGATGCAGAAAGAGAATTACTAGCTCAATTCCAAGGCAAACCTAATTTAGTTGTTGGCAATTACAGCGATGGTAATTTAGTAGCCTTTCTGCTATCTCGCCGCATGAAAGTCACCCAATGTAACATTGCCCATTCTTTGGAAAAACCTAAATATCTATTTAGCAATTTATATTGGCAAGATTTAGAAGATAAATATCATTTTTCGGCACAATTTACCGCCGATTTGATTAGTATGAATGCAGCTGACTTTATCATCACATCGTCCTATCAAGAAATTGTCGGTACGCCTGATACCATCGGTCAATACGAGTCATACAAGTGGTTTACGATGCCGCAGTTGTATCATGTAGTTGATGGCATTGATTTGTTTAGTCCTAAATTTAACTTCGTGCCGCCGGGAGTAAATGAAAATATTTTCTTTCCCTACAGCCAAAAAGAAAACCGAGATTCTAAACTTGGCACACAAGTCCACGATTTACTCTTTACCCGCGAAGATCCACAAATTCTTGGTTATTTAGAACGCCCCAATAATCGACCAATTTTTGCCCTTGATACCATCAATTCAATCAAAAATTTCACTGGTCTAGCTGAATGTTTTGGTAAAAGTCAGGCGTTGCAAGAGCGTTGTAACCTGATTTTATTAACTACTAAACTGCATTTACATGAAGCTAGCAACCCAGAAGAAGCAGAAGAAATTCAAAAACTCCACGACATTATCGACCAATATCATCTCGATGGCAAGATTCGCTGGGTGGGGATGCGTGTTCCTAGCCGGGACATCGGCGAAGCCTACCGAGTAGTTGCCGATTCTCAAGGAATTTATGTCCATTTTGCCCGTTTTGAATCCTTCGGTCGGAGTATTTTGGAAGCGATGATTTCTGGCTTGCCAACTTTTGCTACCCAATTTGGCGGTTCTTTAGAAATTATCGAGAACAAAGAAAACCAATTTAATCTTAATCCTACAGACTTAGAGGGAACAGCAACGAAAATTTTAGACTTCCTTGAACAATGCGATACTCATCCTGAATACTGGCACGAAGTTTCAGAATGGATGAGTCAGCGAATTCATCACAAATATAATTGGCATTTACATAGTAATCGATTGCTACTGCTTGCTAAGATATTTAGTTTTTGGAACTTTGTTGCTCCCGAAAATAACGAAGCTAGAGATCGCTACATGGAAACCTTATTTCATCTCATTTATAAACCTAGAGTCGAAAAGATTTTGGAAAAGCATAAGGGGGGATGAGGGAGTGGGGAGTGGGGGAGTAGGGGAGCAGGGGAGCAGGGGAGCAGGGGAGCAGGGGGGAGTTAGAAATGGATTTCATCCACCTCGGAACTGGATTCATCCACCTCGGAACTCCGTTCATCCACCTCAGAACTCCGTTCATCCACCTTGGAACTGGATTCATCCACCTCAGAACTCCGTTCATCCACCTTGGAACTGGATTCATCCACCTCGGAACTCCGTTCATCCACCTTGGAACTGGATTCATCCACCTCAGAACTCCGTTCATCCACCTCAAATACTAATTAACGGAGTTCAAAGACTCATTCATCTAGCTCAAAGACTCAAAATCCCGATTCCCCACTCGCCAACTTATGCAAACAAAAGGTTGTTCTCGCCATTTTATCTACACAGACTGGATATTAATCGAAACCCAGTTTGACCCTGAGCAATTGCACTCTAAAGAAACCGTCTTTACAATCGGCAATGGATACCTGGGAACAAGAGGCAGTTTTGAGGAAGGTTATCCTCATGCATTGCCAGCTACTTTTATTCACGGTGTCTATGATGATGTGCCTGTGGTATACACCGAACTGGTAAATTGCCCTGACTGGCTACCCTTGATAGTGATTGTAAATGGCGATCGCTTCCGTCTCGATCAAGGTGAGATATTGCGCTATGATCGGCAACTCGATCTGCGTCATGGACTACTGATCCGTGCCGTGCGTTGGCGCTCTCCCAGTGGGCACACTATAGACATCAGTTTTGAACGCTTTGCTAGTCTTGCAGATCCTCACGTTTTAGCGCTACGCTGCTATTTAACACCAATAGATTTTGATGGGTTAATCGAAGTTCAAGCTAGCATCAATGGCTATCCAGAAAATCAGGGGTTCAATCATTGGGAAGAATTAGACCAGGGCAAGATTAACCAAGGAATTTGGTTGCAACGCCGCACGCGCAACTCTCGAATTGAACTCGGTATGGCAACTAAGTTGACAATCTTAGGCACTGAAGCATCTTTGCAAGTCAATACTGCACCTGGTTATCCTACCTTGAGTACAACCTTCTTGGCTAAAACGCAGCAGACCGTAACTGTGGAAAAACTCGTGACAGTTTTTACTTCGCGGGAGATTGAAACACCAGTTCCAGCAGCTCGAGAAAAACTCACACACCTTCCAGATTACGCAACATTACTAAAAGCTCATGAACAGGCATGGGATGAGGTTTGGCAGCAAAGTGACATCATGATTGAGGGAGATAGCACAGCTACTTTTGCTGTTCGCTACAATCTGTTTCAACTGCTGATTGCTGCCCCACGTCATGATGATAGGGTGAGCATTCCTGCTAAAACCCTTTCGGGGTTTGGCTATCGCGGTCATGTCTTTTGGGATACGGAAATTTTTATGCAGCCCTTGTTTCTGTTTACCCAACCAGCGATCGCCCGCAACTTACTCAGTTACCGTTGGCACACCTTACCAGGAGCTAGACGCAAGGCAGGCCATTACGGATATAAAGGGGCAATGTTTGCTTGGGAAAGTGCTGATACCGGAGATGAAGTAACACCACGTTGGTCTATCGGCAGTGATTTTTATGGTGAAGACGTGCGGATTTGGTGTCGCGATCGCGAAATTCATATCAATGCAGATATCCCCTACGCAGTCTGGAACTACTGGCAAGCGACTGGTGATGATGACTGGATGCAAAAGTACGGCGCAGAGATTATCTTAGATGCCGCGATCTTTTGGGGTAGTCGAGTCGAATTCAATCCTGAGCGCTCATGGTATGAAATCCGGGGAGTAATCGGAGCGGATGAATACCATGAATTAGTCCACAACAACGCCTTTACAAACCGGATGGCGCAATGGCATCTAGAGAAAGCGATCGCCGTCTATAATTGGTTGGCTGACAAATTTCCCGAACGAGCCACCGAACTAGAACAGAAACTAAAGCTGACCCCAGAAGAGCGATCGCATTGGCAAGATATCATCGCCAAAATGTTGTTTTTCTATGATCCATCAACAGGACTAATCGAGCAGTTCGAGGGATTTTTCCAATTGGAAGATATCAACTTAGCAGATTATGAACCACGAGATCGCTCTATGCAACCGATCTTAGGTATTGATAAAACCAACAAATCTCAAGTACTTAAACAGCCAGACGTATTAATGCTCCTATATTTAATGCGAGAATCAGCAGATTTTCCCTACAACGAAAAAGCATTGCAGACAAACTGGGACTACTACGCACCCCGCACTGATATTACTTATGGTTCGTCCCTTGGCCCAGCAGTTCAAGCCATCTTAGCTTCCGATTTGGGCAAATCAGCTGAAGCTTACGAACAATTTATGCGGGCGTTAATGGTGGATCTTGAAGATAACCGAGGTAACACCAACGATGGAATTCACGGTGCTAGTGCAGGTGGGATTTGGCAAGCTGTAATTTTTGGATTCGGCGGCATCCAATTAACTGAAAATGGTCCTGTAGCCAACCCCCACCTACCCCCTGGCTGGACGCGTCTAAAGTTTAAACTGCACTGGCGCGGGAAATGGCACGACTTCGATCTACATCAGGGAAAAGTCGCCCAAGAGATAACTCGTCAACTAGAATTTCTCCAACTTTCCCTCTCCCCCGATCCCCCAAATTCCCACTCACAAGCTTCTGAACACCAGACTTCTTCCCCTGCTTCCCCTGCCTCCCCGGTCACTGAGCGACTTGCCTTGAGCGAAGTCGAAAGGAGCCGAAGTGCTGCTCCCCACAACCCCAACATCCAAGGATTCATCTTCGATTTAGATGGTGTGCTAACAGATACAGCAGAACTTCACTATCTCGCTTGGCAGAAGCTAGCTGATGAAGAAGGTATACCGTTTAATCGAGAAGCTAACGAAGCCCTGCGGGGTGTATCCCGTCGTGCTTCTCTGATGGTGATTCTTGGGAATAGAGCGTATTCGGAAGCACAAATTGAAGAGATGATGGAGCGCAAAAATCGCTACTATGTGGAATTGATCCAAAACATGACATCCCACGATTTGTTACCAGGTGCGATCGCTCTGTTGGATGAACTGCGGCAAGCTGGTATTAAGATCGGTATTGGTTCAGCGAGCAAAAATGCCCAGACTGTGATCGAGCGATTGGGCATTGCTGATAAAGTAGATGCGATCGCAGACGGTTACAGCGTACAAGAACCCAAGCCAGCACCCGACCTATTTCTGTACGCAGCCAAGCAACTAGGAATCGAACCAGCGCAATCTGTGGTTGTAGAAGATGCCGCAGCAGGTGTTGAAGCCGCTCTCGCTGCTGGGATGTGGGCAATAGGACTCGGCCCTGTTGAGCGAGTTGGAGCCGCTCATATTGTTTTACCCAGCCTAGAAGGTATTAGATGGGCTGACCTTCGAGAGCAATTGAGTAACATTTCTAGACAAAAACAGTGAACAAATGAGAACCGCTTGATTACTTACAGCAGATTTGAAGAAAGGTGAAGTATACAACGATTCGTCTTAAAGCCAGGTATAAAGTATATTTTATACCAATTCGTAATACTTCGGCTACGCCCAACTCTTGGAGAGGCTGCACTTCGACTCATTTCGGCTACGCGGTAATTGAGCGTAGTCGAAATTCAATGACCAACGCTCTGTTACCACGCCAACGACTACGCGGTAGTTGAATCTCGACTTACTTCGACTACGCTCAGTACAAGTCGCTCGATTACCGCGCAGCGATGCACTGAGCCTGTCCTGAGCGTAGCCGAAGGGCGCAGTCGAAGTGTCGAAACTCAGGACAAGCTCAGTACAAATTTGTAATTCGTAATTAAGAAAGTCAGATATGGCATGGCTTTCAGAGTTTGAATGTGTTGTCTCATTTTAGAGAATTGGTTTTACTTCTAAATTCTGCTGTATTAAGTCATAATCAGCCCGAAGAACTAAAACTACCTAAAACTATACTGAAATTACTGATAACTACTAAACTCCAAAAGCTAATATCGTCTAAGTAGGGAATCTAAAACAAAACCCAACTTTAGAAATTAGGAGCAAGAGCGTGAATTTGGACGATTTAGCTTTGCAGATAGAGAACATGCGTAAGCGCGTCGCCCTCTTGCAACGCCAGAGCGAACAGCAAAAAGCACAAGCAGATATTGAACTAGTTACCGCAGTATTTAAAGAAGTTTACCTGGCTTTGGAAGAACTGCAACTAGTAAATGAAGATTTAAAGCAGCAGAATGAAGAATTATCTAAAACTCAACAGGCTTTGGTAGCAGAAAGTCAACGCTACCAAGAATTATTTGAGGAAGTACCAGACGCTTATTTTGTGACTGATACAAAAGGAATAATTCAGGAAGCTAACTCAGCCGCCACCGCTCTACTTAACATTTCTAAAAGTTCGTTGTTGGGCACATCCATAGGGATTTTTGTAGTTGAGAAAGAAATAATTGCTTTTCATTTAAAACTAAATCATCTGCGCGATCGCGCTCAATTCCCAGACTGGAAAATGCAAGAGTGGGAAGTAACCCTGCGACCGCGTGACAAAACACCTATTATGGCTGCGGTTAAGGTGGTTGCTATCCGTAATCAATCTGGTGAGTTAGTTAGTCTGCGCTGGTTATTGCACGACATTAGCGAAAGCAAGCGAACCCAAGCCAAGCTGCAATGGGCAGAAGAGGCGATGCGACAAGCGCTTGCCAAAGAAAGGGAGTTTAGCGAACTTAAATCCCGCTTGCTCACCATCACTTCCCATGAGTTTCGCACCCCTTTGGCTACTATCCACTCTTCTGCGGAACTACTAGAACATTATCGCCACCTTTGGAGCGAACAGCGACAACAGACCCACCTGCGTCGCATTCAAAAATCAGTTATGCATATAACCCACTTATTAAATGATGTATTGGTGGTGAGTCAGGATGAAACAGGCAAGTTAGAGTTTAATCCAACACCGATAAATTTAGTGGAATTTTGCCGCGATTTATTAGAAGAATTACAACAGAGCGATCGCTCCCAACATGCGATCGTTTTTAGCAGTGAATGCCAATGCACATCTGCTAATTTAGACGCGAAACTACTGCGCCAAATCTTGAGTAATTTACTCTCAAATTGTCTAAAATACTCTCCCATTGGCAGTACAGTTAGGTTTTCTGTAACCACTGCCAACGAGCAAGTTATATTTCAGACTCAAGACTCTGGTATTGGCATTCCCTCCGCTGACATTGAACATATCTTTGAACCCTTCCATCGCGCTAGTAATACAGCCAATATCCCAGGAATGGGATTAGGGATGTCCATTGTCAAGCAGGCTGTAGATTTACACGGCGGCGAGATTACAGTTGAAAGTGCGATCGATGCGGGAACTACCTTTACAGTCATTCTGCCATTTTCAAGAAATTTCCATGTATAGCTAATTAATAGACTTTTTGCAAAAGTCGGGGTAAAGGTGAAGGGGAAAAGGGTAAAGAAACTCAAAATCCTTTCCCTTTACCCTAAGAGTGCAAAAATATATTTTTGCAAGAAGTCTAATCACTTTTATTTATCGAATTTAAAAACAAAAGTAATTGCTTGTATGCTAGAAGGTCTTTAAAGTGGAGTAAGCCGGTCAACAATAGGTTGATTGTAAAGTTTTTCTTCGCAGTAGCTTAGGGAAACAAACTCAAAGACTTTGTATCTTTAAATATGAGCTTAAAATATTACGCCTGTGGTAATCTCTAACAAATCAGAATACGCACTTCTAGCCCTGTTAGAGTTAGCAACCTGCTACCCTAAGGGTGAAGCCCTACAAATTCGAGAGATAGCGGCATTGCAAGACATCCCGAACCGCTATTTGGAACAACTCCTAGCAACCTTAAGACGTGGAGGTTTAATTAAGAGTATACGCGGAGCCAAAGGTGGCTATGTTCTGGCACGAGATCCCGGAAAGATTACAGTGTTGGATGCTTTTAGCTGCATGGAAGGGTCAGATATTGTTGTATCTCCCTGTGAACCGACTCCCAACACGGTAGAAGGTGAGCTAATTCAGGAAGTTTGGCAAGAAGCACGTCAGGCTGCTAACTCTGTTTTGGAAAAATATACACTCCAAGACCTTTGTGACCGAAGATCGAGCCGACAACAGAAGGAACTAATGTATTACATTTAGGAAGTATAATTACTAATTCGTAATTCGGAATACTCGCCTTCATGCCAGAAGCAAGCTACGTAATTCGTAATTAAAAAGGGAAGATGAAAGTAAGAACGAGCAATCTGTGACGCTGTTATATGCCTGAAGTCAATTTTCAACAGCCGATAAATAGTGCTGCTACTCTTGTGGAGAGTTATGCAGCAGGAAAACGGAACTTTAGTAAAGCAGAACTGGGTAATGCTGATTTGCAAGGCATTAACTTGAAAGGATCTGACCTGAGTTATGCTGACTTGAGTGAAGCTAACCTTAGTAGCGCTAATTTGAGGGGAACTGATTTGAGCTTTGCCGATCTTAGTCAAGCTAATCTGAAGGATGCCGATCTTAGGGGAGCATTATTGATGTCAGCAAATCTCCGCCAAGCCGCTCTTAAAGGAGCGAACCTGGAAAAAGCAGATTGCGATCGCAACACCCATTTTCCCCAAGATTTCGACCCGGTGAAAGCGGGTATGCAGATTAAATTTGAAGATTGATTAATTTAAGTTAAGCGATCGCACTTGCCTCAAGATAGAAGATATTTCTCTCACAAGAGTTGTATTTTGGTAAAAAAGCCTATCTATGAGGTTGACAATGGAGGCGAAAAGTGAAATCCTCAACCGACGCGCACCACTAATCACTGCTGGAATTTTTCTTGGTGTGGGTCTTGGAGGGTTTATTGATGGAATATTACTACATCAAATCCTCCAGTGGCATCATATGCTGAGTAACATTAGACCTCTGACAAACAGGGCGAATATAGATTTGAACATGGTGTGGGATGGATTATTTCATACCTTAGATTGGGTATTCACCGCGGCTGGACTTGTGTTACTATGGCGTGCTGGAAGACGTGATGATGTTCCTTGGTCATCACAGACCTTTATTGGATCGATACTGATTGGTGGTGGATTGTTCGACTTGGTTGAAGGTTTAATTGACCACCAAATTCTCGGTGTCCATCATGTTAAACCAGGCCCAAATGAGTTAGCTTGGGATCTAGGATTTCTGGCATTCGGTGCGCTACTTGTTCTTATCGGCTGGCTAATGATAAAAAAAGAGTCAAGAGTCATTAGTCATTAGTCATTGGGCGTTAGGAGTGCTGTTAGCGATAGCTCGGCGTTTAGCCCGTGCTGAGTTAGGAGTTAAGAGTTAAAAGTAGAGACGCGATTAATCGCGTCTCTACAAGAGTTAGGAGTTTTGCTTATCTCCTTGTCCCCTTGTCTCCTAACTCCCTCACTCCCTCACTCCCTCACTCCCTCACTCCCCCGCTCCCCTGCTCCCCTGCTCCTCCGCTCCCCTGCTCCCCACTCTCCTCTATGACAGATACTTTTGAAAAAACTAGCTGGAGTTGGCATTTGTCTCAATTCCAACAACAAGCGGGTGAATGGTGGGAATACCAGTTTTACCGCTTTGAACGGGCTTTACCAGAATTGCCTACTGGATGGTCAATTAGTCCTTGGCTTGGTGAATTGCTGAAATTCTTGTTTTGGCTGGTACTGGGATTATTTGTAGCGTGGGTGGGTTGGCGATTATGGCGAGAATTCAGTCCTTATATATATTCTTGGCTAAATAGAAGTGGCAATCTCACTGATTTTCGTGTCAAAACTCGCTCCAATGAGTCATCCATAGCCCTTTTGTTGGAGCGATCGCAAGAATTTTACCGTCAAGGTAACTACCGTGAGGCTTGCCGTTGTGTTTATTTAGCGATGTTGCAGCAGTTGGATAAAAGTGCGATCGCACCCCACAAACTCAGCCGTACTGATGGAGAATATTTGCAATTGCTGCGATCGTCTGTGACTCCCATACAGCCTTATGAAACTTTAATTACTACTCACGAGCAATTATGTTTTAATAATGCTGAGATTTTGCCAGACAATTATGAGCAGTGTCGGCAAGCTTATCGAGAAATTTCCCCGGAATGAAAAAGAGACGTTGCATTGCAACGTCTCTACACAAAACAAACAATATTCTATTTGTCGAGAATTGCGATCGCCTTGTCCACAGCTTGCAAGGCAGCATTGACTTCTGCCTCTGTAACAATTAACGGTGGCACAAACCGGACTACTTTTGGCCCGGCTGGTACTAACAATACACCTTCCTTGATAGCAGCATTGACGACATCGGCTGCGGTTATCTCGATGTCGGCTCGTAACTCCAAACCGTTGATTAAGCCCCAACCCCGAACTTCGCCAATGTGCTGAGGATATTTCGCGGCGATCGCCTTCAATCCAGATCGCAATTGTTCGCCCCTGTCTTGCACATTCTGCAAAATATTTTCCCGTTCCAATGTCTGGCAAACACTGAGTGCTACACCACACACAAAAGGATTTCCGCCAAAGGTGCTAGCGTGTTCTCCTGGTTGAAAAACATCGCAAAATTTCTTGCTCATCATTGCACCGATGGGGACACCTCCACCTAAGCCTTTAGCACTGGTGAAAATATCCGGTTCAACGCCGAGATGTTCGTAAGCCCATAATTTGCCGCTACGCCCCATACCAACTTGCACTTCGTCGAAAATCAACAAAACGCCAGTTTCATCGCAAATTTGCCGGAGCTTTTTGAAATAGGCAACATCTCCTGGACGTACACCCCCTTCTCCCTGCAATGGCTCGATCAGAATTGCTGCTACCCGATAATCGCCTTCATCCAACTCGCTAATCGCTACTTCCACAGCGTTAATATCGTTGTAATTTACATAGTGGAACCCAGGAACCAAAGGATCAAAATACTTTTGATACTTCGGTTGGGCAGTGGCGGTAATGGTTGCCAAAGTCCGCCCGTGGAAACTGGCATTGGCGGTTAAAATAATCGGTTTTTCAATGTCTAATACTGTGTGGGCGTATTTCCGCGCCAGTTTAATTGCGGCTTCGTTAGCTTCAGCACCAGAGTTGCAGAAAAATACGCGATCGGCACAGGAACGATCGACAAGCCATTTTGCCAATTCACCTTGCTCAGGAATGTAATACAAATTAGAGACATGGTGCAGCTTTTGGATTTGGCGTGTTACCGCTTCTACCATCGCTGGGTGGGCATGTCCTAAAGTACAAGTAGCAATTCCCGCTACAAAGTCCAGATATTCCCGCCCCTGCGTATCCCAAACCCGGCATCCAGCACCCCGTTCTAGGGCTAAGGGAAACCGAGCGTAGGTAGACATGACAGCTTCATTAAAGCTATCTGTATCAAAGGGACTAGATGCTACAGACCCTGATGGGGGGATGGTGGCTTGGTCAACGAGAGTTTGTAGGCTCACTACCGCTCCTCCTGAAAGTTTTTCATTATATAGTTATTTACTAGTTTCCTAGAAATCCCTAAAAAATACTTTTTATTTAGCACAACTCGTACTTCTTCTTAGGCTAACGTTTATATGACCTCAAAGGCCTGGTGGTGATGAAAAAAACTTTGTACTCAACACTTGAGCAAGTTAAAGCCACAGATCCCCGACTTCTTTAAAAAGTCGGGGATCTTCTCTATCGCGATTGACTGAGTAGCCCAACAACCATTTCAAGGTGCATCTTAGCTTTGTGCATCAGCAGGTTCTCTTGGTCAAACCTATCGGGGTAAGCCATTCTCCTACCTTCCAAGGTTATTTTGATGAGTGCTGCTTGCTCATCTGTGGGTGAATTCATTTCATCTATCACCCCTTCAAAAAATTGAATGACGCTAAGTCCAGGAGATTTTAATCCCCTTCCTTCTCTTAGCTGCCCAAGTGCTAGCTGAGGGAATGCCATCAGAGAAGTAAGGTAGCTGACTTTGTATGCCGCACTCCCTGTAGGTTTAACACCGTATCGACGGCATAAGTCACGTAATTCTGGGATGGTTTTGATTTCTAACTCGGAACGCGTGAACATAAAATAGAGTTACCTCTTGTAAAAGTGGTATCGGTAGGTAACAACTTTTCCAGGGATGATACCTACCGATTTAACCTTTATTTCCTTGTATACATCAAATCAAGCCTTATTTATATCTCTCAACAATGCCTAACCCCAAGGGTAACCCTCAAAATTTTGAATCCTCTCAACCAAGTAGAGAGTTAACCGATAATCTCAGTTTCCGGGTTACTAAGGAAATGAAGGAAGAGGTGAAAGCACAAGAAGACCCTCCAGAATTCTGTAGACGCGCTATCCAAGAAGCACTAGATAAGAAAAAAGGTAAGTAGTTCTGAGTTATTGGACTATTAGTATAGATAACTTTAAAGTTAGTAGAAAACTAGAAAAAGTAGGCTAAAAGTACTATTTTTACGTCATTCTCAACACTTGAGCAAAAATATCAACGTATCCAAAAAGAGTTGATGGCGGGGGCGATCGCTCTTGGTGGTGTTTTCTTGATTGGCACTTTGTGGTACTGGTTAGTGGAGGGCTGGTCATGGGAAGATGCAGCTTACATGACAGTTATTACCTTAGCCACTGTGGGATACGGAGAGACGCACCCACTCGGTAGTCGAGGACGATTATTTACAATTGCCCTGATTTTGTTGGGTGTAGTCAATATCGGTTACATTGTCAATAGATTTACAGAAGCGATTATTCAAGGGTACTTTCAACAAGGAATTCGGTTACAGCAACAGAGGCGGTTAATGGAATCCTTAACAGAACACTACATCATTTGTGGATTTAGCCGGACTGGTCGGCAAATTGCCAAGGAATTTCGGACAGAAGGTGTAGCTTTTGTAGTAATTGATTCGGAGACGGAATCAATCCAAAGGGCGCAAGCTGAAGGTTATACAGCATACCAAGGTGACGCTACCCTAGATGACACACTCCTAAAAGTTGGTATTGAACGGGCGATGTGTATTGTTGCAGCCCTTCCCTCTGATGCTGAAAATTTATACATTGTGTTATCAGCAAAAACGCTGAATTCAGGAATTCGGGTGATCGCACGGGCAAGTACAGAAGAAGCTTTGCAGAAGTTACGACGCGGTGGTGCAGATGAAGTAATATCCCCCTATATTACTGGTGGGAAGCGTATGGCTGCTGCGGCTCTCAGGCCCCAAGTATTGGACTTTGTAGATGGGATTTTGACTGGTGCAGACCGCCAGTTATATATGGAAGAATTTTTACTCGACCCCGCTTTCTGTCCTGTTGTGGGTCAAAGTTTGCAAAAGGCGAGATTGCGATCGCAATCTGGGGCATTGGTTCTGGCAATTCACCGCATTGATGGCACTTTAATCGGTGGCCCCACTGGCGATACGATTTTAATGCCGGGAGATCGGCTAATTGGTATGGGTACAGCAGAGCAGTTGCGCAGCCTAAATCAAATTCTCGGCCCAATGAATTCTAAGAAACTGCGACGACCGAAAAATATTTGATTTTATTTAATTACTTTTTTATTAATTTAGGTATTGTTTGTATAAGTAATACCATTTTGGATTTTAGATACTTCGACTTCGCTCAGTACAAGTTTTAGATTTTGGATTGTGAAACATCCATTGGATAAATGTTTCAGTTTTCCATCTGCCGCAACCATTTTAAAAATTGGTATAAGTTGGCACAATAAAACCAAACTATGTGAAGAAAGATAAACTAGACTAAAACCCTTTTTCCTCCTGCCTGATGCCAACGGCAAATTTTTACACCGACCTACTTAGTCTAATTGCGTAAACAGATTTAGACTTTCCCAAATCGCCGCTCCCGTTGTTGGTAGGCACACAAGGCACGATGAAATTCGGCACGGTCAAAATCGGGCCAGAGAGCATCGGTAATATAAATTTCTCCATAAGCCATTTGCCAGAGAAGAAAATTTGAGAGGCGGATTTCTCCACTGGTGCGAATTAACAAATCTGGGTCAGTAATTCCGGCTGTGTATAAGTGGCTTTCAAACACCTGTTCATTAATTTCATCGGGTTGTAGCATACCTTGCTGGACAAGTTTAGCGATCGCCTGACAAGCTTGTAAAATTTCTTGCCGTCCGCCATAATTAGTTGCTACTGAAAATCGGATACCACGATTGTTTTTGGTTTCTTCCATTGAACGGGAAATTTCTTGTTGGAGCGATCGTGGCAGGTCTTGCAAATTCCCTACAAACTTAATTTGAACATTTTCTTCAACCATTTCCCGCAGTTCTTGACGCAAAACTCTTTGAAACAGAGTCATCAAAAAATCTACTTCTTCCTGCGGTCTTTTCCAGTTCTCTGTTGAAAAAGCATAAGCTGTCAACGCTTGAATTCCCCAATCCTGACAACAGCGAAGTAAATCCTTGAGAGCATCTACTCCTCGCTTATGACCCATAATTCGGGGTAGACCCTGACGTTTAGCCCATCGACCATTACCATCCATAATCACCGCAACGTGCTGCGGCAATAATTCTCGTTTTAAATCAGTAGGTAAATCTTGCAGTTTAGTTTGTTGTAGTGTCATTTTTTATCTCGAGAAGCAGTCGATGGTAATCTGAGTAAACGTGAAACTAGTGCTAGTGTCTTCCCACCTATCCGACGAACAAAACTCAACAGACCAGGAGCAACTGCTTCCCTATCCACGGTTGGGGACAAAACAGCCTCTAATGACTCTTTCAGTTTCCTAATCGTCAGCGGTCTATTTAGGGTTCCCCGTTCCGCTAAGGAAATAGAACCCGTTTCTTCAGAGACAACAACACAAATGCAATTTTCGACCCGCTCAGTAATTCCCATTGCTGCTCGGTGGCGTGTTCCCAGCTGGCGCGAGGCTGTGCGTCCCGAAAGTGGTAAAATTATACCTGATGACACGATCCGTGAGCCACGAATCAATGTCGCTCCATCGTGTAACAAAGTTTTCGGCTGAAAAATTGTCTGGATTAGTTCTTTAGAAACTTCCGCATTTAGCTTTACTCCTGGCACAGAAAAATCTCGCTCATCAATTGGCCCTGTGGTTTCCACAATTAGTAAAGCTCCAATGCGGTTTTTTGACAATTCTTTAACAGCCTCAACAATTTCATCAATTACGCTATCAGATTTGGGGATTGCCAGACGGTCAGGTTGAAACAGCTGGCGGAATTCGCCACGCCCCAATTGCTCCAAAAACCGCCGAAACTCTGACTGTAGAGCAACTGCCATCGCCACAGCACAACCAATCACCAACTTTTCTAGTACAAAACTTAGCAGAGGTAGTCCGAATCTGCCACTGAGTGCTGAGGCTAGCATTAAGATAATGAATCCCCGCACCATCCATAGTGTCCGGCGCTCACTAATAATAACTAGTATCATGTACGTCAGCGCCAGCACTAACACAATATCCAGAGTCCCAAGTAGCAAGGACTGTGACCACCCCAGGTTTGTCAGCCATTGCTTCCACCAATCTCTCATGACATCTGGATTAAACTTTTGCCTCTAATTTACAGTTGGTCATTTGTCATTTGTCCTCTCTTACAAAGTTCTGCTCGCCGGAAGCCGGCGCTCAGACTTTGCGCTTTGTCATTTGTCCTTTGTCATTTGCAAATGACCAATGACTAATGACTAATGACCAAGGACAAATGACTATTTCTTTAGTCTTTCTGGTAGGCGATCTTGTCGAATTAAATCTTCATAAGTTTCACGTTGCAAAATTAAATTTGCTTCGCCATTTGCCACTACGACTGCTGCCGGTCGAGGCAAGCGGTTGTAGTTAGATGCCATACTGTAATTGTACGCACCAGTTCCCATAACTACGAGAATATCCCCTGGTTCAGTCTTTGGAAGTAGAGCATTTTTAATCAGAATATCTCCTGATTCACAATGTTTACCAGCAATTGTGACTGTTTGGGTTAAAGGTGAAGACATTTTATTGGCAACTACAGCCCGATAAACTGATTGGTAAGTAATCGGTCGGGGATTATCAGACATTCCCCCATCGATCGCTACATAGGTACGAATTTCTGGGATAACTTTGGATGAACCAATAGTATAAGCAGTGACGCAAGCCGTGGCAATTAGCGATCGCCCCGGCTCGCTAAGTAATTTCGGCAAAGGCAGATTTTCGGCTGCACAAGCTGCTTGAATTACTTCACAAATCGCCTTCACCCACTCTTCAATGCTGGGGGGATCGTCTGATTCTATATATTTAATCCCTAAACCGCCACCAACATTTAACTCTGTAATATTTAAACCATACTTACTGGCATCTCGGAGCCACTGAACCATAACAGCCGCCAAATCTTGATGCGGTTGACGCTCAAAAATTTGGGAACCAATATGAGCGTGTACTCCTACGCAATTAAGCGCAGGTTGTTGACTGACAAAGGTAAAAACTTCATCTAAATCGTTGGGATCGAAGCCGAATTTGCTATCTAAGTGTCCCGTGCGAATATATTCGTGAGTGTGGCACTCAATACCGGGAGTTAACCGTAGCATAATGCGGATTGCTCGATCGGGTTGGGCGATTTCCACAAGGGTATGCAAACTCATACCAGTTATCCGCCACAACGGTAACACCAGACTCGATCGCTAAAATTAATTCTTCACGAGATTTATTATTTCCATGAAGATAAATTTTCTCGGGACTAACACCTGCTTGTAGGGCGGTGTAAAGTTCGCCCCCAGAAACTACATCGATTCCTAAACCAACAGACGCAGCGATCGCACAAACGGCTAAACAATTCCAAGCTTTTGAAGCATACAATACTTGAGATTCGCCCTTATAGTATTGCTTGAAAGCATCTCGGTATTGCTGACAAGCCGAACGTAGGGTTTCTTCATCTAAAATATATAAAGGTGAACCAAACTGCTCAACTAGGGTTGTGACATCACACCCACCAATTTCTAAGAGGTCATGATGATGAACTCTGGCAGTCAAGGGTAAAAGTTCTTGATTAGGCGATGGATTTGTGTTGGTGTCCCAACTTTGAGGTAAATATTGACTTCCAGAATGTTGAACCCCAGTGGGGTGAGTCGATACCATAACTATAAAAGTTTTCCTTGTTCAAATTACGGGCTTTGAGTTTGTTTCCCGATTCCCAGTGTACAAAGGGTTTGTAACGTTATTCAATAAATGTGATCGCATTAGACTTAGAAATTAAATTACTGACACTAGAAAATCTCAGTGCTATTCTGGAACTCGATCGAGCTTGTTTTGGTGGACTTTGGACAATGGAGGGCTACAAACGAGAATTGGATAGTCCCAACAGCGATTTACTCGGTTTATTTTCTCCCTCCTCCAGCACAAGTTTGCTAGGAATGGGTTGTTTTTGGTCAATTTTAGAGGAAGCTCACATTACAATTTTGGCGGTTCATCCTCAATATCACCGTCAAGGAATGGGTGCGGCTTTATTATATTCACTTATTAAGACAGCTTGCGATTGCAAAATGGAGCGAGCTACCCTCGAAGTGCGAGCTTCCAACCTGGGGGCTATATCTTTATATCAAAAATTTGGCTTCAAAACAGCTGGGCGGCGGCGGCGTTACTACCAAGATAACGATGAGGACGCTTTAATCCTTTGGCTTCCAGATTTACAACACCCGAAATTTCAAGCAACTTTAGACCAGTGGTATTCCATTGTCAGCGATCGCCTCGAAAAATCTTCTTGGCACTTGCTTTTTAAGTAAGTCCGCGAGAGGATTTATAACTATATTATTGCGTTCGCCCCTAGCGTTCTTGAAGGGTACGGAGCAAAGCAAAGTCAAGCAATTACATGGGTTTTGAAGGTTTTACATTTTGTTATATAGTTAGCTTTATTTGTACCTACCTATTTAGTTGGGTATGAGTAATTTTGAATTATTAGGGCTTGCGATCGGCTTCAGCAAAAAAATGTAACTTTGTCGCACCTCTTTATATTTAAATTTTCTATCAAAAAAGTTAAATTAGATAAATAAATATTATATTAATTATTTTTGCTTGATATTAATAAATATATATGTTAAATATAAATGTTTGGGATTAAGTCTAAAAACCCTTAATCTAAGCAGTGAACTGTTTGTAATAAATCCCAAAAAGGCTGGTGAACTAAAGCTCCTCAGTACACTAGCCAAATAAGAGTAGTCAATAGTTAACAATTAGCCCATCAACCCAAGTCATAGGTTCAGGATGTCTATAATCTGTTATACAGGCATCCAAAAGCTTTGCCTGTGCTAAAATCAGCATACCGGCACGACCGCAGATGATGGGATAAAGCCATGTTTGAGCGCTTCACAGAAAAAGCCATTAAGGTAATCATGCTGGCCCAAGAAGAGGCCCGCCGTTTAGGTCACAACTTTGTCGGAACCGAACAGATCCTCCTGGGTCTGATTGGCGAAGGCACTGGAGTGGCTGCTAAGGTGCTGAAATCAATGGGCGTCAATCTCAAAGATGCCCGAATTGAAGTTGAAAAAATTATAGGACGGGGATCGGGCTTTGTTGCCGTGGAAATTCCGTTTACGCCACGGGCGAAGCGAGTTTTAGAACTTTCCCTAGAAGAAGCACGCCAACTGGGGCATAACTACATTGGCACCGAGCATCTGCTGTTGGGCCTAATCCGCGAAGGGGAAGGCGTCGCAGCCAGGGTGCTAGAAAACCTCGGTGTGGATCTATCTAAGGTAAGAACCCAAGTCATTCGGATGTTGGGAGAAACTGCTGAAGTTTCACCAGGCGGTTCATCCGGGCGCACAAAAACTCCGACTCTGGATGAATTTGGTTCAAACCTGACCCAAATGGCAATAGACAATAAGCTCGATCCGGTGGTAGGACGCGCCAAGGAAATTGAGCGAGTGATCCAGATATTGGGTCGCCGAACCAAAAATAACCCAGTGCTGATTGGGGAACCAGGGGTTGGTAAAACTGCGATCGCTGAAGGTTTAGCTTCACGCATTGCCACTAAAGATGTCCCTGACATCCTTGAAGATAAACGCGTCGTCACCTTGGATATTGGTTTGCTCGTAGCAGGAACCAAGTACCGGGGTGAATTTGAAGAACGCTTGAAAAAAATCATGGATGAAATCCGCTCGGCGGGTAATGTCATTCTCGTGATTGATGAGGTACACACTTTAATTGGTGCGGGTGCAGCAGAAGGTGCGATTGACGCAGCAAATATCCTCAAGCCAGCTTTGGCTAGAGGTGAGTTGCAGTGCATCGGTGCTACAACCCTAGATGAATACCGGAAGCACATCGAGCGAGATGCAGCGCTAGAGCGACGTTTCCAACCAGTAATGGTTGGCGAACCTACAGTTGATGAAACAATTGAAATTTTATATGGTTTGCGCGAACGCTACGAGCAACACCATAAACTGAAAATCTCCGACGAAGCATTGGTGGCGGCGGCGAAATTGTCAGATCGTTACATTAGCGATCGCTACCTTCCAGATAAAGCCATCGACTTAGTTGATGAAGCTGGTTCTAGAGTGCGCTTGATTAACTCCCAATTGCCACCCGCAGCCAAAGAGTTAGACAAAGAACTGCGTCAGATATTAAAAGAAAAAGATGACGCGGTGCGCTCTCAAGACTTTGACAAAGCTGGGGAATTGCGCGATCGCGAAATGGAAATCAAAGCCGAAATCCGGGCGATCGCTCAAAGCAAGACCAATGCAACTGGCTCTGAACATGAAGAACCCGTAGTTACAGAAGAAGACATTGCCCACATTGTCGCTTCTTGGACTGGGGTACCGGTGAACAAACTCACCGAATCTGAATCAGAAAAGCTGCTGCACATGGAAGACACCTTGCATCAGCGTTTAATTGGTCAAGACGAAGCTGTGAAAGCAGTTTCACGAGCAATTCGTCGCGCTCGTGTCGGTTTGAAGAATCCCAACCGACCCCATAGCTAGCTTTGTCTTCTCTGGGCCTACTGGTGTAGGTAAAACCGAGTTGGCGAAGTCTTTAGCTGCTTACTTCTTCGGTTCGGAAGAAGCGATGATCCGCTTAGATATGTCGGAATACATGGAGCGTCACACCGTCAGCAAGCTGATTGGTTCGCCTCCAGGTTATGTTGGTTATAACGAAGGTGGTCAGCTGACCGAAGCCGTGCGGCGGCGTCCTTACACCGTGGTGTTGTTCGACGAAATCGAAAAAGCCCACCCCGATGTATTCAACATGCTGCTGCAAATTTTGGAAGACGGTCGGTTAACTGATGCTAAAGGTCGCACGGTGGACTTCAAGAACACCTTGCTGATTTTAACTTCCAATATTGGTTCTAAGGTAATTGAAAAAGGTGGCAGCGGTATCGGCTTTGAATTTGCTGAAGATGTCACCGAGTCAGCTTACAACCGGATTCGCTCCTTGGTGAACGAAGAATTGAAGCAATACTTCCGTCCAGAGTTCCTCAACCGACTCGATGAAATTATCGTCTTCCGTCAGTTGAGCAAGCCAGAAGTGACCCAAATCGCCGAAATTATGCTCAAGGAAGTATTTGGTCGTCTCACTGAAAAGGGTATCACTTTAGAAGTTAGCGATCGCTTCAAGGATCGTTTGATCCAAGAAGGTTACAGTCCCAGCTACGGCGCAAGACCATTACGTCGGGCAATTATGCGCCTGTTAGAAGATAGCCTAGCAGAAGAAATTCTGTCTGGTCGCATCAAAGATGGCGATACAGCCCTTGTTGATGTCGATGAAAATGGCGTTGTACAAGTTAGTTCTCAACAGCGTCGGGAATTGTTACCTCAAGGTGTTGAGTAAGATTTAAGGTTTGGGATTTAAATCTCAAATAAAAAATTAGAAATCGGTAGAGTATTTATTGCTCTACCGTTTTTTTCGGTCTGCGTTAGTATATCGTTCACTAAACCGCCTTGTATTATAGCTTGGTAGTAGAATTAGGATACAACATGAACAAAGGAGCAAGGACGTGCAAGCCATACTTTTAAGCCGCGAAGAAGTTGGACGACGTGCGAAAGAATTATATGAAAATTGCATTCGTCAACAAGTGGAACGAGAAGAAAATATCGGTAAAATGGTGATTATCGATATAGAAACAGGTGAATATGCAATTGATAAAACAGGCTTAGAATCGGCACGATATTTACGTAATAAGAACCCATTTGCTCGACTATATGGTATTCGTATTGGTTACAAAGTTGCTGTTTCATTCTCTGGTTTTCTAGAGCGTGATTCATAATGATTTCTGGGATTGTCAAGGATGCACACCCAACTGTTAATGTAGAATTTCGACTGCCAAATTTACCAGATTTTACGATTGAATTTGTTATAGACACAGGTTTTACAGATTACCTTTGTTTACCACCAGAAGCAGTTGCTTTATTGAATTTATCTTTCCGTTATGAGCTACCTGCAAATTTAGCTGATAACAGTTGGGTAGATATACCAGTACATGAAGCTATTATTATTTGGAATGGCGAAGAAAGGGTAGTTAATGTACTTGCGACAGGAAAGCGACCTTTATTAGGAACTGCTTTACTTGACGGGTATGAACTTGTCATACAGTTTATCGAGGGCGGTTTAGTAACAATTGATGAATTGTAGTTGGTTTTTGGATATATTGAGTTTCTATCAACAGCAATGAGAATTATTACGCCAAGGATTTGAATAGGATTTAAAATTTTAGCTTTATCGTTACCATGTTAGATTGATCTGATAAGCACTAAAAGGTGTTTTAAATTATGACCTTCAGTGATGTAGTTGAAGCAATTAAAAGTCTTTCCAGTGAAGAAAAGTTAGAAATTCAACTGTTATTGCAGCAATATCTACGAGAAGAAAGGCGTGAAGAGATTTATCACAATTTTCAGGCAGCGCAAGTAGAACAGCAAAATAGTGAACTAAAGTTTTCCTCGAATATGGATGAACTGAGACAACTGATAGAAGAGTGATGATAAAAGTAAGTTTCAGTTCTTCATTTAAATGAGCAGATAAAAATCAATATTCAAAAAACGGTAGAAGAAAAAACTAACTACCGTTTTTTTGTTGTCTACCAATATGGCAAAAACACAAATAGCAGATAAATCTAACCTTATCCTTTCTATAATTTCTGCTTCACTGTTAATTATGCTCTGTCTGCGGGAAAACTAAGAATAGATGCTTAAGTCGCTGCAAGCAGTTGAGTAAGAGTCAAGCAGAGTATGGATAATAATTTACAGATTGACAATGTTCAAAGCTTTGTCAAAGCAATTGGCGATAACGATAGATTTTGGAGACTGCTGCATAAAAAAGAAGTTAGTCGCCTTAAGGAAGAAGTTAAATATAAAGATCAAAAACGAAACATAGCAGGAGTGAAATATTATACCCAAGGAAAAGTTTGCGCAGTACATGAACTAGAAACATCAGAAATGTCAATTGAGATAGAATACAGAGATGGATTAATTTTTAGATATAAAAAAGAACAATTTATTAGGAAATTTAGCAATATATCACCACCTATTTCCCGTCAAGAAATTTTTGAATTAGTCCGAAGTGAGCAAGAAGCAAAGGATGCACAAAAACGGAAAGCAGAAAAACAGGTTTTACTTGAAAAAGTAAAAAAACAGTTTGAGCAAGATTTTCTCAATGCTGATAACTTATATCAAGCCCAATGTACTGAACACATATCATTTCAAGAGTACCAATCTGAAAAGTTAAGCTATGTACAATCTTGGGTAAAAACCAACTTAAATACCTCACCTGATCTTGAGCAAGCAGCAGCAATTGGTGCTGTGGAAGCCCATATACAAGTAGTAGCACGGGCTGGAAGTGGCAAAACTTCAACTTTGGTAAATCGAGCTTTATTTTTACAAAAACATTGTGGTGTTGCACCCAATGAAATATTACTTTTAGCTTTCAATCGCAAGGCTGCGGAAGAAATACGAGAGCGCCTTACTCTACAATTACAAAGCTCTATTCCTCATGTAATGACTTTCCATGCATTAGCTTATGCTTTAGTTCATCCAGAAGAAGGTATTCTTTTCAATGAACCAGATGGACAACAGAACAAAGCCAAAGCTTTACAGACTGTAATTGATGAGTATCGCTGCAAGCCAGATGTTTCTGAAAAAATTCGCGTTTTGATGATGGCGCACTTTCGTGAAGACTGGGAGCGCATTGTTTGGGGTGGTTATGATAAAAGTCCAGAAGAAATGTTGCGTTACCGCCGCTCATTGCCAAGAGAAGGGCTTGATGGAAAGCACTACAAGTCTTTTGGTGAGAAAGCAATTGCAAATTTTTTATTGGAACACGACATTACATACAAATACGAGCGTAATTTTTGGTGGAATGAAATTAATTATCGCCCTGATTTCACGATTATTACTGGAGAAAATCAGGGAATAGTGATTGAATATTTTGGATTAGAAGGCGATCCAGATTACGATATCATGTCAGAACAGAAGCGAGAATATTGGCGAAATCGTCCTAACTGGCATTTTGTGGAATTATCCCCCACAACCCTCAGATTTGAGGGAGTAGAAGATTTTTGTGCTTTACTTAAACGATGCCTTGAAAGTTATGGTATAAAGTGCGATCGCTTGACTGAAGACGAGATTTGGACAAAAATTAGACTTAGAGCTATAGACCGTTTTACCAAAGTAGTAGAAGGATTTATCCAGCGTTGTCGCAAACTCTCCCTCACTTCAAAAGAATTAGCCTCTCTCGTTGATAATCATAAGTGTGCTAGTGATGTCGAGCAGCGTTTTTTGGAGCTTGCACAAAAGTTTTATCAGTCCTATTTACAACATCTTCAGGCAACAGGCGAGGATGATTTTGATGGACTGATGCAGAAAGCTGCCGCAGCGATCGCATCAGGGACAAACTGTATTTCGTCGCAAATCTGGTATTGGCGATTTAAAGTGTCTTCGATACATACTCATTGATGAATATCAAGATTTCTCAGAACTCTTCCACCATTTGATAGAAGCAATTCGACAACAAAATCCTCAAGCACAGTTTTTCTGTGTTGGTGATGACTGGCAAGCAATTAATGGTTTTGCTGGTTCTGATCTTCGCTTTTACCAAAATTTCGCGCAGTTTTTCCAACCTTCGCAAAAATTAAATATAGCTACTAATTACCGTTCAGCTACTTCAATTGTCGATATTGGTAATACATTAATGTATGGATTGGGTACTCCTGCACGCGCCCATAAAACTATGTGTGGAATGGTTGAAATTGCTGATATAGGACAATTTAATCCAAATCTAAATGAGCAAAAAGATCATCCGGGAGACAACATAACACCTGCTATATTACGCTTAGTAAACAAGACTATCAAAGATGGTAAAAATGTGGTTTTACTCAGCCGAAAGAATAGTTTACCTTGGTATGTAAATTATGGTAAAGGTAAATCAAAAGATGGCGGACTCGACAACTTTTTAAACTTGGTACGCTCATATCTTCCTGAAGAATCAAGAAAGGCTGTAAGCATATCAACCGCTCACAAGTATAAAGGTCTTCAGAATGATGTAGTTATAATACTTGATGCTGTCTCTCGTTGTTACCCATTAATACACCCTGATTTGATGTTTAGCAGTGTTTTCGGTGATAGCATTGAGCAAGTAGTTGATGAGGAGCGTCGTCTTTTTTATGTTGCCTTAACTCGTGCAGTAGAGCATTTATTTATTCTCACAGAAACCAAAAACTTTTCTCCTTTCCTTGAAGAATTAAAAAGTAGGAAAAGAATTAGCTTACTTGATTGGTTAGATTATCCGCCTTTTGTTGGAACCATACAGCGGATTACTGTTAAAGTGGGTAATCAGGCTGAAAAAAATGGAAACGGCACTTACGCGATCAAACATTTACTTAACGCTGAAGGCTATACCTGGAGGACAATTGAATGGTCAGCTTGGTGTTGTAACTATCCTGTACAAGATTTCTCAATACAACAATATTTTGATAACGCTCAGTGGATTTCTCACGCTACTGGTATTGAGGTGCGATTTTACGACGACCTAGAGAATGTACTGGCAAAGTATCTTGTTGATCGAGGTCAATACATTGCCGTCATTTAAAATGGGAGAAAATAAATAATTATTAAGAGAAATCAATCGTCATGACTGTGATAGTTGCTAAGTGGACGATTGACGAATATTACCGCATGATTGACGCTGGCATTTTGAGCGATCGCCTTTTATAGGTAATTAGTGCAAATACGCATCAGCGAACCAAGTTTAGAAATTGGTCAATCTACTACGTTGCTCAAATACAGGGGTAAGATAACTCTATAAAATAAATAGAAGCCGTTACTATTGACCTGGATATTGCAAAGCATTCTCTTGTAAAAATTGCTTAATTCATCACGTAAAAACAGAAAATTTCTGTTATTTTGCCTTTTTCAACAGTAAAATTTAAACCTCCAGGGCTGGGTTTTTCAACTATATAATTTAAATTAGTAACTTTACCATTTTGGGAAATTTCAGTTTTTCCATAGGTTCTAATCACTTTTGATTGTTTGTCACCTACTTTTACTCCATCTATGGTGGAATATTTAGAACGAGTTGCTTTGATTTGATAAACGGTAAAATTACCTGGTTTAGCACCTTCATCTAAATCAACTGTGATGCCTGCATATTTTAGAGTACGAACTTTACCAATAGCAGCTATAAAGCCATTTTCTACTTTTACAGGTTTACCTAAAATTTTTCTGACTTGTGCTTCGGACATAGAAAGTTTTACGCCACCTATTCCTAGACGTTCAATAGTTATTCCTATTGATTGATTGTTAGGATTCTGAGAAATTTGATAATTAGTGGTGGTAGCAGTTACTTGACTATGGGTGTAGCTAGTCAAGGGAATAACAAAAGTAGCGATGCCTACGGCGGACTGCGCCAACACTAACGAAATTTCTCTTAACATAATTGGATACTTGACTATTTTATAGTTACCAAGCTGTTACCTCAGCCTGTGTATCAGTATTATCACATGCTTTCTGGCATATTTTTCTCTTTAATCAATCGACTTATTCTGAATTACACCTGAAGTGCCTTTAAAATGGGAGAATATTAAGAATTATTGGGAGGAATCAATCGTTATGACTGTGATAGTTGCGAAGTGGACGATTGATGAATATCACCGCATGATTGATGCTGGCATTTTGAGCGATCGCAAAGTTGAACTACTCAAAGGAGAAATTGTCGAAATGTCGCCGGAAGGAGAACCTCACGCTTATAGTAGTGGTGAAGCTGGTGACTATCTAGCAAAGTTATTAGCTGGACGCGCTAAAATTCGTCAAGCTAAACCAATTACTCTACCCAACAACTCGGAACCAGAACCAGATATTGCCATTGTCCAACCTTTAGGACGCGAGTATCGACAGCATCATCCTTATGCAGAAAATATTTTCTGGTTGATTGAGTACGCTAACTCTAGTTTAGAAAAAGATTTAGAGACAAAAAGCAAAATCTATGCAGAAGCAGGTATCTTAGAATATTGGGTTGTCAATCTAAAAAAGTTACACTTGGTGGTGTATCGAGAAATCTTAGATGGAGAGTATGTGACAAAACTGACATTGACTGGGGGAATAATTCAACCGCTTGCATTCCCAGATGTTTCTGTTGCAGTGGAACAAATTATTAACAGCTAAGATAATTTCCCCACAAGAATATAAAGACATGAAATTGGACTGAGTTTCTCTACAAGACACTATTGCGAACGCCCCGCTACGTTAACACATCTTTACAAAGATTCTGGATAACGCATATTTAATTTCACCAGATATTTACAGCACTTTTGAGATAAGTGAGGTACACCAATTTTAGGGATGCTTTTTAAACTTTGAATTTGATTCAATTGCTGTACCTCATAAACATCAAATCTGCTGTAATAACCTTTCTCAAGATATTTGATGCAGAGACACGATTTTACTCGCATCTCTACAATGTCTTTTGATGAGTTTTATTCTGCGTTCACAAATTCCAAATATCCATTGCTAAGTTCTTTAACTGCCAAATCATAAAATTGCTTACCATGTTCTGGCGTTGCTAAAGCCGGATTTGATCCCATACGTCCATCTGGATAACGTACTCGAAAGTCAGCAGCGCTATAAATCCGATGTCCGCTTGCAACTTCTGGTGAAAGGGGTGCTTGCTTAATCGCCTCTGGATAAACGTACTGGGTGAGGGCTACTTCACTTGGCGTTGCATGAGAACCTTCTCGATCCCCATATAATTCTTTAGCTAGCTTATATACAGAACCGCACATAAACCAGTTTGCCACTTGACATTGCACCTGTTGAGCATTGGCAATCTGCAAATCTTCTAAATGAGCATAAGTTTCTGAGAAAGCAGCTTTCAGGGTAGCAATATTACCGCCGTGTCCGTTAATAAAGTAGAATTTGCTAAAACCAGCTTTGGCTAAACAAGTTACATAATCTCGCACTACTTGAATTAAAGTGCTGGGACGCAGACTGATTGTGCCAGGAAAAGCAGTATGGTGTAGTGCCATCCCCACGTTGATTGTAGGGCCAACAATCGCTTGGGTTGCATCACCCACACCACGAGCGATCGCTTCTGCACAAATAGCATCTGTACCAATTAACCCCGTTGGTCCGTGTTGTTCTGTGGAACCAATAGGGAAAATAATTCCCTTTGAATGCTGTAAATAAGCTTCAACTTCTTGCCAAGTACTTAAATGCAGTAACATTTAATGATTTTCCTCAATAAAATTGCGGTGGGATCAAACTTTTTGCTGCTAAATAGCATCTTCTGTAACTCAACTCCCACTAACACGATTATGAACTCTCTAGATTTTATCTGCTGGCGATCGCACAAAATCCCCGACAACTTTTGCAAAATCGGGGATCTTTGTTTACTGCCAAATTTGGAGAGAATTAGACGATCTATTTCTACGAATATTATTTAGATAATGGAGTCGCAACGAGTTTTGACAGAGATAGATATAAACAATTTGCCGATTCTGCCATTTATCCTACGATACTCGTCGGTAAGCTTCCATAATAGAAATCAAAATTGATTTATGAAATTTTGCTTTTCTGGATAATCAAGAAAAAAGTCGCTCAATTTTTATTTTTGACTACTCGAAGTAATAATGCTTTTTTACGTCCCTTGTAATTTCCCATGTACAGGACATACCAGCAGGAAAAATCACTAAATCGCCTTTACCCATTTGCACTGGTTCTCCGCCATCAGGAGTAACAACTACGTCACCTTCCAAAAAACAGCAAGTTTCTTGAGAATCATAAGTCCAAGGGAATTTGGAAACTTCTTTTTTCCAAATTTCCCATTTAAATACACCTAATTTATTGAGATATTCAAGTCTTAAGTTGCTGCTCAATTTTAATTTCCATATTGGTTTTTTCTCGTTATATTCAGCAGTAAGATTGAATATCCTCTCCACACTGATCTACTAAATAACACAAAGCGCGAAAACGCAAGTACACAAGCTCGTTATAAAGCGGATTCAGTTTGCACATTGGCGGAATGTGTCCTATTTTGCGACCAAAAAGCATGACATCACGCTCGAATGGACACTGGGCGGGAATTAGTTTAGCAATAAATTTAGCTAATTTCTGATTCTGAATCTCAATTTTGTCAAGCCATTGACGTAATGGTTGCAGTAAATCTAATTTTGGTTGAACAAATTGCTTTTTACTAACCGTTTGATTCTTTTCTTCTAAAGGTTTAATAAAAGCAGACAGAAAAATACGTTTATTCTGTGTTTTAAGCATAGTTTTAGGCAAGGTTAATCGTTGTGAATATGAACTATTTGCCGATTGACAATATCACCATGTAATATGTTTAGTCAATTTGCACTGTGCTTGTAGATTAAGAAGCAAAGTCAGCATAATGCAAACAATTTACATGCATCTTTGGGAAGAGAAATGGTTTAACTAATTGTTATTTAAGCCCACCAAATCATGAAGAACTGTCCCGTTAAATACAAAATAACAAAGAAAATATAAAAATGGCATTTCTTTAACTTATGGATTTCTAATCTTAAAAATAGCAATTTTATATATCAAATATAAATGCCTGGTTCGGAAACTGACTAGTATCTAAAGATGTAGTTTATGGCACACAAACACAGTTTTGTTCTGACCCCACATACATTTCGCTAGGATTAGCCCCTAATATCTTTCGATTTTAGGGTATTGAATATCCTTCATTTTGTCTGATATGCTACACCAGTTAACCTAAATATTATCTAATAAGTAATGATAAATCGATTGATAAGCGAAAATTAATGCAACTATTTATACAAAATTAAAGAGCATTCGTACTGAATAATTCTCCAGTTTTTATAATCCACTTTGTCCAACTACTCACAGTGAGATTTAGCCGTTAGCACAGCCTTGGTAGAAAAGTATTGGTTATTCTCCTCAGTCCTCACTCTCTGATGATGAAAAACTTAATTATTTAAAATATCTTAACCCGGTATTAACCTGATATTTGTTGATATATTCTACATTCTGTTGCTCTAATTTTGTCAGCAATTTAACTGGAAATGTTTTTGGTGAATATATAGGACGATACCAAAGTTGCTTATTAAAGTAATTTTGCAATTCAATATTCTCAAAACGGCGACCATGACTGGCAAAAATCGAATTTCGCATAATATCGAGTTCAAAACCGCTTTTACCATCCAAATCTGCATCAGTTACAAGTCTTTGAGAAAGCCAGAAATAATTGTTGATAGTCGTGCTATCAACAGGTGGTATTGATGTAGTTGAGGAAGATGATTGAGTTGGAACAGATGGGGTCGTTGGTGTCAATGTGGGAGTTTCTATCACTGGACTTGTAATATTTGACGGTGTTTCTGAAGGTAATACCGTTTTGTCTGCTGTAGGTTGAGAAGATTTGGATAACACTTGACTAATAATCACAGATGCACCAATTAACCCACCTGCAATCAAACTGCCGATGAGAATATTATTCTGACTATGACTACTTTGAGGGCTAGGCTGTGGTTTGACAGGTACTGTCTGAGGTGGCGGTGCAGAGACTACAGTTGGTTGAGTCAACAGGGGTTGCGTCGGTGGAATTGGATTTGCTATGCTCTGCAAAGAATCCAGCATTGCTCTAGCTGTGGGATAGCGATCGCGTGGATGATAAGCGATCGCCCGATCGATTACTCTTGCCATAATTGGGCTAACATGACTGGCATATTGCCGCCAGACAATTTCACCCGTTTGAGAATCGGTTTCTAGTTGTTGCGCCTGTTTACCAGTCAGCAAATAAATTACCGTCATTCCTAAACTGTATAAATCACTAGAATAAACTGGTCTACCTGCGGCTTGTTCGCTCGGCATATAGCCAGGTGTACCAATCACAATGGAACTAGTAGGATTACCTTGAGAATTTACTACTGTTCCCATTGACTCCCGCACAGCACCAAAATCAATCAGCACTGGTTTAGCATCCCGATGACGCACAATAATGTTATCTGGCTTAATATCGCGGTGAACGATATGCTTAGAGTGAACGTAATCCAGGACAGGTAATAAATTCATAAACAATTCCTGGACACCGCCTTCACTAAATAGCCCCTGCTTCTGGACTTTTGCGGTTAAGGTATCCCCTTCAACCCATTCTTGAACTAAGTAAAATTGTCCACCAGAAGAGAAGTAAGCATATAATGCCGGAATTTGGTCATTTGTGCCACCGAGTTCTTCTAAAATAGCTGCTTCGCGTTGAAACCTCTCTTGTACTAACTGGTAAATTTGGGGATTGTTGTGAATCGGTCTTAGCTGTTTAACCACACAATGGCGCTTTGAAGGCATATAGGTGTCTTCAGCTAGATAGGTTTCACCAAACCCACCAGCACCCAGTGTGCGGATAACTTGATAGCGATCGTTTAGCAGCTGTATTGTCATGGGAGATTACAAGCGATATTCATAAGATAGTTTTCCCCAAAACTACCTTCATTTCAAATCTAGTAAACCTTCTTCTTTCAATTTAGGATTGAAGCGAATTTGCATTTGCAAACCGCGCACTTCTAACAATTGCGTTGAAATTTCTGCTTCTACTCTGCGTGCCACATTTTTAAGAACTTTTATTTGTGCTAATTCATCATTAGCTGGATTTTCATATTTTGCCTGTTCTTCAACTGTCATTGCAACTTTGACATCAATGGGATGAGTCCATTTTTCCTTTTGATCCCCATTACCCCAAGGCACACTGCCATTTTCAGCAATCCAAGCATTTTCAGTATTTTCTAAAATTGTGCGACTAGGGCGTTCAATAGTTTGAACTTTGACCCAATAGCATTGCTGTGGCTGACGAACTAAATGCTGTTTGAGGCTGAGGTAAACATCACGAGAGTATCCTACAAATTGCAGCACTTTTTCTTGGTCAAAGATCGCATATACACCGATTTTACCCTGAAATTGTTCGGGTAATTGGCCGCGATCGTCTATATAAGGTATATATTCCAGAGTTGCCAAAGAAGAAAGATTTGTTTCAGAAGCCATACATCAAATATCAAACTTATTATTTGCCTTCAGGATTGAAAATTG
>NZ_JBPFGO010000004.1:0-802500 GCF_053470305.1 Nostoc sp. DSM 114160 | reverse complement strand
TAGTTTGAAAGCTTTCTACATTTGCAAATGTCTGCGACTGACCTAAGGAATGACCAACTTAGTATCTATATAGCTGTTTGCTTTTCGATCTCTAAGGGGTGTAGGTCTCCTTTAAAGGAGGTGATCCAGCCACACCTTCCGGTACGGCTACCTTGTTACGACTTCACCCCAGTCACCAGTCCTGCCTTAGGCATCCTCCTCCACGAATGGTTGGAGTAATGACTTCGGGCACTACCAGCTTCCATGGTGTGACGGGCGGTGTGTACAAGGCCCGGGAACGAATTCACTGCAGTATGCTGACCTGCAATTACTAGCGATTCCTCCTTCACGCAGGCGAGTTGCAGCCTGCGATCTGAACTGAGCTTTGGTTTGCGGGATTTGCTTGCGATCGCTCGCTTGCTGCCCTCTGTCCAAAGCATTGTAGTACGTGTGTAGCCCAAGGCGTAAGGGGCATGCTGACTTGACGTCATCCCCACCTTCCTCCGGTTTGTCACCGGCAGTCTCTCTAGAGTGCCCAACTTAATGCTGGCAACTAAAAACGAGGGTTGCGCTCGTTGCGGGACTTAACCCAACATCTCACGACACGAGCTGACGACAGCCATGCACCACCTGTGTTCGCGCTCCCGAAGGCACTCTCAACTTTCATCAAGATTCGCGACATGTCAAGCCTTGGTAAGGTTCTTCGCGTTGCATCGAATTAAACCACATACTCCACCGCTTGTGCGGGCCCCCGTCAATTCCTTTGAGTTTCACCGTTGCCGGCGTACTCCCCAGGCGGGATACTTAACGCGTTAGCTACGGCACGGCTCGGGTCGATACAAGCCACGCCTAGTATCCATCGTTTACGGCTAGGACTACTGGGGTATCTAATCCCATTCGCTCCCCTAGCTTTCGTCCCTCAGTGTCAGTTACGGCCTAGCAGAGCGCCTTCGCCACTGGTGTTCTTCCTGATCTCTACGCATTTCACCGCTACACCAGGAATTCCCTCTGCCCCGAACGTACTCTAGCTATGTAGTTTCCACTGCTTCTATCTAGTTGAGCTAGACTCTTTAACAGCAGACTTTCATTGCCACCTGCGGACGCTTTACGCCCAATCATTCCGGATAACGCTTGCATCCTCCGTATTACCGCGGCTGCTGGCACGGAGTTAGCCGATGCTTATTCCTCAGGTACCGTCATTGTGTTCTTCCCTAAGAAAAGAGGTTTACGACCCAAGAGCCTTCCTCCCTCACGCGGTATTGCTCCGTCAGGCTTTCGCCCATTGCGGAAAATTCCCCACTGCTGCCTCCCGTAGGAGTCTGGGCCGTGTCTCAGTCCCAGTGTGGCTGATCGTCCTCTCAGACCAGCTACTGATCGTCGCCTTGGGAGTCCATTACACTTCCAACTAGCTAATCAGACGCGAGCTCATCTCTAGGCAGCAAGCCTTTCACCTTTCGGCACATCCGGTATTAGCCACCGTTTCCAGTGGTTGTCCCAGACCTAGAGCCAGATTCTCACGCGTTACTCACCCGTCCGCCACTGTGTCCGAAGACACCGTTCGACTTGCATGTGTTAAGCATACCGCCAGCGTTCATCCTGAGCCAGGATCAAACTCTCCGTTTTGAATTGGAAAGCTCTTTAGCTCAATAGCTGCTCTTTTTTAACTTCAGCTTAGTTATTTTTATTTGCTTGACGCAATACACTTGCTGTATAATCGCTTTCAAACTATAATATTTTCAAGGTTCGGTGTTCTTTAAGCGTTGCTCTTTCTCGCTCCGCTTCAAGCACTTATTCAATATAGCGAACCTAATTCCTCGTGTCAACTATTTTTCCCAAATTATTTTTGGACTACTTCTGCATCACTATCAAAGCCTTGCAAGATAAGGGCTTTAGGCTATAGTATTGCTGGAAGTCTCTAAGGAAGCAATAAATTTGTGAGCTATTCTGCTGTTTTGCCGCCAAGACTAGTTTTAGATCCTCTGTTGCGTAGCTGGTTGCTGGAGGATATTGGCAGGGGCGATCGCTTTCCCATAGCGTAAATTATTTATAGATCAATTGCTTTGCGGCTCAATCTGACAGATGGTATCCAACGCCGAATCGTTTTGTACACACTTTTGCCCACTTCTGTATCAATGTGAATAAGAAAAGCAGTCACCATATTATATGGAGAGCAAAATTTGCTATAACCACTCAAAACAATCAGTTCCAACCTAATGCTTCACTGATTTGCGCTGCTAGTTTCAAGGGACGGAAAGGCTTGGCAAAGACAGCAGCTACATCTAAGCCAGTAAACACCTCTTGAGCGGACTCCTGCACTTTGGCAGTTAGTAAAATTACGGGAATTGACTTAGTGACGGGGTTAGCCTTGAGTTGTTGCAAAGTGGCACGCCCATCCATATCAGGCATCATCATATCTAGTAAAATTACATCAAGCTTAGAGTTGGCTGCTAGATTCAACGCTTCCCAACCAGAACAAGCAGTCAACACGTTCCAACCAGCACCCATTTCTAATCCCAATTTTGCGATCGCCTGCACATCTTCTTCATCATCAACAATCAAGATATTTCTGCTCATATTGTCACTCTCGCATGATATGTGATGCTGATTAGCTTGATTAGTATTCAGCTATTTTAGAATGCAATCGGGTAGAAGTAGGGGAGATTTGGGTAATTAAAGGCTGCTATTGAGAGTCTACTAAAGGTAACAGTACATAAAAGGTGCTACCTTTGCCTAAAATGCTCTGAACCCAGATTTTACCATCATGTTGCTGTATGATATCTCGGCAAATAGCAAGTCCTAAACCTGTTCCTCCTTTGTTGCGGGAGTCAGATGCATCTACTTGCTGAAAACGCTCGAAGATGATCTGTAATTTATCTTCAGGAATTCCTCGCCCTTCATCTTGGATCGTAATTAAAAGAAAGTTGAATGATGAAGGCTGATTTTCTTCAGACTCAACGCCTTTAGATTCTGAGAGAGTGGCACTTATCCACACAGTGTCACCTGGTTCAGAAAACTTAATTGCGTTGCTCAGTAAATTGGTGAGGGTTTGCAAGAGGCGATCGGGATCTGCCCAAAGTTCTACTGGTACGGGATTTATAATTAGTCGAACTTGTAATTTATCTGCCATTGCTTGCATTGCTTCCGTTGCCGTAATTAGCAAGTCTGCGGCGTTGCACTTCGCCTTCCGTGTAAAGATTTTGCCCGATTTCATCCGCTCTAAATCGAGAATATCGTTCACTAAACGAATCAAGCGTTCAGTATTAGTTGTGGCAATGCTGAGGACTTTTTGTCCCTGTTCGGTTAAAGTTCCCAGTTGTCCTGAACTCAATAAATCTAATGCTCCCATTGTGGAAGTTAAAGGTGTACGCAACTCATGACTAACTAAAGAGATAAATTCGTTTTCTAGGCGTTTACGTTCGGTGATGTCATTGGCAATTAATAAAGCACATGGCACTCCACCTAAGTCAATTAATTCGAGAGATATCAGTATGGTTTTGAGTTCTCCAGACTTTGTAGAAAATTCAAATTCTAGATTGTACAGCGAGCCAGTTTCCGGCAGAAGTTGAATTGTTTGAGCGATCGCGACTGTGTTTTTACCTAAATTAAGTTCGGTAGCAGTATCTCCAATTACTTCCTCTAAACAATAGCCGCTCATCTTCAAGAAGCTGGGATTGACATCAATAAAACGAGCTTCGGAAACTGTAGCGATCGCGATCGGGTTGGGGGGACTAGAGCGAAAAACCTTAGCAAACTTCTCTTCTGCTTTGGCGCGTTCAGAAATTTCCTGCTGCAACCGCTCATTTTGAGCTTGGAGTTGTCGTTGCAGTTTCCAAATGGTCAAATGATTTTCAATTCGTGCTAAGACCTCTTCTAGTTGGAAAGGCTTAGTGATGTAGTCTACCCCACCAGCTGTAAAAGCTTTTACCTTATCTAGCACATCACCCAAAGCGCTGATAAAAATTACTGGAATTTCGCGGGTGCGATCGTTTGCTTTTAGGTGTTGGCAGACTTCATAGCCATTCATCTCAGGCATATTCACATCCAACAAAATTAGGTCGGGAGGAACTGCATTTGCTCCCCGTAAACCTGTAGAACCTTTAGTTACACTCCTAACTTTATATCCCTGTTCCGTCAACATGGCAGATAGGAGATTCAAGTTTTCTGGCGTGTCATCAATCACCAGTATGTCTGCTTTGGGGAAGTTGGGTGACTCTTTAGGCATGGAAATATCGACTTTAGCCACAATAAGCTACTAATTCTTTCTAGAGATTTTAACCTTAGTTCAATGTCTTAATAATCAGTTACAAAAAAAATAGCAATTACCTATTTATCTACCCTAGTTCTCCCCGATTAATTTCTAATGTTAAAAACATCAAATCAAGTTTGTGAATCACTTCCTACATTACACAACAAGGAGTAACTTGTATGCAAAGTACAACCGTACGGAAACCAACTATTCTTGCATCAGGAGAAGGAAATAAATTTTCAGTTATTGGTGCACAGTTCACAACAAAAGTAACCGGAGAAGAGACTAATCAAGCGTGGACCATTTATGAAATTACAGATACAGAAGAAAATGGCCCACCACTTCATACTCACCCTTGGGAAGAGGCGTTTTATATTCTAGAAGGCGAACTAGACATCCAAATTGGTACAGAAACAATTTTGGCATCACCAGGCTTTTTCATTAATATTCCTCACAATGCAGCACACGGCTTTAAGATTCGTTCTGCTACTGCGAAATTCCTGGTTTTAATTTCGCCGAAGGGTGCGAAAAACTTTTATGAAGAAATGGGTCAAGTAGCAGATAGTCCATCGCTAAATATGGAAAAAGTACAGCCTGTTTTGAACAAATATGGATTGCAGTTTATTGCATGAAGTTTTCGTTTGGATGGATTTGGATGCACATTTGTGTACCCCTATTCGGAAAGGCGATATAGAAACATGCAGGGTTCGCGTTGGAAATCGCTTTCGTTGATAAATAAATCTATTTCTACAAAAATGCTATGCACTCAATAACCAATAGGCTATTCTATTCCATGCCAAAAACTGTCCGCTTTTTCGCTGCTAGTGCCCTAAGTTTGGGTTTCACCGCTAGCCTTGCTTTTTATCCAAGCGCGAGTCAGGCGGGTAATGACACTGGAGTGCCTGCTGAACTCCAGGGCGAGTGGCGGTATGGCCGGATTTCATCTATCCAATACCAAGACAGTTACACAGGGCAGTCCGCAGCCCCAAATGGCTCTAGCGACCAATTCCAACTTGCATCTAATGGCAACTACAAGCGAAATAGACTGATTCAAATTAACACCTACAACTGTGCGTCTAACCTCTTCATAGAGGAAAAAGGCAAAGTTAAGATTGAGGCTCAACGCCTGACTTTTCAACCCAGCGACAGCACATCTAAAGGGCAAATCTGCAATAGCGGGCGCACCTACTCCAGCCGCAACACAGCAAAGCCTGAGACTTACCAGTGGTCGATTGAGACGAATGATTATGGGCAGCAAGTTTTAGTACTTGAGACTGCCGATGGTCAGGGTCGCGCTCATTATGGACGACCTCAATAAGCTAATGAGCATTCAATTTGCATAGAAGCCAATACGCTGAGGTTAAGAATTTTTTCTCTCCCCTGCCTCCCCTAGTTCTACCCGATTGTTTTCTAATCTACAAAATATCGAACTGAGGTTACTCTATGATTCACCATATTTCAATTGCTGTTAGAAACCCTAGTCATGTTGCTCAAGTTCTGGGGGAAATCTTAAAAGCGCAAGCTGTTCCCTTTCCTCCTAATCCTGGAAGTTATATGGTTCTACCTTTTGATGAATACGGTACAGGTATTGAACTTTATCCTTTAGGTTCTCAAATAGAACCTGGTGAAGGTGATGAAGAATGCGTATTTGTACATACTGCTATTACTTCCAGGTATACAGATATTCATGCAGCTATCTCTGTACCAATTAGTCAGCAAGAAATTGAAAAAATTGGTGTTCGTGAAGGTTGGCGTGTAGTGCGCTGTAACCGCGATTCTTTCTTTGATGTGATTGAGTTCTGGGTGGAAAACAGGTTAATGATTGAATTGCTGACACCAGAAATGGCATCTCAATATTTGAAATTTGCTACCCAGCAAGAAAATCTGAAATATTTTTTGGCAGAACCAGCTTTAGCTACAACTTGATAAACATTTATTGCAATCCTATTTTATTTGTAATAATTGCAAACAGTAGATCCCCAACTTCTTAAATAAGTTGGGGATTTTGTCGACTATAAGTCACTAAAAAACAAGCTGAGGCTTTTGGGAAAGTGTTTTCATGTTGATGCAAGTTTGTTTATTTGTTGATTTTATTTTCCCTATATCGCCAAATCTCGACAGAACCCTCAGAGTTTTTATGAACTAACAAAACCTTTGGTGTATAAGCACTCTGAGGGTTTTACTGTAGAGAATTAGCTATATCGCTATAATTTTGCCCTCTCAGAAGCAAATGTGGTGTGGGTGTTGAACCGACTTCAAAAGTACCGTAGGGAGGGCAGTTAAACTAATAATGTTTTTCCACCAATTGGTTGATGATATAAAGTCATTAGCTGACTAACATTTAAAGTTTCTACGGCATAAGCTTTTCCTGTTAAGTCGCTGAATTCTACTTCAAAAACTCCAGGTTCATATTCTTCTACAATCGTTCCTACTTGACCGCGATGCAATCCCAATTCTAATAAGTCTTCAGTTAGGGCAACCACATCTAATAATTTCATTAGTATTACCTCATTGCTTAGATTACATAACAGGTGACTAGGCGGGGGAAGCCTTCATTATTACGCACTATCCAAACGCTTTGAATAATTGCTTGTTTATCTGAACGATTCAGGGGAAAATCAATGATATATTTTTGACCGTATGCATTACTTTTACCAGGGATAGCATCATAATTTGCTACTGCTTGTAAAAGGATCGCTTGTAATTCTTCTGCATCATCTAAATTTAAGCCTAGTGCAGATTTAAATACACGGGCTTTGTGTTTTCCTTCTGGATGTTCGGGGTTGAGACAGTAACCCGCGATTTTATCTATTTCAACAATAGCGCATTCACGGTTAGGAAGTTTCATAATACTTTTGCTACAACTTTCTCCGCTTTTTTGACTTGGATATGACCTTTATGCAATGTACCCTAATTGCAAAAGACTAAGATTTCATCGCCGGATACTGCTTCAAAACTTGCTGCAAATATTGCCCAGTATAAGACCTGGGATTTTTTGCAACTTCCTCTGGTGTACCCACAGCAATTAATTCTCCGCCTTTGTCGCCACCTTCTGGCCCCAAATCTATCACCCAGTCTGAACAGCGAATTACATCTAAGTTGTGTTCAATGACTAATATTGAATTCCCCTTATCTACCAATCGTTGCAACACATCTAATAATTTATGAACATCGTAAAAAGATAACCCTGTTGTCGGTTCATCTATTAAATAAAGTGTCTTACCTGTAGCGCGTCGAGATAGTTCTGTTGCTAATTTTACCCGTTGCGCTTCACCACCAGATAAGGTAGTCGCAGGTTGTCCTAGTTGGACATAACCCAACCCGACATCAAATAAAGTTTGCAAACGCGCGATCGCTTTGGGTATATTCTGAAAAAAGTCTAAACTTTCCTCAACTGTCATTCTCAGTACATCAGAAATTGATTTATCTTTGTACTTCACTTGCAAAGTTTCGCGGTTATACCTTGCACCTTTACAAATTTCGCATTGTACGTAAACATCCGGGAGAAAGTTCATTTCAATAACATTCACACCCTGTCCGCTACAAGCTTCGCAACGTCCACCTTTGACGTTGAAGGAAAATTGTCCGGGTTTGTAACCTCTAGCTTTGGCTTCTACGGTTTGGGAAAAGACATCCCGAATCGCATCGAAAATTCCTGTGTAAGTTGCAGGGTTTGAACGTGGTGTGCGTCCAATAGGAGATTGATCGATAACGATCGCTTTATCAATCGCATTCAATCCCTGAATTTTATCCAAATGTCTGGGTAAGGGAACTTTCTTTGTTAAATGGTGTTGCAGAGATGGGTACAGTAATTCGTTAATCAGAGTAGATTTGCCAGAACCAGACACACCAGTGATCGAGACGAGTTTACCTAATGGAATGTCTACATCGATATTTCTTAAATTGTTGCGATGGGCATTTTTAATTCCTAAACTGCGCCCATTTCCTTCTCGGCGTTCTGCTGGTGTGGTAATTACTCGTCTTCCTGATAAATATGCACCCGTCAAAGAATCTTCTGCTGCTAATAATGCCTGAAAATCACCTTGGGCGATAATATTTCCGCCGTGAATTCCTGCACCAGGGCCGATATCAACTATGTAGTTAGCTGCACGAATTGTTTCTTCGTCGTGTTCAACGACAATTAATGTATTACCCAAATCGCGCAATTTCGTTAAAGTTTTCAGCAATCTGCCATTATCTCGTTGATGCAAACCAATACTCGGTTCATCTAAAACGTAGAGAACTCCTGTTAATCCAGAACCAATTTGCGTTGCTAGACGAATTCGTTGGGCTTCGCCACCAGAAAGGGTCATGGCTGGACGGTCAAGGGTGAGATAATCTAAACCTACATCTAACAAAAATTGCAATCTGGCTTTGATTTCTCGCAGGACTAAATCAGCAATTTGTAACTGGCGATCGCTCAACTTTAATTGCTCAATTCTCTCTCGACAATCTCGAATTGATACCCCAGTTAATTCTAAAATTCCATATTGTCCCAACTTCACCGCCAAGGCTTCCGGTTTTAACCGTTTTCCCAGACAAACTTCACACGGTTGATCGATCAAATACTGCTCTAATTTTTGCTTAACTAATTCCGAACCACCCTCATACTGCCGTTGCAAAATTGGAATAGCACCTTTAAAGCTCTGCTTTCTTTTTGCCTCTGCGGCTCGTTCATCTTTCTCTCCAAACAGAAGAATTTGCTGCTGTTCTTCTGTCAGCTTGCCCCAATTTGTCTGTAACTCAAATCCATAAATCTGCCCCACGCTATAGAGTAATTCCAAGTAATAAGAATTATCTTTTTCTGACCAAGGCGCGATCGCAGCGTAAACTGGCGCTTCCCAGTCAGGTACGATCAACTCTGGCGCAAATCTTCTTAAAGTGCCGATACCATGACAGTGCGGACAAGCACCATAAGGTGAGTTAAAGGAGAACAATCGCGGCGATAGTTCCTCCATTACCGCGCCATGTTCTGGACAAGCAAAGTTTTCTGAAAATACTAATTCTTCTTCGTTATTAAACCCCCCGCCTTCGGCACCCCCCCTTGCCAAGGGGGGGCTAGGGGGGGTTTCCTTAGATGACTCATGACTAATGACAATACTGGCAATACCACCCGATTGCTTGAGACACGTAGACAGAGAATCAACCAAACGCTCTTGGATACCATCTTTTTTTACCAAGCGGTCAATTACCACTTCGATGGTGTGAGTAAGATTTTTATCCAATTCAATTGAATCTGACAGTTCGCGGATCTCGCCATCGATCCGCACGCGAACAAAACCTTGGGATGCCAGACTTGACAAAAGCTTACGGTGTGTGCCTTTTTTTCCCCGGACAACGGGTGCAAGGATTTGGAAGCGGGTGCGGTCTGGTAATTCCATAATGCGATCGCACATTTCATCGATTGTCTGGGGTGCAATACAGCGATCGCATATCGGACAATGGGGTTCGCCAGCCCGACCAAATAACAGCCGCAAATAGTCGTAAATCTCTGTCACCGTACCCACAGTGGAACGGGGATTATGAGAAGTCGATTTTTGGTCAATGGAAATTGCTGGACTTAAGCCTTCAATTGCTTCGACATCCGGCTTATCCAGTTGTCCTAAAAATTGCCGTGCGTAGGCGCTGAGGGATTCCACATAGCGACGTTGCCCTTCAGCGAAAATGGTATCAAAGGCTAGGGAAGACTTACCTGAACCCGAAACGCCAGTGAATACGATTAGGCGATCGCGTGGCAATTCCAAATCAATATTTTTCAGATTATGCTGCCTAGCACCCCGAATCCGAATGGTATTCTGGCTGTTGTGGCTGGGGTACGGAAGATGTCCATTCAAGGATGCTGCTAGCTGTTGGTCTGACATATTGGGCGGCAAAGAAGGAGTTTCTGATGAAACAGTCCTTAATAATACTATCTTTAATCGGTTTATTGTAGAACAATAGTACTGTTTTAGTTAGTTATCGTTCCAGATTCATGGCGCAGACATCCTTAAGAGTCTGCTAATTTGGAAGCATCCTGATTAAATATCCTTCTGAGGGCGAAGCTATGGTATCGCAAATCCAACCGCCGACCCAGGCAGAGGTCATCTACCCAGATAGTGACGGACAACCAGTGGCTAATAATACCATACAGTTTGGCTGGATTGTAGAAATTAAGCAGAATATAGAGTGGCTATTTGCTGACGATCCCAATGTTTTTGTCGCTGGGGATTTATTTTGGTATCCGGTAGAAGGACGTAACACAATTGTTAACGCCCCAGATGTGATGGTGGTATTGGGTAGACCAAAGGGCGATCGCTTGTGCTACCAACAATGGAAAGAAGAGGGAGTTGCACCACAAGTGGTGTTTGAAATTCTTTCTCCCAGCAACACCCAAACTGAAATGGATAAAAAATTACTTTTCTACGATCGCTATGGCGTGGAAGAGTACTACATTTACGATCCCGATCGCAATAATTTGCGTGGATGGTTGCGCCGCGAAGATGGTTTAGATGTCATCCCCCAAATGGAAGATTGGGTGAGTCCCCGTTTAAAAATTCGGTTTGCTTTATCAACAGAGGGTTTGCAGTTATATCGCCCTGACGGAGAACGGTTTTTAACTTACACAGAAATTTCTCGCAATGTCGAGCAAGAACGACAACGGGCTGAACAAGAACGACAACGGGCGGAACTTGCAGAACAAGCCAGAAGAGATGCCATACCCCGATTGTTGCAAATGAATTTGAGCATTGAACAGATTGCCCAAGCTTTGGGATTGTCAGTGGAAGAAGTGCGAACCCTTTCTCAGGAGTAGTGCCGCGTGCAATTTTTTAATCGGGGGCATTGCTGAATCAAGGCATGATTCTTGTAGGGTGGGCGTCTCGCCCGCCCTGAAATACAAGGGACGATGGCGAATTATTACTGTGGGGTTTGGAGTTAGCAGCAAAAGAACGGCAGCGTGCAGAGAGATTGGCTGTTCAGTTAAAAGCGCTGGGAGTGGAACCGGAGGTTTAACTCGGAAGTTCGACCTTTTTACTCGGCCGTTCGTGTTCAGAACTCGGAAGTTCGACCTTTTTGCTCGGCCGTTCGTGTTCAGAACTCGGAAGTTCGACCTTTTTGCTCGGCCATTCTTGTTTGGAACTCGGAAGTTCGACCTTTTTGCTCGGCCGTTCTTGTTTGGAACTCGGAAGTTCGACCTTTTTGCTCGGCCATTCTTGTTTGGAACTCGGAAGTTCGACCTTTTTGCTCGGCCATTCTTGTTTGGAACTCGGAAGTTCGACCTTTTTGCTCGGTCGTTCGTGTTCAGAACTTGAAACACCAAGTTTATAACTGCGATATCTTCGATGGGCTTCGCCTACGCATCTCTAATTTACCAAGCGATGTCTACGACGGGCTACGCCTATGCCTTTGGCTCTACATTTAAGCTTAGAATCACTACAAAAATTAGATGGAGATTTGGACACCACAAGTTCTAAACTGCGATATCTTCGATGGGCTTCGCCTACGCATTTCTTTTTTAGTGAGCGATCGCTCTTTTTGAATATTAACTCGCCATAACTCCCTCATTTCCGCGGTTGGTGAGCGTTCGCGTAGCGTCTCGTAGAGAAGTCGAACCACATCCCCCTCATCTCTACTGCCTTGGACACACCTTAGCCGCATCAGGATGGCTAGCCAAATAACCCTTAAGCCAACTGCAACCCTGTGCTAATAAATCATCAAGATTCAGATTCCACAATTTAATAGTGTTGTCAGCACTTGCGGAAGCTAAAGTTTTGCCATCCGGGCTGAAGACGACGCTGTTGACAGAATCACTATGCCCACTCAGAGTGGTAATTTCTTTGCCCGTGTCGAGATTCCACAATTTGATTGTCTTGTCATCACTAGCGGAAGCTAAAGTTTTGCCATCCGGGCTGAAGACGACGCTGTTGACCCAATTGCTATGCCCTCTGAGGGTGGTAATTTCTTTGCCTGTGTCCCGACTCCACAATTTGATCGTCTTATCAACACTAGCGGAAGCTAAAGTTTTGCCATCCGGACTGAAGACGACGCTGATGACCGAATCGCTATGCCCTCTGAGGGTGGTAATTTCTTTGCCTGTGTCCCAATTCCACAATTTGATCATCTTATCAACACTAGCGGAAGCTAAAGTTTTGCCATCCGGGCTGAAGACGACGCTGATGACCGGAGCGCTATGCCCTCTGAGGGTGGTAATTTCTTTGCCTGTGTCCCGACTCCACAATTTGATCGTCTTGTCCCAACTGGCAGAAGCTAAAGTTTTGCCATCCGGGCTGAAGACGACGCTCATGACCAAATTGCTATGCCCACTCAGGGTGGTAATTTCTTTGCCTGTGTTCCGATTCCATAATTTGATCGTCTTGTCACGACTTGCGGAAGCTAAAGTTTTGCCATCCGGGCTGAAGACGACGCTGTTGACCAAATCGCTATGCCCTCTGAGGGTGGTAATTTCTTTGCCTGTGTCCCGACTCCACAATTTGATTGTCTTATCAACACTAGCGGAAGCTAAAGTTTTGCCATCCGGGCTGAAGACGACGCTGAAGACCGGAGCGCTATGCCCACTTAGGGTGGTAATTTCTTTGTCTGTGTCCCGATTCCACAATTTGATCGTCTTGTCAACACTAGCGGAAGCTAAAGTTTTGCCATCCGGGCTGAAGACGACGCTGAAGACCGGAGTGCTATGCCCTCTGAGGGTGGTAATTTCTTTGCCTGTGTTCCGACTCCACAATTTGATCGTCTTATCAACACTAGCGGAAGCTAAAGTTTTGCCATCCGGGCTGAAGACGACGCTGATGACCGAATCGCTATGCCCTCTGAGGGTGGTAATTTCTTTGCCTGTGTCCCAATTCCACAATTTGATCGTCTTATCAACACTAGCGGAAGCTAAAGTTTTGCCATCCGGGCTGAAGACGACGCTGATGACCGGAGCGCTATGCCCTCTGAGGGTGGTAATTTCTTTGCCTGTGTCCCGACTCCACAATTTGATCGTCTTGTCCCAACTGGCAGAAGCTAAAGTTTTGCCATCCGGACTGAAGACGACACTTGTGACCGAATCGCTATGCCCTCTGAGGGTGGTAATTTCTTTGCCTGTGTTCCGACTCCACAATTTGATCGTCTTGTCCCAACTGGCAGAAGCTAAAGTTTTGCCATCCGGGCTGAAGACGACACTTGTGACCGAATTGCTATGCCCTCTGAGGGTGGTAATTTCTTTGCCTGTGTCCCGACTCCACAATTTGATCGTCTTGTCCCAACTGGCAGAAGCTAAAGTTTTGCCATCCGGGCTGAAGACAACGCTCATGACCAAATCGCTATGCCCACTCAGGGTGGTAATTTCTTTGCCTGTGTCTCGATTCCACAATTTGATCGTCTTGTCATCACTAGCGGAAGCTAAAGTTTTGCCATCCGGGCTGAAGACGACACTTCTGACCAAATCGCTATGCCCTTCCAAGCGATTTTGTTCACGAATATTAGATAAAATTCTCTGTAAACTAAACAAAGGGCTGTATGCTGGATAGTCTGCTAAAGATTGTTTATCCTTAACCATACTTTTTAATGTTCCTGCCGTCTCCATTGCTAATAGCAGAGCATCAAATTCTCTGGAAGTCTCAAACAGCCGCAATGCATTTGTTCCGCCTTGTTCCAATCGCGTAGCTGTTAAAGCAACAATTCTTGCTGCATCTGCCTTCTTTAGTTCCTCCACAGAAGTTTTACGGGCATTGAGTGCCACTTGCCGTTGTTGAATTGCTTGGTTTGCCTGTACTTTAGCTTGACTAGCGTTTGCGCTAGCTGCTGCCACTTTGTTTTGGGCTAATTTCAGGTTTTGCTGTGCCTTATTCACTTTGGCATTTGCTGCATTCAGTTTTGAAGTTGCATTACTAAGATTCCGTTTTACCTGTACCGCTTGTTCCGATATCCGTTTATTTTCAACTGATATCCGCTGATTCTCTTGCTTGGTTGTTGCTGTTTCTGTCGTCGCGTTTTTTAACTCTCTTTGGGCGTTATTTGTTTCTGCCTTAGCTAATTCTGCTACTGCAATAGCATTCTTGGATGCCTGAAGACTTTTTTGAGTAACTATAAATGATGCTACCGCCCCCACCAGAGCAAAACCTAACACCACAGAGCCAATGCGAATCCGTTGATTAGCTTTACGGTTCGCTTCTGCTAAAACTTGCTTTGCCTGTTCCTCTGCCTCCAGCCTTTTCTGCACATCGCGCTTTTCCAACTCCTGACTAGCAGCTAAAAACTGATAGTCCAAGTCACTCAAACTTTTACCAATTGCCCATTCTTGGGCATCTTGCAAAGTCTGTCCCCGCAACAAGCGCGACTCATCTTGATGGTCAGACTCAACCCAGGCATTAAATGTATCGGAGTAGGGGCGCAAGTTTGCTAAAATCTTGTCGCACCATTCGTGCTTAAACACCTCTGCGTAAATTCGGTTATAAATTCGCAGTTTCCCCTCCCGCTTCACCGCTAATCCCGTTAGTCGCAGTTCCGTTTGTTCAGGACTATCATCAGCTACTATTTCTCCCTGCTGCAAAATCTGCTGATACAACCCCAACAATCGCCCAGTCCTCTGTTCCCCACTCTGCAAAATTCTGTCTCGAATCGTCTTCAAATGTTCCGGCTCATCTTGCGTCTCCCAATTCTCAATAATCCCCTCGCGTACCAACTCTTCCACCCAGTCGCCAGCCTCTAGTCCCCAATTCCTAGTCTCCAGTCCTCTCTGCACCAGCAACTTACAAACTTTTTGCGTCAAAAACGGCTGTCCTCCCGTCCAGTCCAGCACCACTTGCATGAACTCTTGAGAATCACCCAGTTCTGCCAATCCATGTGCCAAGGGTCGCGCTTCTTGAAGTTGAAAGCCAGTTAAATCAATTGCCCGTCCAATATTAAAAGGTGTCCGGCGTTTGTCTTGAATCAAATCTGAAGGCGTAGATACTCCAATCAACGCAAAGGTGAGGCGATTATATTCAGGATGGTCTGCTCGTCGGTTGTAGCAATCGCGGATAACTGCAAAAAAGTCATCCAAATTGAATGAAAGACTCAGAACGCTGTCAATTTCATCAATAAAAATAACAATATTTTCAGTAATTGTTTTTAATAAAATTGTTTCAATAAACTTGCTCAAGCGCTGTACTGGTGAAAGCAACCCGTTATCATTCCACCAAGTATCTAAATCAAAAGTTGTATAAATATTCAAACTTCCCACCAGAGTATCAATCACCCCGGCATACCACTGTTCTGGCGTAATATCTGCCGTCCCAATAGCTGTAATATCAACAACAGCACAAGCAAATCCCTCTGTTTGTAACTGCTGCATTACCCGCACCCGCAAGCTAGATTTACCCATCTGCCGCGAATTGAGTACATAACAAAAATTCCCAGCCTTCAAGCCTTCATAGAGGTCACGATCAGCTTGCCGTCTAACATAAGTTGGTGCATTTTGAGGTAGACTACCACCGACTTGATATTGGTACTGGGTCATAAAAAAAAAATTAAATTATGTAGGTTGGGTTGAGGAACGAAACCCAACATTTTGCGGGGTTTGTTGGGTTTCGCAAAGCCTCAACCCAACCTACAATTATTATTAACTTAGTCCATTAAGAATTATCACGGACTAAATGAGCTAGGCGTTTTAACGCTTTTACGACAGTATATAAGTCATCTCCACGATTGAGCGACAGTGTGTAAGATAATGCATATCTTGGTGTATCCTGTTTCGTCAACTTAATAAATTGAAATTCTCGACCATTGGTTACAAAACCAAACGTAGGTTTATCATTACCAGGATTAGCCAACATATAAGCTAATGCTTGAGAAATTGCTACCTCCAAAGAATATTCTGCTCGTTTCGCCTCAATAATGAGAACCCAAAATGGAGGATGAAACACCAAGATATCAATACGTCCTCTAATAATTGTGCCTTCGTCTTCAGAAGAAATTCTGACCTCTTCTTCCGACGCTATGTAAAAAGGCGGTTGATAAAAACCTGCTAGACGCAATAGTGGAGATAGCACCACCATTTTGACTACAGATTCTAAAATTTGGTAGCGGGATAAATGCAAATATTCTGCCTTGACTTCGTTGAGAGATTGCTTTTCTAAATCACTCAACTCAGGTAAATCTTGCTGCCACTCTGAAAAAAAAAGTTCGTTGTCTGCAAGGTGTAGACCAAATTCATCGATGAGTTGGGCTAGGGTGATATCTCTTCCTTGAATAACTTGAACCATTGTTAAACCTTTTTGTTAAATGGTAATTGCAGATAAAAGTCATATTGCACTCCTAATGTAGTTTTTTAATTTTTAATGCCCAAGCGATCGCCGAAAATATTGACGGTACAATTCACACAGTGGCACTACTTGATTACCTTGAAACTTAACTAACCCCATACTGCGGAGTTTAAATGCTTCAGTTATACCGACATCCACAGGCCGATTTGCCATCATCGCTTCTTTGACCGCCGCTAGCAATTCTGCATCCTCTTGCAAATTCAGCCAGTGGCGGCGCAGATGGTCACTGTAAGGGCCTTCCTCAGTTGCCGCGATTTTTTGCAGATTTTCCAGCGTTATCCGACCACGGGCAATTTCATAAAGGGCTACCCGCACTAAATAAGGATGACCACCGACGAGTGTGATTAATTCTTCAATTTGTGAATCAGACCAATTGAGTCTGTGACGCTGTACTAAATCTTGTATTTGTGTTTGATTTAAGTCTGGCAACTCAATAGGTAAACCGACATTAAAAGGCGACTGATTAATATTGAGTGGAATATAAACTTCCTTAGAATGCACAATCACCAATCGGAGATTTTTCCAAACTGTCTCATTTTTTGACCGCTCATGCCAAGCTCGTAGCAATCCAAAAAAATCAGCCGCAATCTTGGGATGCTTGAAGACTTCATCGACTTCATCCAAACCCAAAGCTACGGGGTTATTAATCGCAGGTAATAAATACCGTTGAAAGTAATTTGTACATTTATTCTTGCTACCTAAAACACCCTTCCAATACTCGTCTAATTTATCGGGTAAATTCAGTTCGTAGGTAATGCTGGCACAGAACCACTGCAAAAACCGATCTAAATTACCGAGAAATTCTGCATCGGCTGACTGGAAATTTACAGGTGCTATCTGATAGCCATGTTGACTAGCATGATGGAGAACCCTTGACATGAGCGAAGTTTTGCCCATCTGCCGGGGAGCTTTGATGCGAATTAAGGCCCCTGGTTGAAGAATGGCTTCATAACAGTCTACCTCAATAGGCGATCGCTCCACATAGAAAGCAGAGTTTAGAGATACCTGTCCTTCGGGATTTTCTAAGGAAACTGCTGGTTGTATCTCGGTATCTGGAATAATTTCGCTAGCAGAGATAGCACCTTGGGAATTGTTCCGACTTTTCAGCACTGGGGTGGAAGACTCTGGAATACTTTCTAAATCAATCGCGCTACAGCCAAACTCATAAGCATCCTCATAAGACCCTATCAGCACCCAGTGCATCATAAAAGCCAACCGCAAATTTAATTGCGGCGCGATCGCCAATTGCCCGATTCATCCCAACCACGCAATTAATGTGTTGGTGAATTGCCTCAGCTTGTACCTCGCTATAGCAAGCATTTAATAAAATACACTCAATTTTGTCTTTAAATAGTTTAAATAGCCTTGCTAGTGACTCTGTACTCACCAGCTGCATTTGCCCTGTAATATTTTCCAAGGCTAAACCTTGATTTCCTCCCCCATGTCCTGAAAAATGGATAATATGAGGATTATGATCTAAAAGCGCCCGCCGCAAGTCGTCAGGGCGTACTGCCCATTTAGTAATCAGTTCAAACTTATCTCGGCTGCGAGAGCGTTGCAACCCTTCCTGAATTTCCCTTACTTCCTCATCCAAGCGGAGTTTGTCTGTCGTTGTGGGATTAGCTGACACAATCAGGATTTTTTTCACAGCGCTATCAACTATTGAATGCAGTCTTCTGGCTTAGATGTAGTTTACTACAGCAGATAACTACACAATTACTGATAGTGCATTACCGTTAATGAGTCTTTTAGCTCCATTAATGAGCCTTTGAACTCCGTTAATGAGTCTTTTAGCTCCATTAATGAGCCTTTGAACTCCATTAATGAGTCTTTTAGCTCCATTAATGAGCCTTTGAACTCCATTAATGAGTATTTGAACTCCATTAATGAGCCTTTGAACTCCATTAATGAGTCTTTTAGCTCCATTAATGAGTATTTGAACTCCATTAATGAGCCTTTGATACTCGTGAAAATGACAGCAATTTTTACAAGCGTGGAATACACATAATTTTAGGGGCACAATATATTGTGCCCCTACGCGTATAGTCTATTCAATTGAAAACCACTACGCACATCAAGCTCCATTTCACAGATTATACAAGTTTGATTCTGTCAAGGTGCAATTAAAAGATTAAGATCCACTCACCCAGATTGTTAGCCCCATTTTTACCCTGCCTGGGCTAAGACATATAGGCAAAAAGGTGAAATTATTATCACCTTTGCGCTAGCCAATCGACAATCTGGGCATTGACAACATCTGGAACCTCATCGTGAGGACAATGACCGGCATTGGGAATGGGGACAATTTTGATATCTTTGCCATTCTCCCGTGCCTTTTCGTAAATCTTGGCCCCAGTAATTGGTGTCCAGGGGTCGTCAGCACCCCAAATTACTAATAAAGGACGTTCTACTTTGGGCAAAAGTTCATCTGGGCTTGGACCAGGAGGCGCTGTGAGAATAGATGCGAAGACTTGTTGCGCTCCTGGGTCGCAAGAGGGAGTATAAAGTAAATCAACTAATTCATCGGTGACGGCTTCACGGTTTCGGTAAACTTGATAGAGGGTGCGGCGAATTTGGGCTTTTTGGCGGATGCGGTTATAGACAAATTTACCTGTAATTGGCGATCGCACAAACCGATTAAAAGCTGCCATCACAATCCGTAGCGGTGGGTTCAATTCGTGAGGACGATGGCTCAAACCACCCGCAGAGTTAATTAAAATACCACCAGCAGCAATTTCTGGATGTTCTACCAGTACTATTAAGCTCAAAAGTGCGCCAATGGAGTTGCCAATAAATACAGCCGGTTCTTGGATGTGTGCTGTGCAGAAATCTTTCAGCAGTTCCACCCAAACTTCTACACTGTAATCAATGGGCGCTTTATCGGAACCACCAAAACCCAAAAGGTCTATGGCAAATACCTGGTAGCCAGCATCAGCTAAAACCGGGATATTTTTGCGCCAGTGTCCAATGGAAGCGCCAAAGCCGTGAACTAATACCAAAGGGCGTCCTGCACCCATGACAGTGTACTGAATTTTGTAGCCCTGCCAATTCCAAATGAATTTTTCAAAGGCATCTTGAGTTGGAAGTTGTTGTGTAGTTACAGTCATTAATAAGATTCATAAAGTGTTTCTTCAAATATAGTAATGTTCTCTGACCGAAATAGTGCTGGGTAGCGAGGCGTTTAGCCCGTGCTGACTAAAAAAGCAATAATCACACTCAGAACTCCTGAACTCATAACTCCTAACTCATAACTCATAACTCAGTACTCACTACTGAAAGCTATAACCCAGGTAATTTTACTTCTCACTGTGGTAGTAACGATGAAGGTGGACGCACACGTGGCAAAAAGTAACACCAATTTTTTTAAGAGACGCGATTAATTGCGTCTCTAGCTTGCTCAACTGTAAAACTAATTTCCTGACCATAGGAAATTTCTAGTGTATGACCATCTGGGTCTCGAAGATAAGCCCAGTAACCAACTGGATAACCCCAGTCATTTGGCCCAGCCAGCAGTATTCCCTGATTGCGTGCCTCATTGCACAGACGATCGATTTCCCCGCGATTCTGATAAGCTACCCCAAGATGGGATTGTGGTAAAAGTGCGCCTTCTACTTTAGGTACTTTAATTAGGACAATTACAAAAGGTCTAGTCAAGTCACTAATCCAAGCAACATCTGATTGAGTTGCTCGATCGATGCGATGATGCACGACTGTCATCTGAGCATACTTTGCATAAAATGAGATGCTTGCATCAACATCACTAACTGCAAGTGCAATGTGAGTAAAACCAAGATCGGACATTAAAATAACTCCGTATATAGAGGTTGACCGGACGAATGTAGGTATTGGACTGAGTGCTTACTAAGCAAGCTGACACGATTGATAATGAAGATAGGCGTTATCTTCACAAAATTTATGTTTTTAACTTGGTTCGACAGTAATTCTTGGCTGCTGGAAATCGGCGGGAAACGAATACTAATTGACCCTTGGCTGGTTGGTTCGTTGATTTTCAGCAATTTGGAATGGTTGTTTAAAGGTTCGCGATCGCAAAATCGCCCAATCCCAGATAATATTGATTTGATCCTGCTATCTCAGGGTTTAGAAGACCATGCTCACCCACCAACGCTCAAGCTGTTAGATCGCAGCATCAAGGTTGTAGCTTCTCCCAATGCCGCTAAGGTAGTACAGCAGTTAGATTACACCCAAGTAACAGTATTGGCTCATGGTGAAACTTTCACTTTAAATAATCAAGTAGAAATCAAGGCTTTCCCTGGCTCTCCAATTGGCCCGACTCTGGTAGAAAATAGTTATCTCCTCAAAGAATTGGAGAGTGGTTTAACTGTATACTATGAGCCTCACGGGTATCATTCTCCACAACTTCAGCAATCTGCACCTATCGATGTAGTGATTACACCGTTTATTGATATGACGCTACCTTTGCTTGGGTCGATTATTAAAGGGCAAAATAGTGCTTTAGAAGTCGTCAAATCATTACAGCCTCAAGTAATAATACCTACTGCTGCTGGTGGAGATGTGTCCTTTGAGGGCTTGCTGATGAAACTGATTCAAACTAAAGGAACTGCTGAGGAATTTCGTTCGTTATTAGAAAAGAATAATCTTTCGACGCGGGTACTTGAGCCGAAACCAGGCGATCGCTTTGAACTACCATTAGAAAAACGAGCATTGGCAATTTAAATTCGAGGACATACTGCTTGCCATGTTAGTTTAATAACATGGCAACTACTAATTTTTTTCCATAGCTGAATTATCTTGCATATACACTTGTCTAATCGGAAAAGGAATTTGAATTCCTACTTGCTGATAGCGTTTGTGTAATTTTTTGACAAATAGATGTTTACCAATCCGCTGATCGAAATATTCACTTACCCGCATATAAAGCGTAAAATCTATACTAAAATCATTAAAAGTATGAAATCTGATATATGGTTCATTATCTTTTAATTCTGGTGCAATTTCTTGCATAACTTCTTTAGCGACTTCTACAGTTACTTTTTCAACTTGTTCCAAATCGCTATCATAGCTGACGCCCACATCAATTGTTAAAGTAATTTCTTTTGCAGGTAAATGATAGTTGGTGAAAATAGCCGAAGACAACTTAGAATTGGGAACAATGACGACATTATTGGAAATTTCTCTAATGGTCGTATTCCGCCAAGAAATATCTATAACATATCCCTCATGTCCAGCATCTAATTTTACATAGTCACCAGTTCTAACTTGCTTAGAAATAATTAAGTAAAAACCAGAAAATAAATTTGCAAGTGTGTCTTGAAGCGCCAAACCAACTGCTAGACCACCAATACCTAAAGTTGTGACGATCGGGGTAATTTGAACACCTACAGTTTGCAATATGATTAATGTTCCCAAAACTAAAACAGTAATTTTAGCCAGGTTAGAAATTAGTGATGTGGGAACCCCTTCGGCTCTGCGAATAAATAAATTCACAAAACCAGCAGTCAGTTTGGCCAAGACTAAAGTTATTGAATATAGAAATGCCATCGTCAGAATTTTTTGCAGTACGATGGCAACATTTGGCTTGAGGGGAGCACTCAGAACTGCCCAAAAAAAACCGCCAATGACCAACCAAAGAAAAGTCATCCGGTGTAGAGAGTGAAATATAATTTTACTCCCGACAACTCGTTTATTAGTAACGAATGTTTCTAGTTTTTTGAAGATAACTTTTTCACCGATTATTCCAGCCAGAAAGCCAGATATAATAAACGCTATGGGCGTAATCCATTCGATCATATCAATTTTAAATTTGGAATTTTACATTTAGAATAACAGCACTATTACTGTAATTATGGCTAAATTTTACCTTGTTATCGGATTAGCTGCTTAAAATTTTCTTTCCTTATGGATTTGCCAATTATTTATCACCCAGATTATATTGCTCCCCTGCCTGAAGGACATCGTTTCCCGATGTCTAAGTTCCGACAACTCTACGAATTGCTGTTAGCTGATGGTGTAGCAAATCAAGAACAATTTCACACTCCCGAATGTCCGCCACCAGAATTAATAGAGTTAGTCCATACTCCAAGCTACGTTCAAGCCTACTGTGAAGGAACCCTAGATGCCAAAGCACAGCGACGTATTGGTTTGCCTTGGAGTCCAGCACTAGCAAATCGTACTTGTGTAGCGGTAGGTGGTACGATACTCACTGCAAAACTGGCACTAAGTCAGGGTTTAGCCTGTAATACGGCTGGTGGAACTCATCACGCCTTTCCCAGTTATGGGTCTGGTTTTTGTATTTTCAACGATTTAGCGATCGCTTGTCGCGTTTTACAAAAATTTGGACTCGTCCAAAAAATCCTGATTGTCGATTTGGATGTCCATCAAGGAGACGGTACCGCTTTTATCTTCCAAGACGACGACAGCGTTTTTACTTTCTCCATGCACTGCGAAGTCAATTTCCCCGGTACAAAACAAAACAGCGATTTGGATGTTCCTTTGCCGGTGGGAATGGAAGATGAGGCTTATTTACAAACTTTAGCGAATTATTTATCAGATTTGTTATCTAAAGTCAAGCCAGATTTAGTATTTTATGATGCAGGCGTTGACCCTCATATAGGCGATCGCTTGGGAAAATTAGCCCTTACAGATACTGGCATTTTTCGCCGGGAAATGCAGGTTTTGAGTACCTGTATGAGTAGGGGTTATCCCGTCGCCTGCGTTATTGGCGGCGGTTATGCTGATGATATGAAATCTTTAGTATGGCGGCATTCCCTGTTGCATCGGGCCGCTAGTGAAGTTTATCAGCAATACAAACTATTTTAAATCAAAACCCTTAATTGTTAACTGGATGAACAACGGCAAAATCAGAGTCTACGAACTAGCAAAAGAATTAAATTTAGATAGCAAGAAGCTATTAGTAATTTGTGAAAAACTCAAAATTGCAGTCAAAAGCCATACCAGTGCAATTCCAGAATCCGATGCAGAACGTATTCGTATAGCGATAAATAAACTAACAGCAAAATCCTCGAAAACTAAAACCACCTCTGAAGATTGGGGCTATACATTTATAGCTTCAGCAATTGATAGCTTTATCCGCCATCTTGAAGGTGAGGCTGCCTTGAAATCATATTCCGATTTTAGGGAGCGGCGCGATCGCGCCAATCAGTTAATGTATGAATGTGTCGGTAAAAAGCCCTCTCTATTTTATGTGCGTCGCAAAGGTGCGGGGAAAGAAACAAGAGAGGAAATCTGGGATTTGACAATAGCAACAGACTCCGATGATTTTCCATTACCCGCAAGACTTGACAAGCTCAGAAAAACATTAGGATTTAGAGCGGCTGTACAAAAAGATGGACGCGATGGTATAAAAATACTTTCGGCTCAGTTGTTACAACTCTCACGGGGACACGCCGACAGCTATGCTATACCTTGTCGCTTGCGTTTACTGGCTAATCATCAGCATCATCTCGACATTCCGCCAGCGACATTGAAGCGCATCGCTACCGCGCCAGTTTGTGGCGAAAATGTGCCTACAGAACATCAGCTAAAAGCTTGGAAAGCATTTTTGCAAATTGAGGAAAAAATTGCTAAAGCTCGTCAATTTTGTGTGCGTTACGTAAATCATAACTATAACTTTAAAAGGCGAATCAGTTTTGAAATTGATGTAAACTCAGCTACCCTTGACGGCTTTTATCAAAATTCCCTTGATGTAGATAATTTTTGGGAACGAGCAATCCGCACAAAAAACGAAGATTTAAAACTTTTTGAAACTGCTCCTGTAGGCAAAAATTGGATTAGCGGTCGTCAATTAGGAACTGTTGAAGAAGTTGATATCAACCGTGGTATTATCAGCCTCAGACTAGAACGCGACTTAGCTGAATTCATGGCAACAGAGCGTTATAAATTACCAGCTAGCGGATTTTTGTGTTTCGAGGCAGTTGGTGATATTCAGCAGATTCAGCGCAAGAAAAAAGCTTTAGATGATTTGAATAATGGTTATACCCAAAATCCCTACTTAGGTAACTTTTTATTCGATGCTTCTCAGGCTAGAGAAATCAAAACAACTGTTGAACTTCAACCACAAGATTTATTATTATCTTCTGCAAATCCTGGACAGAAAGCAGCAGTAGAAAAGGTACTTGCCGCTAAGGATCTTGTTCTTATCCAAGGGCCGCCAGGTACTGGGAAAACTACCGTAATTGCCGAGATTTGCTATCAAATTGCCCTTCGCGGTGGACGCACTCTAATTGCTTCTCAAGCCAATTTAGCAGTAGATAACGCCCTGAGTCGATTAGTTCACAACCCAGTAATTCGCGCTGTACGCAAGGGTAAAGCCGAAAAAGTTGGGGAAGAAGGACAGCCATTTTTAGAAGACCAAGTAATTGGCAGATGGCTAGAAAATACTGCAACTGATTGCGAAAATAATCTGATTCAACGGCTAGAAAATATTAAAATTTTCACTCACTTACTGGCATCATCACAAAGATTTACTGCTTACTTCCAAGCAGAGGAAGAATTTAATCAGCAACAAACTAAATTCAATGAAAATAAGATAAAACTAGAGGTAAACTTTCAAAATCAAGAAAAAGATTACAACGAAACTGTAGATAAACAGAACGAGGTTGAATCACTAATTGTAAAATTAGAAAATATATTAAAGACTTTACCAAATATCAACTGGGAAGCTTCAGAAGTTACAGATTTCTTGCCACTTCTTAAACCCTACACAGAAGGTAACAGTTTAATAGAAGAGTTTTTAGCAAATGTTCGTCAAATCATCAAATATACTGATGAGCTTGGTTTTGTGCGTCCGGCGCTTGGTGCTTTTGGTTTAGCAGCTTGGTTGCGTAAAACTGTAGCAATAGAAATTTCTGGATTTAAAACTTCTTTGACTTATGCTCAAGAAGCAAGTAAAGCCATCTTAGAAGTTGCAGCATCAGTGGAGGTTGTCAAACAAAATTTCGCTTCGTTGAATCAGTTACAACCAGATTATCAGCAATATCATACAAAACTGCAAAATATACAGCAAACAATCCAGATATGGCAAAACCGCAAACGGGAAATAGATTACATTATCTCAGCAGTTAAAGAATGGAAATCTACAGCACCTTCTCATCTCTATCAAACTTTAAAAGAATGTTATCAATCAGGTGTACCACTCACAGAAAATTTAGTTGACTTACCGCTAGGTTTATTGATGTTTGCTAATACATTAAAACTTCCAATAGTACCAAAAAATTATCAAATAAATCTACCAGAATGGGAAGTATTAGCAAAGGCGATCGCTTATGAAATAGATGGAGGTTTTACCGACAGGCGGGGTAAACAGCATAATTTTAGCTATTTTTTACAAGAAAATTTTAGCCAGATTCCAATGGTGCTATCAAACAGCGATCGCACCCAATGGCAAGAAACCTATCAACAATTTAACAATTATCAGCTACTCAACCCCAAACAACGAAAATTACTGGTTGAGAATACCCAGGTTTTCTTAATTAGAATGCAACGGACTTATGGTACATCATGGGAATGGAATAATATCGACTCTACTCTCACCCGCATTACCCAAGAATTGTTAGATGTTATCCTTGCAAATGCGCGTCAATGCGTTTTAAAAGTCAAAACGGAAACCGAGCAACAACTTCAGTATCTACAAGGACAATTAAATGAACTTCAGAAAAATAAAGTTAGCCAACAGCAAATATCTATTACTCAAGCTGAGGTAGAAAAAGCACAGCAGGATGCTAATTTCCAACTTGGACGAGTGATTAATATCTTGCAGGAGCTTAATCAAAAAAATATCCCTTCTAAATTACGTATTTTAGTTGAAAGATATCTGGCAACACAATCAAATATTTGGGAGCATCCCCAAGAATTTGCAAATCAAGCAAATTACTGGGAATCTTCCATTAGTCAGCTTGAAACTTTAATCTCATCATTAGAACCTTTTGCTGTACTGGAGATAATTAAACATTCTCTAAAAGAGCATTTATCAAAGCTACAAGAAAAAACTGAAACTTCTCTACAGCATCTACAAAAATTACAAACTAATCTACGTGAGGTAGAACAAAAATCACAACCACAGCTATCAGAAAACCTAAGGCAAGAACGAAGTTGGTGGTTGACAGAATGGCAAACAATACCTGATAAATTTAAACCAGAAATTTCCCAAGCAGACTTATTTAGTATAAAGTTTTTACGCAAGATTAATACTCAGTTTGAATCTTGGCAGCAACAACTCCAGACAGAAGAAAATTATCTTAATAAATATCAGAATTTTGTTCAAGATTGGATAGGAAAATTAAGAGAGCCAACTGAAGGCGATGCCTGCGGCGGGCTACGCCTACGCGACGATTTAAGGCGCATATATTTAGATAATGCCAATGTCGTCGGAATCACCTGTGTTCAGGCTGCAAATAGAGGTTTTTCAGAAGAATTTAAATCTTTTGATGTCGTCATTATTGATGAAGTTAGTAAGTGTACTCCACCAGAGTTACTAATCCCAGCTTTGAAAGGCAAAAAGCTAGTAATGGTAGGCGATCATCGCCAATTACCACCCATGCTTGATACTAGCACTTTAGAAGAAGTAGCTCAAACAATTGGCAATACACGAGATGAACTACAATTCCTAGAAGAATCATTATTTAAAAGTCAGTTTGAATCTGCTGATGAAAGCATCAAACAAATGCTAACTATACAATATCGAATGCATCCATTTATTATGGGTGCAATTAATCAATTTTATGACGGTAAACTAGAATCTGGTATTTTAGAGGCGGACACAAAACGCGCACATCATTTAGCAAGCGAAATTATCCAAGAATCTCAGCATCTTATTTGGGTAAAAACGCCTATAGAAAATCAGTTTTTAGAGCAACGAAACGGAACTTCTTACTTTAATATTCCAGAAATTGATGCGATTGAACGTTTGTGTCATCAGTTTGAAAATACTTGGGTTTCTAAAGTTGCTAATGGGGAACCAAAAAAAGAAATTGCCGTAATTACATTTTATGGCGCTCAATTGAGAAAAATCGATGAACGTCTGCAATCTGAACTTTTTCCTTCGCTAGAAATTCGTACTGGTACAGTAGACAGATTTCAAGGTATGGAAAGACCTGTTGTAATTGTCAGTATGGTTCGCAATAATAACAATGGAGATGTGGGATTTGCGAAGAAACCAGAACGGGTAAATGTTGCATTTTCTCGCGCTCAAGAACTACTAATAATTGTGGGTTGCCATAATTTATTTACCCATCAATCAGGTAAAGTCGGAAGCATGTATTCAGAAGTTTCAAATATTGTTAGTCTTCATGAAGGTTTCGTTGATGTTTCTCGCCTCTTCAGCTAAATCTGCGATCTGCTTACGCATAGCCGCCGCAGGTATTGCGCGAATCGACAAAAAACCTAAATTTCATAAACTGTAACTTAGGCTAAGTATCTTAACGGAATTTGCTCATAAACAGGACTTACGCAACTGGCACAGTGCGATCGCTAGCCAGTAGTACATAAGTATTTAATTACCCAGAATGTGTTTGATATTTACAAGCTCAAGCACAAATTGCTTTTTAATTATTTAATTGAGCAACTAAAACGTCCAGATATTGCTATGTCTTCTGTGTAGTTTTTGGGTGCTTGGTGCGCTTCGCACACCATTGCTTGTGTCAGTTGCGTAAGTCCTGAACCAAAAATTCTTAGGGTCTACAAAGACTCTAAATAGTTCAAAAGATCCGCCATTTCTTGAGGACTAGGTTGGAATTTTGGCATTGGCGGTGTTTCACCACTGATCACTTGGTGAATCAGTCCATACCGAGACTTGTGCTTTGAAACAGCTTGCAAACTGGGCCCCACTCGCCCGTCTGCTTCCAAGCCATGACAACCCGCACAGTTAATTTGAAATATCGCGTGTCCTTGAACTGGGTTTCCTGTTAGGGATAGAACACTCTTGACGTATGGATCGGAGGCTTGAACCAACTGAACACCAAAAAAGCCCAAAGGGACTGCTAGCAGTATAGCCAGCGTCAATAAAACGATCCGCTGAATCAAAATTTCAGGTTTGGTAATCTGGTTATCCAAAAGGTTTGCTCTGAAAGTCTAGGTGTGCTAAAAAGTTTTCATTTCCTACACATAGCTTAAAAGTTCTTGATTGTGTCTGCAAGCACAGAAGACTATTTTTTTGTGACCAGTCGCACTCCAAAGGGCTGTAGGGCGCAGGATTCATACGAAATTTGGTAAAATCAAAAACAGGCAACGAATATTTAATAATTACAAAGAGGAGATTTACAGTGGTTGAACCCCTGCTATCAGGTATTGTCCTTGGTCTAGTTTTCGTAACTCTCGCTGGACTTTTTTACGCTGCATATAAGCAATACAAGCGCCCCAATCAGCTGGGGGGATGAGGGAGTGCTGAGTTAGGAGTTAGGAGTTAGGAGTAGAGACGCGATTAATCGCGTCTGTACAAGAGTTAGGAGTAGAGACGCGATTAACCCAAGTCTTTCCAAGAGTTAGGAGTCATATTGTTCTTCATCTCCTTTATCTGCTCCTAATTCCTGATTCCGAATTCTGTAGAAAGTAAGTGATGTGTTGCCGTAAACTTTCTGGCGGCAAATTTCCCAAGCGGGAATCTCTGGCGGTGTCCAACCTTGTGAGGCGTGTTCAACTGCAATTTCGCCGCTAAAATCTAAAAGTTGATGGTGAGCGATCGCTTCTAATACTGGCTGGTACAATCCACTGGCATAAGGTGGATCGAAGTAAATTCTATCAAACTGTTTACCTGATAAAGTCTTTAACTGCTGGGTAATATCTCCCCGCAATACTCGAAATTCTTGGTCAGCGTTAGCTAACTGCTGCCAATTTTGTTGGATGGTGGCACAGGCTCGGCTCGATTGTTCAATTCCCACTACTACGCTGGCTCCTCTACACAAAGCCTCTGCGCCCATTGAACCAGTACCGGCGCACAAATCTAGCCAGCGACAAAGAGCAATTTCTCCTTGCCAAATATTAAAGATTGCCTCTCTGACTCGCGCACTAGTGGGTCTAGTTTCTTTCCCTGGTAAAGTTTTTAGCTGGCGATTACCGTAAATTCTCAGGCTCATTATTCATTGGGCATGGGGCATAGGCCAAATAGGGCATTGGCATTAATTCAAGGTAGATGGTCATTTTCATTTATTAACAAATGACAAAGGACAAATGACAAAATAATTAGGCAGGAATTTTTTCGCGGACTTGAGCAACGAAATTAGACAGAATTTGCAATCCGATATTAGAGGATTTTTCGGGGTGAAATTGTACTGCCATCAGGTTTTCGTGAGCGATCGCAGCTGTGACGGTTTGAGTACCGTGAGTGATAGTTGCTGCACGGATTAACGGGTCTATTGGGTCAACATAGTAGGAATGGACAAAATATACCCAAGGATCGGACGGTAAATGCTCCCACAAAATACTTTTTGGTTGAGTGATTTCTAGTTGATTCCACCCCATATGAGGAATAGTTATGTCAGCTTCTGGACGAAACCGCCGCACTTTTCCTTTGATAATTCCTAGTCCTGGTTGGGTACCTTCTGCACTTGATTCAAAGAGAATTTGTAATCCTAAACAAATTCCCAAAAAAGGCTTACCAGATGCGATCGCTTCTTTAATAGGTTGTTCTAAACCACGCGATCGCAGGTGTTGCACTGCTGGATCGAATGCTCCCACTCCCGGTAGGACTATAGCATCTGCCTGCTCTAATTCCTTTGGAGAATAAGTAACATTAGGAGTTGCCCCAGCTTTTTCCAAGCCTTTGCAAACTGAGTGCAAATTTCCCATCTCATAATCTACGACCGCAATTACTGGCATTTACCTGCTCCTTGTAAATTTATTATGGAGGGTTTTTCTATTCTAAATAATATTTGTTATGAAGAAAAGAATTCTATTAACTTCTTTTGACACTTGGCTAAAAGATCAACAGTCAAATTCTTCTGATGATTTATTACTTGAAGTGAGCAAACTTGAGTTGATACCACATGATTTAACTTTTTTACGCCAGTTACCCGTAGATGTGCAACTTGCCAGTACTCAGGTAATGGAAAAAATCAAGGCAATCCAACCTGATTACATCATCTGTTGTGGCATGGCTGCAAGCCGTACACAATTAAGTGTGGAAGCAGGTGCTAGCTGCGAAGAAATTGTTTTACAGACAGAAGTTGATTTAGAAAAATTAGTGGCGGGAGCAGCAAAAATTCAAATTAGCTACGACTGTGGGAAATTTGTTTGCGAAGGTCTTTACTATTCAGTGTTGGAATACTTAAGCCAAAATAAACTCACGGCACGTTGTATTTTTGTCCACGTTCCGGTTCTCAATCAAGAAAATTTGATGGGGATTCTTGCCGATTTCGTATTAATTATTAACAAACTGGCACTTTCATCAAGTTGTTAATGTCTGTATGGTGAAAGAAATATCTATGTATATGTTGCCATTGTTACTAATTTTCCCAATTGCCCAATCAACTCCTGCCACGCTACCACCTGAAGAAGTCGTACAACCACAAGAAGTACGTCCTTTACCAGGTCAATTGGATACAGTGCCAACCTTTAACAGCAATAGTCCAGAATTAGTTTTGAAAGAAGGAATTTTACTTTCCACGTTTCCACCAGATGGGAAAAAAGTGCCAACAGCGCATCTAAATTTTCCCTTTCGGGGACGATTTGATATTTTTGCCCATCATGTTGCGAAGGCTGAACCACCAGAGAATTTGCGTTCTCTTTATTTAGGGATAATTTTGCATAACCCTGGTTCGGAATCGGTGAAAGTAAATATTTGGCAGGCGGCGAGTTATTTAAGCCAACCGGATGCACCATTTATTCAATTACCATCCTTTAGCCAAAATCCTTTAGGTAAAATTTTTGCAGGTCCTGGCGATCGCGTTATGTCTGATGTGCTTCGGGGAGTGCGACAAGAGATTTTTCCTGCCCAAATTGAGATTCCACCAAAGCAAAGTCGGATGTTACTCAATTTACCAATTCCTGTACAGGGATTGACACCACCTTTAAATGGTCGGGTCTACATTCATCCGACTGCAAAGTGATGGCACTGTCTATGCAGCTAGCCTAGCGATGTTTGCACGCGAGAATCCTGATGGCAGCGAGCGATCGCCCACTTTAGAAGAGTGGCAGAATTTACTAGATAATGGCGATTTGGCTGTGCCGCGAGATAAAACTCCCACTCCCTTAGAAGAAACTGGCAAGCCAAGAATTTATGGGCGTGTTGCGGGAGTGGTTGGTGGTTCGCGATGGAGAGCCTTATTAGTAGATAATCCTAAAGCCAAGTATTTAACTATTCCCCAGTCTGGTCAAGTGTTTTCTTACGCTCTGAATACCGTGCATGGCGGTACATTAGGAACTGGTCAAATTCAAAGTGCACCTATGCTGGTGCGCTATCCTGACACCGCATATCGCGCTCATGGTAACTATGGAATTCAATATAATCTCAAGTTGCCACTATACAACAATACTCAAAGTTCTCAAACTGTTAGTGTATCCATACAAACACCACTAAAGGAAGATCGGTTAGTCAAACCAGGATTACGCTTTTTGAGTACACCAGATCCTCAAGTATTTTTTCGAGGGACAGTGCGAGTACGTTACAAAAATGACCAAAATCAGCTGCAAACTCAATTTGTGCATTTAGTACAAAAGAGAGGTCAACCAGGGGAACCGTTAGTTTTATTAAAGATGAAACCAGGCGATCGCTCTTTAGTAGAAGTTGACTTTCTCTATCCGCCAGATGCTACACCTCCGCAAGTATTAACAGTCTTAACTCAAGCTGAACCTCGGTGATGAGTTATGGGTAATGGGTAATCTCCAAGTACCTATTACCAAAAAATAATTAAAGCCTGTTCTCAAGCTTTTCACTCCAAGTTTGTATATTTAGGCTGAATACTTATTTTGTTCTATGCATTGCAATAGAAATAGCAGACTAAGTAGATAGCTAATAAGAGGACGATATGGCAACGAATCAAAAAATCAATCAAGAAACTGAGTTAAATTCGCTTCAGCCGCTTGTTGGAATCTTGATTTTACTGGTAGAGGATGAGCCAGATATTGCAGATTTGCTCATTTTCATTTTGGAAGCAGCTGGTGCGGAGGTTATGGCTTTAACCGATGCAGAAGCAGCCCTTGCCTTAGTTGAATTGCTCCATCCCGATATTCTGGTGTGCAATATGAAGTTGCCCGATCGCGATGGAAATTGGTTAATTGAGCAAATTCGAGTACATTCTTGCCCATCCTTAAGACAGTTGCCTGCGATCGCTATCACTTCTTATACACGGGAAGTCTCAAGCTATAAAGCTTTGAATGCTGGTTTTAATCGATTTCTAGTCAAGCTTGAGAGTCCAGAAGAAATTGTAGATGAGATTGTTTACCTGTTATCTTCCGATCTTTAAATATAAGTAGCTAGCCTCGATCTCGTTTTTGATCGTGATTTCAGACAATACTCTGTGGGAGCGCACAGCTAGCTATACACTCCTAAAAACGATTTTAAGAAAAGAAACCATAGAACCCTAAATGAGTAGGGTAAAATGTTGCATATATTTATTAACCTCGTTGAAAACCCTTTGCTGGCTTTTGTTGCCCCTTACCTTTGGGCTTAGATTTGTTAACTTCTCCTAAAGCTTCCTGAAATAAGTTATGCAAATGTATGGGTACACTGGCAATGTCTGGCAACTCTGGCTCGATAGGTTTGTGGAATTCTTGCAAAAGTGTATCCAAGTCACTTTCAAGCCTAAATGGACGTTGCAAAAATGTTTGCAACACATTTTCTAATTGAGTTGGATACTGTTGCGCTAATCGATGCCAAATAAAAGCATTAATACTTTTATCTTCGAGGTAGTAGCGAATTAGTTTTTCCGCTCCTTGAACACTTTGCCAATCCTCTGCCGATAAGATTGCTTGTACTTTACTATATGTTGGTAAAAACATTTGTCCCCAACGAGGATGAGAGAGAGCCGTTACCTGTTCTGCTTTCTTGAGTTCAGCAGGCAAATCAACCTTTGGCATCACCATTTTTTTGCTGCTTTTGCTGTTAAGCATCTCAGAGACTACATTGGAATCTGCACCAAATTCTTGTGCGGCTGCTTTGATTTCCTCGTCGCCAATTCCAGCTGCTTCTGCTACTTCCGCCAGAGATTTAGAAGTATCAATTCCTGCGGCTGCAAAGGTTTTCTCAGTAATTACTTCTTGAAATTCCGCTATTTTTTTATTCAGCTGGTATCCAGGTAGTGTGATTTCATCAGTGCCAAAAAAGTCCACAAACTGCTGATGATATTTTTCTACTGACTGCCAAGCTTCTTCTAGCAAGTCTGGAGCATCGCTATAAAGATTACTTTTATAGTTTTCCTTAAAATTACCAATTGCTACGGCAAGTTTTGGTTTACCTAATTTACCCATTATTGTGTAGGGGCCAGAAAACGTCCAGTAGCTATCGGTAACGGGAGAAATGCGAGTTAGCAGGATTTCTCCAACTTTTAACCGAGATATTGCCTGTAATGTTTGAGTATTGTTTGGCTTGACAATGTAGCGTTTATCTGTTAACCAGTTTGTCAATTCAAAGCCATCAGGTAAAATATTAGTGATGGCAAACAAGCCAATAAAACTATGATGCCAACTGTTTATCAGTCTGCGATCGCTTTCTGCTAAATCTGGATGGCTTTCGATAAACAAGTCTAATGGTGACTTATCACCAACTTTCCCGTCTGTCAAAAAGCTATCGATGGTTAAGTCCTGCTGCGTATTATCCCCACTTCCACGGCGCAACTGTTCTGCTGCATAAGTTTCCAGCGCTTGTGCCAGTTCGCCTTCAGCATCAAGGACAAAATCAACTAAGGCTTGTTTTAATTCGTGCGATCGTTCTAATATGACATCCACAAGTTAATCTCTCGGTGCAACAGATGTAAATTATAGCCTTTGAGAGAATTTCAGCATCTAGCTATTGCTAGATTTATGGAAATGCACACTTAGCAGAATTGCTTTTTGGATATGGAATTGATTGGTTTTTTGTCAAGCCTGATGCGGTGCATTTGGCGTTGTTTACTGGATTGACAGTTTCAGTGGCGATGTTGTCGGCTTTAATATTTTGAAGGGTAGCCTCAGCTTTTATCTACGCAATTCCAAAGGACTGACACAACAGTGGCGAAATGCCATTCTTACCTTCAGTACTTATCGAGCAACTTTGTTTGAGGGAACGGTGAAACTACTTTTGTACACGTTGATTCCGGCTGGATTGGTGACTTATTTGCCAATTGAGGCATTGCGATCGCTATCTTTAATTCATGCTGTGCTAGCAGTGGCTGGGGTCAACTACTGTGCTGTTGGTTGGTGCAGGTGTGTTTTACTAAGGTTTGCTTCGCTACTCTTCAAGGAATTTGATGCAGATGCGAGATTGAGGTCAATGTTGGTCATATTATAATATCTAGGCTTTATGTCCTCTAAAGGAACACATGAATAACCGCCCTTCATGCAAGTGTTTCCAAGCTTACTACTTGGGCAATAAATGGTCTGAGATAAAGCTGCATCAAGAGCATCAAGATATTGAGTGCGATGCATGGAAGCGATTATTAGAGCTTGTGGAGGTTGTATCCGCAGATGAGCGAGAAGAATTTGCCCCTGGACGTGAAATAGGCTGGGATGACTGGAGTCAGATTATCACGCTGCCTTCGACAATATCGAAACTAAAATCTGTTAAGCACTTGATGCTGTACGGGAGCAATCTTGTTCGCATACCTCCAGAAATCGGTGAGATGACGAATTTAGAAACGTTTACTCCCTACACATCCCATCGATTACATTGGTTTCCCTATGAAATTACTCGTTGCAAAAAACTAAAGCATAGTACTGTCAGTACTCGTACTCTTTATGGGAATTACAAGTTTCGCCCGCCATTTCCCAAGCTTCCGGTAGGAAAAACTGTGGAGGCAGATTCCTCCATAAAGTGCAGTGTATGTAATGCTCTTGTCATAGCTCCAAATTTACATCAAGTATGGATATCTCTTCCGGTAGCTACGGATGTTTTGCCCCTTCTTGTTAATGCTTGTTCACAAATCTGTATCGACAGACTTCCTCGACCACCAAAAACCTATGTGCAGGAACCGCACACTGGAGGGCTACATATCCAACAGTCGCCAATTGATGATTTCTACCGATGACTCTAGATACAGGACTTACTCAAAATTACACACTGTAGGGCAATTAATGAATTGCCACTACCTGACAATCAGGGTTGAGGCTATCGTTTTCATAAGTCCTGTAGATGGACATATTCAAAATGTGAGAGTACACCTCGATACAAATAAACAATATTTTGAATCTACTTAGCAGCTTTTTTCAAACCTTGCCATCTTTGGCGCAATCGCTGCAAGTTAGGTGTACGATCGCCATAACGCCAGCCAACATAAGCTTGACAAATTTCATCTATAACCTCAGCAGTTGCTATAGGATGATGCTGGTATGAGACTCTGGCATACTCTAAAGGTGTTTGTGCTGGATGTTTGCCTAAACCTTTTTGAGTTGTCCATTGCAGCATTTGTTGATAAAGGCTCTCCATTGCTGGCAATTTCTTTAACCATCGGCGGTTGCGCCACTCTCGCCACTGACCCCAACCCAGCCAAGCGAAGAAAGCTGCTGTAGTTGACAAGACTAAGCCAGTTAACACGCCGAACCAACCTTGAGAGAATAAAGCTAAAAACCAAGCGATCGCTCTAATCACCCACTTAAATATTGTCTCAAATATATTATTCAACAAACCTGTCACCGGAGAAGGTAGCCAGCCAGCAACCCAATGCCACAATTGGCGCAATACGCTAAAAGTCTGAGTGTCTTCTATTGAAGGTGGTATCAGAGGATGATTGGGAATAGGATCAAAGGCAAACCAACCATATTTCGGAAAATACACTTCTGTCATCGCATAAGCGTCAGTATTACGGACAACATATAGCCCTGTAAATGGATTAAATTCTCCTGCACTAAACCCTGCTACCAACCGCGCTGGAATGCCAATGGAACGCAACATCACCGTGAGAACTGTTGAAAAGTGGTCTGGATAGCCTCCTTTTTGCTTAAACAAAAAAGTTTCTACCAAGTCTTCTTTTTCACTCAAATAAGGTAGTTCTAAGGGATTTTGAGGAACAGAGTAGCGTTGCTTTAAATATTGAGCTAAATAGAGAGTTTTTTCGTAGGGTGAATCCAGGCTTTTAGCAGATTTTGCGACTTTTTCTTGATTGTAGTTAGCGAGGATTTCTTCGGTACGTTGCCGGACTTTTTCGGCAATTTCGGGAGGAATTTGCAGATAATGCTTTTTAATTTGTTGCGGATATTTAGTAGAAGCTTCACCTAATTTAGTGCGATCGCGGTATGGCACTTCAGAAATTACTGTGTAGGTGAAACCTTCTGATAATTCTACAGGCGATCGCAATCCGTCTTCTTTATCAACAGCGATTACTGGTGCTGGAAAGTAAACTTCTTTGGGATAAGTCATCGCCGGAATCAGGTTAGGCAAATCCGACACCACTGTATAAGTTTGTACTACTTCTTGGGTTTTACCAGTGAGTACAGATGGGGAAAGAAAAATTTGGTAAGACCAAGGCGATCGCCTAACAGTCGTCACATTTTCATTGCGAGAAACTTCCCATCCCTTACCTGTATAGCGATCGAATGCTAATACTCGCCAAAAACCCTCAGCTTGCGATCGCACCCGCATCACAACCTTGGGTTTCATCTCCCCCCGCAGGTTTTGATTCATTTGGCTATTAAAGCCGTAATAAAAATTATTATCTACTTTACCTGGTTCACCTGTTTTATTTTGTGCCGTACCACCGCTACCACTGCCTTGATTCTCACCCTTCCCTTGGCGGACATAACCGGGGTTAATGATACTACGTCCTGTAAAATTATTTTTTACTTGAATAGCAGAACTTACAGGAAAATTCCGTAACTGATAGCCGGGGAATCTCGGTAAAACAGCAAAAATTGCCAGTCCCAAACCGACAATTAGCAAAAAAGTTAGAATTAAAAATTTAAAATTAAGACTTGAGGAATTCTTCTGATTGAATTTTTTCTTTTGAGTTTTTAATGGCTGCAAACCCAAGCGCGAACGATAATCTAATACTAGAGTTGGCAGAGCGATCGCTAAAAATAACAGCAACACAGGTGCAAATGCTAAAGTCTGACTTAGAGTTGCTGCTACACCCAATAAAATCAGTCCTATAACAATCGAATAGCCCAAATTTTTCCGGCGGGGTGTATCAAAGCTATGCAAGACCCTGGAGTTGAATTAATAACTCTGCCAAACCCAACCGCGTATCATTCAACTCTCCGACTAATCGCCCAAAGAAAGCACCCAGTGCTACTAACATTCCAATGGCGATGCAGAATTTAATTGCAACATTGCGATCGCGGCGACGATAATAACTCCAAATTGCACCCACACCACTCAGGGGTAACGCCCAAAAACTGAATGAAGTCTCAGCAGCAATATCCGTCGCCACAATTCCCAAAATAACCAACGCTAGCACCAGCACCCGCAAAAAAATTGAATCTTCCACTTCAATCAAAGGCGAACCCTGCGGATTTTGCCGCCAGAAATTACCTACAGGGATACGCCAAAACCGATTCATCCTGGATAAATTAAACATTTGAGTCTAGTAGAAGCAATGATGGAGATGCAAAAAACACAATGCGGGGGACGTAATTGCCTACCCTAGTACTGTGTCAAAAAAATTAATTATGGATAGGTGGTAGAGATGGAGATACACGAGAAATGGGTGATGCGGTGAATTGAGAAATCAAATACTTTCTCAATATCCCCATGTCCCCATATTCTCGCATCCCTGTGTCTTTGTAATAACTGCTTCTCGTAGACACCCTAATGACCGTTTGTTGAAAAATAGGATGAGCTTCAAAACCAGGAAAATCCTCTTAATATATATCGGCGTTGATTGACATAGTGTGCTAGCGGTGGAAATTTAACCTAAATCGTGAGATTAATCACAAACAACAACGGCTGTTCGTCTATTTCTGGAAATTCAACTTCCAGGGTATAAGTTGGGTTAAGTTGCTCGCAGCCTAACTCTACATTTAAGTATCCCGAAGTCGAAGATGTTGTCATTGCTAAAGTGCCACTTCCCCGCAGCGTCAAAGTTCCTTTAACAGGTAACTCAGCTTGAACAAGCAACTTCGTAAGTTTACCTAGAGACTGGTATTCTACTCTGATGTTCAAAGCACCAACACTGGTTAGCCACTGTCTTTCTACTACTGGACTAGTTGCTGAAACTGGTAGAGTCAGATTTTCCAGCAGTTGTTTAGCTGCTAGCAACGACAAAGCCATCTGTTGACGCGGTTGTAAATCTGAGTAATCGCTCTGAATAGCGGGCATTGTCTCCAGAGTACTTGCAGACCGATAGGTGCTTCTTAGCACCAATCCAGCTATATCATTTAGTGCTTGAGACTCATTGGGAAAAAAGTTCTCCACCACTTGAACTAATTTTGCCCCCAATGGCACTGAAGATGTCACTAAAGCCTGACATTGTTCTAGCAATTGCTGGAAAACTTTTTCCGGTAAGCGGGTTGGCAAGGTCAACTTTGATTGTTGTACCATCCATCCCCAGCTAGGAACGAGTGTCATTGAAGGCTCATCAACAAAATCAGGATATTCGATTAATTGTGTTTCCCAAGGAAACAACGGTGGGTGTTCTTGGGCTTGGATTTGTAACCGATTCTTAAGGACAGCTTGAAAACGATCTTGCACAGTAGGAATTTCTCCCAGTTGAAAGGTCTGGGGCGTTCCTCCTAATTTTGGCTCACTGCTTTTTGAAGCAGTGGCTTCTTTGAGGAGGTTTTTTACCCCGTCATTTTCCTCACTTTCTACCGATTGCTCGTTATTTTTGACATCATCTGTCAATAACCAATCGAGACATCGGTGTTGTAAGGATTCTGAGTCACTATTCATGAGTAGATGCACCCGATCCGGAAACTAATGAGTTACGAATTTCCCAAGCTTGCTCAAGAATTTTAAACCATCGTTTTTGCAGTTGTGCCATTGACAGCCCTAAAATTTTTGCTATTTTTTCATCAGCTTGTCCTTGTTGTTTCAACTCTAATAAAGACCGTTGTTTATTGTCCAGCTGTGCTGTGTATACTTGCCATTGCTGGGGAGTTAAACCCAAATTGGTGTGCAAAGAAGCTTCCAGCCACTCGTGAACTAATTCCCAACGGTGCAACAGGGCAAACCGAATTAAATGATACTTAAAGCGCTGTTGCAAATAATCTCTCTGACGAGGGGTTAAACCTAAAACCGATTCAATTTCCTGTGCTGATAAATCTTGGAGGCGGAGAGAAAAATAATCAGCGCAGTCAGATTGTTGCCGTTGTTCGAGATAATTCATTAGTTCCGTAACCACAACGGAACGCAAGGTGTCTTCTTCGGGTTCGGGTTCGGCTTGCGTTGCCATTGTGGAGCGCAATTGGTGAATTGCTGGCTCTTCCCAAGAACCATCACCTTCATTATTGCTACCTTCTGCGGCTTGTTCTATATCTACGCTGGTTTCTGGGGGCTGCTGTTGGGAAAAAGTTTGCGCGCGCAGGATAATTAGCTGTTGCTGACGCCCTGGTAAGGGAATGCGTCGCTTGCCGTAGCGCTCGGTAAATGCCATATACTCGGACAATTCCAAGAGCGTCTGCGGGCGATAAGTAGCACCAAGTTGATTTTCTCGCCGGAAAGCGTTCAACGCTTCTAAATAAAAACTCTGGAGGAAATCTTCGATGATTGTCAGCCGCCCTTGATAGCTCAATTGTCTCTGAGGAGGATTAATGTATCGATAAATAATTGCACTCAAAGTACTGTGTAATTCGACTCTGCCCCGATTTGAACCCAACTGATAGTACCTGAGACACTGTTGCAGCCGATGCCGAGCCAAGGGTCATCGCCGAGCTTTCTACAGATCCAGAAGCTTGGATACGTTTACTCTCATGACAAATCCGGTAGACTTCGGTGGTAATACGTCTTGCTACGTCGTGACAATTCTGTTCCGAAGCTTTGGTTGACTGCTGAAACTCCTTGGACAGGAGTTGAAAGATCGCCTCCACGCCTGTAGAATTTTCTCCCAGAATAGTTGCAGATGGAATAGTTGCGGTTGCGGCTGAATTCATAGTCTCGGTTTTCAAAAGACCCTAACTTAACTTAAATACAACCTGTAGGACTGTGGGTATTGGCTAGTTTGGTTTTACGTATAAGCTAAACGCAGGCCAATCCTATATTGAAGATATGGCTGATTTTATTATTCCCAATTCTGATGGGATTGTTCACACTTGATAGATGTTATTGCCATTACCCAAGAGTCGTATACAAGTCATTATGGATTTAGAAGCACAAATTCAATTGCTGATTGACAATGCACCCCGCGATGGTATGACACCACATCTTGTTGCAGCAATTGCTCCTGCCCTGAGAGCGATCGCTCAAAAATTACGCTACTCCCAGTACTATATTCTCCAGAATTCGGAGTCAAGCTGGGTTTTAACTACATTGAGCAATCGTGCTAACCCAGGATTAGAAAAACGTGTGATTTACGCTTTCCCTACCATACAGGATGTCTCTCTAATTTCCCCTGATGGGCTTGACCCTCAAATGCTAGCTAAAATTACTCCTGTCACCCATATTTTGTTCCAATTGGTGGCATTAGAACCCGTAGATAGTATCGTTTTTTTGGAGACGCCGGGTAAGACCACTCATACCGTCGAAGTTCGACGCACTGAACTAGAAAAACTCATGCAGAAACAGTTACGACAAAAGCGATCGCCTAAACAGATACCCCCTGATATTGCATAGAAAAAATTTGGATGTGGGATTTTTTAGATACAACCCCACATCCAAAATTTTAAATCTCAAATTTCTTTAAAAAAGTTTTCTAAATCAGTGAAAAAAGAAATTTTTTCTTTCCGTTACACCATACGACTGACTCAACTTTTGGTGAAACCTAAAATTGATTAAAAAATAGTTATCAGTGAACATTTTTCCGTTTTTAAGTTTTAGTTTCCTAGTGAAGCAGAGTTTTATACTTAAGAACTTTCACATCAAAAAATATCTCATTCTTGATTGTGAGGTGGCCAGTAACCAAAAGCGGACAAGTCTTTAGAGTGAACGCTCAGTCAAAACTATCCACCCCAGAAGTAGTAGTAATTTATTTTTTAGAAATCCCTAAGAACTTCCAAATCAAAACCCCACTTTCTACTTGCTAAATAAGTGGATTAAATTAAACATAAAGCTACCTCAGTGTGTTAAAGCGTTGCATAACACAACATTTCAGGTTTTCCGTGGGTTACAGAAGCCACAACACACCTACATCTAAATTCCCACTTTCTACCTAAGAACTGAGAACTGATTTAATAGAGGCGACTCAGTGTGTACTCAGCAATGTTAATCAATGCCTGGTGAGATTCTGAGGGTGGGAGAACCGCAAGATGTTCAATTGCCAACTTAGCATGATGAGCAGCTAACTCTCGCGCCTGCTGTATACCTTGACTATCTTGAATCAGTGCTAGTGCTTGCTCTAAATCTCCTTCTTGAGCAAACTCTCGTTCAATCAGCACTTCCAAGGATGGTTTTTGGGCTAAAGCAAATAAAACCGGTGCAGTCAGATTACCACTTTTGATATCAGACCCCACTGGTTTACCCAAGGTATCTGTTGTACTGGTGAAATCTAAAATGTCATCAACAATTTGAAATGCTATACCAAAATGACGACCGTAGCTATACAGATGCTCAACAGTTTCTCGCGAGACTTCACTAAGTAACGCAGCAGCTTTAGAACTATTGGCGATTAACGAAGCTGTTTTGTAATAACTCTTCTCAATGTACGTTTCAATAGAGATACCAGCATCAAAACGATTAAGTCCCTGCTGAATCTCCCCAGTAGCCAAATCCATAATGACTTGTGAGAGCAGTTTCACTACCTCCAAATTGTCCAAGTTTGCTAAATACCAGGACGATTGGGCAAAGAGAAAATCTCCTGCTAAGATGGCAATGCGGTTACTGTTAAAGAAACTATGAACAGTGGGAACGCCTCGCCGCACGTCTGATTCATCTACTACATCGTCATGTACCAAACTTGCTGTGTGAATCATTTCTGTAATCTCAGCAAGGCGGCGATGACGCGGTGTAATGTCTTGTTCTAACATTGTTGCCCGCGATATTAGCAGGACAATTGCTGGTCTAATACGCTTTCCCCCAGCTCCGAATAAATATTCGGCTGCTGCAAACAGAATGGGGTGGCGATTTCCAACTAGCTGTTTTAGGTTATCTGCTAGTAATCGCAGGGTCTGCTTCCACAGGGGTAAACAGGGAGGTGGCTGGGGTCATGGATGGGCGGACTCTGACTTAGGTTACGAAAGTTTACATATCCTATACTCATTTTAAGATAACCCTGTGCCAGCGCAAAGTTTTCATCAGGTAATCCCGTTTTTATGAGTCTATGGGTGATAATTAAGGTTGTTAAGGTTTTTGTCAATAAGCAATTGTACTTAATTTGTCGTTACTCAAACTTTCAACTAACTTCAAAAATGAATTCTCAGTACACGGAACACAGGTTACATTAAATTGTGTCAAGTAGTTTCTCATCTCACCTTTATTGCCACAGTTCCAAAAATAATTTAGGCAATATTACTTATTGACAAAAATGAAGTAATCCAAATTTGCCGCCAAGAGGCAAGGCTAAATTTCTCTAGATTGAGGTGTAGCTCTCCAAAAAATTTGAAATTTAGCAGCCCAATAAGCTCAAAATTTAGGGTCGTTGTGTTACGCTAAAATATAGGAATTTTAAATTTTGTAAGATATTCGCAGCCCAAAAGTTAAGTCAGCTACTAGTTGATTTTACTTAATTGGGGCTGTGAGTCTAAAATAAATATTCGTCGGTTAGATTAAGGGAATAAATTCTTTAATTTTTCCTACGATATGTAAAACTCTTGGTTTGGAGCTGTGTGATATCCCTATGGGAAGCCGCTACACGTACTTAGCGCACGTAGAGCGCAAGCATTGCTCTTTTGCCAGCAGTTTGAGCAAAAATAAAGCAGATCGAGTAGACCGCTGAGAATCGTAGTTTTAGATTGCTAAACGGCAAGCTAACTGCTGTCGGATCTATGGTTTGCAAGAAATCGCATTAGGTCATAAATTCTTTGTCCGTAGAGGATTTTATCTCTATAGGTAATTTTACCATAGGAAACTACAGTCATCAAGAATGTACTTGCTTGGCTGAGGTTCTACTAATTTTATGAAATTTTATATTCGTTTAGAAGGGTGCTAGTAGAACAATGATTTACGGAAGTATACCTATGATGATTTTTATTTTAGCCTCTGGATATTTGTTCACAGTCTACCTGTTATTAGCACTGGCGAAGCGAACGGGTACAAAGACTGTTCCTACAAGTTTCCCTTCATCTACCGAAGGAAAACACAAGCAGGAGATATCAGTAAGGACAAAGGTAACTCAAGCAGTTAATAGTCAATAGTTAGGAGTTAGAAGTGAGGAGTTATTAATTCAAAACTTCTAACTCCTAACTTCTCACTTTTGAAATAGTTTTATTGGAGTTGGGAAATAGCGATATCGGTGAAAGAAACCTCTTCAACCATTGGGGTATAGCCTAGCCACTGCACTCCTGACTGAGAAAACTGTTGCGGACAACCGCTGACGGCGAAGCGAGTTGGTAATGGTAGATGAGTATTTTTTAAGCCTAGTAAGTCTAGTTCTTGCGCACAAGCTGCCACAACATGAACAGCTGGATCGACCAACTGGACTTGAGAGGGGAGGAGCGATCGCAGTACTGGTGTCAGGTGGGGATAATGGGTACAGCCGTGAACTAGAGTGTCAATTTCCTGCTCTAATAAAGGCTCTAGGTAGCCTCGTGCGACTTGTGCAGTGTAAGGATCGTGAATGCGGTTTTGCTCAATCAATGGCACAAACTCCGGACATCCAACTTGCCAGACTTGGACATCGGGAGCAATTTCAAGAATAGCGTGCTTATAAGCATTACTTTTAGCTGTAGCTGGAGTGGCAATTACACCAATCCGTTTTCCTTGCTGCACCGCAGCTTTTGCACCCGGTAGGATTACTCCCAAAATAGGTATGCTGAATTCTTGACGCACGGTTTCTAGGGCTAGGGCAGAACTGGTGTTGCAAGCCATAATCACCATTTTTACCCCCTGCTGTTGTAGCCAGGTAATAATTTCACGTGTAAATCGTAAAATTTCTGCTTGTGAACGAATTCCGTAAGGAAGTCTAGCTGTATCCCCAAAGTAAACTATTGATTCATTGGGAAGTTGTCGATAAATTTGTCGCAGTACTGTTAGCCCACCCACACCACTATCAAAGATGCCAATTGGGGCACGTTGGGGTTCTCGATTGGAAAAATCGTCAAGATTCCCTTCAAAAATGGAAGATGAATACACAGGCAGATATATTTTTAGGTTTTGAGATTTAAAATACAGAATTTAGCAGACAATCTCCAAATTGACCACTAAATTCTGCGCGTCAAAGAAGTTTAAATACCACCTCTTTAATTAGTAATTTGTACTATATTACCTCTGCTGTAAGTATTTTAGAATGCCACGAGCGATCGCTTCTGCCATCCGATTTTGATATTCAGGTGTTCCCAATCTGGGATTATCCTCGTAACCAGTCATATAGCCTGTTTCTACCAAAATCGAAGGCATGGAGCTTTTCCTCAGAACATAGAATCTCGCTTTGCGGGTTCCCCGGTCTTTAATAGTACCGATGTCCTGGAGAATGGTTTTACGAACTACTTCAGCCAGATTGTAACCACTATCGAAATAATATACTTCTAACCCATTGACATCAGGGCGATTATCAACAGAATTAGCGTGAATGCTGACAAACAAAGTCGCATTAACCCGCTTGGCAATATCTACCCGTCCCTGAAGTTCTACGAAAAAGTCGGCATCCCGCGTTAGTACCGCTTGTACACCATTTTGCTCTAAAATTGCTCCTACCCTTTTCCCAATAGGCAGAATTACATTCTTTTCTAAAAGTCCTCCCAAACCAGGGGCACCTGAGTCTTTTCCACCATGTCCTGGGTCAATAACTACTAGCAATTTCCCTCTGGGAACTGAGGGGCGTGGCTGTGGCTGGGAGATTGGACGGGGATTATCTATGGGATTTGGTAATTGTCCTTGGTCTGGTAATGGCAGAGGAGGTAAAGCAATGGGCGGTGTGATGCTGCTACTACGCCGTAATTCTAAAGCTAAAAGCTGGTCGCCAACTTGGTTGAGTTCCCCAATTTGTACTCCAGCGGCTGGTTGAACCAAGACGGTGACAGTATTGGATTCTTGTGGTTGCAGGCGTACCCGCAAAATTGGGCTATTAGGATTAAAAGTCGGGCCTGTGACTTTGGGGGCTAACTTAGCATTGTTGATAGTGATGCGGAACAGACCAGAGGTTCTATCCCATCCTCCTGTAGCAGACAAAGTTTGGTCAGCTCGAATCAGCAGTTGTGTACCATTATTAGCCAGTTGTACAGACTGAATGCTAGCAGGTGTGTTACTTGGTGGTATGGGACGTGGACTGTTACTTCCAGGCAACTGAGCAACTCCACGACTGGGTAGAACCACAAAACCACCAACACTGCTAGTGGTTGCTCGCCAATTTGGACTATTTTCATCTACTTGTAAAGTCAGGCGAACAACAGATGGACTAGTTTGCAGCTGGCTGAACTGGATACGGCTAACACCATAGCGATTAATTGACAAATCTCGCTGCTCTAAACTTGGTGATAGAGTTGCGCCAGTAATATCGATGTTAATTGCCTTTTGATCGTTGCTACGATTTACCTGAATCTGAGGATTACCACCATTGGTACGGACAAAAAAACCATCACCAGTGACTTGTAAGTTCTCAATTTGAGTAACTTTGGCGACAATCATTCTGTTGTTCAGCAATCTGGTGTTCTGTGGATTTACAGAGCCACTTGTCACCACATTATAAATATTCCTTGGGGGGAATGTTGGTGTAGATGTTCTGGGTGAAGTATCAGAGGCTATAGCTTGTTCTGGTTGCCCTTCAGTGTTTCTTGCGGGTACATTGTCGGCTTCTGGCCTAGGTAATTGCACTGTCCAGCGATCGCCAGTTGTACTCACAAATTGCACTCGTTTGGGGTCTAAACTATAACCAGGAGTTAGTTCAACCACTATGCGCGTTGTTTGTTCGTCAAACTGCCCAACACGGATTGAACGAATTGCACCGCCCACCTGTTGGGTTAGCTGCGGACGACCAAATGAGGTTCCTGGTAAATCAATAACTAGACGAGTCGGGTTAAAAATTAATTGTGCTTGGGGTTGAACATCCCCTTGAGTATTAATTTCCAACTTGTTTTGATTGGCATCAAAACGCCAAGATTCAAGTCTCGCGGCCATTGCCGGCGACGATAGCATGAAGATGGTTCCAATAGTACTGGATAGTAACCAGCGTAATTTCACAGTCTTTTCTCCTGATTCACATTTATGGGAGCCGTCAACATCTCAACATATTGGCAAATCCTCACACCGTCACCGCGCACACTTGAGTTTTGCGCTGTTATTAAGACACAGCTAATGGCGTAAAATATAGCACGCTCCTCTGATTTTGCCATGCCATTAGCCTATATAAATTTGACTGCCAATTTTAGATTTTAGATTCCCGATTTTAGTTTTCTGCCAGACTAGGGTCTTGCTACACTAACACCTGTTGTAAGTGATACAAATCCAAAATCTAAAATCCTTCGACTGAGCGTAGCCGTACCCTCCAAAGAAGCAAGCTAGGCGTAGCGTTCCGCAGAACAGTCTAAAATTCAAAATTTGTTGACTTGCAAAGTATCAAATGACAATAACAAAGAAGCTGCTCTTATTCCGCCGCAAGAATACTTAAATTGTTTTACTACTAAATTGGATAAAAATGGTAAAGATTAGATGTACTTACTCAACAATTTAGAAATTTAGACTAAATTACTTATCTTCTCTTTAGATACTGAAGAACGCCACGAGCGATCGCTTCTGCCATTTGATTTTGGTAAGCTGAAGTTCGGAGCCTAGCCATATCCTGTCGACCAGTCATATAACCTGTTTCCACGAGAATGGAAGGCATAGAACTTTTTCTGAGGACATAAAATCTGGCTCGCCGCACTCCCCTGTCTTTGATAGTACTAATACTTTGAAGAATACTACTACGGACAATACGAGCTAAATCCAGTCCGCTGTCGTAATAATAGACTTCCAAGCCATTAACATCGGGACGACTCGCACCTGCGGAATTAGCGTGGATGCTCACAAACACATCAGCATTAGCTCGCTCTGCTAATTGCACCCGTCCCGGAAGAGTAACAAAATAGTCAGAATCCCGCGTCAGAATCACTTGTACACCATGTTGCTGCAAAATCTCACTCAACCTTTTACCAATAGGCAAGATCACATCTTTTTCGCGCGCTCCCCCAATGCCAAGCGCTCCTGAGTCTTTACCACCATGTCCGGGGTCAATAATAACTACCACTCGCCCATTGGTAACTCGGCGTTGTGGTTGTATTAGGGGTCGAGGGTTTGGATTGTTTGGGGTCTGGGAATGGCCCGCGGTTCGGTGGTGGTAGCCCAGGTAAAGCAAAGGGTGGTCTTCCGGGAAGGGTGACAACTCGCCGAGAACCTTGTATTGGTACCAAAAGCTGCTCGCCGATTTGCTGGGGTTGCCCAAGTTGCACTCCTCCTGCGGGTTGAACTAAAACAACCACTGTATTGGATGCTTGAGGTTGGAGACGTACCCGAAGAATGGGGCTATTGGGAGCAAAAGTAGGCCCGATAACTCTGGGAGCTAACTTAGCATTGGTAATTGTGACGCGGAAAATACCTAAGGATCTATCCCAGGTTCCCGTAGCAGATAAAGGTTGGTTGCCTCTAATTAGCAGTTGTTTGCCATTATCAGCAAGTTGCACAGACTCAATTGTTGCTGGCGAGTTATTGGTAGATGCTCTATTGGGAAAGGAAACGGCTTCTGACTGATTGTCCGAATTATTACTTCCAGGCAATCTGACAACTCGACTAGGTAGAACTATCAAACCACCATCGCTACTATTACTTGCTCGCCAATCTGGGCTATTTTTATCTACCCGCAAAGTGAGGCGGACACTAGGAGGTTGGCTTTGCAATGAGGTGAATTCGACGCGGCTAATACCATATTTGTTAACGGGTATATTCCTCTGCTGCATCAGACGTGATGATAAAGATGCACCAGAAATATCAACGAAGATGGTAGCGCGATCGCGGCTACGAATTACCTGAATCGGAGGATTACCACCACTGGTACGAATGAACAACCCATCACCTGTTACCTGTAAGCTCTCAATTTGAGTTGCCCCTCGTGTAGTAGTAGCAACTCTTGAAATATTAGATTGACGTTCGGAGTCTGGGGTAACTACACTGTAAGCACTTCTAGGAGATGAAGCTACTTTTTCGACTTCTGGTTTCGGTAATTGCACCGTCCAGCGATCGCCAGTTGTACCAACAAATTTCACTCGTTTCGGATCTAAACTGTAACCAGGAGTCAATTCGACAACTATGCGTGTTGTATCTACATCAAACTGTCCAACACGAATTGAGCGAATTCCACCACCCACCTGTTGGGTTAACTGTGGACGACCAAATGTAGTTCCCGGCAAATCAATTACCAACCGAGTTGGGTTGAAAATTAGTTGTGCTTGGGGTTGAACTGCTCCCACAGTATTAATTTCCAGCCTGTTTTGATTGGCATCAAAGCGCCAAGATTCAAGTCTCGCGGCCATTGCTGGCGACGATAGCATGAAGATAGTTCCAATAGTGCTGGCTAGTAACCAATGTAATTTCACAGTCCTTTCTCCTAATTCACATTCATGGGAGCCGTCAATATCTCAACTCATTGGTAAATCATCATCACACTATCACCACCTAAACTTGACTTCTGAATCCCTTGTTTGATTTTTAAACTAGTATTTAGACACACTTAAAATCATCGATCGGGTTTCAAATTAAGTTTAAATCCCCATGCGAAACATTCCACCTTTACAGGTGGAAAACTCTGACTCCCAATAAGGCTACAAAACTGATAATTGATAGCTGTTTACTGATTAGTGTTTGTTCTTTGCTGCCATCGATGCACTGATTAAATAATTCCCATTACTGTCAAACGATCTAGCAAGATTTATGGGTGTTACTCCCCAATTATGTGGAAAATATTCATATAAAGGCTCACAAGCTAGGGGAGACTAGAAATTAAGTAACATTCTGAATGCTGGTAGAAATTATAAACAAATGATTATTCTACAATCACACGGGACGGAGATTTGAGGATAGAAGTTTCCACTGCACAATTGGAGGAGAGGAGCAGGGGAGCAGGGGGAGATGGGGGAGATGGGGGAGATGAGGGAGATGAGGGGACAAGGAGATAAACAAAACTCCTAACTCCTAACTCCTAACTCAGCACGGGCTAAACGCCCCGCTATCGCTAACAGCACTCCTAACGCCCAATGCCTCATTCCCCATTCCCAATAATTAACGATCGCCAGAATCTGGAGTTACTCCCAAATTGCTGCTGTCATTTGATGCTGGCACCCTCGATTGAGGTGGTTCAATTACCAACGAAGTCCCAGAGGAACTGTCTAAAATTAGTTGCTCTGAATTTCCGTCCACGGTTTTTGGATCTGGAAACACAAATCGTAACAATGGAGGAGCTAAAAAGGTTGTCAAGATAACCATCATAATAATTGCTGCCCCTAATGGTTTCGAGAGAGCGCCACTAGCAGCGCCGACACCAGCAAACACTAACCCAACCTCGCCTCTAGGAATCATCCCCACACCGATCGCTAAACGGTTGATTTCCGGTTGACCAAACACGCTTAAACCTGTGATTACTTTACCGAGAATGGCTACTGTAATCAGGAAAGTTGCCATAATTAGACCTTCACGATTGTCGGGAATTGCTGGGTTTAACACTCCCAAATCGGTTTTTGCGCCAACAGTCACAAAGAAAATTGGCACTAACATATCGGCAATGGGACAGACTTGCCTTTGCAGTTCTTTACGCTTATCTGTTTCTTCTAGAACTAAACCAGCTGCAAAAGCTCCTAAAATTGCTTCTAACTGGATGACAGCAGCCAGGTATGCCATAGCAAAAGCGAAGACGAATGCTGGGATTACTAGTCCACCACGTGTTTTGAGTTGATCGGCGATCGCTACAAAGGACTTATTGAAAACATTGCCTAGTAGGATTGCTCCCAAAATAAAACCAGTGGCGCTGATAATCAAATAAATGACTTTACTGACATCCACCACGCCGTCTTTAGCTAAACTGGCAACTACCGCTAAAACGATGATTCCTAGTACGTCATCAATTACAGCAGCACCCAAAATAATCTGCCCTTCTTTAGAATTGAGTCGCCCCAGTTCTGACAGCACTTTGGAAGTAATACCAATACTAGTAGCAGTCAAAGCCGCCCCTGCAAAAATTGCAGGTACAGCGCTAATACCAAACAAAGTCATCAGTCCCACAGTCCCAGCGGCAAAGGGTACTGCTACCCCCACGACTGCAACGACAGTGGCTTGGATACCAACTGCCATTAAATCTTTTAAATTCGACTCCAAGCCGATTTCAAACAGCAGAATAATCACACCCAATTCTGCCAGAACGGAAACGACCTCGGACTGGGCTGCAAACACCGCTGGAGCAGCTTCAGGCGTTAAACCAGCAGTGGTTTGAAGAAAGGACACAATCAAAGAATTAGAACTGTCTGTGCCGCCTTCTGGAAAGACTAAAAGATGGAAAACAGAGATGCCAACTACCACACCGCCAACGAGTTCGCCTAAAACAGGCGGCAAACCCACTTGGTTTGATAACTCTCCACCAACTTTGCTGGCGAGATAAATAACTACTAAGCTTAGTAGCACTGCTGCTACTACCATTGAACTGTCTGCGGCTTGTGTTGCGCTAGCCAGCAGAGGAAAAGAGAAGTTGATTGGTTCTAACAAATGCATTAGGTTCTCTGAAAATCCTTCTCTTTGATTCTGACGCGTTTCTGAAAAACATCCTATGGTGAAGCAATCCGAATTCAAAAGGAATACAGCGTAAACGTTTCATTTACCCTGTGCAGTACTAGTGTAATTTTTTTAGTTTCAAAAAATGTAACCATTTCCGCTTTTGACGATCGCAGTGTCAAAGTAAGAACATACAAATCGTATTTAGCGATCGCACTTAAGTTGTGAAAAACTTGTGGTGGCTGTTGGCTCTCAACGACCACCAGCAGATTGCTACATACCTTTATTTAAAACATCTGTGGATACTTTGAGGAGTGCAAATATGATGACTAGAGCCGCTTTACCCGGTTCTCAATTTCCGTCTGGAAACTTGTGGAAAATACTGCCTTTAGCAATTCTTGTATGTGCAACTTTTGCACTACCTGCATTCGCACAAGAAAAAGATAAATTGTGGCGAACCCTTAGTGTCAGTGGGTCGCGGAGTGGAAACAATTCCGACAACTCTGGCACAAGTCAATTTAGGAGTGGAGATTCAAGGGAAAACAGCTCAAGAGGTACAGCAAGAAGCCGCTCAGAGGTCATCGGCGGTGGTTGCGTTTCTCAAGAGCAAAAATGTTGAAAAATTACAAACTACCGGTATTCGTCTCAATCCGGTTTACAGCTACACCAATAATGTGCAACGGATTACAGGCTATGCTGCCACTAACACTGTAAGTTTTAGTATTCCTGTTGAACAAGCTGGGACATTATTGGATGATGCAGTCAAAGCCGGTGCAACACAAATTAACGGCATTAGTTTTGTTGCGAATGATGAAGCGATCGCCGCGGCTCAAAAGCAAGCATTAAAAGAAGCTACTCAAGACGCGCGACAGCAAGCTGATGCCGTTTTTAGTGCTTTGGGTTTTAAATCCAAAGAAATAGTCAGCATTCAAGTTAATAATGCTAATACGCCTCCACCACCACCAATGTTTTTACGGGCTGAGGCTGCGAAATCAGCTGATGCTTCCACCCCGATTGTTGGTGGTGAACAGCAAGTAGAAGCATCGGTGACGTTGCAAATTAGTTATTAGTCATTTGTCATTTGTCATTTGTCATTTGTCATTTGTCCTTTGTCCTTTGTCATTTGTAAAGGCAAAGGACTAATAATCAATTCCCACTTGCCCTGAGCTTGTCCTGAGCGTAGTCGAAGGGCGGAGCCGTTCGCGTAGCGTCTCGCAGAGAAGGGATGCCCAATTAAAAATGTTCTGAAGACATATCTCCTGTACCGCCTTCTCCATCACGCTTAGAGCCTAATAAATCTAGTTGGTCTACTCTAATAATTGGTGTAGAACGGTTTGCTCCTGTTTGGCGATCGCTCCATGTGTCAAACTTTAAGGAACCTTTGATGCCGATTAAGCTTCCCTTACGCACATAATTACCTGCTACCTCAGCCGTCTTATCCCATAACTCCAGCGTGAACCAGTCAGGTTCATCGCTGTTGCGCGATCGCCTTTTTACCGCGAGTGTCAATCTACACTTCACACTACCAGACTCAAAATACTTTATATCAGGGTCGCCACCTACACGACCCACAAGGGTGACAATATTAATACTCATGTGCGTTACCTTTCAGTACAAACGTACTTAGCAATTTCGACTTTCATCATAGCGAATTGTGAAAGACTTGAAAATAATGTGTTAAACAGTTAACAATATAATTGACTTGAAAATTTATACACATTATTTGGAGAAACACATAAAAATATACGGATATACTAATCTAACCAGAGAATATCAAAAAGTACGCGGCTTGAGACATACTAAATATTTCTGGGAATCATATAAAAATATTGTCTAATTTACTCAACTTAGGATACAAACATAATCGAATCAAGCACGATTAACTCTTACCGTTGTAGTCAAGAAGTATCGCACATAGGGGGCTTACAGACGCGTGGGTATTTTTAGGAACTTTCGCACTTCATGGGATATGGGTATCGACCTTGGTACTGCAAACACCCTGGTTTATGTATCTGGTAAAGGTATTGTACTACAAGAACCTTCTGTAGTTGCTATCGATGTCAACGAAAAGGTGGCACTAGCAGTAGGAGAAGAAGCCAAAAAAATGCTCGGTCGCACGCCGGGAAATGTGATTGCTCTGCGTCCTTTGCGGGATGGTGTAATCGCTGACTTTGATATCGCCGAGCTGATGCTCAAAAGCTTTATTCAGCGTGTAAATGAAGGTAAATCTCTAATCCTACCCCGAATTGTCATTGGTATTCCCAGTGGCGTCACAGGAGTAGAAAGACGAGCGGTGATGGATGCAGCTCACCAAGCAGGAGCCAGAAAAGTCTATTTAATCGATGAACCTGTAGCTGCGGCCATTGGTGCAGGACTACCTGTTGCTGAAGCAACTGGCAACATGATCATCGATATTGGTGGTGGGACAACAGAAGTTGCAGTGCTGAGTCTTCAAGGTACGGTAATCAGTGAATCAGTACGCATTGCTGGAGATGAACTGACTGATGCGATCGTTCAGTATATTAAGAAAGTTCATAATTTAGTCATTGGCGAACGTACTGCCGAGGAAATCAAGATTCGGATGGGTTCTGCCTATCCAACTAATGATGATAATGACACGATGATGGAAGTTCGAGGCTTACACCTACTTTCTGGTCTACCGCGAACTGTGACAATCAAAGGGCCGGAAATCCGTGAAAGTATGATGGAACCGCTATCAGTAATTATCGAAGCTGTGAAGCGGACACTAGAACGCACACCGCCAGAACTGGCGGCAGACATTATTGACAGAGGTATTATGTTAGCTGGTGGCGGTGCTTTGCTCAAAGGCATAGATACCCTCGTTAGTCATGAAACAGGGATTATTACCCATATTGCTGCCGATCCTTTGAGCTGTGTTGTGCTGGGAACAGGTCGTGTGTTAGAAAACTTTAAACAGTTGGAACGAGTTGTTATCGAAAGCTCTCGCAATATGTAACAAAAAAATATCAGACTTGAGTTCTATTTAAGTTCTATTTGGGTTCTATATACATAGAATCCAAGTAGAACTTAATTTATATAAGTACATACAGGTATATATGGTGACAATACGGCGTTGGTGGGATCGTAAAGGGTTGCAAATTGGGTTATTAGCTTTAGTAGTTGGTAGTGCTTGGATATTGCGACAGACTCAAGGTGAACTAGTGCTTGAGACATACCAGGCAATTACGCGTCCATTAGAGATGTTGCAGTCAGGGCCAACTCCAGAAGAACGTCTTAGAGATGCCCGGATAATGGAATTGCAAACCCGTATAGTAGATTTGGAAAGTCAAAAGACAAAGTTACAAGATTTATTAGGCTATGTGGAAAAAGAGCCGCTGGCATCGCGACCAATTCCAGCACGGGTGGTAGGACGTAGTGCTGACCAGTGGTGGCAACAAGTAACGCTGAATCGCGGTGCAAATGCGGGGATTCAGGAAGGCTTCGTAGTCAAGGCAGAAGGCGGATTAGTGGGTTTGGTGGAGAGTGTAACTCCCAATACTAGCCGCGTGTTGTTAATCAGTGACCTCAAGAGTCAAGTGGGTGTATCGGTTAGCCGCACAGCAGCTAAAGGCGTTTTACGAGGAGATTCTTCTGCTGAAGCTGTATTGGAGTTTTATGAAAAAGTTCCAAATGTCAAAGTAGGAGATTTAGTTTCCACATCTACTTATAGTCAGAAATTTCCCTCCGGTTTGGCAGTAGGACGAATTAAGTCGCTGGATTTAAAGAAACTCCCAGCATCAGTGGCAAAAATTGAGCTTTTTCCGCCAATCCGCTCTCTCGATTGGGTAGCTGTTTATCCCAAACCAGAAAACCAAGAGTCGGCAAATCACGTGCCGCAAAAGTCTAAGTAAATTCTTTGAAAAAATAGAAAAATGAAGATTCCTGCATTTGGTGGTAGCAGGCAGAAAAAGCCAAAATCGTCACAGCAAAAATCGAAATTCCGAATTCAGCCGCTTGCTCGTTGGCATCCGGGTATACGTCAGTTGTTTGGTTGGATAGTGACGGCTAGTTCTGTACTGTTATGTTTGCTATTATTACCAACCCGATTCCCAGGTATGGAATTGTTGGGAATTGGCCCTAACTGGTTATTAATTTGGGTGGTAGCTTGGAGTGTGAAGCGCACGGTGTTTGCCGGAGCATTAGCTGGTATAGTTCTGGGGCTACTTCAAGATTCGATGACATCACCTAGCCCGACTCATGCCATCAGTTTAGGGATAGTCGGGGCTTTAACTGGTCTGCTCCAGAAACAGCGTTTTATCGAAGAAGATTTTATTTCGATTGCTGTAATTGTCTTTGTTTTAGCAGTTTTGGCAGAAACTATCTTTGGGTTGCAATTAACTTTGCTGGGCAATGAGCGTAAGGTGACAGATATTTGGACATATTATCAGCGCGTCGCTCTGGCCTCTGCCATTCTGAGTAGTCTGTGGGCGCCTGTCGTCTATTATCCGTTGAATCTTTGGTGGCAGCGGATGAAATTATTGGAGCAATAGTAAAGTTAGAAGCGCGATTAACCCTTGTCTGTACAAAAACTAGGAGTAGAGACAAGGGTTAACCCTTGTCTGTACAAGAGTTAGGAGTTAAGAAGGGTTATAGGTGAGAGTCAAGAAAATTATCTTTTGTACCCTGTAACCTAAATCTTTATGGAATTTGGGCAACCTCTGGCAATATGGATTCAAGCTACAGTGAACTGTAAGTGTGAATATTACAGACTCATGTAAGTTGAGACAGCCAATAATAGCGCCTAGATATTACTGTTTAATTATCAGGAGCAAAGCGCGATTCTCTTGTGGAGAGGCTGCGCGATCGCGTGCAGAATATTTACAGTGTTGCCTAAAATTATGGATAATTCCCCAGTGGTCGCTCAAGCAGATGCATCCTTACCAAATTTCACTCAGGAAAATACATCAATAGTGGAGTCAGCAGCTGGCTCGAATTCACCACCGAAGCCAAAGGTAGGAACTGACTTTGACTCTCGCATGATGCTGCGGTGTTTAGAACTTGCCCGTCGCGCTTTAGGGCGGACTTCGCCAAATCCGCTAGTGGGAGCGGTGATTGTCAAGGATGGCGAAATTGTAGGCGAAGGATTTCATCCTCGCGCAGGTGAGCCTCATGCAGAAGTGTTTGCCTTGAGGGAAGCAGGCGATCGCGCGCGTGGTGCAACAATCTATGTGTCACTCGAACCTTGCAATCACTACGGACGTACTCCCCCTTGTTCGGAAGGATTGATTGAAGCAGGGGTGGCAAAAGTAGTAGTGGGTATGGTTGACCCCAATCCACTGGTGGCTGGAGGTGGCATCGCCCGTTTACGAGCGGCAGGAATTGAAGTATTGGTTGGAGTAGAAGAGGAAGCCTGTCGTCAGCTAAATGAAGCTTTTGTGCATCGCATTCTCTATAAGCGACCTTTGGGAATTTTAAAATATGCCATGACTTTAGATGGCAAAATTGCTACTACCTCTGGTCATAGCGCTTGGGTAACAAGTCAAGAAGCCCGCAGTGAAGTACATCTAGTGCGGGCGGCTTGTGATGCCATAATTGTCGGCGGTAATACAGTCCGACAAGATAATCCTTACTTAACCAGCCATCAGGTGGGGGCACATAATCCCCTACGAGTGGTGATGAGTCGCCATCTTAACTTACCGGCCAGTGCCCATCTGTGGCAAACCGCGGATGCTCCAACTTTGGTGTTGACACAGAAGGGTGCTAACCCCGATTTTCAAGACCTGTTGCTCAACCAGGGTGTGGAGGTGGTGGAATTAGCATCGCTGACACCGGATAAGGCAATGGCGTACTTATATGAACGAGGTTTTTGTAGCGTGCTGTGGGAATGTGGTGGCACTTTAGCTGCTAGTGCGATCGCTCAAGGAGCAGTGCAAAAAGTTTTGGCATTTATTGCCCCAAAGATCATTGGTGGTAGTATTGCTCCCACACCAGTGGGCGATTTAGGTTTTACTACCATGACTGAGGCGTTGTCTTTAGAACGTGTTCGTTGGCGTGTAGTAGGCTCTGACTGCTTAGTAGAAGGTTATTTTTCCCCAAAAGCTAATAGTCAACAGTAATAACGCTTGACGAGCGATCTATTTATCTTGATTTTGCGTTGGCGTAGCTCGCACTTCGACACCTTTCGGCTTCGCGGTAGTTGAGCGCAGTCGAAACTCAAGGCAAGAAGCTCAGTGACCGCCGTAGGCATCATGAACATTGGCGTTCATGGGCAAGATCGCGTATGAGGGCTAGCCGAGATTGAATGTAGTGGCTAAGAAAATCAGTTTCGTTAGAATCTAACAACACTTGCGTTTCGGTTTGTTTTACTAACCACTGTACCAAGCTAGCATCATCCAGTTGTAAGAGGAGCTTGGCTTGGGCGGTTTCAACCACTGACCAAAGCTGACGTATGATTTTAGGAGTCATCAGACCTCGATTGAATAATTTAGCTTTGCTGTCTTCAGATTACACAATTCCGATCGCAATTTACGACATGAATGTAGAAGCTGAGACAAGTATTATTAAAAACTTAATAATGGTATTTATAACTTTATGAAGATTAAGAATTGAAAATCGGAAATAGGGAATGGGAAAAACAGATTTTTAGGGATTTAGTTGCAAAATCTAGAAAACAAATGCACCAATTCTAAAAATTGGCTTTTTGTGTTTGGGAAGACTGAAATTATCTCGATCGTACCTGAATAAAGTTAGTTTTTGAATCACTATGTTGAATACTAAGTCTGTCTTGGAGGATACAAAAATCTAACTTTTGAGAACAGTGTTTGCCAGAAAGTTAACACTGTTTGGCTGTAGATGGATTTACAAAATCATGTAAATCTGCATCCCAAATGCTGATGTAAATAAAATCACATTGTTGGCGGATAATTTGACCCTTGACTGAGCCATTTTTAAAACTAAAATTATCAGATTGGCGCTGTTGTACCTGTTTGAGTCCCTGCTTAATTTCTTCAGTGGCTTGCCCTGCTAACATTCCATTTAAGGTAGTCTCCATTACTTGTGGGTCTACCGATTGAGCAAAAGATACCTCAGTTTGACGTAGCGTTTTAGAATTACGATCGAATAAGTAGCCAAGGTCAATTTTGTTTGGCACTAGTTTGTAAACGACAGCACGAGTCTTGCCCCATGCGCCTCTTAAATCTTGATTTGGCTTGCCGAGGGTAGCTTCTACGTCACTTCTTGATGTACCTGTAGGAAATGCGGGAACGCTTTGGCTATTGGTAGCTAATTTACTAGGCGAGCGATCGCTGTTTTGTGGTGTGGAACGAACTTCTGGTTTGGGAATTGCGCTTTCCTTATCCTTTGGTTCTGGCTGTGGTGTGGATACTGCTATCGGTGCTGGAGTATCTAAAGTGACAGGCTCTTTGTCTGGCTGTGGTATGGGTACAACTGGAGAATTAGAGGTTGGTCGCCGTTGTGGTGGTGAGCTAGGGATAACTGGAACTGGAGACGTTTGAGAAGAAACGGGCGGTTCGGTAGATGCAGAAGTTGGAAAAGATTCTGGCGATGGCGTGGGATTTGTGCCAATGGTTGTTTCTGGTTGTTGCTGACGAATGATGCTAGGAATTGCTATTGCACCAATCAAGCCGCCTACTAGTAAACTACCAACAATCACAGCAGGTTTTTGCCAGTTTCTAGGATTGGAAGACCCTGGAATCGTAGAATTGTTTTGTGGAGAATATAATGGCTGAGTTTGCCGAGTCGATGCGGTGGGAGAAAAACTAACTGTAGAAGTATTTGCAGCTAACTCAGGAGGTATATTACTACCAGATTGCAAGGCATATAGCATTTTACTGGCAGTACTGTAGCGATCGCCAGCATGAGGTTTAATTGCCTGATTAAGTACCGCGGCCAATTGAGAAGACACCTTAGGGGCGTGCTGCTGCCAAAGTATTTCCCCAGTTTTTAGATCGGTTACTAATTCTTGCGGGTGTTTGCCAGTCAGCAGATAAATTGCCGTTAAACCTAAACTGTAGATATCAGTGGCATAAACTGGGCGGCCAACGGCTTGTTCGCTAGGCATATATCCCGGCGTACCAATGACAAGCGATCGCGTGGGGTATCCTGGAGAATTCACCACTGAACGGATTGTTTCCTTGACTGCACCAAAATCAATCAAAACTGGCGCGTTATCAACAGAACGCAGAATAATGTTATCTGGCTTGATATCCCGGTGAATAATGCCTTTACTGTGAACATAATCTAAAACTGAAAGCAGACTCAAGAGAATTTGCCGAACAGCAGTTTCACTCTCAAATCCTTTGGCTTCGACAATTTTTGTCAGGGTTTGACCGTGAATCCATTCTTGGACGAGATAAAATTGTCCATTCTCAGAAAAGTAGGCGTAGAGTTTGGGAATTTGGTAACTACTTTCACCCAAATACTCCAAGGTTGCGGCTTCCCGTTCAAACCGTTGTTGGATAAGTTGGTAGGTTTGCGGGTCATTATTGGTTATCGGTTTTAGTTGCTTGATTACACAGCGGCGGCGAGAAGGCATGTGGACATCTTCTGCTAGAAAGGTTTCGCCAAACCCACCAGCGCCGATTACCTGGATAACTTGATAGCGATTGTTCAGCAGGGTTATTGTCATGAAAAATTATAAGCGTAGACACCCAGTGCAAAGGCGGAGACTTCTTGTCTTCTCCAAACTTGTCGTCAGACATCGCCCTTTCCAAATGTACATCACATAAGCGAAGGCAAGGCAATATACTCTGGTGAAATTAAATATGCGTTATCCAGAATTTTTGTAGAGACGTAGCACTGCTACGTCTCTCCATTATTATGTCTCATGCCGGCCAATGCATTGGTATCGCGGAATCCTGCCAAATTTACTTCGCTACGAATGAATTAAATACTGTACTAAGTGAACTCTATAGTCTCAACAAACTCTAAAATATTTTCTTTGATGTCTTCAGCCTCTTCCTCAACAGAATCAGGAGTTTCGCCGTTAATAAAACTGTGCTGACTACTAACTATATACAAAAATTCACCCCTGATGAAGGTGAGCAACCCCCGGTACGCATCTAATCTACTCGCAGTTCCATTATTTTCTTGCTTAGAAATTGTCGAACCTTTGGGCATATCAATTAACACGTAGTAAGCGCCTCGCAAAGTATTTTCCAGATATTCGGTATATTCCACAGAAGCATCTGGTACATTGGCAAAAATCGCTTGGGGTACATACTTGTCTACTAAAATTGTTTGTAAATATTCTTCTTGACCAACAGACTCCAATTCCTCTAACTGTTCTAGGGGGAAAGGATAATAATCGATTCTCAGTAAAGTACCGATGTCATCAGAAAAGCCAACTACTCCTTCTTGGCTTTGAATTCTACCACCCTGCTGCGGATCGACCGGAATCGGTACGGTAAAATTACCTAAAGGAGATTGATATGTCTGTTCGCTAAAATCTTCGATGACTACTGTCTCATCTTCATCGTCTGCATATTCTTCATCTTCTGCTTCTTTAAAAGCTGCAATTACTTCCTTGATGATTTCCTCTGCTTCTTCATCTTCCAGTTCTAAGGCTGCTTGTAGCTTTTTCAGGTAGATTTGTTTCGATTTGGGGATGGCGAGGGTCATCGTCTAAAAGCACTATTACCCCAGCGGCAAAACCATCTAGCACTAATTCATCTGAGAGAGATACTTTGGCGGCATTAAACAAAGGCCCAATTCCCTCTTCTTCGGCAATGGAGATGAGTCTATCAACTATTTCTGCAATATCATCTTCTGAGTATTCCTCGAAAACCTCGAATTCCCAGAGGATACCCGCCAAGCTTTCTGCATCTACCTCTTCAATAAATGAATCAGCGATCGCAGTCACAGTTGCGATCGCCGCCACCGCTTCCTCTGGACTTAGTGATTCCTCTGATGTCTTTGGTGAATTAAAAACCTTGTCATATTTAGTCATAATTGCTACCTAAATTAATTCCTTGATAGTAATAACAGATTGAAAGTGACAATGGTCAGTTTACCAATGGAGCGAATCTTCTAGAGAAAAAGTTGGCTGATAGTGGTCGAGTCAGTATTACTCAGGTGTAACTAAACCTTATTGACAACTAATCTCCAAGGAGTTGAGGTGTTCTAAAATCTTTTCTCGAATATACACCTAAGTACGAGATAAACTCAGTATTTACTACAGGTTAGTTTAATTAAATCTTGTAAATTTTTGTAACCCAGCAATTATCTTTAATAACCGCTATATTCTTTTATTTTTATCCTCTAGCAAATGAATTATATCTACCGATAGAATTATAAACTAGCTAGCGATAGATACTTACACCGTAGGCAGGATGTCACAATACCGAAGTTTGTAGCGACACACAATACTCGAAACGTTGTACTGTTGGTTCTGCAAGTGTGAATTAGATGAAATTTTGAGTTTTTTATGGTACAAACCCCACCATCTCAGTTTTCACCGGATCAATATAAAGTAGATCCTGCAAAGGAAAATGTAGAAGCTCTTATACAAGAACCGCAGTTAGATATTGAGATTGCTCTAGAGTTCCTTTACACCAGAGATATTGAATTTCGTCAGGAAACAATTTATTTTCTCGTAGTCGATCGCTTTTATGATGGCGATCCAGATAACAGCGAAGGTGCAAACTCAGAACTGTACGATCCAACTAGACAAGATTGGGGTAAGTACTGGGGTGGCGATTTGCAAGGTGTCATCGATAAATTAGATTATCTCAAAAATATGGGAGTTACCGCTCTTTGGTTAACTCCCCTGTTCGAGCAGGTTGAAGAATTATTTGTTGGCAATGCAGCGATACATGGTTATTGGACAAAAGACTTTAAACGGCTTAATCCTCGATTCATTGCGGAGGGAGAGAACCCTTCTTTAAACGCCACTCAAGAAGAAAAAAATACAACCTTCGATCGGTTAATTACAGAAATGCACAAGCGCAATATGAAGCTAGTGCTAGATATTGTCTGCAACCATAGTACACCTGATACTAGCGGTAGTAAAGGTGAATTGTATGATGATGGTGTCAAAATTGCTGATTTCAATAATGATGTCAATAATTGGTATCACCACTATGGCGAAGTGCAAAATTGGGAAGACGATTGGCAAGTACAAAACTGCGAACTAGCTGGTCTAGCAACCTTTAATGAAAATAATACTGAATATCGGCAGTATATTAAGTCAGCAATTAAACAATGGCTAGACCGGGGTGTGGATGCACTGCGGGTGGATACTGTCAAGCACATGCCGATTTGGTTTTGGCAAGAATTCACTGGCGAGATGACCAATCACAAACCAGATGTATTTATTTTTGGTGAATGGATTTATAGTAATCCCAGTGACGATCGCTCAGTGGAATTTGCCAATCACTCAGGCATGACACTTCTAGACTTTGGGTTGTGCGTGGCAATTCGAGCTGCACTAGGGCAAGGTTCAGAAAACGGATTCCAAACAATTCAATATATTTTCGATCAGGATTATCGCTACAAGGGGGCAACAGAGCTAATTACTTTCATTGATAACCATGATATGTGCCGTTTCCAATCGCTGAATCCCGATCCAGCGATGCTGAAGGTGGCGATCGCCTTAATTATGACCTGTCGCGGCATTCCCTGCATTTACTACGGCACAGAACAATATCTGCATAACGATACTGATGGCGGTAACGACCCATATAACCGCCCAATGATGGAAAATTGGGATACTGAGAGTGAGATTTATCGTTGCATCAGGCTGCTGTCTGGCTTACGACGATTGAATCCAGCCGTTTCAATGGGTAGCCACTGGCAAAAATACTTAACAGCTGATGTTTACTGCTATGTACGCCGCTATCGTGACTCTGTGTGTTTTGTCGCTTTAAATCGGGGAGGAGAAGTTACTTTACCAGAAGTAGAAACAGAATTGCCCGATGGCGAACATACCTGCGTGGTGACTCGCAACAAGTATGAAGTGAAAGATGGCAAGATTTATGACCTAGTACTAGAAGAACGGGGAGTGATTGTTTTCAGCCACGTTGGCGAACGGATAAAAGGACAAACAATTGTCCGCGTCCAACTCAATGGTGTGGAGACCAAACCTGGTGAAATCATTGTGGTGACAGGAGATTGCCCAGAGTTAGGTAACTGGGATATCGGCAAAGCCTATCCCTTAGAGTACATCAACACCAATACTTGGTTTGCTGAAATTCCCTTTAATGAGAGTGCCGGAAATCTCATAGCTTACAAATATGCCATGTGGCGGGAAGGGCGATCGCCTCTACGCGAAAATCTCGTAAATCGCCGCTGGGTGATTGCAAAAGAAGGTACTGTCAAATGGCGTGATACTTGGGCATCGGGAAGAGAATCGTAGAAATATGCAATGAGGTAGAGTGAAGGATTAAAATTTTGATTCTTCACTCTTCATTATTTTTGAATTTTGAGTACTAAAAAATACACAACTTGAAATTAATCAAAGGAGTAATTGCTAGATTCCTTTTGGAGGATTAAATAGGACAGCATAAATAATTAAAGGTTTGTAGTCAGCGCTTTCGCCCTACTTTGTTTGTAAAATGTCTAGTAAAGCACTGCATTGAGCAAAAATAGGCAAAATGCTGCTGAAAACAAAGGGGTAACTGTTGATGAGTAAAACTACACTCTACAATCAGGACTTTCTGGTGTGGACGCAGCAACAAGCTGAGTGTCTGAAGAAAGGACGCTGGGCTGAATTAGATGTTGAACATTTGGTAGAGGAACTAGAGGCTTTGGGTCGGAGTGAACAAAAGGAACTTGGAAGTTATTTACAAGTGCTTTTGATGTACTTACTCAAATGCCAATATCAACCACGAAAAACTAAAAGTTGGGTTAACACAATCTCAAACTGCCAAAACCAAATTCAAGATTGCTTGGAAGATACTCCCAGCTTGCAGCGCCTTCTAGAAAACTGGGAGTGGATACAGAAATATTATCGCCGCGCTCGTAGAGACGCAGTAAATGAGACTCAAAAGCCAATAGAAACTTTTCCCCTTGAGTGTCCTTTCACTATGGAACAACTTCTCGATTCTGAATTCCTCTAAGTACAATTTTGCTAAAAAGCGTAGCGTTTTTAATGCAGGGGGATGCAATAACATTGTATCGGGATGCAATGGCATTGTAAGGGCACGCATTAACATTGTATCGGGATGCAATGGCATTGTAAGGGCACGCATTAACATTGTATCGGGATGCAATGGCATTGTAGGGACACGCATTGACATTGTATCGGGATGCAATGGCATTGTAGGAGCACGCATTAACTGTATATTTAACATCGTGGGTGCATAGGCGAGCATTTACCGCAGGCATCGCAAACTTATAATATTGATGATATCTATCCACCTCTGACTTTTTATTGCGATAATTCCCAAGGGGGACGCGCTCTCCACTGGTCAGTTAAAGGGGGATAGATGACACTCAAGCGGTTGGTTTTATTTTTTGTGATGACGCCGATAGCAGTTCTGTTAGCAGTTTCGGCTTTATTCGGTAGTTGGCAAGAACCTCAATTTCAAAGTCGTTTGGAACTATACCAAACAAATATTGCTTTACAAGCTCAAGCTTGGCAATCAGAAGATAGCGGTGATGACAAACTCCAGGCGATTCGGGAAGCAATACTTGGCGAACAACCCCTAGAAAGCGCTACAAAGCAGTATCAGGAGGCGCGTCAATCAGTTCAAGCTAATTTAGACAAAGTTAACAATAAACTTGCACAATTACGCTCTCAAGCGGAAATAACTCCCACACCTCCGAAACCTCTACCGGACGCTCCTCCCACTATTAAAACTTCTAAACAGGGACAGCAACAGTTACAGCAGTCTTTTGAGCAATTACAAAAATTACTGGCTGAATTAGACCTGCGCTTGGGAATCTTACAAGCACAGCAGGGACAGACGGATACAGCCTTCAAGACTTGGAGCGAATTACAACAACGCTCAGATATTAATCCAGGGTTTGGGGAAACCGCCGCTGTATTGACTGGACTATGGAGCAATCCTCCGCGTATCCTCCCAAATGCTCAAGAACCAATTCAAAAGAATTTAGAAGGTTGGTTTCGCTCTACTGCTTTGGTTAAGTTATACCAACTCCAGCAACGACAAGATGCGTTATCAGCAGTAAAAGCCGCACAACAAGAATCTTCTGCTCAAGCAGTGATTAAATTGGCAGTTATTGGCACTATTCCCACCTTGGCAGCTTTAATTGGTCTAATACTGCTGATTTTATTATTTGCTCAACGCTTGTTGAAAGGAAAAGCCTCGTTATTAGCTCAAAATGCTGATATCCCTTGGTCAACGCCTTGGGGAGGTGAAACGGTTTTGCAGGTTTTTATCATCGGCTTTTTCTTCATGGGGCAAATTTTTGTGCCCTTAGTAATATCGTTGCTACCCATTCCGCGTCCCATTGTGGATGTGCGACTTCAGGCATTTTCTGTGTTGGTTAGTTACTTCTTGGTAGCATTAGGTGCGCTGTTAGTACTGTATTTCTCTCTCAAACGCTTTTTTCCACTACCAGAATTCTGGTTTCGCTTCCGTTTTCAAGATAACTGGTTTTTGTGGGGACTGGGAGGTTATTGCACGGCTTTACCAGTAGTTGTGGTGGTATCTTTGATTAATCAGCAGCTATGGCAAGGACAGGGTGGGAGTAATCCTCTGTTGCAATTAGCCCTGGAAAGCCAAGATGGTATCGCACTTGGTATATTTTTCTCCACAGCGGCGATCGCAGCTCCATTTTTTGAAGAAATCCTATTTCGCGGTTTTTTGTTACCCTCTCTAACTCGTTACTTACCCGTGTGGGGATCGATTCTGATTAGTAGTTTGTTGTTTGCGATCGCTCACCTCAGCTTATCGGAAATTCTCCCCCTGACCGCATTGGGCATTGTGTTGGGAGTGGTCTACACGCGATCGCGCAATCTCCTCGCTCCTATGCTTCTCCACAGCCTTTGGAATAGTGGTACACTGTTAAGTCTGTTTATTTTGGGAAGCAATTAATACAAGTATAGTACTGTTGCCAAAAACAGAAATATCTGATTTTATCTCCATAGATAGAGACAATTTACTAGTAACAATTGGTTATAAGCATAAATACTAGCTGAAAACCCAATTAGGATAATGGCAAAAGCAAATTAAAGAATGCTATTAACATAGACAACAAACTATCTAGTTAAGCATTTATTCTGATTCAGGTAGATTTTAGCCATTTTTCGAGATGTTAATTGTCTTCTTGAACCATTTTTAGCTGTCATAAATTGGAATGCAATTCCGGTTTGCGCTCATGGAAGTGGGGATCGGTAACTAAAAAACGGTTAGCAAAGATATAGAAGATGCCTTTTGCGCTTCTAGACTCTCACTAGCCACACAGTTGTCTTGCCATTGGTGCGATGGTATTTCACATTCGCTGGAAGCATCGCAAAAAAATCCGGAAATAATACTGATGGACTTGTAAAAAGTGGTGTATGTAGCAGCTTTTGCTGATTATTTAAGATTGATTCTGCTCAAGATAAACGCCTGAGCGAAAAATCTGCAAAACTGCTGCATCAGGGTTTGCGATCGTCAAATCCAGCAAAAGTTATCAAGGAGCGCCAGTTCGGCCTATAGCGCAAGACATCTTGGCGTCTCCTCTGGAATAAAAGCACGCTGATTTTAATTATTCATCTTGAGACTTACTCAGACTGAAAAAATTAAAAATCTATTTATTAAGCAAGTAAATGTATTTGCTTCCATTACAATAAAGACTTTATTTTTATACTCACTTATCAAGGAGCAGCACTTATATGGCAAATCTTAACCCCAGTCACCCTACCAAACAACTTCTAGCTGGTTACTGTGGCATTATTCTGGGAGCGTTTGGGGTTCATAAGTTTATTCTAGGATACGCTTCGGAAGGCTTTATCATGTTAGTGATTTCTGTCGTTGGGGGTTCTTTTACCTACGGCGTTGCTTTGTTAGTTATGCAACTTGTAGGTCTAATTGAAGGCATGATCTACTTAAATAAATCCCCTGAAGGATTTGTAAATACCTATTTTGAAAATAAGCAGGGCTGGTTCTAAGTAGGTGGACACAATTATTTAGAAGACGCATTTCGACTTCGCTCAATGCTCGGTAAGCTTATTCATTGAGGGTTGAGCGCAGTCGAAACCCGGCGAGAGCGAGTTAGGTTTAATTTAGTCCTTCTACTTAGTGCAAGAATAGCTTTCTTACTGGAAGCAAATGTTAACACACGTTTCCAAGCTGAGAATTGCAGCAAAAGCGCAGGGATAAAGGTTAGCAACCAAAAAAAACATCCTTTTTCCCTTTCGCTTCACCTTTTACCTTTAACAAAAGTTATACAGCACTTTTACCTTCTATATTTATTTTTATTAATATGCTCAATTTCAAACCTAAACAGCTTAACTGGGCAATCTTCTTCTTGTTAGGCTTAGGATATTTCAGCGTTATATCTCATTTAGAAATCAACTATTTCTTCAAAAACCTGATTGCGATCGCGCCAATACAGGTGGCAGCAATTATTTATATCACTTATAGACGTTGGAAATGTCAACCCCCTGTAGGGTAATTTCAAATTTCAAATTCAGAACCCTACAGAAAAATCTGAGAACTTGGAACGTTGAATTAAAATGCAGCGATAGTCTTGATGCTCAACGAAGTACGATAAATTAATAATTTTAATATGGTTGACATTGAGTCATAGTTCCATATTTAGCCTACGCTCGAATTAGAGACGCTTTTAGTCAGGCGTTGAATTTCTGTAGCGAATCTAAACACAAGCCATGCAACTTGTCCCGAAAACTAAGCCAGCCCTAGAACCTGACCCAATCCTAGAGAAGATTATTTTAGATGTTGGGGGTATGAAGTGTGCTGGGTGTGTGAACGCAGTAGAGCGACAGCTGACCCAACATCCAGGAGTCAAGAGTGCCTGTGTGAACCTGGCCACAGAGGTAGCAGTTGTAGAGTCAGAAGTTGGTGCAATAGATGCAGATGCACTGGCACAGCGATTAACAGCCGTTGGATTCCCGACTCAACCCCGAAAAGCTAATGGCACAGTAGCAGGCGAAATATCAACCTTACCAGATCCAGCAGAACGACAACGCCGAGAAATGCGTTCTTCTCTATGGCAGTTAGCGATCGCAGCAGTATTGCTGATATTGTCGGGAAGTGGACATTTTGGTAATCTTGGTAGCTCAGTGCTGCCAGTGCTAAATAATATTTGGTTTCACTGTGGACTAGCGACAGTGGCGCTGTTAATTCCTGGTCGCCCGATTTTAGTAGATGGCTGGCTGGGCTGGCGACGAAATGCGCCTAACATGAACACCCTAGTAGGATTGGGAACGCTGACAGCCTACATTGCTAGTTTAGTAGCGCTGCTTTTTCCCCAATTAGGTTGGGAGTGCTTCTTTGACGAGCCAGTAATGATGCTGGGCTTTATTCTCTTAGGAAGGACATTAGAGCAACAAGCTAGAGGTCGTGCGGCGGCTGCATTTAGGAAATTGCTAGCACTCCAGCCACTCTTAGCGCGATTGATAGCCAATCCAGAGAAAGCCGGAATGGGTTCTTCTAGTGTTGAAATTCCTGCTGAACAGGTGCGTGTCGGTGAATGCTTACAAGTGCTGCCAGGTGATAAAATCCCCGTTGATGGTGAAGTGGTGGTTGGTCAAACAACGGTTGATGAATCAATGCTAACCGGGGAAGCAGTGCCAATAATCAAAAAACCAGGAGATGTGGTGACAGGGGGAACACTAAACCAGTCAGGAGCGATCGCTATTCGGGCAACCCGGATTGGAAGTGATACAACTCTAGCTCGAATTGTCGCCTTAGTAGAAGCCGCTCAAACTCGGAAAGCACCAGTACAGAAATTAGCAGATACAGTAGCTGGTTACTTTACCTACGGAGTACTAACAGCATCTGTCTTAACATTTTTCTTTTGGTATTTTTTCGGTACTCACATCTGGGCTAATATCACCATGTCTGGTGGTATGGAAATGATGAGCCACGCTACACATGAAGCCCACCACGGGCTAAACGCCCCGCTACCGCTAACAGCACTCAGCACTCAGCACTCATCACTCCTAATCAGTTTAAAACTAGCGATCGCAGTTATGGTAGTCGCTTGTCCCTGTGCCTTGGGACTTGCCACACCAACAGCCATTCTGGTTGGAACTGCTATGGGCGCAGAAAGAGGTTTGTTAATCAAAGGTGGCGATGTTTTAGAAAAAATACACCAGTTAAACACCGTAGTATTTGATAAAACTGGCACTCTTACCACAGGTAATCCCATAGTTACAGATTGTCTGCTAATTGAGGAAATGGGGAATGGTGAGTGGGGAATAAGGAGTAGTCAACCTCACTCACTACTCCCGTTCGGCTACGCTCACGGCAAGCCTACTCCCGTTCGGCTACGCTCACGGCAAGCCTACTCCCTAATACAACTAGCAGCCGCCGTAGAAAGCGGTACTTACCATCCTCTAGCAAAAGCGATTCAACAAGAAGCACAACGGCAACAGTTATCTATTCCAGAGGCTGTAGACTTTCACACGGAACCAGGGCTAGGGGTATCTGCTGCGATCGAGGGCACAGTTGTATTGTTGGGTAACTGGGAATGGTTAAGTTGGCATGGCATTGCCATTAACGAAACCGCACAACAGTTAGCACAGGATTTGGCAACAGATGGTAAAACAGTCGTTTGTGTAGCAATTGGGGGAACCTTAGCCGGACTAATTGGTGTTTCTGATACCCTGAGATCGGATGCTCGATCCACTGTAGACAAATTGCGTCAGATGGGCCTACGGGTAATGTTGCTCAGTGGCGATCGCCAAGAAGCAGCTAGCGCCATAGCCAAACAATTAGGATTAGATAGCGCTGATGTAATCGCAGGTGTTCCCCCAGCTAAAAAAGCAGCAGCAATACAGTCTCTTCAGTTAGAAGGGACAAGGGGACAAGGGGGACAAGGAGACAAGGGGGCAAAGAAAACTCCTAACTTCTCACTCCGTAGAGACGCGATTAATCGCGTCTCTACACACTCAATAATTGCAATGGTAGGAGATGGAATCAACGATGCTCCAGCTTTATCTCAAGCTGATGTCGGAATTGCTTTACATTCCGGGACAGATGTGGCAATGGAAACTGCTGAAATTATTTTAATGCGCGATCGCCTAAACGATGTCGTCGAATCTATTCAGCTTAGTCGCGCCACATTCAACAAAATCCGCCAAAATTTATTCTGGGCTTTTGCATATAATACACTTGGCATTCCTTTAGCAGCAGGTGTTTTATTTCCTAGTCTGGGTTTTGTGCTTAACCCATCTGGTGCTGCTGCATTAATGGCTTTTAGCTCTGTTAGCGTCGTCACCAACTCAATATTATTACGGCGATTTGCTCATCGCCCGTAGAAGACTCCTTTACATATTCAATTTGCCACCACAAATCTTGGTTATCAAAGCACAATTCAGGAGTCAGTCGTCAAATTAAAACACTTACCAAAGCTATCATAGCTACTGGAGTAGAACGGCCATGTTCTACTCTTTCAAGGTATTATGCAATTTTAAAGCTTATTTAGATTAGCACCACAAACTTATGGTGCGCAAAAATGCCAAGATACGATACTAAACAAAGCTTAATCAATTACAGTTCCACCGATTTGTCAATGGCAGCAGAAACCAATGAAAACCATCTACTAATTATTGAAGACGATCAAGGTCGCAAAGAATTTTCTCTGGAGCACCCTGTCTACTCTATTGGTAGAGACCCGCGAATGTAATATCCGTTTGATGTCGCAGTTTGTCTCCCGCCGCCATGCCACATTAGTGAGATTGCCACGAGAGCATAATAGTCATAGCTACTATTACCGGATTGTAGATGGCGATGCCAAAGGTAAGCCTAGTTCCAATGGTTTGATGATTAATGGACGCAAGATACCAGCCCACGATCTCAAAAATGAAGACGAGATCGTTTTTGGGCCTCAAGTACGTGCCATTTATTACCTTTTAAGAAACACTCAGCGTTTAGGACAAACGGATTCGAGCGAGTACGACATTACACTGATAAACCCCGGTATGGCCGAGGATTTAGAGGAGTAGGAGAGTGAATTATAACTACCAATCACAGTCTGATACTCCCACGGTTTGAAGTCGTGGGAGTATAAATTAAATCACCAAAACTATCCTGCAATACTTTCAATCAAATGCCAATGGCGGCTACTTTCAATAGCTTGCTTGATTAACTCAAACATTTGTCGGCAGTAATTATCTAGGTGAATTGGTAGTTCTTCATTTTTAATCACAATACTCATCCGGGTTTCTGTTTCAGTAGATTTTGATTTGTCAATCAGTACTTCTACTGTTATTAATTTAGGAAAAGGAACATTTCCAGGAACCTCACGACCGATAATATATTCGGCTGTGTGATACTGAATATCCAACTGACAGTCCTGTAGAAGTTCTACAAGTAACGGCACCAGATGGTCACTAGGAACAGAAATAATAAATGAACAGGTATAGCGAGCCATAATAGCCCCAAGCCTTGCAACACTCCGTCCATCCTATAATACCGAAGTATCTAAATATAAAGTCATTAAAAAATCAAAGTTTTTGAGAGTAGGTATTACCGGATATAGAGTCAATGAAGAGGCAGGGGGCAGGGGGCAGGCGGCAGGGGGTAGCTTTCAAGGGCAGGCTTTTAGGCTTTCGATAAATAGTTGAGAATGTTCTCAATTATTGAACGTAGTTTTAAGTTCTCAGACAATGGTTTTGGTTTTAAAATCCCAAAAATTTGTCTAATCAAAAAAACCTGCCCCAGAAAGGCAGGGGGTAGGGGGCAGCTTTCAAGGGCAGGCTTTTAGGCTTTCGATAAATAGTTGAGAATGTTCTCATACCATTTCTTTATGAAGCTGCGCTAAATAAAGCTTCAAGAATAAAGTCGTAAGAAGTCAGAGAAGCAATCACCTCAGGTGTAATTGTTTTTAGTACATCAGTTAACTTCTGCTGTAGTTGCACAAGAGTTTTACAATTTTCCCATTGCAGTTTCGATTTGAGAAATTCCCAAACACGTTCAATCGGATTGAGTTCGGGAGAGTGAGGAGGTTGAAAAATAGGGATAATATTATCTGGACAATCGAGAGCTTTAGCTTTGTGAAATGACCCCTGGTCGAACTGTATGACTGCGATATCATCTCCTCTTGTCAGCAGACAGTAATTCCAAAAAACGTTGGAAACAATCCCCATTCAGGTAGGGAAACTCATAGAAAAAGCTGTATCCACTCAGAGGTTCGACAACACCGTATAGATAAAAATTCTGGCGTTGCCACTGGCTTAAGCCAACAGGTTTAACTCCTTTAGCTGTAATTAAACGTCCTGTAATTGTCTTTAATCCTAATCGTGTTTCGTCTTGACCGGAGGCGGAGCGTCTCCGGCTCCGCACAAGTACCTTAATCTCTTCCCCTCTCCAAATTCCTCCTGCAAGAATTTGAATGCTAGAGGAAGTTTTTTTTAAAGTGAGATAGACTTTCTGGTTGTTGTTTGGTGCTTTGAGGACGAGGTACTTTCAACGGGAGCACCTAAACGGTTGCGAACAACTTCATAGACCGTTTTATAAGCCAGTGAAAGCCCTAATTCGCTCTTGAGCCATTGTTGAATTTGACCATAGCTTTGAAAACCAGATGGCTCCTGTAACCGCTTTTTCAAGCGTTCTAAGTCTGAACCACTGATGCTCGGAGCTTTTCCGGGTGCATGTTTGACTTCAAGCAAGCCCCTTGTTCCTTCATCTTTATACTTTCTCACCCAACGAGTTATGGTTGCTTCATCACGCCCTAAACGTTCTGCCAGCGATCGCCTGCTGCTGACTTGACTACTCTTGAGCCAATAGAGCATTTGCAATCGTTCTTTGCTGCTTGCCGTTGTGGAATGTTTGAGAGCTTTCTCCAATTCTTCAAGGCTTTCTGAAATCTCGATTTGGAATGGACCACTCATCACAAAATTACTAAATGCATCCATCTATAAGTTTGACGTAGTTTGGCGCATCTTCATACAGAATTGGTATCAATTATTGAACGTAGTTTTAAGTTCTCAGACAATGGTTTTGGTTTTAAAATCCCAAAAATTTGTCTAATCAAAAAAACCTGCCCCAGAAAGGTAGGGGGCAGGAGGTAAACGTCATAAATAATTTAGGCGTTCCGTGAGTCTCAGCTGAATGAGGTTTCAATAAGGAGGCAGTATTTTTTGTGGCACTTTCCGCTCGAAATATATACTTTATTCTTTCTTGTCTAAGACACGCTTCGCGAACATAAATAAATTTACTCAATCTAGAAGAAAGTGGTAGAGGGCAAAAAATGTGTTTTCTTCTTCCTGCCTCCTGCCTCCTGCCTTCTTTGGTAAGCTGAAAGTTTGATCGAAAACTTTACAATAAAGGTTTGGCTAAGGTAGAAAATGAAAGTCGCAATTACTGGAGCAACAGGATTTGTCGGTAGTCGTTTGGTACAACGATTACACAAAGAAGGTCATAAAATAGTAGCATTAACTCGGAATACCGCTTTTGCTCAAAAGGTTTTTCCATCTGAGGCTTTCCCTAATGTAGAAATTGTTGCCCATACACCAAATGCATCTGGTTCTTGGCAAAGTGTTATTGCTAGTTGTGATGGCGTAGTTAATTTGGCAGGAGAACCTATTGGTGAAGGACGCTGGACACCAGAACGGAAACAAGAAATTTTCAATAGCCGAAAGTTAGGTACACAAAAAATAGTTGAAGCAATAGCCAACGCTAATCCTAAACCATCAGTGTTAATTAACGCTTCGGCTATTGGCTACTACGGCACCAGTGAAACGGCTACCTTTGATGAAACCAGTCTATCTGGTAACGATTTTCTTGCCCAAGTCTGCCAAGCCTGGGAAGCTGAAGCGAGAAAAGTAAAAGATGCTGGTGTGCGACTAGTAATTCTGCGTTTTGGGATTGTCTTGGGTAATGGTGGTGCTTTAGGTAAAATGATTCCGCCTTTCAAACTCTTTGCTGGCGGGCCTATTGGCAGTGGTCGGCAGTGGTTCTCATGGATTCACGTAGACGATTTAGTTAACCTGATTTTGCAAGCTTTAACTAAACCGGAAATAGAAGGCGTATATAATGCCACTGCCCCCAACCCAGTTAGGATGGCAGATTTAAGCCAAACTTTGGGACAAGTGATGAATCGCCCTTCTTGGTTGCCTGTTCCTGCTTTTGCGATCGAAGCTCTTTTAGGAGACGGGGCAATAGTAGTTTTAGAAGGTCAACAAGTTATCCCAAAACGCACTGTGCAAACAGGCTTTGAGTACAAATATCCTAATTTGCAATCGGCATTAACACAAATTCTTAATTAAAAGGGAGTGGGGAGTAAGAATTTTAGATTTGAGATTTTGGATTTTAGATTGAAATTTAATCCAAAATCTCAAATCCAAAATCCAAAATTGAATTGCCCCATACCTGATTTTTTGACTATTGGCTAGAAAGAAATTTTTTGGAAACCCAACTGATAATACCGCTGAGAATTGCACCGCCCATGAGAATGCCAATTGCGGGGTTAAACAAGGGTTGCCACAGTTGATGCCACAAATCCAAACCCAGGTTTACTCCAGCGGCATCACCGATCGCAGCGATCGCTAACCAGCCAAAGCCAAATAAAACCAAAAAAACATCGGCAACTAAAACCATGTTTAGCCAATTTAACAATTTATCTTTCATGATTGGATTGGGTACTGGGCATTGGGAATTGGGCGTTAAGAGTGCTGAGTTAGGAGTTAGGAGTTAGGAGTTAGGAGTTAGGAGTTAAGAGTTTTGTTTATCTCCTTGTCCCCTCATCTCCCTCATCTCCCGGTTGGTGAGCGCAGTCGAACCACATCTTCCCCTGCCCCCCTGCCTCTTAAAAGTCCCCACTCCCCATCTTTTATTTTTCAAATAGCCAACTTTTGACTTTTGTTAAACTTTGCCAATCTGGTTTTCTACTTAAACCGTCCTCAATACTATTTTTTATTTCATCACTCCATTCTTCGTTGACAAAAATCAACTGTTGTGCTATATCAATATGTTCCCGCAAACCTTTTTGCTTTGTTTCCAGCATTGCTAAGGCGAGATTGATTCTAGCTTGGGGATCTTGTGGATTTAGCTTGACTGCCTTCTGTCCGGCTTTGTAAGCCAAATTGGGTTTGTTATCGAGTAGATACAACCACGCTAAACAAACCCAAGCTGCACTAGTTTTAGGAGCGCGATCGCACACTTCTTTAAATACAGGGATTAAAGATTCTGCTGATTCTCCTGCTTTATAGCGTTCTAAACCTGTATCAAACAGGGATTCAACTGTATTAGTCATTGGTCATTAGTCATTGGTCATTAGTCATTAGTCATTAGCCATTGGTCATTTGTAAAAGACAAATGACAAATGACAACTGACAATATTACACCCCAAATGATTTGCCGCAACCACAAGTTTGATTAGCATTGGGGTTAGTAAATTGGAAACCACCGCCAATCATAGCATCGCTGTAATCAAGCATTAAACCGTAGAGATATAACAGACTCTTGCGATCGCTGACAATTTTGAAGCCATCATAATCAAAAACTTCATCATCAGGAGCGATCTTGCTGGTATCTTCAAAGTCCATCATGTAAGACATCCCAGAACACCCACCCTGACGCACTCCTACCCGTAAGCACAAGTCTGTGCCTTGCTTGTCCCGGAGGGATTTTACTTGGTGCAATGCGGCTTCGCTCAACATAATTCCGCGTTGTTGAGCTTCAATTGCTTGTGTCATCTGCTTTTCAACTCCTTAATTAGTATAAGCGTTACCCTATATCGGCTTGTAATGCTTCTGGGTTGCTCGTTAAGTGTTTTTGTATTCATTCTAGCGGCTTAGATGTTGCTAGATACCAAATTGTAAACACTCCGTCAAAAGTAGCCAAAGATTTTTATTCTAGAATTGAGAGACTCAATGTGTTTATACATTCGGTATTCTTAAAATTCAAGCCTTACGGCAGCAACAGAAGCAACCACCCTTCAGGTGCAGCCATAAAAATTTAATCCGAGGCTAGCTAGCCCCCAAAGTTTACTTCCAAATTGCTTCTTTTGATTTCTATGACAAGTTTTAATCGCTCTACCAGTCGTCGGTTGAAGAAATTAACTCAAATTCCTTCTGTATGGGAGGGCGATCGCCGTCCGTTGTCATCACCAAACCAGCTGTCAGACTCAGAGGCAAAGGGAGAATGCATTCTTTGGGTAGATTACTCCCAAGGTGTTGTTCGAGGAATGGACGTGGTAGCTTCTGATACCGGCCCAGAAGCAATAGTTCGCACCTTAATGCAAGCAATGGAGCATCCCCAAAGTCCGGCAAGACCTGCTAGGCCCCAAAGAATTGTAGTCAAAGACCGCGAGATCCAATTTTACCTGCGGGGAGTGCTGCAAGATTTGGATATCGCTATTGACTACGCACCAGAACTGCCTTTAATTGATGAACTATTTCGGGGATTCGCCGACATCCTCGATAGTCAAACCCCCGATTTACCCCCACAGTATGCGCAAATATTGCGAGAGAAAGCATTTGCAATTTGGCAAGCAGCACCTTGGGAATTTTTGGAAGAACAGCAAATTTTGTCAATCGAGATTAATAGGTGGGATGTTGGCACACTCTACGCCTCAGTTATGGGAATGCTGGGAATGGAGTATGGGATTTTGTTTTATCGCTCAGAAGAGTCTTTAAAACAGTTTCGCGCCGCAGTTTTAACGGATGAAGAATCAACAGAGCATCTAGAAGAAGCGTTCCTTAAGCAAGATTGTCTGTTTCTCACTTTCGAGAGCGTTGACGAAACCGATGAAGATGAGAATGAAGAAGATGATTTGGCGGATCTGCCATTATCAGAAATTGACCCTACTTTTGGTAACATTCATCCTTTAGAAGGACTACGGTCTGTTTTGTATGACGAAGAGGCATTGGTAATCTTGGTTGCGATCGAAAGCCTGAGTCGCTTTATTCGCGATCACCGTCGCCAACTTCACGAACACATTTTCCCTACTCTCAGCCGTCGCTATCGCATTTCTCTACCGCAGTCGGAAGAATCAACTAAATCAGTGTCGGTAACAGTCTCTACCATGCCGCAGTTAGCAGCAGAATTAGAGGAAATGGCAGGCTTTGGTATTGATGACGAGGAGATTAACAACCCTGATTTCCAATCATTGCGAGATGACTTGATACCAGAAGATTCCTTCCTCAGCTTAGGTGTAGTGTCCTGGGAAATGTTGGATTCTCTACGAAAGGGGGGTCAGCTACCACCAGGCTAGTGAAATCAAACAAGTGGGTGACGGTTTGCCGGTGATTCTAATTCAAACTTCCCGGCCCAAGGCGAAGACTGTAATTGAAAGAATTGAAGCAGCGGGCGGACTAAGAGCAATTTGCTTTAATCCAGGTGCCGATCCTTTTGATGGCGATCGCTACGACTTAGGTTTATTGCAAACTCAAAATGGCGAATTGTTCCTATTCGGGGAATTTTTAGATGAAGATCCGATTCATGTCGAAGCCCGAAAAAAATGGAATCAGCGGTGTAAAAATACTAAGGGCTACTGTGGCTTAATCATTGCCAAAGGACTAACGGGAGCCTCCCGTGGCAATCCTCAGTTACGAGATATGATGGCTTTGTTTGAAGGGCGATCGCTTTCACCTAAAGATTTAGGTATTGGCACTCTCCAACTGATGCCCCAACTTAAATTTGAGTAATTGTACGAATTGCCGCAATCCTCAATCTCAAATTATCGGTATGAGAAATTAAGTTGATGTGTATTTGATTGATTAAAACTGCATTTGAGAGGGAAAAAGGGAAGGCTTTACCTTTTAACGTTTACCCCTGTTCTTTTTACCAACAGAGTGTTGATTCACCAGTGCTGAGTACTGTCTTACCCCATAGCAAAACGTGGGGATGAAAGTAAGGGCGCATCATTGACAGCAGATTTCCAGGAAAGTGAATTAGACAAGCTAAGTCTGTTACCTAAATATCAAGCGTGTTTTACTCCTGAATTCAGAATTCTGAATTCAGGAGTAACTGTTTCAGGGAAGTAAACAGGTTCAGGATTTTCACTTTTGTATATACCCCAATACAATTCAGAATGAGCAACAAAACCCAGATGTAGACAGGCGTTTTGTCGCGTCTTGAAAGACCAATTGTCTACACCACTAACCCTTAACTAAATCCTATTAGTATGCAACCCATCCCTGGTAGGTAGTCTTTTAAGTAGAGGCAGAGTATTTCCGGTTCTACTCAGTCTTGGCGATCTGCGTACCTATCAGCATGCGGCACTTTTTCATGAATATTCACGTATATGTCAATACGAATACGCGACCAATCTTAAGAAGCTAACTTTACCTAAATTTCATGAAGTACCTATATTTTCATAGTTTTCTAGTTATTTTATCTAAGTTAGCTAAGTATAAATAACTACAACACACTAAAATTTTATCTCCAAACACTGCTTGAATCAAACCTAACTGATGCATTGAGATATTAAAATCTTTTTTTTAACTGTTATATATCAATATCATTAAGCAAAAGTTCAGATAATATGTTTTTCTTTGTAATTTTTTTATAAAGGATAAAAAATAGGTTTGCTAGTGTCTAAATGAAGATTATTTAAAGTGCGTAAATAATAGCTATAATAAACACAATGCTAAAAAAAATAAAATATACGATTCTTTTTACGGGTATACTTACCAGATAAAAATAGTTGTGACAAAAATTTTCTTTGCAGGAATTTATATCTTAGCTTACAGATGAGGAAAAATTTTTATGTCAAACTTCTAACGCCCTACTTGGCTAAAAAGGATTTATATAACCTCTAGATAAATGAAGACGATAAATCGTAAAAATCTTGCTGCTTTCAAAGCAAACTATATCGCTAGAAAGAAGATAAAAAAGATGGAATATTTTATAACATTCTGACGATGATTTATTGTAAAAATATGAAACAAAACTAAAATATTATCGGCAACAGTCAAATAACATCACATATATTCTGGATGAATTCGTCTGTGTGAAATTACAGATGTTGTTGTCAAAAATTACCAAGATAATTGGCAATTTAGACTCAGTAGACTGAGCGTTGTCCTTTTTTTTCGGGCTACTATATTGACAGTGAAAAGCAATCAGCTTGATCGAAGTAAGCCAAAATTGATAACAGTTCAAGTAGCTCTTAAGTTCTTGGTTACAGTCTGGTTAGATATAGGTGTTTGTTTTAAGGCGATCGCTTATTTGTCTACTTTCTAAGTCACTATTAACGCTCTACACACACCACTTCAACCCTCCTGTAAAGCAGCATTTCAGTATGATAATGATTTTGAAGCTTTATTTTTTGATGTTCTAACAGATGTTCTCTCTAACTGGGTTTGACGAACTTAGTTAAGAGTGAAGGTCAAATGCTTTCAATGGAGAATAACTTTGGAAATCTTCATTGAGTCAACAGTAGGTATCTTGAATTCCTTTATAAAATTTAATTGTTAGGGTTTACTCATGCTGTTAGTAGGGTTATTATCTTCAAAAGCAACGATGTGCTATTTATGCTGTCACAATAGTAACAAATAAAGTGTAGTATTTTGATTTTTTTAGAAAATGATCGATCCTTTGACAAAACAAACATTCTTAATATTAATGGTATTACTTGTTTCGTGAGACAAACTCTGATAATCTTATCGGTTCCCTCTTTAATTTAGACCCTTTCGACCATCTAAATATACAGCAGATAGCATGATAATGACAAATAAAAAATGGGCAGTTAAACGCATAACAGTTAATCTTGCAACGCAGGAAGCGGAAAAACTAGAAAAATATTGCCAACAAACAGGTAGACCTGCAACTGATGTGATTCGCGAACTGATTAGAAGTTTGCCTGTCTCCGACGACAGTAAAGATGCAAACAACTAAGAAGTGACTTTCACAACTTATCCAGAAAACTGCTTTGCCACCAAAAAAATATCTCTGATACTTTTGAGAGTCCGCTGCTATGGACAAAAGTTTGTCTAGATGATACAGACGCGTTTTGATCGCGTCTGGTCATTTACCGGAACTAAAAGAAGTAATCAAAGAGTTTTTAGTATCAATATTGGCAAGCATTAATATGCTGCTGGAGTTGATATTAAGTAGCAAATTCCGACACCAACCCAGTTACAATCTGTAAAGAAACTGAAAAGGAACGACGGAATGCGTGTTGCAATCGTAGGTGCGGGACTGGCTGGGCTAGCAACCGCAGTGGATCTAGCTGATGCTGGTTGTGAAATAGAGATTTTTGAATCTCGTCCGTTTGTCGGTGGTAAAGTTGGCAGTTGGGTTGATGGAGATGGCAACCATCTAGAAATGGGGTTGCATGTATTTTTCGGGTGCTACTACCAACTATTTGACTTAATGAAAAAAGTGGGGGTGTTAGAAAACTTACGCCTCAAGGAACATACCCACACTTTTATCAATAAAGGGGGGCGCACTGGTGCTTTAGATTTTCGCTTTCTTACAGGTGCGCCTTTCAACGGGTTAAAGGCATTTTTCACTACTTCCCAACTATCGTTGCAGGATAAATTGCAAAATGCGATCGCTTTGGGTACTAGTCCGGTAGTTCGCGGATTGGTAGACTTTAATGGGGCGATGAAAACTATCCGCAATTTAGATAAAGTTAGCTTTGCCGATTGGTTTCGCAGTCATGGTGGGAGTAATGGCAGCATCAAGCGGATGTGGAACCCCATTGCCTACGCATTGGGATTTATTGATTGCGAAAATATGTCTGCCCGTTGTATGTTAACCATATTTCAGCTATTTGCAGTTAGAACTGAAGCTTCAGTTTTGCGAATGCTGGAAGGTTCTCCATCTGAATATTTACACAAGCCGATTCTGGAATATCTAGAAGCTAGGGGCACCAAAATTTACACGCGCCGACAAGTTCGAGAAATTCAGTTTACTGAGTCAGCCGAACAAACCCGTGTCACTGGTATAGTAGTTGCCCAAGGTGATGCAGTCGAAACGATCGCAGCTGATGCTTACGTTTTTGCCTGTGATGTTCCAGGAATTCAACGCATCCTACCCCAAGAGTGGCGTAAGTGGTCAGAATTTGACAATATTTACAAACTGGATGCAGTGCCAGTAGCTACAGTGCAGTTACGCTTTGACGGTTGGGTAACAGAACTGAACGATGGAGAGCAACGCAAACAGCTAAATCAGGCGGCTGGAATTGATAATTTACTTTACACAGCCGATGCTGACTTTTCTTGTTTTGCCGATTTAGCGTTAACTAGTCCTGCTGATTATTATCGCCCAGGACAGGGGTCATTGTTACAGTTAGTGCTGACACCGGGAGATCCGTTTATTACCCAAAGTAATGAAGCGATCGCACAACATGTTCTCAAGCAAGTCCATGAACTGTTTCCCTCGTCGCGGGAGCTAAATATGACTTGGTACAGTGTGGTAAAACTTGCTCAGTCTCTTTACCGAGAAGCGCCAGGGATGGATGCGTACCGTCCCCCCAACCAAAAAACACCAGTAGATAATTTCTTCCTTGCCGGCAGTTATACTCAGCAAGACTACATCGACAGCATGGAAGGTGCTACTATTTCTGGACGACGTGCAGCAAAAGTGATTTTGGAGAGTTTGAAGAAATAACTTCAAAGAGTGCAAAGAAGGCGATCGCAAAGCATCTCGTAGAGAAGGAACAAAAAAATGTCAGACTGGTTAGAGCATACTGTGCAAGTAGAAGTAGAGGCTCCCATAGATTTAGTATGGAGCCTCTGGTCTGATTTAGAGCAAATGCCCCGGTGGATGAAGTGGATTGATTCGGTGAAAATTCCGCCAGATAATCCAGATATATCTCTTTGGAAATTAAAAACTGGCAGTCTAGAATTTAATTGGCAATCCCGAATTCTCAAAGTTATTCCCAACCAAATTATTCAATGGGAATCGGTTGATGGTTTGCCGAATCAGGGAGCGATTCGCTTTTACGATCGCCACAATAGTAGCATAGTGAAAATGACTATTTCCTATGCCATCCCCGGCATTCTTGGCAAAATTATGGATAACTTGTTTTTGGGGCGGATAGTTGAATCAACAATTCAAGCTGATTTGGAAAGGTTTAAAGAATACGCGCTGAATGTTAAAGCTAATTGATATAGATAGCAAAACCAGGCAGTAGGAAACAAGGTATAAAAGTTTCTTGCTGTCTGATGGAAAAATTGGGATTTTTTAAGGATTGTAACAGGTAATGCTGAAAATTCCTATTGAGATAGCGGAGGAGCAATCTTAGTAAAGCTGTCTGCTTGAAATTTTAATGTGTTTGTATAAATTATTCTTTGTAAATTAAAGTTATAGAATGAACCTATCCCACTAATACCAGCAATATGATAATCTACTGTTGATGACGGTAAGTTGTATCAGGGTATGGCTGGGCGATTTGAAGGATTAAGTGATCTAGAATGGAGACTATTTGAAGATATATTTCCCAAGGAACCAGAAAAGCGCGATCGCGGAATGCCACACGCTCCATTTCGTCATGTGATTAATACGTTGCTGTATATATTGATTACAGGATGTCGTTGGTGTGATGTTCCAAAGGGAGAAATATGGGCATCAAAAAGTGCAGCGCACAGATGGCTACAACGTTGGCAAAAAGACGGAACATTAGATAATTTACAAGCTCGTGTATTAGGCATTGCAGAAGAAAAAGGATTAATCAACTGGGATTATGGTGCAGTTGATGGGTCTTTTTCCCCCTGGAAAGGGTGGCGGTGAAGGAGTTAAGTATGGTCATAAAGGTAAAGGAATCTTAATACACACATTGACCGATGGTAATGGTCTGCCCTTGGCTAATTGCACAACTCCAGCCAACGGTAGCGAAAGAGAGCAAGTTATACCTCTGTTAGATAGTGTCAAGGTCAAAACTAATAGGCCTGGTAGACCGCGTAAACGAGTCAAGGTGTTGGCTGCGGATAAAGGTTACGATTCCAAGGACAAACGGGCTGCATTGCGTAAACGTGGAATCAGACCCCAATTGCCTAAGCGTATTTGGAAGAATAAGAAACATCGGGGTAGACCAATTAAAATTTCTGTTCCGCGCTTTCAGCAAGAACGTTGTTTCGCCTGGTATCAAAGAAAATATCGCCGTCTGGTTGTGCGGTGGGAGCGAATTTCCGCCTGCTTTAATGGTTTTCTTTCCTTAGCAACAGTTCACATCTGGGTTCGCAGAATTTTATTAGTGGGATAGATTCATCATTATTTTGCTCAACATGACCGCACAGATAATCTTCAAAGTCTGAGTATTGATCTTTTGGTGAATTATCTTCTAACTCTACATATTCAGTAAAACTCCATATATTATGGGTTTGAGGGATAAAGTTTACATCAACTCTGTAATCATAAACCGTATCCTCCAATTTTTCCAGTTTTCCATCTTTTTGTAATTTAGTCACTAATCCTTTATTTAGATAAATTTCCTTCCCATTATAAGGATAATCAAATTTGACTATTTTTGCTTTACCAGTAGAATTATCAAGACGTATGATCATGAGCTTTGCCAATTAACAGTTAATATTAAATAATTCTTATTTAGTAAATAGATGATTTATTCTAAATCGTATTTACCACTGTTGTTATAATGATTTATAAGCTCAAGTTGAGTAAATTCTGAATCATCAATACCATGAGCATTTGAGATAATAGATTTTGCCAATTCATCAGCACAATCATCATCATTTTCAGTGTCTTTATAAATTTCCCATAATTTTGCATAATCATGTTTTTTTAAACTTTCAGTAGAATAATATATAACCGAATTTAAGTTTAGGTCATCAATAATACCTTCAACCCAAATTTTGAATTCGTTACTAGTGAAATCTGTCATAAAAATCCTAATTGCCAAATATGTCTAAGACGAGCTACACCTGCGTTTTTACCACTTACCATTACCAAGTATGAATGCCCGATTTTATAGTTCAGGCGCATACTGATAAATTAATATACAAATTATATGGTTGTAAAAAAGCAGTAATAATACGTAAAAATACTATTTAGACTAAAATAAACTGCGATCGCGCAAATAATACAGCATTAGTTACCACTTAGTAAATTGTGTTGACACACCTTACTTACTGTTGGTTCTGCAAGTGGATCACCTACAGCTTCGTAAGCAATAATTAGAGACTCTAAAGCTTCAATTCCATTTGCCACAGCTAACTCGTAAGTATCTCCATGAGTTCGCCAGCGTTGTCCTGGAAAATCAGGGAATCCTACCAAAAAACAATTATCTTCTTCAGACCATTGAATAAGCATTTGGTATTTAAGTTTACTCATCTTGTTTCTTTTCCTCTACTTCCTCATCTGATATTTTGAACTTAGAGGATTAAAAAACTACCAAGTTGGATCGCTAAACAAATTAATCGTCAATTCCTCGCGTGGCGGTACTCCGGTGATACAAGCGCGAACAATCTCTCCATCCTCTAATTCGACAGTGCAAGCGTGACAAGACCCCATGAGACAACCGGTGGGAATAAATACCCCAGCCCGGTCTGCTACATCTAAGAGGGCTTCTCCCACTTCGGCATCTACTGTGACATCATCTGGTAAAAAACGGACACGAACAATCATCAATATTACGCTTTTAATAGAGTTGTCATTTGTCAGTTGTCCTTTGTCCTTTGCAAATGACTAATACTTCGACTACGCCCTTCGGCTACGCTCAGGACAAGCTCAGTACAAGTGACCAATGACTAATGACATTTCAAGGGATTTTAGCTTAAGACAAAAACAGACTTAAGTCTAAATGGCTTTCAACTTCAATGGCTAGAGAGTCCAAAATCTGCTCTCGCTGTTCTCGATAGTTCGCAACACCGGTAGGCAAAGATTTTAAACCGCGCTGTTGACGGAGGCGATTTAACCAAGCCCGTCGCCAAGGCCCATTGTCAAAAAGCCCGTGGAGGTAACTACCCCACACCGATTGACAACTATCTACTAACCCTAAATTAATATCGTCAAATAGGGCATGGTACGATTGGGGATCTATGCCTTGCTGTTCGATACGCGATCGCCCTTGGTGGATTTCAAAGCCATTAACTGGCAAGCCTTGTTGGGGATAATTTGAGCTAACTTGGCGCTGACGGGCGATTTTTTGCCCTGTAATTACAGTTCTGATTGGTAAAAGATTTAACCCTTGAAATCTGCCAGCTTGTCCCTCTATCCCTTCTGGGTCAGCGATGATTTGACCGAGCATTTGATAGCCACCGCAGATACCTAAAACCGTTCCCCCAGAAGCAGCGTAGTTTTGGATCGCTTCTGCCATACCGCTCTTTTGCAGCAATAGCAAGTCAGCAATTGTAGTCTTTGTACCTGGGATAATTACGGCATCAGGATGTCCCAAATCTTGCTTAGGGCTTAAGTATTTAATTGAAACTGTACTTTCTGATTCCAGTGGGTCAAAGTCGGTGAAATTGGCAATTCTTGGTAAGCGGATGACGGCAATGGTGAGGTCAGTTTGGGCTTTATTCGTGGACGATTGACGTTCTAGCAGGTCAAGAGAATCCTCTGCTGGAAACATTTCTTGCAAGTAGGGTATAACACCGATAACGGGGATACCTGTGCGTTCTTCTAGCCATTTTATCCCCGGATCTAAGAGCGATCGCTGCCCTCGAAACTTATTAATTACTATACCTTTAATTAAAGCGCGTTCATCTGGTTCTAATAACTCTAAGGTGCCAATGACATGGGCAAAAGCACCACCCCGGTCAATATCAACTACTAATATGGTTGGTGCATTTAAATGTTTTGCTACCCGCATATTAGTTAAGTCGCGGTGCTTGAGGTTAATTTCCGCAGGGCTACCGGCACCTTCACAAACCACCATGTCAAATTCCGTTCCTAAATGCTGTAGCGATTCTTCAATTGTCCGCCACCCCAGTTCAAAATATTGCTCGTAGTAATCTGAAGCACTGACTTTACCTACAGACCTACCTTTAATAATTACTTGAGAAGTCATATCCCCTTGAGGTTTGAGTAGAATTGGGTTCATTTCTACCCAAGGCACGACTCCCGCAGCCCAAGCTTGCACTGCTTGGGCATAGCCAATTTCTCCACCACTGGCAGTGACATAAGCATTTAAAGCCATATTTTGACCTTTAAAGGGAGCCACTCGCCAACCACGCCGCGACAGAATGCGACAAATAGCTGTAGTTAAAAGTGATTTCCCTGCATGGGATGTTGTCCCCACCACCATAATTGATTTCATAGTTGCTATCATTTAGTTTTTCAAGATACAGGGTTAATTTTGAGAGCGAACAACAGGGGAGCAGGGGAGAAGAAATAATACACCATGCCCAACACTTCTCTACGAGAGGCTGCGCCAATGGCAACATCTCACAGTAAACAGTTCGACAGAGCTACCTGTAAAAACCTGCCGAACTGCTCAGTACAAGTGCCCAATGCTCACCATAACCATCACAAATTGCAATTAGATGGTTATGGTAAAGACTTCATGAATAGATGTGATGTTTCCGTATATATTGTTCCCTTTGATTCCCTAATCCTAACTCTTGGATTTTTTATTCTAAAAAGGTATCCGTAACCAACGAATTACAGAATCATACAAACGATCGCGCCATGAAGGAGTACGCCAATTTTTACCCTGGTATTGTTCTACTAACTGGCGTCCCAAGGGAGTGAGGCGAAAACTATCTGTAATTCCCTGACCATCTACTTCTCGGCGCAATACACCTACTTGAATCAACCACCCCAAAGCGTCATTACAGGCTAATTCTGATAAAGGGCGTTTAGTATAGCCCTGCTTGAGTCCATTTTCTAGGGCGATCGCAGTTAATGACACACTCTGGTGTCTCATCACTTCAAATAAAGATACATTAAAAGGCGAACACACTAGCGATCGCTCGGCTCTTTCTACTGTGCTTTGAGGATAGACAAAAATATTTGGGTTTTGGGAATCAACAGCAGCCATTGTGTATTGGTATAAATTTTTCTTCTAACAAAGATTAATTTAAGAATATATTTTTTATTGTACCAAATACCCCATTAAACCAAAATTAGTTACCTAAAGTGTATTTATCCTATTTTTTAGTAATTATATTTAAACATTATAAATTAATGTAAAATTTCAAGTGCATCAACAATCTGAAACAGGAAAGGTTAATTATGCCTCTAGCAGTTGGTACGGATGCACCTGCATTTACCGCCAAAGATACAAACGGCAACACAGTCTCGCTATCTGATTTGAGAGGGAAGACGGTTGTTTTATATTTTTACCCCAAAGATGACACGCCAGGCTGCACCAAACAAGCCTGTAGTTTCCGGGATGCCCAGTCTGAATATCAAGGTAAAGATATTGTCATCTTGGGAGTGAGTGCAGATGATGAAGTCTCCCATCAAGCATTCACCCAAAAATATAATTTGAATTTTCCCCTACTGGCTGACACCGACAAATCCCTCATCAAAGCTTTCGATGTGGATGGCGGTGGTTATGCCAAGCGCGTCACTTACGTAATTGACCCCAGCGGCAAAATTACCCATGTTGACGCCAATGTAAATACCAGCAACCATGCTAACGATATTTTAGCTGCACTTGGGCTGTAGTTTTTTACCTGATAATTCAGGTTTTTTTTAATAGTTTCAGCCCCAAGCCTCTAGAGACTTGGGGTTCTTTGTTTGATTCAGTTACCTGATGGTGGTGTAATCAATGGTGGCGTCACTGATGGTTGTCTAACCGTTGGCAAACTGAGGGTTGGTTGCTGTTGTTGACCTTGAATTAGTTTTTGCTGCCTTGCTTTAAAGGCTGCTGCTGCTGAGTTTAGTTCTTCGTTCTGTTGGTTAGAATCCCAGTTGAGAGTCCCGAAATTTGCCCGATGAATCAGATCGAACATGTTGAAATTGTCTGAATTGGAACGGGCGAAAGGATCGGTATTTTGGTCTGTTGTACTATTACTGGGGAAAGCATCCGTTGGGCTGCTGATTTGAGCAGAACTTGGTTGAGCCGCGAGCAAGGAAGCAAAGCTAATTCCTGCTGCCGTAGCTACAAAGAGTCTAGTAATTTGTAAAAATGGTTTTTTCATGGGTTTTGACCCTACCTAAAATTGATCTATTTTATCTTTTTAAGCCAGAGTACGCCGCAGTTGGGGTTGAATACTCAGCAAGGCGACTAAGGCAAAGCCAAACAACACCAGCAACGCTCCCCCAAAGGTAACATCGCCCCAAGGAGCCTGCATCACTACACTACCTAGTCCCCAATTATTGTGGAAATAGAGATAGCGAATTGGTTCGATTGCATAACTGAGAGGATTTAGAGTAGCTACAACCTGCAACCACTTAGGCATGAAGGATAGAGGTGCTAAAGCAGTACTCGCAAACAATAATGGTAGGTTAGTGACAAAAATCACTGCAATCAATTCAATGTGTCCGGGTAAAGCAAAAGCTAAACCGAGGGAGATGGCTGTTACACCCAAAGCTAAGAGTAAGACAATTAGAGCGATCGCACTTAAACCTGCTACATTTGGTAGTCCAGCCCCTAAGAATGCTGCTGCTGCAACAATTACGGCTGCTTGCAACAAACTTTGGCTGATGATGAAAATTGCTGAGGCAAAGACAATGGAAAACCGCGATGCCAACGGTGCTACCAGCAAACGATTCAAAAAGCCGAACTCGCGGTCAAACATTACAGGTAAACCAGCATTCAGCGCCCCAGCAAAGGCTGTAAACACAATGATGCCAGCCGCCAAAAATTGACCGTAATTTGTTGTATTGCCAAATATACCCTTGGGAGCATTTTGGAACAAAGCACCAAATAGCACTAACCACATTACTGGTTGAATAATTCCAGCAACCAAAGATGAGGGACGGCGTTGCAACTGAATAAACAAGCGACGAGTTAAAGCCAACGTCTCTTGTACCAATTCACCGAAAAAGTTAGGTGCAGTATTAGCATCAGCTTGCGGCGATGCTAATTGCTGCCAATTGATATCAGACTTAGGAGTAACACTCATAGCAATTTTGGATTTTGGATTTTGGATTTTAGATTGGGGATTGGGATTAGGGGAGAGGTTACAGGTGACAAGGAATAATCTGTACCCTGTAACCTGTCACCTATTCCCTTCTTCACTCCCCATTCTCTATCTCATATTCTGCTTCTTCTCAGCTTTGGGATCGCGGGTAGCTACGGCTGCGAGTTCTGCATCCAACAAGGTGCGTCCTGTGGCAGCGAGATAAACGTCATCGAGGCTGGGGCGAGATTGGGCGATGCCAAATATGGGCAAGCCAGCGGTATTCAGCGCTTGCTGTATGTTAATGAGAACATCATTTTGAGGTGTCACTACCAAGTTGAGTGAATTACCTTGAGCGCTGTTGATGATGATTTCTTGGACAAAAGGCAAAGGTTTCAGGAGGTTTTTGGCTTTTTCAGCTTCCTCAATCGGGGAAAACTCGCGGATTCGCAAGGTGATGCGATCGCCCCCTACTCGATCTTTCAATTGCGAAGGTGTATCACTAGCAATGACAACGCCGCGATCTATAATTGCCACGCGATCGGCTAAAGCGTCAATTTCTTCTAAGTAATGGCTGGTAATTACTACCGTCGTCCCAGAAGCGCGTAATTTTCTGAGGAAATCCCATACCACAAAACGGGTTTCTATGTCAAGCCCTACAGTTGGCTCGTCCAATACCAGAACATCCGGTGCATGGAGCAAGCCGGCAGCCAAGTCTAGGCGCTTGCGTAAACCGCCTGAGTAGGTTCCTGTCTTTTTATTGGCGTATTCTTGCAAACCGAGTAAGTCTAATACCGTCTCAATCCGCTGTTTAGCTACTGCGCCTGGGAGGTGATAAAGTGCTGCTTGCAATTGCAGCAGTTCTTTTCCAGTCAACACCTTATCTATAGCGACTTCCTGAGCTACGTAGCCTAGTCGTTGTCTTGCCACTTTCGGATTATCTAACACAGAGATGCCAGATACTTCGATAATGCCTGCATCCGGTGTGGTCAACGTACACAAAGCACGCAAGGTTGTAGTTTTCCCAGCACCGTTGGGGCCAAGCAAACCAAAAATTTCTCCTGGTTCTACCTGAAAGGAAACATCCTGGACGGCAACCACTGTACCGTAACGTTTTTGCAGATTTTGAATTAAAACGGCGGGAGCCATGACAGCCGATCCCCAACTATACAAATCTCAATAAAGTCTATCCTTATTGTAGAAGGTAGAGAGCAAGGAAATAGCGCATAAGCGAAAATCTGTAAATAAGTTCGCATCATGCGCTATGCTGCCAAAAATTTTTCATTATTCTAAACAAGTTGCTCGATTGCGTTTGTAGCGAAACAAACCAAATACTACAGCAACTAATCCTAAACCTGGAACATTTGCAGGCTCTGGAACCTTACGAGTGGGAGGCTTAGGCGGAGTGTAGTACTTTATTGGGACATCTGGCAAATCGCCATTAAATAGATAATTGTGAGACTCGCCATTTCCTGTCAAAGAAGCTACCACGACATTGCCGTTAACTTGACCGTTATTGAAATTGAAATTAGCCAAAGGCGCAAGAATACTGCCTTGGATGCCAATTCCGCTAGCAGTTAAGTTAGTTGCTTCATAAAAGTTGTAGATTACTTTTTGTTTATCTGCACCAATGATATTAAACCCAAAGTTTTGCAGCGATACATCCTTACCGCTGATATTGACAACGATAGTTGAATTTGCGTCCCCCTTAATTTCAAAATAGTTTGTTTTGGAGACAGATGAGCCTGCAAGATTAAAAACATTCAAAGCAGTACCACTGCCACTAAGGTTAATAGCACCCCAAGGTTGAACTGTTGTGTTACCAGTAGGAGTCAAGGTTGCCAAATATTCAGATAACCCTCGCAGTTGTTTCCCTGCTTCATTGAAGTCGATGGGATTACCCTGGCTGAGAGTTCCTTGGGGAAATCCCACATTGCTGGATACATTGGCGCTGCCTCCATAGACAGCATTCCCGTGGTAGACTTGACCGTTGCTTAAAGTTAAATTCTGTCCAGCGACTACTACGTTGCCGCTATTGCCAGAAAGTCTGCTTCCAAGTCCGCCGACGAAATTGATGTTACCGCCAGCAGCAACTTTTCCTTCGATATCTGTATATTTTTGAGAGATATCTCCCAAAACAAATACATTGTAATCAGAGGCAGTGCCTAACTCAACTGCATTCGCTCTTGCTGAGAAACCCAGCGCTAGAGTGAATACAATCGAACCTGTTACTTGCCCCCAAATATAATAGGTTTTTGATTTCATCTTATAGTTTAGGAATCATCAAAACGATCCTATGGGTATCAATCAAAGATTGCACTAGTGTACTAGCTATTTTTATGGAAGTTTCACATTAGTATAAATACTGTATATTTTCCCTTAACTCATTTTAAAAACCGCACATTTACTATTGACTTCATCAATTAGACTTTTATGAAGAATTCAGGAGTTATAAGGTTATTTCACAACTTTCAACCTTTTGAGGCTAATGTCATCGCAACCGCTGATAAATCCCCCCATAGCCTGGATTTGTTGTAGGTATTCAAGGACAGATTTGGTGATGACTTCTCCCGGCATTAACATAGGAATTCCTGGAGGATAGGGACAGACGATTTCAGCACAGATGCGGTTATTGGTTTGTGTCAAAGGTAGTATTTCACTGACAGCAAAAAAAGCTTCACGCGGAGAAAATTGTAAAGCATAATCTAGTGTTCTGTCTAAATTTAGTAAAACCTGGTTTTTAACAGTCAAGTTGCTTCGGCGATATTCTTTGGCGAGGGTGGTGAAACCTTGCACTAATTGTTCAATATCGGCTGGGGTGTTGCCCAAACTAATGATAAATGTGAGATGTTGTAGTGAGGCAAATTCAGCAGTGACAGCAAATTTTTCATCGAGAATCTCTTCTGCTTCAAATCCGGTTAAACCTAAAGCAGAAACAGTGACAGTTAGTCGCGTTTTGTCTAAAGCTATAAAGCCTAGAGGTTCCCCCAACCGAGGCATTTCCAAAACTGATAATCCAGGAATTTGACTGATTCTGGTTCTAGCTTCGTCAGCAAGTTGCAAAGTGCGAGACATCAGCATTTTTCCGTGGAGTACCATTTGCTGACGCGCTGCATCTAAAGAAGCTAAAAGTAAATAACTAGGGCTGGTAGACTGTACAAGTTGCAAAGCTTTACTGATGCGATCGCCATTTATCCTATCACCCTGGATATGCAGCATCGATGCCTGTGTCATTGCACCGAGTACCTTGTGGATGGATTGTACAGTTAAATCTGCACCTGCGGCTAAAGCGGGAGTGGGTAATTGGGGATGAAAGGCAAAGTGTGCGCCGTGTGCCTCATCTACAAGTAGAGGGACATTATATTGATGTGTAATATTGGCGATCGCACTCAAATCTCCACAAACACCGTAATATGTTGGGTAAACTGTCAACACTGCTTTAGCGTCTGGATGCTGTTGGAGTGCAGATTGTACAGCATTGGGTGTAATACTGTGGGCAATATCTAAAACTGGATCGTATTCAGGATTGAGAAAAATTGGTATTGCACCAGAGAGAATTAAACCTGCGATCGCCGAAGAATGCACATTCCGAGGCAGAATGATTTTATCGCCTGTGCCACAGGTAGCAAGAATTGCCGCTTCAATCCCACAGGTGGAACCATTGACAAGGAACCATGTTTGCGAAGCGCCAAACGCCTCAGCTGCTAGTTGTTGCGCTTCTTGAATAACGCCTTGGGGTGCAAAAAGATTATCTAAATCTGCTAATTCAGTTAAATCAGCGCGAAAAATTTTTGTACCAAGTAAATCAGCCAAAGGTTGAGAAATTCCCTGACCTAGTTTATGTCCTGGGGTGTAAAAAGGCGCATGAGGTCTTGCTGCATTTGCTTTTAAGGCATCTAATAAAGGTGTTTGGTTTTGATTGAGCATTTTTGAAAAACGAACCGTTAATGATAGAATCTTAAATTTGTTAGGGCATATTCATAGACAATAGACTTCTTGGCATTTGTCGGGAAAAGGGGAAAGGGGAAGGTGGGGTCCCCTCTGGGGATAAGGGGCGGGGGAAAAGGTACTGCAAAAGTCCCTTTCCCCTTTAACCTTTACCCTTTTCCCCCTCTTGCAAAAAACACTTTTGCAAGAGACCTCCATGAGCCTTCGGCTCACAACCAAGGATGAAAGTAGACTTTCAAGACAGGTCTATTGTCTAAACCCAGAACATCCGAGTGGAAAACATAAAGCTAGAGTTTTCGCATCAATTTTATTGCGACTTTAAAAGCAGATGAAATCTTAGTTTTACATTATGATTTGGCAATTGCTTAAGGGTACGACAAAGCTACAACTCTTGGAGAGCCTGCGCCCTAAGCGTAGCTACGCCGCCGCAGGCTTTACGACTGCGCTCAGTACAAGTCAGTGACCACCGCAGGCATCGCTGAAATAACAAATGAGTACTCCAAAATAACAAATGAGTACTCCGAAATAACAAATGAGTACTCCAAAATAACAAATGAGTACTCCGAAATAACAAATGAGTACTCCGAAATAACAAATGAGTACTCCGAAATAACAAATGAGTACTCCGAAATAACAAATGAGTACTCCGAAATAACAAATGAGTACTCCGAAATAACAAATGAGTACTCCGAAATAACAAATGAGTACTCCAAAATAACAAATGAGTACTCCGAAGTAACAAATTGTTCAGGGTTGAGAAAAATTGGTATTGCACGCAGAAGCGCAAAGGACACAGAGGAAGAAGAGACTCGTTACACAGAATGCTATGCTTACGTTAAAATCCGTAAGTCCTATGTGGCTGACTAGATGAGACCTTATCATCAAATCCCAATTTTCGAGTGTGGTGAACCGTTAATAGCGATTCCTTTAGAATTGTTTGCGGTGGAATCTCCCCATCCTTATGAAAAGTTAGGTGCGCCCTATGGCGATCGCTCTCCTTATTATCTCCGTCAAAGCGTTATTGAAAATTTGCTGCAAGCGCAAAATTATCTTAATCTCCTGCATCCTAACTGGCGTATCCAAATCTTCGATGCCTATCGCCCGATCGCAGTTCAACAGTTTATGGTAGATTACAGCTTCGCGCAAGCAGTACGAGAAAGAGGACTGACTGAGGTGGAATTATCCCCAAACCAACGCCAAGAGATTTGGGAAGCGGTTTATGGTATTTGGGCTGCACCGAGTTTAGATGCAAAAACTCCGCCTCCTCATAGTACGGGTGGGGCGGTAGATGTGACGCTGGTAGATGATGCAGGGCAAATAGTAAATATGGGTTCGCCAATTGACGAAATGTCAGAGCGATCGCATCCCGATTATTATGCCAATAGCGATCGTCCTGAAACGCAAAAGTATCATGTTCGCCGTCAGCTATTGCAAGATGTAATGTTAAAAGCTGGCTTTCAACGCAATCCTAGAGAGTGGTGGCATTTTTCTATTGGCGATCAAATGTGGGCTTGGCTGAATAATCAATCTAATCCAGCCAATCCTACCACAGCACGTTATGGGCGACTTGCATAAATGCGTTATGCATCTTGAGGATTCAATTCTTTTAACTCATCAGTGGTGTAAGTACCAATGGGAGTCCAAACTAGATAGGGAAGGAGTAATAACGCCGCTATTAGAGAAATCGGTAAAACGCAGATTGCCAGGGACAACCCCTGAAATCAAACCGATTAGACCAAGAACTTCCCCAACTTTGAGGCTGCGAAACCTCAACATTGTAGGTATGTAGGCAACGGTGATAATTTCCACCAAGAGGTACAAAGCCATTAGTAGCCAAGTAATTAGGCTTCCGGGATTTTTTTCCCAGACAATATAAGCTGAAGCCGCACCGCAAATAAAAATCACAGTCCAGATGACCGGAATCAGCGGCTCAAAAACTAACCAGCGAGGGCGACTTAAATTTGCAAACCATTTCACATCACGCGGCGTGATGAAGAAACTACCAAGGGCGACTAAGAAAGTTACAGCCCCAATTATTATCCAAGATGGAATCATAATGCACTCAAGCTTTGTGTATTTTGTCAATTCATACACTGCAAGTGTGACAATTTAGGCTATATGTTTAATCATTCTCTGGTGCGATTCTTAGGCATCTTGAGGATTGAGACTCATCATCTGCCAAGTGGTATAAGTACCAATGGGACTCCAGAGTAAATAAGGAACTAGTAATAGGGCTGCCCAACCAGAAAAACCTAAGACTGCAAGTATCAATAAAACATCAATAATCAAACCTGTGCCACCGAGAATTGTACCCACTTTCAGACTGCGAAGCTTAAACATTACAGGCGTATAGGCAATGGTAACAATTTCTAATAGCAGATATAAACCCATGATTAACCAAGTTGAGGTGCTTCCTGGGTCTTTTTCCCAGACAATATAAGCTGACCAAGCACCGCAAATAAATATTACAGTCCAAATAATCGGAATTGCGCCCTCAAAAGTTAGCCATCTCGGTCGTTGTAAACGCTTGAACCATTGGCGATCGCTAGGCGTAATCACGTTTGCGGCTAAAGCAACCAAGAAAGCCACGCCCCCAATCACCATCCAAGATTTAATCATGCCCGTTAGTCCTTTACAAGCGCTATTTATCGGTTAATATCACTCTTTATAGTGTGATTTTGTCAATTTAATTGCTAATTACTCATCATCCCTGAGTTTGAACCCTTCACATCATTTGGCAGGATTTTAAATTCTGGGCATTGGGCATTGGGAATGGGGCATTGGGCATCGCTACCGCTTTGGAGGCGATCAGTTTATGCAACAACTCTATTTTTTTGGTGAGGTGCGCCTCGTTCTAACTAAGAGCTGATTCGTAAAGAAAATCTAAAGAAAGCTGAATCCGGCTTTGTTAAGGTTATAGGCTAAATCGAGTGTAATTTATGTTGTTGTCGATGAGCCGTATACCTACGATTGAGAATCCACACCGCAAACCCTACCCAAGTGATTTAAGCGATGCTGAATGGTTGATTCTCAAGCCTCTTCTCCCTACGCCAAAGGGATTTGGGCATCCTGTAGAAGTAGATTTACGAGAAATATTGAATGCAATTTTCTACGTGCAACGTACTGGGTGTCAATGGGAAATGCTACCTCATGACCTTCCTCCATATACAACAGTGTATGGCTACTTTCAAAAATGGCAGCGTAAAGGCATCTGGCAGCAGATTCACGACCAAGTGCGCTATCAACTGCGACAAGATTTAGGGCGAGATGAAAATTCTACCGTGGCGATCGCAGATTCTCAGTCAGTGAAGACCACGGAAAAAAAGGGGAGGGTCTACGGTTTCGATGGTGGTAAGAAGGTTAAAGGGCGTAAGCGACATATAGTTGTAGATTCTCAAGGGTTGTTGATTGGTGTTTTAGTAACTGAAGCCAATGCGTCAGAACGTTTAGGTGCTGTGGTTGTACTGCATGAGGCGGTTAAAGAATTGTCCAAATTGGAAGTTGTTTGGGTAGATCAAGGCTATTCAGGAGAAAACTTTGCTCAAGCAGTCAAGAAAGTTTGCGGAGAAAAGGTTCGTGTTGAGGTGATTGAAAGGATATCGAAAACATTTGAGCGATTGCCGAAACGATGGATTGTGGAACGGACATTTGGCTGGCTTAATAGATTTCGGCGTTTGAGTAAGGATTATGAGTTGTACACAGAGTTAAGTGAAGCTATGATTTATGGCTCATTGATTCGTCTGATGATCAAGCGGATGGCTTCTTAAGCTTTTGTTTACGAATCAGCTCTTAAACCGATGCGTTAGCATTGTGCTTTTTAACTACAACAGATTGCATGATGAGGTAGAGATAATCGTAGAGGCACAATATATTGTGCCCCTACCCGTGTACTTCATTTACTTTGCTAATCAAGTTTCACAGCGATCGCCATAAATAAGAAAATTGTGGAAGCTCAAAGATTGATCGGGAATGGGGATGGTAACATTAGCCTGTTAGCTTAATAATTCATCCTATGTGTTTCTGGTTATCACCTACCTCTCGTCATGCTTATGGCTAAAACAACTAGGATTTTTAGCGCAAATTCTCTAAAGTTCAAAAGCAGGGGTCGAGAAACGGCAAGGACGCGCTGGCTCACTCCTCTAACTCACTTTTTACGTTTGCCTTTGTACTTCCTGGTCGCTTTGCTATGCATTGTCGGTTCACCAGTGCTAGCAAAAGTTCCTGGCTCTATCAATTCTTTATCCCAACTGCCAATAAATAGTACAATATCGCAGGCTGTGCCCACTGATGCCGCCTCACTCTTACAGCAGGGCGAAGTTTTATACATTAATGGCAACTTTACCAAAGCTGTAGAAGTTTTACAACAGGCTGTCCAAATATATAAACAGCAAGGGGAGAGCCTTGGACTAGCAGTCACATTGGGTAATCTTTCCCTAGCTTACCAGCAACTTGGTGCATGGAGTCAGGCGCAGCAGGCAATTACAGAAAGCTTAAATTTACTCCAAGAACCGGATAAAAACCAAAATTTGCAAATATTTGCCCAATCATTAGATATTCAAGGTCGTCTGCAATTGACAATGGGAAAGTCCGAGGCGGCTTTGGCAACTTGGCAGCAGACAGAAGAAATTTACAAACAAGCAGATAATCAAAGTGGCGTGGTGCGATCGCTAATCAATCAAGCACAAGCGTGGCGCACCCAAGGATTTTACCCGCGAGCGATCAAAACCCTCGATCGAATCAGTCAGACGTTAAAATCTCAACCAGATTCTCTAGAAAAGACAGTGAGTTTGCGATCGCTCGGTGATGCCCTTTTGGTATTGGGCGATTTGAAAAAGTCACGCCAAGCGCTAGAAGAAAGTCTGATAATTGCTCAAAATCTCCAATCAAGCGCTGATATTGGGGCTAGTCTGTTCAGCTTGGGGAATAATGCCCGCAAACAAAATCAAAAGGAACAGGCGATCGCCTATTATCAAAAAACAGTCGCAGTATCTCCCTCACCCCTCACAAAAGTTCAAGCACAACTCAATCACCTGGGACTACTGATTAAAGATAAAGAATGGGCAAAGGTTCAAACTCTTTTGCCGTTGATTGAGTCCCACCTCAAGCAACTTCCCCTCAGCCGTGCGAGTATTTACGCTCAGGTTAACTTTTCACAAAGTTTGGCAAAAGTCAAGAGTGGTGTATTACAAGCATCGAGTCAGAGTTTTTACTCAGGATCGAGTACAAAAGATTCAGCAAAATTACTCGCTAGTGCCATTCAGCAATCCCGTAGTTTAGGTGACAAGCGGGCAGAGGCTTATGCTCTAAAGAGTTTAGGCGGCTTGTACGAAGAAACCAGACAGTTGTCAGAAGCGCAAGACCTGACTCGGCAAGGATTAGCTTTGGCACAGAGTAGCAATGCACCAGAAATTACCTATAGCTTGGAGTGGCAGTTAGGTAGATTGCTTTGGGCACAAAAAGATATTAATGGTGCGATCGCGGCTTATGATGCTGCTGTAAACACTCTTGAGTCTCTGCGGAGAGATTTAGTAGTCAATAAAGATGTAGTGAACCAGGATGTGCAATTTGATTTCCGGGACAGTGTAGAACCTGTCTACCGCCAGTCAGTAGAGTTACTGCTGCAATCTCAAAAAGGAAAACCAAATGAAGAAATATTGGATAAAGCACGCCAGCGAATTGAAGCACTCCAACTAGCAGAATTAGACGACTTCTTTCAGGAAGCTTGTCTGCAAGGTCAGAAAGTAGCCCTCGATCGAGTAGTAGATAAAGATAATTCCAAGGCTGCCATTCTTTATCCAATTATTCTTCGTGACGAACTCCAGGTAATTGTCAAAATTCCTCAACAACCTTTGGAAAGCTACAGTACCAAAATTTCCCAAAGAGAAGTAGAGCAACTCTTAATAAAACTGCGAAGAAATCTTGTCGATCCAACTGCTACTAAGATCGTCCAAACCCAATCGCAAGAAGTTTACAGCTGGCTGCTTAAACCCATTGAGTCACAATTGCAACAAAGTGGCGTCGATACGTTAGTGTTCGTCCTAGATGGACCATTACGCAATTTACCAATGGCAGCTCTCTACGATGGTAAACAATATTTAGTAGAGAAATATGCGATCGCCCTCAGCGTTGGTCTACAACTTCTCGACCCGAAACCGCTAATTAAACAGCAGCTCAGAGCGCTAACCGCAGGACTGACTATGCCGCCGCCAGGATTTCCCAAGTTTGCACCATTGCTGGCGATCAAATCTGAATTTGACGGTATTGCCAAAGCAGGAGTTTCGACAACCAGCCTATTGGATGGAGATTTTAAGAAAAAGAATTTGGAAAGTGAAATTGACGCTGCTTCATTCAACATAGTGCATTTGGCAACCCACGGTCAGTTTAGTTCCCGCCTCGAAGACACTTTTATTTTAGATTTCGATGGTCAGATCAATGTCAAAGATTTTGATACTCTCTTCCACAGCCAGAATAAAACCGTAGTAGAATTATTGGTTTTGAGTGCTTGCCAGACAGCAACAGGAGACAGCCGTGCAGCACTCGGTCTAGCAGGAGCAGCTGTCCGAGCTGGGGCGCGTAGTACCATCGCTTCCCTGTGGCAAATTGATGATGAATCAACAGCGATGTTTGTTAGTGCCTTCTATCGAGAACTCAAAAGTGGCAAAATCACCAAAGCCGAAGCAGTCCATCGTGCCCAACTACAACTGCTGAAACATCCCAATTACAGAGCGCCAAGCTTTTGGTCTGCCTATGTTTTGATTGGCAATTGGTTGTGATTTGAGGGGCCGATCTTTGTAAGCGATCGCTCAAATTGTCCGCTCAAAATTTGGCAAACTATCTGCTAGTTGATAAGCCGCTTTTAGCAGCTTTAAGCTATTTTATCGAGGTATAAATACTCAAAATATCTATCTCTCAGATGATTTCAATATACAATCTTTTAATCGTATGGGATATTTTTACCTAATCCCCAGTCCCCAATTCTCTTTTTCCAGTATTCAGTTTTTTTTTCCAGTGTTCAGTTTTGTGGCATAAATTTATTGAATGCGGGTGATATATACATAGCAGCATTGAACCCTAGAAATTGACTTATGAATAACTCCACCTATCAGCTAGATGATTTCGCTTTAACATTGCCGATTTCCCAAACAGCTCGCATAACTGCCCAGCAATTTGCTAACCAGCAACCAAATCTTGAAAAAGCAGAGCAAGTCCGGCTGAATACTTTAGCTGTATGGGTGGTGAATGACTACTTGCAGATGATGGATATTCCTACCGATCTTCATGCTAGTGACAGTTGGAACCCAATTGTGCGCCTTTGTGGGGATGTCGCTGATTTAGAACTGCCCTCAATTGGCCGTCTGGAGTGTCGCCCTGTCCGTTTGCATCAGCAAATATGTTTTATTCCTCCAGAAACTTGGGAAGAACGGGTGGGTTATTTAATAGTTCAATTTGATGAATCGCTCGAAGAAGCAAGGCTGCTTGGTTTTGTCCCTAGTGTGGCAACTGAAACAGTTCCTTTAGCGCAACTGCAACCATTGGAAGCGTTTATTGACCACATCTGGGAACTGCGTCAATCCCCACTTAATTCATTAGTAAATTTGAGTCAATGGTTTGCTGGTATATTTGAGACTGGTTGGGAAACTATTGAATCGCTGTGGAACGTGCCGGAACTCATGCCAACTTATGCCTTTCGCAGTATTGAAACTTTGGAATTAGATACCCTCAAACAACCAGAATCAATTACTAAACGGGCAAAAGTGATTGATTTAGGTATCCAAATCTACAACCAACCTGTGATGTTGATTGTGGAAATCAGTCCCGAAAAAGATCGACAAACTAGTATTCATCTCCAATTGCACGCCACTGGAAATCAAATTTACTTGCCACCAGGAGTTCATCTCACTGTTATAGATAGTTCAGGAGCAATATTTCTTGACGCTCAATCTAGAAAATCAGACAACTACATTCAATTGCAGTTTCGTGGTGAACCTAGAGAGCAATTTAGTGTTAGGGTAGCCTTGGATAATACCAGTATTACCGAATATTTCCGAATTTGAAATATGTAACTATCTTCCTTGTTTGTCGGTAATTTATTAAGTGATAATTCATTAATTGAAAATTAAAAATTAAAAATCCAAGCTAGCTTTTGGAGACTTGTGAAGCTTGCGATCGGACATGAGAACAGGGCACGATCTTGCATGGGGAAATAGCGACGGTTATGGGTAAATTAGTGGCGATCAAATTTGGAGAGGGTAGTTTTGAGCAGGGGTTTGCTGTCACCCTCCAAATTGGTGAAGAACACGAGCGTGCTACAACCGAAATCACCGGGAGGCTCCCTTCATTCCCGGAAATGCCGCTCTATTATAGTCATTGGCAGTCTAGTTATCGGCAAATAGGCAATCGTTATCGCCTCCATGCTGACAAAATGCAGGTGACGAATGTATCAATGGTGCAAGACTGCGAAAACGCTTCTCATATTTTGCGCGCACGCTTTAATACTTGGTTGCGAGCAGAGGAGTTTCGCCCTTTGAGAGAAAAATGGTTAGAAAAATTATCATCCAGCGACGAAGTACGGGTAATTCTGCAAACAGAAAATAGCCAATTGCAGCTATTACCTTGGCATCTTTGGGACTTGTTAGAACGCTATCCCAAAGCTGAAATTGCCCTTTCTTCACCATCCTACGATCGCATTCACAAGCCACGCACTCTCAATCAATTAGTCAATATTTTGGCAATTGTCGGCAATAGTAAAGGGATTGACACCCAAGCCGATCGAGCTTTACTGCAACAGTGTAGTAACGCAAAGGTGAGCTTTTTGGTAGAACCACAACGTAAGGACTTGACTGAGCATCTCTGGGGAAAAAACTGGGATATTCTCTTCTTTGCCGGACACAGTTCCAGTCAAGGAAATGGCGAAAGCGGACGAATTTATCTGAATAGAACTGATAGTCTTACCATTGGCGAGTTAAAGTACGCTCTCAAAAAAGCCATTGAAAACGGTTTGCAATTAGCTATATTCAACTCCTGTGATGGATTGGGATTGGCGCGAGAATTAGCTGATTTGCAAATTCCTCAAATAATTGTCATGCGCGAACCCGTCCCAGACCAGGTTGCCAAGGAGTTTTTAAAATATTTTCTCCAAGGCTTTGCCGGTGGCGAGTCTTTATATCAAGCGGTACGCCAAGCGCGGGAACGCTTGCAAGGACTTGAAGATAGATTTCCTTGTGCGACTTGGCTACCAGTAATTTGCCAAAATCCGGCGCAGATACCACCGACTTGGGATGAATTAAGGTCTACAAAATCTGAAGATGAAGAGCCAGCAAGTTTACCTTTGTCTAACAGACGCAAATTTAAGAGAATTGTATTATCCAGCTTGGCAGTTACAGCTTTGGTTTTTGGCGTGAGATTGGTGGGATTGCTAGAAAATCCAGAGATTCAAGCCTATGACCTAATGATGCGATCGCGCCCTGCCGAAGGACTCGATCCCCGACTGTTGATTATTACAATTGACGATGAGGATTTAGCAATTCAAAGACAAAATGGCGAGTCCTTAATTGGAGCTTCCATTTCTGAAAAATCTCTGAATAAACTTTTAGCAAAACTGAATCAATACCAATCCCGCGCGATCGGCTTGGATGTCTACCGTGATTTTCAGGCCAAAGAGCCAGATTTAATTACTCGTCTCCAGCAAACTCAGAACTTGGTTGGCGTATGCAAGGGAAGCGATCGCACAGGAAATATCAAAGGCATTAAGCCGCCACCAGAAATCCCTCCAGCAAATCTGGGATTCAGTGACTTTATTCACGATCGCGATGGAGTTATTCGTCGGCATCTTCTGTTCATGAATCAAGAGACGACATCATCGTGTTTTACTCCATATTCATTCAGTTTACAACTAGCATCCCTTTATCTGCGCCCTTTAGGAATTCAAACAAAGTTCACCCCTGAAGGAAATTTGCAGTTGGGTAAGACTATTTTTGAGAATCTGAAGTCTCGTACTGGTGGCTATCAAGGTATCGATGCTAATGGCGGTCAAATCTTACTCAACTATCGTTCTTCAAAAGAAATAGCCGAACAGGTAACGCTAACGCAATTTTTATCTGGTCCGGTTAACCCTAACGCCATCAAAAACCGGATTGTTTTGATTGGTGTGACTGCAAAGGGGGATTCTCCAGACACTTGGTCTACACCTTATGGCATTCCTTTAGATGAGCAAATGCCAGGAGTACTAGTACAAGCTCACATGGTCAGCCAGATCCTTGGTGCAGTTCAGGATGGACGGCCGTTGCTGCGCGCTTGGTCATTGTGGGCTGAGGTCGTCTGGATTTGGGGATGGTCTTTGATTGGGGGAGTGTTAGCTTGGCGCAGACTTTCATTACCCTGGTTGGCGTTGGCAATGGGTGTTGCTTCTAGCGTTTTGTATGTACTTTGCTTTGGTCTGTTCATTTCGGGTGCTTGGGTGCCTTTCGTACCGTCGGCTTTATCGTTAGTAGCTATGGGGGTTTTGATGTCAATTTATAATAATTCAAAAACAAAAGTCTGGGCGGGGAATGGGGAAGAAGCAAGGGAGCAGGGAGCAGGGAGCAAGGGAGCAGGGGAGAAGTTGTAGTAAGTTTTTTCCCTTTGCCCCTGTGCCTCTTGTGCCCAATATAAAATCTAAAATCTAAAATCTAAAATCTAAAATCTAAAATCCTATGAGGTCAGGTTTCTATGAATTTAAATTCACAACCGATAAAACTGTTTTTAGTAGTAGCTTTTAGTTGTACAAGCTTATTAGTTAGTCTGACTCCAATACTGGCAAAAACAACTCCTAATCGCTCTGACGCTAAAACAACCCTTGCTCAAGCCACAACTTTTACTCAACCTCCAATTCCAGCTGGCTCACCTCCGGGAGGTCGCGTTCGTGGTGGAGCAAAGCGCGGGGGGCCTAGTGGATGTCCTTCACCTGAAATTGACTTGACTGCTTTAGTACCCTTTACTCAGGAAGCTAACTCAGTGATTAATGTCTGGGGACAAACAACAGTAGAACATCCAAGTTGGTTTTTCTATGTGCCATATACCAAAGATTCGCCATATACAGTTGAATTTGTGTTGCAAGATCCAGACGCTAACGAGGTATACAAAAAAGCGATCGCTCTACCGGATAAGCCCGGAATCATCCGCGTTTCTTTGCCTAGCACTGCCCCCACTTTAGCAGTAGGCCAACAATACCGTTGGTTTTTCACCATTAACTGTGACAAAGAAAAGAATGCTCCCCCAAGTTTTGTTGAAGGGGTAATAAAACGAGTTAACCTTAGTCAACCAACAGTCAAACAACTAGAAACGGCAGAACCTCTAAAGCGCTATGCTATCTACGCCCAAAATGGGATATGGTACGAGGCACTGACGACGTTAGCTGAACTGCGTCAAAAAAATCCTCAAGATGCAGCCCTGAAAGCAGAGTGGCGAAATTTGTTGAGCAGCATCCGCTTAGATGATGTTGCCGGAGAACCCATTGTTCCAGGAACACCTTAAACGAGGAAAAAAGAATGCAAGAAATAGACCACTTGTAGAGACGCGATTCATCGCGTCTTTACTTGACGCCAGATGTGTTGCAATCATTAATTGAATTGGTATAAGCAAAAATTTTGGTGTAGAGACGTTGCAATACAACATCTCCACAGATGTGTTACTTAGTTTGCAGCAGCACTTACTAAACCATTGTGCCTGAGCAAAGCGATCGTACTTGGTTCACGACCCCGGAAAGTTTTAAACACCTCCATTGGATGCTTGCTACCACCGAGTGCTAATACCGTATCCCGATAACGCCGACCTGTAGCTTTTATAGCTTCTTCATTTTCTAGCCCAGCTTCTTCAAAAGCGGCAAAAGCATCAGCACTAAGGACTTCAGCCCATTTATAACTGTAGTAACCTGCTGCATAGCCACCCTCAAAAATGTGCCCAAAAGAACACAATATTGAATCTTCTGGAAGTGGTGGTAAAACAGTAGTAGTCTTAGCTATGCGATGACGCACATCTGCTGGAGTTTCATTGCTGCCGGAACGATAGCGGTAGTGTAGTTCTAAATCAACACTGCTAAGGTGAATTTGCCGTAACATACCAGTACCACTCATATAATTACGCGCCGCTAGCAGCTTTTGATAATAATGCTCTGGTAGGGCTTCTCCAGTTTCGTAATGTTTAGCCATACCAAACAAAGTCGGTCGCTCATAACACCAGTTCTCCATAAACTGACTGGGTAGTTCCACTGCATCCCATTCCACATTATTGATACCTGCGGCTCCAGCATAGTCAACCTTGGTAAGCATGTGGTGCAATCCGTGACCAAACTCGTGGAACAAAGTCTCTACTTCATAGAAAGTCATCAAACTCGGCTTGCCATCTACTGGAGGAGTTTGGTTACATATCAAATAAGCCACAGGCAACCGGATGGCAGTTGCACCATTTTCAGTTTTGCCACGATTGATGCATACATCCATCCAAGCACCACCACGTTTTTCTGCTGGACGGCTATAGGGATCTAAGTAGAAATAAGCAATAGGAGAACCAGTTTCATCGGCTATTTGGAAATAACGGACATCTTCATGCCATACTGGGGCTTGACCATCGGCAGGGGTTACTGTAACACCAAATAGCCGCTTAACAAGTCCAAACAAGCCATCTAGCACTTGGGGAAGGGGAAAATAGGGACGTAATTCTTCAGCGGTAAAGGCAAATTTTGCTTCTCGTTGGCGTTCTGCCCAAAAGCTGATGTCCCAATGTTTTAAATCTTGATATTCTTCTCCATAAGATGCAGCAAAAGCTTGAAGTTCTTTTAAGTCTTTGACAGCAGCATCATAACTGGCTTGGCGTAGTTCTTCTAATAGTGCTTCGACTGCCTCAACATTAGGAGCCATTTTACTTGCAAGGCTCAACTCGGCAAAACTTTTAAAGCCAAGTATCTCTGCGAGTTCTTGCCGTAACTCCAAAATACGCACAATTAACGGGTTATTATCTAAATCGCCACTAGAAGCGCGAGTGATATGAGCTTTGTAGAGCTGTTCGCGCAAATCTCGACGGGTGCTGTGCTGCATGAAAGGGCCGTAACTGGGAAAGTCTAAAGTAATGCGCCAAGGGCCATTTTCTGGTGTGGCGTTCTCTTCTTTTGCCGCACGTGCAGCTTGAGCAGCTAAACTCACCAAACTTGGTGGTAAACCGTCAATTTCCGCTTTTGTTGTCAGGGTTAAGCTAAAGGCTTTCGTAGCATCAAGTACATGGTTAGAGAATTTAGTAGAAAGTTCTGCCAACTCCATCTGAATGGCGTTGAAACGGTCTCTTATCTCTCCTTTTAAGCCAACACCAGAAAGTTCTGCATCTCGAATGGCGGCTTCCACAATGCGCTGTTGAGCTAATTCTAAAGTTGCCCAATTATCACTGCTACGGAGTGCCTTAAAAGCATTGTAGATGGGTTGGCTTTGACCGAGTTTGTTGATAAATTGTACGACTAGTGGCTGTACGATTTCATGAGCTTCGCGCAGTTCCGGGCTATTTTTAACACCCATTAAATGATTTACCACCCCCCAACTCCAGGTAAGCCGTTCCGTCAGCTTTTCTAAGGGTTCTACTAAACCACTCCAAGTCGGCTGTACATTAGCTTCTAAAGTGGCAAGTTGCTGGTCAAGTTCTGCTAGCAGCTGATTGAAGGCGGGTACTACTCGTTCTGGTTTAATCTCTGTAAATTGAGGTAAACCAGTGCCTTGGAGTAAGGGATTATCGGAAATAATGGTACTTGCACTCATGATTTTGTGTGAACTGCGAACGAAAAAAAATCATTGTTGATTTTTATTTATATATCTTCTAATGTAACGATCGCTGTGCTATTTGGTATTGCCATTGTGGCAAAAAGCTAAAAAAAACGATAATTCCTCACAAAAGTATCCCGATACGACTATTTTGTTTAGTTTATGAACTTTGCGATCGCTTGCTCGTCGGCGCTTCGCATTGGGAACAGAGTGTATTCACCTACCTCACTCTGATTAAAGGCGATGCCTACGCAAAAAGACACGATCGTGTATTATGTCAAACAGGTAACTCCTCTGTCAGCATGGGCCTTACCTGAAAAGCAGAGTTTCAGCCGGAGAATTGCACGTTTTCAAGGCTCAGAAGCGTACAAATTAACTGAGCATCAGCAAGCGTCCTTAGCAAACCAAAAAGGAAGGCTCCAGATTTCCATATTTATGATATTATTTGGCAACTCATCTTTTTACTCGTAAAATCGAAGACAAGATCGAGGTCAGTAAAAAAGAGTCCCTAAATTAATGAATACGTTAATCACTCAGGGTGGAAGAGCTATCACTAAATTTCAGGTGGTAGACCGGATAAACGATATCGCTTGGCAAGCTCACCAAGGCAGCGTTGCGGCGATTATTCAGCTATTGAACGAAAAGCTAGCCCAGTCTTGTGTCAGAACTAGAGCCATTTTTTCTGATGGTGTCTTACAAATTCTGTGCGAGGCAGCTAAAGTAGAACAACTTGAGCAATCTCCTCTGGTAGAACAAATCCAGCAAATTCTTGAGTCTATCGCCCCGCGTCACATTCGCCGTGTTAAAATCAACAGTCGGATTGTTCGAGAACAACAATTGCTATGGTTAAAAGAAATAGATAGCGATCGCGAAAATCAATTGCTTTGGTCACAGGAAATTACATTAATTCAGCCAAATGTTGTAAAGCAATTAATTAAAGATTTCACAGAAGCTCAAGCTGAACTAGGAAAACCAAATTATCCGAAAACTCAAGTTTCTCGTCCTTTAGTACTCATCAACAAAGAAAAATACAAAAATAAACCTAAAACAAAGATATTAGCAGCAGCTGGTTTATGCTCGCTGTTATTGCTTAGTTGGGTTGTTTATGCCCAGCTAGGTAATAAATTGAAAAACCTAATACAACCAGAAACTTCCAAATCTTTAACTACAGAAAACACTAAAGATAGCAAAGCCCAAACATCATCTCGCGCTTCTAACAATAGCTTTTCTGAGCCTTCTGACGATCCATTTCAAATATCTGTGCGAATTGCCAACCAAGCTTCTGCATCTGGAAAAACAGCTACAACCTCAACTCAGTGGTTAGAGATTGCTGCTAAGTGGCAACGGGCTTCAGATTTAATGAGTACTGTACCACAAACCCACAGCCGTTATCAAGAAGCTAAAATTCGTACTCAACTTTATAAAAAATACAGTGAGGCGGCACAGAAAGAAGCAGATAAGAGCAAATCTTAGTTTTTTCTGATTGGAAGACTTCGATTAGTGATTAGTATTCCAGCAGTAGGGAATGGATTATTTACTTTACTTATCACGCTTCACGAAAGGGCGTAAAACTAATTTCAATGGCTAACGCTTTTCTTGGGGAATAGGAGCAAATTCCCCACTTGATAATATTAGTTATACCACCGAATAGGCGCGAAAGAGTTTTAGATAACACATATTTAATTTCTGAAGATATCTATAAAAAATCGACCTTATTGTGAATAAAGTCGATTTAATCAGGCGGATTCATTTGTGGGGCCAATCCAAAATGTGTATGTCCCCTAACTCAGAAGTTCTCCTGTTTCTTGTAGGGAGTGCAAGCGGCGGTAAATACCCTCGTGACGCAAGAGTTCATCGTGGCTACCCATTTCTACAATCTTTCCTTGCTCTAGAACGACAATTTTATCAGCTTCCCGGACTGTGCTTAAACGGTGGGCAATAACAATGGTGGTGCAAGTGCCTTGAATCGATCGCATCGCTAGCTGAATTGAACGCTCAGACTCATAATCTAAACTAGAGGTAGCTTCGTCAAAAACCAGCACGTCTGGTTCCACTAACAACGCTCTAGCAATTCCCAAACGTTGTCTTTGTCCTCCAGATAACCTGACACCTCGTTCTCCCACGACAGTGTAATAACCTTTGGGTAAGTGCTGCACTACTTCATCGACTCTAGCAATTCTACAGGCTTCCTGAACCTGCTCGAAAGTGGCATTTGGTCTGCCGTAGGTGAGGTTATCCAAGATAGTACCGTTGAAAACGTCTACTTCTTGGTGAACGATCGCTAGCCTTCGTCTATACTTACCCACATCCAAAGTGCGAATATCTTGACCATCAATCAGAATTTGGCCTGCTTGAGGTTCAAAATATCGCAACAGCAATTTCACTAAAGTAGACTTACCAGAACCGGAGCGCCCCACTAATGCCACCGTTTGGTATGGCTCAATCAACAAGTTAATATCTTGCAAAACTTGACGGTTGGCATCATATCCAAAACTAATATGAGATAACTCAACTTTTCCAGTAAATTTATAAGGTGATTCTGTCTGGTAGCTTTCTTCTAAAAGACTAGCTGAATCGGATGCAGTTGGCTCTTGGAGAAATTCGTGAAACCGCAGCATAGAAGAATAACGACGGGCAAAAACTTCTGCCAAGCTACCAATAGGTTCTAATTCGGCATAAGCCATGCTAGAAAGAGTTAAGGTCATGACAAAGTGGCCGAGAGAAATTTTCCCATTTACTGTTGCTGCTAAAGTCAAACCCAGAATTGTAAATACACAAAACTGAATTACGGTTCTTTGCCAAGTACCCAATATCGTATAACCTTTGTGGATGCGATAATCAAGCACCGTTAGTTCTCGATCCAAACGTTGCTTTTGCCGCTTCAGTTCCCTAGCTTCTGTAGCAAATGCTTTTACCGTTTTGATATTGGTGATTAATTCGGAAGTGCGACTTTCGGTGTCCTCTGCATACTTATCTAGACGACTTTCGTACCTAATGAGCTGTTGTAAACTCCTCAAGCTGAAGCTGAGAATAATTACAAAGGAAATTAGATATAAAATTGCAATCCGCCACTCAATGAACAAGATAAACACAAAAATACCCAGCACACGAGCCAGTTTAGGAATCAACTGTCCGGTAACTTCGGGATATACCCAAGTGTGGTTAGCAACACCTCTAGCTACTCTGCCGGCAATGCGTCCAGGGTTATTTTCATCATAAAATTCTAGTGGCAGAGTCAGAACTTTAGCGATCGCTGTTTCGTTTTTTTCTCGACGCGACCCTGAAAGCTATATCCCAATGAAACCAATTGGTTAACCAGGGTTGTGTTGGCGCTCTCACTACGGTGACAACGAAAATTAAACCCAGTAATACACCTAAATATAGAGTTTTATTAACTGGGTAATTGGTGATATCCGAAAAAGTTGCGATCGCACTTTGAAGTGGTTTGTCCAAGGGTTGAGCAGACAAAACGTTTAATATCTGCCCGATCGCATAAGGAACAACCAAATCAATAATTTCGTAAACGCTGGATGCTGTAATACTGAAAACACTCACTTTCCAGTAAGAGCGAAAGTAATTGACAATATCTTGAAATTTGGCCATGATGCACACCGTCCAAGAGCGCGATCGAAAACTTGGAATTTATATACTACAACTGTATTACAAAGCGATCAAGAGATAGATGACAAATCACTCTTTGGGAGTAGTTGGTAGCTCTTGAGGGAAAAATTCGAGGCGATAGCGATAGAGAGCAACTGGTCGAGAACCAGCTTTAAAGTAATCTGGATCTTGGGGTGAAAGATAGACAGCAGTAACTTGATCTGCTTCAATCGCCGGATTAGATGTTGAAACTTGATGATAAGCCGTAGTCGATTCTACAGAGTTTAAATAGGGGCGCGAACCGCCTTTAAATAGTTGTTGAAACACTTCTGTGGTGATGAACTTGCCATCAGGAGTAGTTTCTGTAGCACGTGCAGTCACAATAGAAACTAGTTGGCGACTGCTACGCAAGAACGTAATTTGACGATTAGGTGAATCTGGATCTACTTTGACTGATAACACTGCTTTATCCCCTAAATAAGCTCTTGCCAAATTCAAGCTATTAAACGCTCTATCCGCTACTAAAATTGGGGATTTGTAACCTATCTGAGGAAGTATTTTTAATCCAGAAATAGATGGTTGCTGTTTCACAAATCTTACTACAAAACTCACAGGTTGATTTAATTGTCGGCGATTACCTTCAAATCCTGGAGTTACAATCTCTGGTGCTAAAGGCGCAGCTAAATCTACTAAGGTACTTGTAACTTTCCAAGTTCCAGCCATCCATTCAGGGTAAACTAAATCACCTGAAGCCGGTTGCACTGAAGTTAGTTTTTCCCATTGGGGAAAATTTGCTAACCTTTGAGACAACTCTCCTGCAAAAGCTTCACCACCCCACACAAGGAATAAAAACAGCAAGCAAAAACTCCAAATTACCTTCATTACAAGCATTAGCAGTTTTGTATTTAATGGTTATTGTTTATCGATTAAAAATTAAATAATTTTCTGTAATAAATTAAAACTTTGTAGTGAGATAATTAGCCCTATCCCGAATTTATAGTGATAGCATGACATTGGCATTAGGCATGATTGAAGTTTATGGCGTTCCCACAGCAGTGGAAGTGGGAGATGCTATGTGTAAAGCTGCCCGTGTAACCCTTGTTGGTTATGAAAACACTGATTTGGGACGAATTACTGTTTTAATTCGAGGAGCTATAGGCGAGGTGAATGTAGCAGTGACAGCAGGATTAAAGGCGGTGCTGCGAGTTAACGGTGGCGAGGTACTTTCTAATCACATTATTCCCCGCCCTCACGAAAATTTAGAATATGTTTTACCGATTCATCGCAGCGTTAATATCGAGCAGTTCAGTGCAGATATCCGATTTCCTCCACCCCTATCAGTTTAGCTGTATTAAATTTCTGCTGGTAAAGGTTGCCAAACTTCCCCATACTTCTGTTTTAAAGTTTCCCAAGCTTCCACTTGTCCTAGTTCATATTCTCCTGGTTTACCCCATTGTAAAAAGAGGCTTAAAGCATACTCCTGTTTATCATCTAAAAACCGAATGGCATAGGTTGTAAAGTTACCTCTTTTCGCTTCACCTGTTTCAAATTTCACCTGAGTGATTTTATCCATATTCAAGTGAAACTCAAAGCCTTCGGTGTGCATATTCGCATACTTACCTTTAGGTAATTCTGCATAAAATAATTTTTCTATTTTGCCTCGTGCTTCTAATACAGCAGCGCTGCTAGTCACAATTAAACGCAAAGTTCCCAAAGTCTCGCAAGCTTCTAAAAATTCTTTTAATGTTGTAGTCATTTGTCATTTGTCACTTGTACTGAGCGAAGTCGAAGTCGAAGTATTTGTCATTTGTCATTTGTCACTTGTACTGAGCGAAGTCGTTGGCGCAGCCTCTCGTAGAGAAGTATTTGTCATTTGTCATTTCTTAATTTTTTTACTAATGACCAATGACCAATGACTAATGACTATTTTTCATATTGTTCATAAGCAGCAACAATACGCTGAACTAGAGGATGGCGTACAACATCTCTTTGGGAAAATTCACAAAAGGCAATACCTTCAACGTGTTTTAAAATTTGTAAAGCCACTCCTAAACCTGATTGTTGGTGAAGTGGTAAATCAGTTTGTGTCATGTCGCCTGTAATCACCATCCGCGAACGGAAACCCAAACGAGTCAAAACCATTTTCATCTGAGCAGGTGTAGTATTTTGAGCTTCATCTACAATTACAAAGGCGTTATTGAGGGTGCGTCCCCGCATATAGGCTAGTGGTGCGACTTCAATCACACCGCGTTCCATTAAACTAGGTACTTTTTCTGGATCGATGAATTCATAAATAGCATCGTAAAGTGGGCGAAGATAGGGATTAACTTTCTGTTGTAAGTCTCCAGGCAAAAAACCGAGTTTTTCACCAGCTTCGACGGCAGGGCGAGTTAAGATTAGCTTTTCAAATTGGTTAGCAAGGAGTGCTTGGGACAGCGACAACAACAGCGAGATAAGTCTTGCCGGTACCAGCAGGGCCAATGCCAAAGGTGAGATCGCGTTTGCGGAGTGCGTCAATATATTGGCGCTGGCGGAAGGTTTTGGCACGGACTTCTTCACCCCGGCGACTTTTGGCGAGGACATTTCGCTGTAAATCTTGCAGTTCCCCTTGCCGATCGCTATCTATGGCTTGACGGGCTGTTAAAATATCCGCACTGGAAATAGTATTGCCTTTAATCCAGAGGTCTTCAAGCGATCGCACTAATCGAGAGGCCAAATCAATTTGCTTTTCAGTACCAGAAATCACTAATTCCTGTCCGCGTAGTACTAAAGCGGCTCCTGTTTGCCGAGATAGGATTTTGAGATTTTCTTCTCCATCTCCAGCGAGAGCGATCGCACTGGTAATATTCGGCAGCTGAATTGTTAAGGCACCTGCCATAGTATTTCTTAATTGGTGAGGATCTGTATTTGACAAAGGTTAATTTTTCTCGCTAATGGCGAAATTATGCTTTTATTACCTACATTGTGAAAAAGATTTGCAACAGATTAATTGTCCGTAGGGGCGTACAGCTTGCCCTCATCCCCTAACCCCTTCTCCCATCTTGGGAGAAGGGGAACTGGAGAATTTACTCCCCTCTCCCAACATGGGAGAGGGGCTGGGGGTGAGGGCATAGCCCCTACTGGTGAAGAGTTCAAAAAAAGATTTAAAAATCTTTTTGTTACTTTCCATTTTTATAAAAATTCTGAGCGGAGGTAACAACAACCGCTCAGATTTACTCTCTGGTTTCAACCTAGCGGAGGCGTGGTTTAACAATGGGTTTAGGCCCATCATTTCGCGGTTCTCTCTTAGTCGGCGGTGGCGATCGCTCTTCTGTCTCTTCATCAAAAGACATACCCTCGCGGCCCGGCGTGGTGCTGCCGTAGATATCCAGGTATATTGATTGCCCAGCTGCGGCTGCGGCTGCGGCAATTACTGTACGAATCGCCTGAATATTGCGTCCCCCTCGACCAAACACTTTTCCTTTATCTGTGCTTTCAAAGGCGATGCGAACCCAAACCCGATTGAGGGTCTGAGAAATTTCACAATCGACGCTTAATGTTTCTGGAGATTCCAAAAACGGTTGTACCAAAAACCGAACCAGCTCAACATAGTTGGGGCTAGCTGTTGGGAGTTTTGTTTTCAAATTATGATGCGGCTGTTGCACTGACCTGCTCAAAAACATTAGCTTTTACTAGAATGCGACGAACGGTGTCAGTAGGTTGAGCGCCTTGTTGTAGTCGCTTGACGATGGCGGGAACGTCTAGTCGCACTTCATCAGTTCTGGGGTTATAAAATCCCAATTCTTCTAAGGGACGGCCATCGCGGCGAGCAAGGTTGTTAATAGCGACAATGCGGTAACTTGCTTCCCGCTTTTTACCGAATCGTTTCAAGCGCAGTTTGATCATGGTTGAAGAATCATTCTCCTGTAGTTAGATATTAGTTAGCAACTAATTGGTGAGGAAGTAACCTAAATTTGGCTGCTGCCGAGAAATTAAGGGTTAGTTTCCTCTGCTAATAAATTCTGAGGTCGAAATGCTAATTTTAGCACTGCCTAGCATTTGCTGCTATTTGTCATTAGTCCTTTGTCATTTGTCCTTTGTTATTGGTTATTAATGACGAATGACTAAAGATTGCCAAAGCCTTTTTTCTTTTTATCTTTGGGTTTTTTCTTTTTTGTGGCTGAGGCACCATCATACCCTCGCCATCCGGGGGCTGCGGGACGATTACCAGCACCAGCGAAGGCGTTGCCTATGCCGCCACCGCCGAACATTCCCGGCATTCCAGGGAAGCTACCTTGACCCATTTGCTGCATGAGCGATCGCATTTTTTGGAAATCACCCACCAGTTTGCTGACATCTGACTCTCTATAGCCTGAGCCAGCAGCAATCCGCCGCCGCCGACTGGGAGAACTGGCTAATAAATCGGGGGGTCGTGGCGTTCTTGGCGAGTCATGGAGTTAATCATCGCCTCACAGCGCTTTAACTGGGTTTCTCCCTGCTTGAGTTGATCGTCTGAAAGCTTGTTCATCCCTGGAATCATCTTGATCAAGCCTCCCAGAGAACCCATGTTCTTTAGCATCCGCAACTGCTTGAGAAAGTCAGTAAAGTCAAACTTCGCTGACAAAATTTTCTCCTGCATTTTCTCAGCATCGGCTAAGTCAAACTCTTCCTGGGCTTTTTCTACCAGAGTTAGCACATCGCCCATACCGAGAATCCGCGATGCCATGCGATCGGGATAAAACGGTTGCAGTGCCTCGACTTTTTCACCCACGCCCACAAATTTAATCGGCGCTCCCGAAATCTTTCGCACCGAAAGCGCAGCACCACCACGGCTATCACCATCTAATTTGGTGAGAATCGCTCCAGTAATTCCAATCTGTTCGTGGAAGGTGCGGGTAAGATTGGCTGCTTCTTGACCAGTCATCGCGTCCACCACCAACAGAGTTTCATCGGGTTGGACAGTTGCTTTGATGCGGGCTAATTCCGCCATCATATCTTCGTCAATTTGCAGGCGTCCAGCAGTATCAATAATTACTGTGTTGACACCTTCTGCCCTAGCGCGTTCTACACCTTGCCTTGCAATTTCTACGGGATCGGCATCGCTTCCTAGTTCAAATACTGGTACGTCAATTTGCTTACCCAACGTTAGCAACTGATCGATCGCTGCTGGGCGATATACGTCTGTCGCCACCAACAAGCAGCTACGCTCTAATTTTCTCAAATGTAAGGCTAACTTAGCGGTAGCTGTGGTTTTACCAGTACCTTGCAACCCAGCCATTAACACGATGGTAGGCTGTTCCTGGGCTTCTGCGATGGGAACATTTTCTTCTCCCATCACCTGCACCAGCTCATCATGAACAATTTTGATGAACTGTTGGTCAGGTCGCACGCCGGTAATCACCTCGGCTCCTTGTGCCTTGGCTTCGACTTCGCTAATAAAATCTTTGACTACCTGGAGATTGACATCTGCTTCCAACAGGGCGCGGCGCACTTCGCGCAATGCATCTTGAATGTTGGATTGAGAAATTTTGTCCTGTCCCCGCAGTTTTTTCCAGGCGGCTTCTAAACGGTCAGATAATGCATCAAACATAATGTAATTACAGGTAGTTCGCCAATGTGGAACTCTAAACCGCCGATGAATGCGATCGCGAATTTCCGCTAAAGTTTTAACGTGCTATCTACCAGCTTAGTATTTTTCACCGCGACTGTAGCAATCAGATACCTTCCTTTATTGAACTGGCAAACTGTCCTTTAGGTGGAAATTTTGATTTTTTCAAAGGGAAAATGCCAACACTACAGATGAAGTAAGTACTTTAGTGTGAATAGTTAAGAAAGTGTAGGAGAGCAAAAATATATGAAAGAATATAGAGCATATATGTGTGATTTTGGGCATCAGTGGACTCTTTTCAAGGATAAACAAGACCCTGAAGATGAAGGAGACTGTGTATGCTCAGAAGGTCATCCCGCAGTAACACTGAGCAAGCAACCAGCACTTGATGATGTTCAAATAACTTTTAGACCAGCAGGTAGAGTAGTAGATACAGTCAAAAAGCAGGTTCATGGACGAGGTAAATACTACATAGTAATCTCCAACTTAGCAGGCACACAAGAGAGAGTTTCAAAAAAAGTATATTCTTGGGAAGAGATATATCAAATTAGTAAAAGGTTTGATAAGCGTTCATTTGAATGGGCATTAAATTACTGGGAAAGTCTTTCTCTTTGACTTGATTCTAGGTATAATTGACAAGCTTCAGCAAAAATAAATTCAAAAATTATTTATGAGTTAGGTAGCTACGGTAGCCAAGATGTCGCAGCGAATCAAAGTATACTCATACTCGATATACCACTCGTCAAATTCATATATTGGTATTGCTCTTGCCGAAAAAGCTTTGCAGGGTTTACCTGTTGATATTGAACGACGACCAATTTACATACCGAAGGAGCGCGGGATAAAGGTAGCCGATCTCCAAGGACGAAGTGAAACCGCCGTGTTATCGTCCTATCACAAAGAAGATTGTCTGCGTTGGGCAAAAAAGTATGGCATTGAAATACAACTCAAGGAGTTTGAAGAATTTGCTAGGTGGGTCAAGCGCTGGCAGAAAATGAAGTTTGGTCGTGAAGAACTTCCCGCGAGAGCCTATTACGCTGCTTGTGGAACCGGAAAGGAGCATCTGCTTGATGCGGCGTTTTTTCGAGCGACGTACATTGACCAACTTGATGTTAACGATGAGCCTGTGATTAAGAAAGTTGCAAATGATGTTGGGTTGAATGGCGATCGCATTCTTGAATTAATCCACGGCGAAGCAGCAAAACTTGCAGCAGTGGCAGCTTTGGCAGAATACGAACAGTTTGGCTGTCCCGGAGTCCCGACTTGGGTAGTCGAAGGTGAGAGGTTTTGGGGAAAGGATCGTGTTGATTGGGTAACAGAAAAGGTAAAACAATTATGTAATAATGCTGTTACTAAAACAGTAGTGAGTGCCGAGTAAAAAAGTGATAATTTTTCAGATAAATGCGTAAAAATCATCACTTTGCCTCTATACTTATTCCTGGTCTGATCCGTTGACTTTAGCTACTGTTTTTTATTTGTTACCTGACGGATCGGCAACTCAATCACAAAGTCTGTACCTTTGCCAAGTTCAGATTGACAGTATATTTTACCGTTGTGTTTTTCTGTAACTATTTGATAGCTGATAGACAGTCCCAAACCTGTACCTTTACCGACAATCTTAGTAGTAAAAAATGGATCGAACAGTCGAGAGAGGACTTTTTCATCTATGCCAAGTCCGTTGTCGGCGATGCGAATGACAATCCAATCTTTATTGAGCAGGGAGGTAGAAATTCGGATTTTGCAGGGGTTTTTTGCCAGTGCTTCAGAAGATTCCTTTGTGGTTCGTTCTTCTAGAGCATCAATGGCATTGGACAGCAAATTCATAAATACCTGATTCAACTGACCGGGATAGCATTCTATTAGAGGTAAAGTACCATAATCTTTGCTCACATGAATGGTGAGACTATCAGCTGAGGACTTCAAACGGTTTTGTAAAATCATTAATGTACTGTCGATGCCTTCGTGAATATTTGCTGGTTTGAAGTCAGCTTCGTCTAGGCGCGAGAAGTTCCGCAAAGATGTGACAATTTCCCGAATGCGTTCAGTGCCGACCTGCATGGACTGGAATAATTGAGGTAAATCCTCGACCAAATACGCTATTTCGGCTTTTTTGAAGAACTCTTGGATTTCTGGTGCGGCATCAGGATAATGATGCCAATAAAGTTGCACATAGCGAAGCAATTCTTGCGTGTATTGATGAGCGTGTTCTAAGTTGCCGTGGATAAAATTAATCGGGTTATTAATTTCATGGGCAACTCCCGCCACCAATTGCCCCAAACTGGCCATTTTTTCAGCGTGGATAATTTGCATTTGGGCAGTACGCAGTTCATTCAGTGCTTGGGCGAGTTGATTCGCTTCTTCACGAGTTTGACCCAGCAAACTGGATTGTTGAAATAAATTGGCTTGACGCAGTGCTACGCTGAGTTGAGCCGCCACTTGGGTGACAAATTCCAATTCCGCTTCTTCCCAATGACGTGTATGGGTGCATTGGTGAATGCACAACAACCCCCACAGTTCATCCCCTTCCATCAATGGCACAATAATCTGTGCTTTGACTTGGAATCGCTCAATTATATCCAGATGAGGTACTTTGGAGCCAACGCTGTTGACATCAGATATTACTTGCACTTGCCCTTGGCGATATTGCGGTGCATATTGATCGCCAAAGCAATAGTCTTGCACCTTCACGGCGAGGGCAGAATCGAACTTGGGTAAGACATCTTCAGCAATAAATTCACCGCTGCAAAAACCGACATTCGGATCGAAGCGGAAAATGCCAACTCGATCTGTATTTAGCGATCGCCTAACTTCCTGTACTGTAGTCTTAAGGATCGTCTCTAAATCCAAAGATTCCCGAATTTTGACGACTAAATCAAATAAAATTCGGCGCTGTTCAGCCGATTGTTGCAGTTCATCAGCGCGAGTTTGAATTTGAGTCACCATTTGAGAACTTTGCAGTGCCACTCCTAGTTGGCTAGCAACCTGTCCCAAAAATTCCACTTCCACACTATCCCACTGGCGCGGTGCGGAATGCTGATAGGCAGCTAACAATCCCCACAAATTCCGTCCTACAAAAATTGGGGTTAACGCATAAGCGCGAATTTTGAACTGCTCCAAAATATCGAGATGACAGCGCGAGTGTCCCAGCTTGATAAATATCCTCTACAGCAAAATTTTCGTTGTTGCGGTAGCGTCCGCCTTTGGTTTCTTGAAGGTGAGTATCTTCCCAAACGAGATTTTTGCCAAAGGGATTGATACTGTCCCAGTGTGCCTCAACCATACCGAAATTACTGACGAATTCGCCACTCCAGTCTTGATTGAAGCGATAAACGCCAACCCGCTCAACTCGTAGCAGTTTACATACTTCTTGGCAAGTAGTTTTTAGAATTAAATCAATATTTAAAGAGGAGCGAATTTTCCCAACCACTTCAGTTAATGCTCGTTGCCTTGCGATCGCATCTTTGAGAGCAACTGCCTGTTGTTTCGACTGAGCTAAATTCTCGGCTTGCTGAATCGCGACTCCCAATTGTGCCCCTACTTGTCCGAGAAACTCCACTTCGTAATTTGCCCATTGACGCGGCCCGGAATGCTGATATGCTGCTATCAGTCCCCACAGTTTTGGGCCGATGAAGATGGGTGCTAAGGTATATGCCCGAATCTTAAATTGCTCCAAAATATCGATATGACAACGCGAGTGTCCGGCTTGGTAGATGTCGTTGACAACAAAACTTTCGTTATTGCGGTAGCGTCCACCTTTCGTTTCTTGGAGGTGGGCATCTTCCCAAACGAGATTTTTGCCAAAAGGATTGATTCTATCCCACTGCGCCTCTACCATCCCGAATTGGCTGACAAATTCACCGCTCCAATCTTCATTAAAGCGGTAAATTGCTGCCCGCTCTAACTTCAGGAGTTTGCAAAGTTCTTGACAGGCAGTATCTAGAATAATTTCGGTATTTACAGAGGAGCGAATATTTCCTACCACTTCCGTCAAAGCCCGTTGCCGCGCGATCGCATCTTGCAGTTCTGCTGTGCGTTGTTTGGTTTGTTCTAGGGTTTCTGTCTGCTGCATTGCCACACCAAGATGGCTGGCAGCTTGAGCGAAAAATTCAACTTCGTGAGGATACCATTGCCGAGGAGCGGAGTGTTGATAGGCTGCCAGCATTCCCCACAATTTTGGCCCGATGAAGATGGGTGCGATCGCATACGCCCGAATCTGAAACTGTTCTAATACTTCAATATGACAACGAGCGTGCCCTGCATCGTAAATATCAGCTACAGCAAACGGCTCATTTTTGCGATATCGCCCTCCCTGAGTTTCTTGCAAATGTGAATCTTCCCAAACTAAATCCTGTCCAAAGGCAGTCAATGCATCCCAAGGATGTTCTGCAAAGCCAAAACGATTGAGAAAACTACCGCTCCAATCTTCATTGAAACGGTAGATTGCAACTCGCTCAATCTTCAATTGCCGACAAATATCTTGACAAGAAGTCGAACAGAGAGATTCTATATTTACAGATGCGCGAATCTTAGCCAGAATCCTCGCCAATATTTTTTGATATTGAACCGTTAGCTGTAGCTGTTTGTGACACTCTTGCCGATCTAAGTGGTTCGACGCTTCATAACTGTTCGTTGTCATAAATTATAAATAAAATAGACTACCTATTTTCAGTATTCCCTTGTTTATTTGTAATTGCTCAACTAGTCTTAGTTATTGGAGAGTCTTGATTACTTTTAGTTTACTGTGCGTTTTTTAGTTTCTGGATTTCCTCGTATAACTCTATTAATAAGGGTTCTATTGCCTCGTTGATAGTTGTTTGAGGTCAGGCAGTTTTTCTATTTATTCAGTTAATCTCTATTTCGGCCTCTTGTTAAGAGTGTCGAGCGATTACAAAATCAATTCATAATTAATTTTGGGTGGAGAGCCGTCTAACTTCAATTATGAAAAATAGAAAAATGGTAAGTATTTTTATTCAGAAACACCGGAATTTATCCGTAGTGTAAAAATTACATAAAGAACTCATCTTGATTGCTTCAAAAAGCTCAGTATAATTCCAAGAGTCTTTTTGCTCTTGCCTTTTGCCTAAAAAATCAAGTTAGTTCTCCAAATCAAAATGGATTCCTATATTTCTCTCTTACTAGCAACAGAATTCAAAATATAGAGCAATACGCTTGGGTTACAGCTATTTTCAGGTAAATAGACCACGCGGTAGGGGCACAGCAATGCTCATAGGTGTGAACTTAACGCCAAACCGCTTGTCCGCCGGGAATTAAAATTCCCGTCTCATCGCTAAAGTCATCTGAAGATGACTAAATATCGCCAAAAATCTCCAGTCTACTTCAGTAGACTTAAGCTAAAAGCCAGAAAATTTATTTCCGGGTGGGCATGGAAGCCAACAGATAAGCTATTTCTAGCTGAAGTTGACACCTATGAGTAATACTGTGCCCTGACGACAGATGTGGTTCAAATACATGAAAACTGCTGTAAAACTGAAATCCTTTGTCAAAGTCAATTTTTTTAACGTAGACGCAGAGCGGCTTGCCACAGGCTTTTGCCAACGCGCAGCATCTTGTAGAGAAGGATGCAAAGAGAAGGAAAAAATGCTTAACTGAACTGTATTGAAATATAGAGAGCCTGCCTGCTACTCAAGATGTAATAAACACTAGAGGCGCACAGCTAGCTAGCTGTGCGCCCCCACAAATCACCTATATTGCAACCTACTGGCGTGGCAAGGCTAAAATAACGTGAGTTCGATGAACCTCTCCCGGACAACCTCCCTCTCCCACAGGGAAAGGGAGGAGCAACGAGAAATTAGGGTTTTGGCTCCCCTCTGGGTGTCCAAGAGGGGTTGGGAGAGAGGTCAAAAAAGGGCTTGTCGAACTCACGTTAAAATAGTGCATAAAATTTAGCTCTTGTGGGGTGGGCATCTTGCCCGCCCAGACGGTTGAGGACACCCGTCCCCACAAGAAAATTTATTGCAACATTTAAGGCTTGCCACGCTACTACAAAAGTTTCAGGTTATGAAATCCAGATTACTTAGTAATGATTTAGGTTAATGCCAGCTTTTTTTGCCATTGCTTCTAACCCATTAATTTGTAGGGTTTTAATTGCTTTGGTAGACAACTTTAGTCTTACCCAGCGATTTCCAGCTTCCCACCAAACCCGCTTGTCTTGCAAATTAGCGTGCTGAAGGCGTTTAGTACGGCGGTGGGAGTGGGAAACAGAATAAGCGTTATTTGCCTTCTTACCAGTTAGTTCACAGCGACGGGACATAGCTACTATCTCCAGATTGTTATTTTAATACAGCCTTTCCATTTTAGGTCTTAGGCAGCAGAAGTGGAGAGATGAGGGCAGGGAGCAGGGGGCAGGGGGCAGGGAGCAGGGGAAGCAGGGGAGAAATAACTCCTAACTCCTAATTCCTAACTCCTAACTTCCCACTCAGCACTATTTACTCGCTTGTTCCGTCAGCTTAGTGAGTACCTCATTCGATCGCTCGACGAAGGATTTCATTCCCTCAGCGTCAAATCCTTTCTGAGACATCAGCGCTAAATCGTAAACGTGTTGGCAAATCAAGTTGACTAACTGATCTGTAGACGATTCACCGTTACTTTGAATGATACTACCTTGGTTCAAATTAGCCAGATTTTGAATCAGTGGGTGAGCAGTATTCACCAGTAAAATGTGATCTTCGGGAAACTCTGCTGACTGCTGCTGCATCATGGCGTTCATTTCCCGCAGGCGGCGGAGAATTTCTGGTAAAAGCACGATCGCAGGTGGTGTTCCTTGAGGATCGTCTGATTTCAAAGCTTCGGTACGGATGTTGAGTTTGGGTTTGTTGAGGGATTTCTCAAATAACTCTTTGATCGTCTCACTCCGAGTTTTATTCGTCTTGGGATCGACAATTTCCTTATCTTTATCTTGTTCTAGCAGAGTATTATCTAAATCTGAGTCTACCCGCGTAAACTTAACATCCTGATATTCCCGCTCTAGGAAGTTGATAAAGTGGGTGTCGATGAAGGAGTCCATAAACAGGACTTCCAAGCCTTGATTTTTGTGCAGTTCTATGTATGTAGCTTGGGTTGCTTCATCGGTGCTGTAGAAAACCCGGTTTTCGTTGCGTTCTTTGTTGCGTTCTAGATACTCTTTCAGCGTAGTATAGGGAGCGCTGGGTGCTGAGTCAGAACTGGGTGAAGGAGTGACATCTTGCCAAGCATCGCCGTCTGAAGATTGGACTTCAACCACTGGAGTTTCAGCAGCAGGTTTTTCTGTCAGCTTGGCGGTGGTGCGGAAGACGATGATATCTTCGATTTGTTTTTTGAATTTCTCGTCGTTGAGAACGCCGAATTTTACGAAAGTACCGAGGTCTTTCCAGGCACTAATGTATTGTTCGCGGTTGTCGCGGAAAAGTTCTTTGAGGCGATCGCCTACTTTTTTGGCTATGTAATCACCAATTCGCTTCACGGTGCGATCGCCTTGCAAGGCACTCCGCGATACGTTTAGGGGAATATCGGTACTATCAATCACACCCCGCATCGGCATCAGAAATTGCGGGATAATTTCTTCGCAGTTGTCGCTAACAAAAACTTGATTGCAAAATAGCTTGATCTGCCCTTTGGTAACATCTACATCCGGTCGCATTTTCGGGAAATACAGAATTCCGTTGATGATAAAGGGATAGTCTGTATTTAGATGTACCCATAACAAAGGTTCTTCCTGAAAAGGATACAGATAGCGGTAAAACTCTAAATAATCTTCTTTAGTCAGATTACTCGGAGACTCTCGCCACGGTGCTTTTTGCTTATTTAATACTTCGCCATCTAGTTTAATTGGAACTGGCAAAAAGTCGCAGTATGTCTTGACAAGATTCTTAATCCGTGCTAATTCGAGAAATTCCTCTTCTTCCCCTTGCAGGCTGAGAGTAATAGTAGTACCGCGAGTTGTCCGAGAAGATTCTTCGAGAGTAAAAGCTGGGGAACCATCACAAGTCCAGTGAACCGCCTGTGCCCCTTCTTGATAGGATAGGGTATCAATTTCTACCTTTTGCGCCACCATAAAAGAAGAGTAGAAACCAAGACCGAAGTGGCCGATGATCGGTTGATCTGATTTGCCTTCATACTTATGAATAAATTCTTCCGCACTAGAGAAGGCAACCTGATTGATATATTTCTTAACTTCATCTGCGGTCATCCCGATACCGTTATCGGAAATTGATAGAGTTTTCTTATCTTTGTCAATGGCAATTTCAATTTCTGGTTCGCCGATGTCTCCAGCATAATCGCCGGCGCGGGATACCATTTTTAGCTTTTGGATGGCGTCTACAGCGTTGGATACCAGTTCCCGCAAGAAGATTTGATGATCTGAATAAAGCGACTTCTTGATGATCGGGAAAATATTCTCAGTATGAATACTGATAGTGCCTTGTTCTAGCATAATTGGTAATTTTCGATGTTAGTATCTGAAATGATGATAGTGGCTAATATAGCCTAAACCTCTGCTTTCCAGGATAAACCCGGAGAACACAGGAGAACATGATACCAATTAGGATTTTAAAAGCATAACTTAGGCGATCGCACCTTTTTTGAGCATTGTTTGCCCCCATTTTCTGATTCGGATTTCCCTACTTTTGACTCCCCACTCCCCACAGATTGCTGTTTAAGTATTACTAGAATTCTTTTCCAGCACCAAAAAATAATGGTATGGATAAGTGGGATCGATAAATTCTTGCTTAACAGTTAACCCAGCTTTGGCAACAGAGTTTAAAATCCGCGTTTTCGGATATCCTTTTAAACCCATTTCCCAGCAGTGTTCGTCACAGACTGGCGTTGTACTCCAGAATTTTGGCACATTGAATAGTAAATGCCTTGGTCTACCTGAGAAAGAGGTTTTCACCTGCAACGAGAGGTATTGAGTGCAATAGGGAATCGAAATCACCAAAAATTTCTTAGTTGCAATAGCAAGTTTTCTCAATGCTTCTTCTGACTGTTCGTAAGGAAAGTGTTCCAGCACTTGAAACAGGACAATCGCATCAAATTTATCTTTTGGTAAGGAAAAATCTGTAGTCAAATCCAAAATTATTTCTGGTTTGAGGCTGGGGTCAACATCAGCAGTGGAGACGTTGTATCCATTATTCTTCAAGATGTCTGTTAACAGAGAATTAAAAATCCCAATTTCCAAAACGTTTTTTACCTGATTACCCAGCGAAAAAATTAGACGCAACTGGTGATGATAACTGATGAGGCGATTTTTGGATAAATATTCTGAATTTCTAATATCTAAGGAGGTGATGAGTTGCATAAAACTTGCCTACCTAAGCTGAGAGATTAATAAATTTGGTGGGTATACAACTACAGGATTCCCGGAAAAATCAGCAAAGTAACAGTACCTTGTTTCGTTTGTATACAATACATCTCCTAGAAGGCTACGGTTTACACACATCTTGGTAATGAAGGCCAAACTCTGGATTTACCCCCCTTAATCCCCCCTTGCAAAGGGGGGAAATATTTGGTTCTCCCCTTTGCTAAGGGAGGAAATATTCGGTTCTCCCCTTTGCTAAGGGGGGAAATATCCGGTTCTCCCCCTTAGCAAGGGGGAGTTAGAGGGGGTGAGAAGGACTTGTATGCACACCGTAGCCTAGAAGGAGAGAGTCCTTAAAGGGGGATCTTTAAGGGTAAAATATCACTAACATCAAGCGTATTGAGTTAACGAGTAGGATTCTACGCGCTAAAGTATTTGGCTAACGGGTGATAGGTAATAATCGCAGTGGTAGACTGTTCTGGATAAAGTTGTTCGCTTTCATCCATATACAAGTTAATCCTGTCAGTCTGCAATAACTCCAGTTGCTTGTACTGGTCTTGAATGTGGGGACAAGCTGGATAGCCAAAACTATACCGGGAACCACGATAGCGTTGTGCCAACATATCCCGAATATTGTCGGGTTCTTCAGCAGCAAAACCTAACTCTCGGCGGATTCTGGCGTGTGTCCATTCAGCTACAGCTTCCGCCATCTGCACTGCCATACCGTGGAAATACAGATAATCGGTGTATTGATTGGCAGCAAACAGCTTTTGAGCGAACTCTGTGGCAATCTCCCCTACAGTCACGGCTTGCATTGGAAAGACATCAATGATTCCTGACTCCTTTGGTGCAAAGAAATCTGCTATGCACAGCCGCCTTAACGACTTTTGTCTGGGAAACTCGAAAGTTGCTACCTGTTGTGATTGGTTTTCTGAGTCATATATATGTAGAGAATTCCCCTCGGCTTGACAAGGGAAATACCCGTAAATAACTTGGGGATGCAACAGATTTTCTTCAATAATTCGCTGTTTCCAACTTTCTAAAACTGGGTACACTTTCTCAGCCAAGAAAGCCTGATATTCTTCCTTAGATTGTTCCTTTGGTTTGCGGAATTGCCATTGTCCCAGCAATTAAAGCTTGTAAATCTAAATGCCAGAATATTTCCTCGATGGGAATATCACTAGGCTGCAATAATTTCGTTCCCCAGAAAGGCGGTGTGGGACGTTCAATATCTATCGCCACAGCATCAGAACGCCGCGTATCTACTTCTTTTGGTTCAGCAGATGTTTCTTCAGCAGTCTTAGCTTTTGCTTCTTTGTGACCATTAGTCGATTCAGCCGTTTCGACTTCATTCAAAAATCCTTGCAAATCTTCCCAGTTACCAGTAGCCTTTGCTGGCATTAATTTATCCATGAAGTGCAAGTCTGAAAAAGCATCTTTGCCATAAACAACTTTACCTTTATAGGTATTTTGGCAATCTTCATAGACAAACTTGGGAGTCAATGCTGCACCACCTAATATCACGGGGACACTAATTCCCTTTTCGTTGAATACCTCCAAGTTCTCTTTCATAAAGGCGGTGGATTTTACCAGCAAACCACTCATGGCTATACAATCAGCTTTGTGCTGTTCGTAAGCGTTGATAATGTTTTCTACTGGCTGCTTAATTCCCAGGTTAATCACTTTGTAGCCGTTGTTGGACAAGATGATATCTACCAAGTTTTTACCAATGTCATGGACATCGCCTTTGACTGTGGCAATGATAAAGGTTCCTTTGGCATTGTTACCTGATTCGGATTTTTCCATGAACGGTTCGAGAAACGCTACCGCCGCTTTCATGGTTTCTGCTGATTGCAAGACGAAGGGTAGCTGCATTTGTCCAGAACCGAATAATTCCCCGACAACTTTCATCCCATCTAGCAGGAAGGTGTTGATAATTTCCAAGGGGGGATATTCTTCTAAGGCTTTTTTGAGATGTTCTTCTAAGCCAATGCGTTCGCCGTCGATGATATGACGCTTGAGACGTTCTGGGATAGGGAGACTTTCATCTAAAGAGCGATCGCGCTTAGTTGTCACCCCAGCAAATACTGTGGTAAGCTCTCCCAAAGGATCGTAAACGCAAACATCACCCTCAAACTTCCGCTCATCATAAATCAACTGCCGACAAATTTCTTGATGGCGTTCGTCAATCTTCGAGAGCGGTAAAATTTTGTTAGCGCTGACAATGGCTGCATCCATTCCCGCCGTCGTCGCCTCGTGCAAAAACACCGAGTTCAGCACCATCCGCGCTGCTGGATTCAAACCAAAGGAAATATTGGAAACACCCAAAATCACATGACATCCAGGCAATTCTTGACGAATCCGCCGAATCGCTTCAATTGTGGCTTTACCGTTTTCTCGGTCTTCTTCAATCCCGGTGGAAATGGGTAACGCTAGGGTATCAAAGAATATTTCTGTGGGTGGTATGCCGTATTCTACAGCTTGACGGTATGCGCGTTGGGCGATCGCAAACTTTTTCTCGGCTGTCCGTGCCATCCCGTCTTCATCAATAGTACCAATGACTACACCAGCACCGTACTTTTTCGCTAACTCCAGCACCTTCAAAAAGCGCGGTTCCCCATCTTCGTAGTTGGTGGAGTTCAGCAAACACTTACCACCGGCAATCTTTAAACCCGCCTCCATCTTTTCCCATTCGGTGGAGTCAAGCATTAAAGGTAATGTCACATTATTAACAATGCGCGAAACTAATTCGTGCATATCTCGCACGCCGTCGCGTCCGACATAATCGACGTTAACATCAAGGATGTGTGCGCCTTCTTTGACTTGCGCCCTCGCCATTGACACCAGTCCATCCCAATCTTCGGCATTAAGCAAATCGCGGCACTTCTTGGAACCACTGGCGTTGAGACGTTCGCCAACAATCAAGAAAGAATTATCTTGCTCGTAAGGCTGAGTGGTGTAAATTGATGCTGCTGCTGGTTCTAAACTTGGCTGTCTAACTTTTGGCTTCAAACCTTTAGCGACTTCTGCCAATTGTTGAATGTGTTCTGGACGCGTCCCACAGCAACCCCCAATCACTTGGACACCCAAATCTTCAACAAAATGCATCAGCGCCATCCGTAATTCCAACGGTGTCAGGCGGTAGTGCGCTTGACCGCCAACGTTTTCAGGTAAACCCGCGTTGGGAATACAAGAAACTATAAAAGGTGAATGTTCTGATAGATACTTGATATGTGGTTTCATCAAGTCTGGGCCAGTGGCACAATTTAGACCGAGAATGTCAATTGGGTAAGGTTCCAAAATTGTCAGCACAGCACTGATTTCGGAACCTACCAACATTGTGCCCATGCTTTCCATTGTCACAGACACCATCAACGGACGGCGATCGCCTTTTTTGGCAAACACTTCTTCAATGGCATTCAGCGCCGCTTTAATTTGCAGCACATCTTGGCAAGTTTCCACAATAAATAAATCAACACCACCATCCCACAGCGCCTCTGCTTGTTCGGCAAAAGTTGCTTTCATGGTGTCAAAGTCAATATGTCCCAAGGTAGGAAGTTTCGTTGTCGGGCCGATGGAACCTGCCACAAACCGGGGTTTTTCAGGTGTGGAAAATTCCGCAGCCACACGCTTCGCCAATTCTGCGGCTGTCTTGCTGAGGTAGTAGGCTTGGTCTGCCAAGTCATATTCTGCCAGCACCAGAGACGTGCTGCCAAAGGTATCGGTTTCAATGACATCTGCACCAGCAGCGAGGAAGTCGCGGTGAACCTTAGCGACAGCTTCCGGTTTCGTGTGGACTAAATATTCATTACAACCTTCATACTGCGGGCCGCCGAAGTCTTCAGCAGTCAGGTTTTGGGTTTGTAAGTTGGTTCCCATCGCCCCGTCGAAGACGAGGACTGGGCTATCTGGACTACGCAGGCGTTCAAGGAAAGAATGAGTCATATTTTCCTAGAATAAATGAGGATATCAAGTGAGTCATGTGATACTCGACTTACTTTATTATTTTCCAAGATTGTGATATTTTCGGCATCCTTTTAATAAAGTCTGTTTTGCTGAAACTTACTATTCGCTCATTTTGGCCTGATTTCTCAAGGTTGGCGAGGAAAGAATTATGCAAAAGCTGTCAAGGAATAATTGACGAGTCCATTCTTTGTAGAGACGGCGATTTATCGCGTCTCTCTAACGTGTCAGTCTTTTAGACGCGATAAATCGCGTCTCTACATGAGGGGTTTCTGACTTATCCCAAGCGTATTGGGATAAAACTGGTGACTTGTGTGTACACCGTAGCCAAAGCATCGGCGGGTAGGGTGTAATGACTGTGGTTAGTATAACTAATTATGCGGACATGATATTACTCTAGAGGTCGCTGGCTCACAAACAAAGCCCTGAAAATGTTGGGTTGATGAACGAAACGCAACCTACATTGGAGTTATTTTTTAGGCAAAACTTACGCAGTATTGACATAGGTAGGGTTTCACTGATTCTACACATAGTCAGATGAAATATTTTCATCAAGTTTCTTATCTTGGGATTACAGCTTAGAGTTGTTACTCCGTTCAGCTCAAAGATGGAAAAAACACCAGGAGTATAACTTGAGTCTTACTATGGATTTAAATTCTTTGTTTAATCTAAATACATTTATTGAATTATTACTGGGGATTAGTTTGAGTGCGGCGGCTGGCTTTCGAGTATTTGTACCACTGCTAGCATTGAGTGTGGCTTCAGTTTTTGGACATTTAGATTTGCCGACTAACTTTGATTGGGTGGAAACACCTCAAGCTGTAATTGTATTTGCAGTCGCTTGTTCCCTAGAAATTATCGGTTATTACATTCCTTGGTTGGATCATCTGCTGGATATTGTAGCCACTCCTGCGGCATTTATCGCCGGGACAATCGTCACAGCATCTGTTGCTCCAGAGATGAATCCACTGGTGCAATGGACGTTAGCTTTAGTTGCTGGTGGTGGAACCGCAGGATTAACTCAGGGATTAACGAATTTATTGCGGATAAGTTCTACTGGCGTTTCCGGTGGATTAACCAATCCAGTTGTGTCAACCATTGAATTGCTCGTTGCCATCGGACTTTCTGTGCTGGCGCTAGCTTTACCAGTGGTAGCAGGAACGATTGTAATTGGTTTTCTAATAATAGCTATTCAAAGAATTTGGAATTTCTTCTTGAATAAACCATCTTCTCAAACTAATGAAACCGTCTCTCCATCAAGAGAATTGGGGTAAGTAGTTATGGATTTGTTTTATAGGTGCCGCAGCTACGCCCGTCGTAGACATCCTTATTATAAGGCGATCGCAGTTTTCGGGTGTGTTAGCGCGAAAGCGTAGCGCACCCTTTGAACTCCATTAATGAGTCTTTGATACTCGCGGACGAGTCTTTGATACTCGCGGACGAGTCTTTGATACTCGCGGACGAGTCTTTGATACTCGCGGACGAGTCTTTGATACTCGCGGACGAGTCTTTGATATTCGCGGACGAGTCTTTGATATTCGCGGACGAGTCTTTGATACTCATGGACGAGTCTTTTATACTCGTGAGCGAGTCTTTTATACTTGTGAGCGAGTCTTTGATACTCATGAATAAGTGAATGTTATTGCAAGGGTAGCGATGTCTACGACGGGCGTAGCTGCGGCACCCTACTAATTTAAACATTACAGCCGTTTTTATGGACATGAACACACAAATCCAATCTGTAATGCTTAGTTACGATATACTACTTGAGTAAATATCGCTACAGAGTTGGTGAGATTTGCTGATGACAAACGAAGAACTGTTGCAAATTATTGAAAAAGCTGCCAGGGAAAAAGCAACGCATCTAGACCTCGATAACAATCAACTCAGCAGCCTGCCGCAAGAAATCAGCCAACTCTCCAACTTGACTCACCTATACCTCGATAAAAATCAACTTAGCAGTCTGCCACCAGAAATCAGCCAACTCTCCAACTTGACTCACCTATACCTCGATAAAAATCAACTCAGCAGCCTCCCGCCAGAAATCAGCCAACTCTCCAACTTGACTGAGCTATCCCTTGAGAACAATCAACTTAGCAGTCTACCGCCAGGAATCAGCCAACTCTCCAACTTGACTGAGCTATCCCTCTCTGGTAATGAATTCAGCAGCCTGCCGCCAGGAATCAGCCAACTCTACAACTTGACTCACCTATACCTCGATAACAATCAACTCAGCAACCTGCCGCCAGAATTTAGCCAACTTTCTAACTTGACTGAGCTATTCCTCTGTGGTAACCAATTCAGCAGCCTACCGCCAGAAATCAGCCAACTTTCTAACTTGACTGAGCTATTCCTCTCTGGTAATCAACTCAGCAGCCTACCGCCAGAAATCAGCCAACTCTCAAACTTGACATGGCTAGACCTCTCTTGTAATCAACTTAGCAGTCTACCGCCAGAAATCAGCCAACTCTCAAACTTGGAATGGCTAGACCCTCTCTGGCAATCAACTCAGCAGTCTACCGCCAGAAATCAGCCAACTCTCAAACTTAATATGGCTAGACCTCTCTTACAATCAACTCAGCAGCCTGCCGCTAGAAATCTGTCGACTCTCCAACTTGACTGAGCTATCCGTAAATAATAATCCACAATTAAAATCGCCGCCGCCTGAAATTGTTGAGCAGGGAACGGAGGTAATTTTGACCTATCTTCGAGCCAGGTTAGAAGCTAAAGGATAATTATCTTTCTAAACTGCTAATAGTTGGTGAAGAGGATGTGGGTAAAACATCATTAAGAGCGCTACACGATGAAGACTTTCACACCCACGAATCCACTACCCACGGCATTGAAATTAAATGGCTTTTAACAGCACTATTGCAGGGATTATCAAGGTATATTTGACTAGAATTAAAGTATTATAGCGATTATTATTTGGATACCATAAGCGGTAGGGGTTTACAGAAGTGCGCCTCTACAACTGACACGCCAGTTTAGCTATAAATTAATATCTACGGTTTTACGGGTATTAGAAAAATGAAGTTTACAGACTGGGTGACTAGAGTACTACTAATCTGGCTAATGTTCGCCACTCTAACTGTAGTACTGCTAATTGGACGAGCAACAAAATTACACAACAATCCGACAATATCCCGTACATCCAATCCACAGGTTACAACTTTCAGTAAATATCCCCAGGCGCAATTTCAATCAGCCAAAGAGCCAGAGAAGAAATTTCAAAATGTTATCAAGTCCCCAGTCAAGACTAACCAGCCTGTAGCAAGGTACATAACCACTCAAGCTTTTGCACAGTACAGACCTAATTATCAAGTTGCTTCAGTCGATCCAAGTAACTATGGTGAACGTTACACCCAAGATGTTAACGGCATTCCTGTCAACAATCAACCAATTATCGTCATCCATGAAACTGGTTATTCTGCTTCTAGCGCCATTAATTTCTTTCAAGTAGCCCATAGCGATGAAGGTGTGCAAGCAAGTTACCACGCCTTAATCAAGTTAGACGGCACAGTGGTTTATCTAGTACCGCCAGACAAGCGGGCTTTTGGTGCAGCTAACTCTGTGTTTGATGGTTCGCAGGGAGTGGAAACTGTACAGACTAATCCGACTTTACCCGCGTCTGTGAATAATTTTGCTTATCACGTCTCTTTGGAAACACCGCCAGATAGTTATGACAGTAGCAGCCAACAAACCCATAGCGGCTATACGGAAGCTCAATATCATTCTCTTGCTTGGTTAATTGCTCAAAGTCAAGTCCCAGACGATCGCATCACTACGCACCATCTAGTAGACCGTTCTGGTAAAAAAGTTGACCCGATAAATTTTGATGGTCAGAAATTTCTCAGCTTACTTAATACTTATCGTCAGGTTAGACCAGTCTATCGAGTCAGCAAATAATTCGTAAAGACACGAAAATTCGCCTCTCTACAAGGGTTATGGATAAAATTTTGAATTGTTAACTTGCTCAAGAAGGCGCGATCGCGTCAAAATAAGAGTTAAGACGCTGTAATCTAACTTAACAATGACCATCACGCAGCTTGAGCAAATTTCCCCTCAATCAACACCGCCAAATGAGCAAGGATATGAATATGATTTGGTAATTGTCGGCGGTGGGATTATTGGGTTAACTCTAGCCTCTGCTTTAAAAGATTCTGGTTTGAGTATTTTGCTAATTGAGGCGAAAGTGGCATCAGTGGCGGTTGCCAAGGGACAAGCTTATGCAGTTCATCAGCTTTCGTCGCTAATTTATCAAGGAATTGGCGTTTGGGACAAAATGTTGCCTCAAATCGCCAAATATTGCCGAGTTCGTCTTTCGGATGCCGATCATCCCGATGTGGTGGAATTCACTACAGATGATATAAATACCCCAGAGTTGGGTTATGTGGCGGAACACCAAGCTTTGTTGCAGCCGTTGCAAGATTTCGTCCAAAATTGCCCCAACGTGACTTATTTGTGTCCGGCGGAAGTGGTAAATACGCAATACCAGCAGCATATAGTCGCCATTGAGATAAAAATTGCCGATCGCCTAAAGACAGTCAAGAGCAAATTAGTTGTAGCAGCAGATGGATCGCGATCGCCAATTCGGCAAGCGGCGGGAATCAAAACTTCGGGCTGGAAGTATTGGCAATCTTGCATTGTGGCATTTGTCAAACCAGAAAAACCCCACAATAACACCGCTTACGAAAGATTTTGGTCTAGCGGCCCCTTTGCGATTTTACCTTTACCGGGAAACCGTTGCCGCATTGTCTGGACAGCCCCCCACGAAGAAGCAAAAGCTTTATGTGCTTTAAATGATGAGGAATTTTTGGCAGAACTCAGCCGCCGCTATGGCGATCAAATGGGCAAACTGGAATTACTCGGCGATCGCTTTGTTTTTCAGGTACAACTCATGCAAAGCGATCGCTACGTTCTCCCGCGACTGGCATTAATTGGTGATGCGGCGCACAATTGCCATCCCGTCGGCGGACAAGGTTTAAATTTGGGCATTCGGGATGCAGCAGCTTTGGCGCAAGTAATTCAAGCAGCGCACAAAACGGGTAAAGATATTGGTGACATTCAGATTCTCAAAGGTTATGAACGCTGGCGCAAGCTAGAGAATCTGACAATTTTAGGTTTCACCGATTTGTTAGATCGGATGTTCTCTAATAATTTCTTCCCTGTGGTGGTGGTTCGTCGTTTGGGTTTATGGTTTTTGCAGCGAGTACCTGTATTAAAAGTATTTATGCTGAAATTGATGATTGGCTTGAAGGGGAGGACTCCAGAATTAGCATGGAAGAGGACAAGGAGACAAGGAGACAAGGGGGACAAGGGGGACAAGGAGACAAGGGGGACAATGGGGACAAGGGGGACAAGGAGACAAGGGGACAAGGGGAAAACCTCATAGACAAATCTATGGGCTGCTGAGAGATAACGATCGCGATCGCTGATACAGCCAATTTCAGGGGAAGTAAAGTACACAACGATTCGCCTCAAATCCAGGTATAAAGCCTGTTTTACTTCAGAATTCTGACTCCTGAATTCTGACTCCTGAATTCTGACTCCTGAATCTTTTTAAATTTGCAAAAAGTTAGCGATCGCCTGCGGTAATGGCAGAATAATTACAATCAACAAAGCCATTGCCAGTAACCCCCAAACGTCACGTTTGTTATCCAATTCAGTGACATCATTCAGTGCAGGTTCATCAATCAACGGCATAAATAATAAGATAATCGCCCACACCAAAAATTCTTCCCGAACTAAAGAAAGTAATAGCAACAACACGCGAGCAATTTGACCAATTACGATCGCAGTTCGTTGTCCAAACATCGCATGGATAATGTGACCTCCATCTAATTGTCCCACAGGCATTAAATTTAACGCTGTGACAACTAGTCCTAAAAAACCTGCTACTGCAACTGGATGCAAATCGAGGGCTGATTTTGCCGTTAACTGACTTCCCAAAGCTAACTTCGAGAGTATAGCCAGTAAAATTGAATACTTGGGATTGAGCGCATCAGGATTTAAAAGTCGGGTTTTTTCAGTCAGGGAAACTATATCAGAATGAGCCAAACCCCATATTAGTAGTGGCAAGGTGACAACAAAACCTGCAATTGGCCCAGCGATACTAATATCAAATAAAGCTTTGCGGTTGGGAATAGGACTACGCATCTGAATAAATGCGCCAAAAGTTCCCAAAAAGAAAGGTACGGGAATAAAGTAAGGCAATGTCGAGCGAATCTTGTAAAATTTAGCTGTTAAATAATGCCCAAGTTCGTGAGTGCCCAAAATAGCCATCAATCCTAAAGCATAAGGCAATCCCTTGAATAGGACATCTGGGTTAGATAGAAGTTTGAACAAAGATCCAATTTGCCAGATAGGCGGCAGAGTCACACCAGCATTTTGTACTCCCACCAAGGTAGTAGTGATCAAAGTAGCTACTAACAGCATCAGCGCTAATCCTGGTCGAGTTAATCGTTCTTGGTTGCGTCGTGGTGTATCTGTCTGTTTAGCAGCAGCTTGAGTATTGGGAACAAGGACAAAGAAAGGTTTGCCATTAAAGCCTTCTTGAAAAATCAGCAAGAAGCGATCGCCAAATTGTGCTTCAATATTAGTTTTAATCTGCTGGTAAGCGTTGCTGGCTTTAGTTCGCAACTGACCCCGGCATATCACAGATTGGGGTCGATACTCAATATTTTGAATGTAGTATACAGACCAAGGAAAACAATTTCGTAGTTGGGTTTCTTCCGTTGGTTCAATGGGACGCACTATTGGTTCTGGAGTAGGCTGGATAGTCGGTTGTGATTCTGAGGCTGGGGTTTGGGCTTCGTCAGTCTGTGTATCTCTTGGTACTTGACGCCCCCATTGAAACAACACCCAGTACAAGACTGTGCAGAAAAATACCGACCAGAGGATCAGCTCTGGCGGTGGAGGTTGTTTCGCTCCGTAGATTAGCGTCCATCCACTCAACAGAAATGCTGGTGTCATTAAAACCAGCCACAACAACCATACTGGTGTGCGGGTGATGTGAGCAACGCTGCGCTGCACCATTAGATAAGTAGCTAGCCCCAGCAGGAGGATAAACAGAAACCAAAATGCCATGTTCTCTTCAGTAATTTTGACAAAACGCCCCACCAGTAGCTTCAGCACCATAGCATTAACTACAAGGCAGACCTCAAATCTCAATTTTTTTTCACAACGGTTAACAGTGCTGGTTAACGCTCAAGTTGCAATTCTTGAGAATTTCCGCACTGTCATCAAATTGTCCACAACTCCTCAGTTTCGGTTCTTTGATTATGTGCCCTTTACCTCAACAGCCAAGTCATACAACTAAGCCACCACGGGCTGTCTTCCCTAACGAAGTATTCAGCGGAGGTTCTCTGCAATCGGACTTCGCACAAGAGAGCATTTTTGCCTTTCCACCCAATCGGGACACATTAGGGGGAACCTCTTATTTTATTGTAAGAAATGAAGGCAATATCCTCATAGATTGCCCTGCACTAGAAAAAACAAATCAAGATTTTTTAGCAGCGTATGGAGGCGTGCGTTGGTTATTTCTCACCCATCGCGGTGCTATTGGCAAGACTGCTGAATTTCAGCAAGTTTTTGGCTGCGAGGTGTTGATTCAAGAGCAAGAAGCGTATTTATTACCAGGCTTAACCGTAACTACCTTTAGACAAGAATTTACTCTTGATGCAGCTATGCAAGTGATTTGGACACCAGGGCATTCTCCCGGCTCATCTTGTCTCTACTACAGCGAATTTGGGGGTATATTATTTTCTGGTCGCCATTTACTCCCTAATCAGCACGGTCAAGCAGTACCATTACGGACAGCTAAAACTTTTCACTGGCCAAGGCAAATTCAGAGCATTCGATTATTGTTAGAACGTTTTACACCAGAAACTCTCCAGTATATTTGTCCTGGAGCTAATACAGGCTTTCTTAGAGGTAAGCGAGTTATAGATCGAGCTTATCAACACCTCGCCTCTCTGGATTTACCAGGTTTGCTGGGGATGCAACCATTTTAGAAGTAGGGGCGCAAGGCCTTGCGCCCCCACTATTCAAGATTTCGGTGGAGCGTGAGTGCAAGGCTACAACAACTCGGTGATGGAAAATAACCGTTGTCGGTCTATTTGTTGAAGCTTGATTTTTTCAGCGTAAAAAGCTTGATAATAATATTCATAGCGCTCTGGTTCCGCTTCTGGATCGGTTTGTTGCCATAGTTCCAAAAAGTGACGATAGCGTTTTTCAAGCATCACTAAATCCATACAAGCGATCGCAGCTTGAACTACTTGCCCAGTCCGCAGTATTTCTTTTTGGTTTTTTTCATCCACATGAAATAAATGAGAAATTAACCCGATTTCGCTGTCAAATTCTAAGAACCGATCTTGCAGGCGGGAAATTAAATTTGGTAAAGACGCAAAGTTTTTCGTCTCTCCATCATCGGATGAAATTTCTAAAATCTGCTGCCATAAAAATCGGTGGTGGGAAAGACTAAATTGCAAATCTCGCTCCTCTAGTTCGTCAACAATCATTTGACGCTGTTCGGGACAATGCAAGTAAATTCGTAGTAATAATGCCTCTGCGTGTTCTAAAAGGCTGCGTTCTGTCGAGAGTGAGGAGTTGGGACTTGTACTGAGCGTAGCCGAAGTAATGGACAGTGGGGATTTGCCACCTCCCCATGCTTTCTTCGCTAACACAGGCTTAGAATATGTAGCCGCAGGGGGAGCAATTTGAGTTAACAGATTTTCGACTCTTAGGGGTATAAGTCTGGTATCTCCTAAACTGAGTATTTCTGCACAGTAAGAAACGTAATAGTTGCGTGTATCGCTGTTAGCGATATTTTTAAGTAATTTGACTATTTGCTGAGTTACTTGCTGAAAATCAGTAGCCTGTTTTAAATCACGATTTTGAATAATTTGCTGAATCTGCCAGTCTAGCCAAAGTGGCGCATTTTTTAGCAGTTCTCCATAATCTTCTGGAGTGTGACTATGCAAATATTCATCAGCATCTTTGCCATCGGGTAAATTGAGAATTTTTAGCTGAACTTCGCCCTTGTATGCCAGTTCGGCAATTTCACCAATCGCTCGTTCTGCGGCATTGGTTCCAGCTTTATCAGCATCAAAGTTGAGTACTAATTGTTTCGATTCGGTGTAGCGTAATATTAACCGGACTTGTTCTAAGCTTAAAGCTGTACCGAGTGAGGCAACGGCATTATTAATACCAGCAGCGTGGAGAGCGATCGCATCAAAATATCCCTCCACTACCACGGCTCGATCGAGTTTAGAAATACCATCTTTGGCTCGATCGAGGGCGAATAAGGTTTTACCTTTACTAAAAAGTTCGGTTTCGGGTGAATTCAGATATTTAGGCTGTTCATCAGTCAAAGTTCTGCCACCAAAGGCAATAACACGCCCTTGGGGACATCACGGATGGGAATCATCAAGCGATCGCGAAATACATCATAATACCCACCACCTTCCCGGCGTGGCTTAATCAATCCCGCTTTTTCCAGTATTTGCACTGGATAATGTTTATCATCCACTAAATAACGATAAAGAGTTTCCCAACCTGCGGGGGCATAACCTAAACCAAATTGCTGTATAGTTTCTTCTTTGAGTTGGCGGTTAGATTGCAAATATTGAAGTGCCTTTTGTCCTTGGGATTGTCTCAAGGCGTGTTGATAAAACTGTGCTGAAGAAGCGAGAACTTCATACAACTGCTCGCGCAAAGATAGCTGACGCTGTAATTCTTGACGTTGTTCGGGTTCAAGAGTTTGCACGGGTACTTGGTAACGCCGTGCTAAATCCAGCACCACATCAGCAAAAGAACGCTTTCCCAACTCCATGACAAACTTAATCGCATTTCCCCCAGCTTGACAGCCAAAGCAATAATACATTTGCTTGGTTTGACTAACGGTGAAACTGGGAGATTTCTCATCATGGAAGGGGCATAAACCGACAAAATCCTTTCCTCGTTTGCGTAAAACTACGTATTCCGAGACGACATCTACAATATCAGCCCGTAGTTTAACTTCCTCAATTGTGTCTGGGTGCAAGCGGGGGATTTGCATATATTAGTCGTTAGTCACTTGTACTGAGCGTAGTCGAAGTATTGGTCATTAGTCATTAGACCTCTTGCAAAAGTTACTTTTGCAAGAGGCGGGAAAAGGAGAAAGGTCAAAGGGGAAAGGTTTTTTTATTCCTTTTCCCTTTCCCCCTTACCCTTTTCACTACTTCTGCAAGAAGTCTATTAGTCATTGGGCATTAACTTTGAAAAAAGGACAAAGGACAAAGGACAAATGACTTCTGATAGCTATTATATTCTTGTTGCTAGACCAAGAATGATGTATAGAATTGCTTAAACTTAATTTTATCAGAGGAAATACTGAAAATGGGGCGTATTTTTATATCAGCGGCTCATGGAGGCAAAGAAGCGGGAGGAATAGATCGGGGTGCGATCGCAGGTGGTACAACTGAAGCAAAAGAAATGATTTTGCTGCGGGATTTGATTGTCACGGAACTGAGGGCGCGGAGTTTGGAAATTTTAGCGGTTCCTGATGACTTGAGCGCCGCCCAAACTATCTCTTGGATCAATTCCCGCGGCCGTCGGGGTGATGTCGCCCTAGAAATTGCAGCTAATGCGGCTAACAGTCCTTCTGTGCGTGGGGCTAGCGTTTTCTACATAGCTAATAATAGCGATCGCAAGAGTAATGCCGAACAATTGCTGGTGGGGTTATTGCGCCGCGTACCCCAATTACCGAATCGGGGAGTCAAGCCAGATACAGATAGTGGATTGGGTAGTTTAGCATTCTGTCGTCAGACAACGCTGCCAGCTTTGGTGATGCAAGTGGGGTTTCTCAGCAATCCAGAGGATCGGGCTTTGCTGCAAACTCGTCGCCGCGATTTTGCTTTAGGAATTGTCGATGGATTGGTGACTTGGAGTCGTGTAATTGACCCCACTCCCGGAACTCCAGCTGAAGCAAATTATCCACCGATTAATATTAATATTAATGGACAAAGTTACACCGAGCAAGGAATTTTAGTTAATGGGAATGCTTACATCCCCATTGATTTAGTAGACCTTCTCCGCATTGACCTTTCAAAAGCGGCTAATGTCAATCGCATTACCTATCACAAAGTAGTTTATGTCAAAGCAATCGAACTCCGAGATTTTAATATTGCAGTTAATTGGGATGCGGCGACGCGTACTGTTAGCTTGCGCTCGAATTTGGTGGTTTGCCCTGGTCAATTTTCGCGCGTAATGTCGAACGGTAATACTTCCGAAGTCCAGTTACAATTATTCCTGAGAAATAATAATGAAAATGCGATAACAAAGTTTCCTGATATCCCCAAACTTTATCGCGAAGAAGCAGGTATAGAGGGAGTGAACTATGATATTGCCTTTTGCCAAATGTGTGTAGAAACGGGATTTTTACGGTTTGGTGGTGATATTAAACCTGAGCAAAATAACTTTGCAGGCTTAGGTGCGATCGGTGGCGGTTCGGAGGCTGCGTCTTTTCCAAGTGCAAGAATTGGAGTTAGAGCGCACGTTCAACATTTGAAAGCTTACGCTAGTTTAGAACCTTTGGTACAGGAAGTAGTAGATCCCAGGTTTCGTTTTGTCACACGCGGGATTGCGCCATTAATCGATCAGCTATCAGGGCGATGGTCAGCAGATTTAGATTATGGTACAAAGATTTCAGCAATGCTCAAACGATTATATGAATCAGCAGGACTTCTTTGAGTATTGAGTAAATTATTCCAAGTAGGTTAGCGTCAAAATTTGTAGTTGGAATCAAGCAAGAAGCAAGAGGGTTTTAGCCTAGTTTATCTTTGTTTACCAGGGTATTAACTCCTGACTCCAACTGTTTGCCGTTCTCGTCGTGCGACTTCTGCACGTACTAAAGGTATAACATCACGCCCATAAGCGATCGCATCCTCTAAAGGATCAAAGCCCCGAATCAATAAGGTAGTCACACCTGCATCGTAATAATCAACCAAAGCCTCTGCTACTTGTTCTGGTGTACCCACTAGAGCAGTAGTGTTACCTGCCGCACCAGTAGCTGCGGCGATCGGTGTCCATAGACGCTTATCATAAATCTCATTTTTGGCGGCAAAATCTAGCAGACGTTGCGATCCTACCGCCTGGGGTCTAGCTGGGGCAGCTAATTTTGCGCCTCCTCGCAACTCTTGAATTCGTGCCAAAATACTATGTGCTTTCTCCCAAGCCTCTTGTTCTGTAGCACCAAGAATCGGTCGCAGAGAGACACTGAAGCGAATGGAGCGATCGGGTGGTAAGGCAGCACGAACCTCTGCAATTCGTTCTTTAACTGCGGCAATTGGCTCACCCCACAAGGCATAAACATTACTGTGTTTGGCTCCTACCTGTACGGCTGGACCAGATGCACCACCAAAGTAAAGTGGGATGTGCGGCTTTTGCAACGGCTTGATCGCCGAGAAAGCATCCTTGATGCGGTAAAATTCACCTTCGTAATCAAAGGGAGTGTCGCTTGTCCAGACGCGACGAACAATTTCTAAATATTCATCGGTGCGACGGTAACGGCTGTCATGATCTAGCCAGTCACCATCTCTTTGCTGGTCAGCATCGCTACCACCAGTAATGATATGGATTGCAATCCGACCGTTGGTAAAATGGTCAAGGGTAGCTGCCTTGCGAGCTGCCAGAGTTGGTGCGACAAAACCCGGACGATGAGCAATTAAAAAGCCCAATCGTTCGGTTGCTGAAGCAGCAAAACTTGCAACAGTCAAACCATCAGGGCTACTAGAACTATAGCCAATCAATACTTTGTCAAAGCCTCCTTCTTCATGAGCTTTGGCAAATTCACGAACATAAACTGGATCGATGATGTCATCGCCCAGACCACCTGATGCACTATTTAATTCCGAAGTCCGTTTTGTCCGAATCAATCCAATAAATTCAATGGGCATAATTAATTCTCCTAAAAATGTTGGAGAGCAGGGGAGACAAGGGGGACAAGGGGGACAAGGGGGACAAGGGGACAAGGGGCAATTATTCAACAACTCTCTCGCTTATCTCCCCCCTCTTCCTTGTCTACCTTGTCTCTTCTCAATGCCCAATGCCCCATTCCCTAATCAATCAAACAAATCTGGTTGGTCGTGGGTAATTTCATCCCATAAATACTGGAATCCACCCCAGCCTACTTGGTGAGTACCACCGCGTTGTTGGATCTTTAAGGCGATGTCGTGGTCAATCAGGATGGGTTTTCCTACGGCTTCTGCTAGCAATTGCGCTTTAGCAGTATCCTCTAACCTGATGTACCACCAAGCTGCTTCATCCACACTATGCCCTACGGTCAATATTCCGTGGTTGCGTAAAATCGCAGCTTTGCTCTTGCCTAGTGCCTGAGCAATGCGTTTTCCTTCGCTTGTCTCTAAAACAATGCCTGTAAAATCATCAAATAGAGCATGATCTTGGTAAAAAGCACAGGAATCTTGGGTAATCGGATCGAGCAACCTACCCAAAGATGACCAAGTTTTACCATAGAAAGAATGGGCATGAGCCGCTGCAATGACATCGGGGCGGGCTTCGTGGATTTGAGAGTGAATGGCAAATGCTGCTTGACTAACTTTGCCTTCACCTTGGACTACCTGACCTTCACTATTCACTAATATCAGGTCTGATACCCGAATGCGACTGAAGTGTATCCCAAAGGGATTTACCCAAAAATGATCGGTAAGTTCGGGATCGCGGGCAGTGATGTGTCCTGCCAATCCTTGAGCAAAACCCAAACGCGCAAATACCCGGAAGGCTGCTGCCAAGCGTTCTTGACGATGGCGACGCTCTGATTCAATAGAAACAAAAGTCGGTGGTTGAAAGGGATTGCTGGGGCGGACGAGAGAAGTTTGCACCATAATTTTCAACTCCTACGTATGGATTAAGTAGACCTATGCTGCATCACTGCTGCTGAAAGCCTCAAGGTTTATCGATAAACACTGCTTCACCATTAAATTAGCGATCGCAATAAAGGATTATGGCTCGGTGGGCGATGCCTACGGCGGTAAACTACGCAGTTTTTATCGCTGCAAATACGTATCATTTCATTTTATTCAGTATAAAATATTATAAATAATTTTTGGCTGATAGCCATGAATACCTTACTATTTACGGTTTTTAAACTACCTAGTGAAAACAAATTTCTTAACTAGAGTAATGATACTATCAAGTAAACTACGGCAAGTCAATCGACTTAAAGTATTTAAATTACAATGAAGCTACCACAATTCATTTAAATAAGCAAGCTCAATATGGATTTATGCTAAAAAAATATACCGGGGAAAGTTTTATCTCTTTCTTTTTACGACTCCAAGAGCTGCTTAAGAACATATCGGGCACGGTTATAAATAACACCCGGTTGTGAGCTTTCTCGTGGACCAGCAACATTCAAAATGCGAATGTTGTGCTTCTGAATCCAACTCCAGAAACGAGCAGCGTCATTTCCACTGAACGACAGCGCGTTAATAATCAGGACGGGGCGATCGTACTTATGCGCTAGGGTCAGCCGTAAACTTTGTTCCTCCTTCAAGCGATCCATACGCTAGGACGAGCGTCCCATCTGAATCTCGAACGTTCCACTCGGTACGTAACGCATAGTCTGTACTCGTCGTCTCTTGAAGCGGGTATACAGATGGTATCTTTCCATCCTCTGCAAGCCGCCCTTTTGGACACCAGCCACGAACCGGTAACAAAAGTGATAAAGCTGTATCGAGCGCAGCCCTATCAACTCCTGTTTGACCTCCGGTTACAACCCAAAGCCGTTGATGAGACGATATTGACTCTCGCTTCTTTGATGATGTGGCGGTCGGAAGTGCGATCGCATTTGTTGCTTTTCTTCTCAAACTTGAAAACAATTAAGTCTGAATCCTTATTTTTTTTACATATCTTGCTGATATTCTTCTAACAATTGCGGAATGTGATCGTACCCATCTACACCGATAATCGCAATAATTTTCGGGCGATGTTGCTGTAAGAACATTTGGAAAGCTTCTGCCCCGATTTGTCCTTGTAAAATTGTCAGTAAACCTGCTGGTTGACGCCACTCATTAGAAGCAATTTGCTCTAAAAGATACATTCCCAAAGAACCTGTGTAAACAGTTTTTTCAGAATTTTGCAGATGATAATAAGCTTCTGCTAAATAAGCTAAGTTCCGCCCTTGGAGATACAAATCACCGGAAACTTGCGCTGTTTTAAAACCATCTTCCAGATACTTAATTGCCGTTTGGTATTCTCCGATGACTAGATAGGCAATTCCTAAGCTACTGACACATAAAGCTTTACTTTGAAGATCGCCTAATTTTTCTGATAATTTTAAACCTTGTTCCAAATAATTAATTGCGGCTTCATATATTTCGGGTTCTAGGTTTTCCAATTCCTGAGCTTGCATGACTTCGCTATAACCTAAATTTACCAGCGCGTTTGCCTCTCCTGTCCTATCGCCTGCTTGCCGACTCAGTATTAATGCTCGTTGACTATAGTTAATTGCCTCAGCGTAATTTTGCTGTTGTACGTAGGTACGGCTGAGGTGGTTGAGATTGGCAATTTCACAGGTGCGATCGCCTGCATTTCTGGCGATCTCTAGCGCTTGCTGATGAAAATCAATGGAGCGCTGGTATTGTCCCAAAGCACGCTGAGAATAACCTAAAAGTGTCAAAATCCGCGCTTTTTCCTGGGTTCCCTCGCCTCGTCGCAGTGGTTCATCTAAATAATCTAGAGCATCTCGTAAATAAGTGCCAGTAAAAGAGGCAAAAATCCCGCCGTAAAAGGGAAAATACGGACGCTGGGCAAAGGTTCGTAAAATCTGAAGCATGATTTGAGAACAGGCATCGCTGTATATTGTCCCAATGCTCCTAAAACCACTTGCTAACTGACTCCAAATCACCGCAAAGGTCAAAAAAGTGGAAATAGACAACTTTGGCCCAGCCTTAATATCGTAAGCTTGTTGGTCAAACCAGCTAATTAGTCCCCGTTGCAAGAACTGTAAAATTAATGCCATTTCCACCCAATCTCTGAGGGTAATACCACGCTGTCGTTCGGCAAACTCAATTGCGGATTCTTCCCTAGCTAAAGTGCGAAGCAGTGCTTGGGGTAATTCACTATTGAGTTGCTTCGCCCAACTTGCCCAAGGGCCGCGTTCTCCCGGTACACCGCCAAACCCCAGAGATTCTTTTTGCTCGTACATCCAACTGAGCAAGTTGTCTTGCAATCGCTGCCAAGAAGCTAAACCACGGGTAATCCCTTCGGAAAATTGTTGTAAATCAGCATCTGCCTGAGCAAATTGCAGTAATGCTTTGGACAACTGCTGTAACTGTTGTAAATTTAGCGGATACTTCTGATTCGGGTCAGTAACTCGGATAAATGTCGCTAGACGCTCGGCAGCGCTGGCTCTGGTGATTTCTGTAACTGCAAAGGCGATCGCTTCTGTTGCTTTGTTTTGCTCTTGCCAGCGTTGCCATTGACTTTGAATCGTCTTAACGGCTCTCAAACTACGAGTCGCCTTGGCTTTCTTGAGTTCGTCTTTTTCGTTATCTACTTGGCTTTGAAGGGAATTCAGCCGATCGCTCAAAGCTAGCTCAAACACTTCCCCTGTACCGGAAGTAATTCCTTTAAGCAGCATTTGATACACTTGTTCTACAGAGCTAATTTTGCCCTTGAGGGTGGTTTCGACAATTTCATCGATTAAGGCAAGATAGCGATCGCTTAATGGCAGAGAGTCTGGCACTTTGGCTACTAGAAGAATGTCACATCAATTCTAATTCTAGTCTTGGCAGCAGAGGTAGGGGAAACAATTTGCCTCTTTTGGGCAGTCATGGTTATAACAAATGCGAAATTTAGAAAAAATTTATTTAGCGATTTGTTATCATTCCTTGAGCGATTCGCTGTTTAACTACACGATAAAAAAATAATGGAATACCTAAAATATAACGGTCTGCTAGACGAGTAGGTTCAGTAATTAAGCGTGTTAACCACTCCAGACCATTATCAGTCAACCAACGCGGCCCGCGATATATAGAGTTAGTATAAAAATCTAGACAAGCACCTAAAGGTAAAAATACAGTAGTTTCAATTTTATTGAAGTTATCTAAAATCCAGCGTTCCTGTAATGGCATACCAAAACCAATATATAAAATATCTGGTTGAAATTTATTAATTTTTTCTATTACCAAATCATTCTCTTTTCCTGATTTATCAAAATAACCATGATGTCCCTGTATGCGTAAATTAGGCGCAATCGATCCTAACTTAGTAATTGCCTTATCTACTACGCCAGGTTTTCCAGCTAACAAAAATAAAGAAAGGTTTTCTTGTTCGCACTTTAATGCTAAATCTTCGATGTAATCTGGTGCTGTCATTCGATGTGCAGATTGCATTGAATAACCATTAAATCTAGCTCCTACCATTACACCAAATCCGTCACAAAATACTAAATCAGCCTTATTCAAAAAATCTCGATACCAAGACTTTTCATAAGCAAAATTCATTGCTCTGATATTCACATGTCCTACAACTGTCTTTTTTTGATTTTTTGCTGCTTCTATTAAATAATCAACTAATTCTTGTACTTGAACTTTATGAAATCTTGTATCAAACAATTTAACTTCCGGAAAAGTTTTCATTTCTGCACTCTCTCACTTATTAGCCAGTATACCAAGTTTGGAAGAATCAGAACAACAAAATAATAATACCTTTATCGCTACCTTAAATTTTCCTAATTTAAATTAAATTCCTACCTTGGTAACACCGATTCTCCTTGCATACAGAATATATTACGTCGTTTTGGAATTTGGTGTTTAATACATAGGCTATGTAACTTAAACCTACTTTCATCAAGATGGTTATCAATTGATAACTGCTGTATAAATACCTCTTAAAGACGTAAGATATTTGTTAATGTCCAAGTGTTTAACTCTAGCTCGTGCATTATTTCCCAAAGATATTCTCAGATTTTCGTCTGCAATTAAAGATTGCATTGCCTCTGACAATTGTTGAATATCCCCCGGATTAACTAATAAACCATTCTGATTTTGAGTAACTATTTCGGGTATTCCTCCTACTGCGGTAGTGATAACTGCCAAACCCCAACTCATTGCTTCTAATAGTGCCATAGGCAGACCTTCGTTGTAGGAAGGTAACACAAAGACATCAGCTTGAGTGAAAAGATCGTCACGTTTTTCTCGATCTACCCAATCAAGAATAGTGATATAGTCAGTAATATTTAAAGTTGGGAGCAAACTACGAGCTTTTTCTACATCTCCATCCCCCGCTATAACTAACTTGGCTTGGCTTTGTTGAGCAACAGGCATAGCAGCAAATGCTTTAATTAAATCAAAAGTGCCTTTGCGCTCACCAATGCGCCCTAAAAATAAGAAAAATATCTGTTTGGAATCTATTCGCTGTGGAATTTGTGCGGGAATTTTTACTGGGTTAGGCAGAACAATAACTTGCTCAGATTTCAAGCCAAGATTCTCAATATAGAATTTTTTCCAGCTATCTGATAAAACAATGAAACGCGTACATTTACAAAACGACCAACTTAGCCACTGCTTAAGCCATTGGGGTAGTTTAGAGTAAAACAAATGAAAATCAGCACTATGAGTATGAATAATTACTGGTTTTTGAAATAGCCAACCAATAAGAGTAGTAATTGAATGACGAAAAGCGCTACCTCTATCTGAAACATGGATGTGAATTAGGTCAGTTCTTTGGTTTAATAAGTTCCAAAATAACTCACCTATTGCCTGCAAAAAAACTAACACTTTATAGACAGTAGAACCATTTGGTAAAGTCGTAATGTGTTCAATTTGAATATCAGAGGTAGTTTCTTCAAGAATCAGCTTTTCCACTGAAACTATTCCGCCTTGGCGCTCTAAGCTTTCGCCCAACATAGTAATTTTTATGAAACTCATAATTGCTATTAAATTAATATGTTTTGGAAATTGAGTACACGGCTATTTATATAAACTATTGAACAAATTTCTTCTAGTTATATCCAAAGGAATACTCCCAAGGCATCTTGAGAATTAATGCTAATAACTTTATCTGCTTGAGCGCAGATCCTTAAATTTATTTAATGTACACTTTTATGATTTTACAGGATGATCTCCATAACAAAATTCTGTCAGAGAAATTGTTATGAAGGTATTTAAAACATTGTTGTTAATAACAGCATTCTAGCACTCTCTCATAACTAAAAGCTAAGTAACAATTTTTTGTTTAAGCTAAATCATATATTTACAGGTCGGAAAAACCAATGAATTTATTTGAGCTTTTAGTAGGGGAAGACAATCATCCAGCCCTAGTTACGCCTGATGGGCGATCGCTAACTTATAAGCAATTACGCGAGAATGTTATTGCACTGGTATCTCAACTCAACAGCTTTGGATTGAAACGGGGAGAACGCATTGCCATTGCCATGACTAACGGTTCACCAATGGCGATTACCTTTTTGGCTGCTGCTTTATGTGGCACTGCTGCACCCTTAAATCCCAAATACAAACAAGAAGAATTTGCCTTTTACTACCAAGATACCCAAGCAAAAGCACTGATTACGTTGTCTGAGGGGACAGAAGCAGCCATTGCTAGTGTCACACCCGATATGGCGCTGATTAATGCCAAGGTAAACACTGACGGCACATTAAGCTTTGAATTAGTCAAAACAGGTTCAGAACCAGGAGAATCCGCGAATCCCACAGCCCCCAACGCTGATGATATAGCGATGATTCTCCACACTAGCGGCACTACCAGTCGTCCCAAGCGTGTGCCGATTCGTCATCGCAACTTAATCGCTTCAGCCGGCAACCTGATTAGTGCTTACTCACTCACAGCAGCTGATACTACACTTTGTCTAATGCCCTTGTTCCATGTTCACGGATTGGTGGGCTGTTTGCTGGCAACTCTGGCTTCGGGTGGTACATTAGTTTGTCCCAATGGTTTTAATGCCTTGGAGTTTTGGAAGTTGGTAGATACCTACAAACCCACTTGGTACTCCGCAGCGCCAACCATGCACCAGACAATTTTGGCGCGCGCTAGCCGTAATACAGAAATTGTCAAAGCTAACCGTTTTCGTTTCATTCGCTCTAGTAGCGCTTCTTTGCCGCCGATTATCATTGAACAGCTAGAGGCAACTCTGAATGCTCCTGTGGTGGAATCTTACAGCATGACTGAAGCATCTCACTTAATGACTACCAATCCCCTACCGCCAAAAGTCAGGAAACCAGGTACTGTCGGTTATGGCTTCGGTGTAGAAGTGGGTATTATGGACTCTGAAGGCAACCTTTTATCTAAAGGAAGCTTGGGGGAAGTGGCGATCAAAGCACCCAATGTTATAGATGGCTACGAAAACAATCCAGAAGCTAACGCCACTGCTTTTGTGAATAGTTGGTTCCGTACAGGGGATCAAGGTACTGTGGATGCAGACGGCTACCTCCGCTTGACTGGACGGATTAAAGAATTGATTAATCGGGGTGGGGAAAAAATTTCTCCTTTAGAAGTGGATGATGTCTTGCTACGCCATCCTGCCGTCGCCGAAGCCTTAGCTTTTGCCGTCCCCCACAAATCTTTAGGAGAAGATATCCACGCGGCTGTGGTTCTGAAAGCAGAAGCTAGCGAAAAAGAACTTTTAGCTCACTGTGCAACTATGCTGGCAGACTTCAAAGTTCCCAAGCAAATTCACATTTTAGATCGACTACCTCGTGGTGCTACCGGTAAACTGCAACGGTTAACGATGGCGAAATTGCTGAATGTAGGGGAGTAGGGAGATAACGGAATGGTAGAAACAGCGCGGTGTTAGCAGTGGGAAAGAGTTTGAGAGCGATCGCTACTTATACCAATTCAATTTTGCGACACATCTTTGGGTAAAGACGCGATGAATCGCGTCTCTACAAATGGTTTATTTGTCCCATTCTTTTTTCAAATTGGTATTATTCTACTTCACTAATACCCCTCTCCACCTGAAACCGAATTTTCAACCATCAACGTTCGCGCAGCGTCTCCAAGAGTTGCGTTAAAATCACAAACGTCTATGCAATCTACAAAAACAGAGGTTGAACAGTCAGATCCTTCTGAGTGATACTGAAGTTACGCTGTTCTGCTGTGGCAATGAATGAAACGATCGCTTCACACGCCACAGCAACGGTTAACATCACCAAGTTTCGTGCCAACGGATAATCACAGACATCATCATTAACCTCGGAAGGAACGCGATAAACGTCATTCCAAATCACCTCTGCGTAATCAGTCGATAGTCCAGCATGAAGACAAGGTATGCTTAATTGGTCAGCATAATCTTTCACTGCTTGACGTGCCACGCTATTGTCAAAGACATCGATAATTAGCTGGCTGTCTTGAAGTAATTGATTTGTATTTGCTGGTGTCAACTCCTTTGTTTTGGCATCAACTTTAGTACCAATTGCTCGATATAAATTGTTCACCAAGATTTTCGCCTTGAACGCTCCCACATCAGAACGGTAGTAAGGCTGAGTCGAAAGATTACGCTCCTCAATGCGATCGCGATCTATGACTGTAAGTTTATCAAAACCAGACCGAGCTAAGTTTTCTGCAATGTTAGCTCCTAATGCTCCCGCGCCACAAATTGTTACAGGATAGTTTTTTAGTTTTGTCATCACAGCATTAGTGCGGTAAAGCTGTTCGTGAAAAAAGACACTCATAATAATTCGTAATTCGTAATTCGTAATTAACTACTCTTGTTGTTCTATGACAGCCACTAAGGATTGCAAATCAAAATCGCGATCGCGTCCACTTAGGCAAATACCAGAACTAACAACAGTCAAATCAGTTTTTGCGATCGCACTACTATGGCGAACACCATCAGCAGTTGTCCAATCGACTGTCCAGTAGTCGCTGCGATCGTGGAATTGATTTAAAGTACCGCCACCCATTTGCAAAGCCTTTCTCAATCGCTTTTCATCCTGTTGGGGTTGAGTAAATCCTTCAATCCGCCGCGTTGCTAATTCATACACTGTGCGGATTTCTGGAGTAATACCTTTAAACTGTAATTCCTCAGCCGGAATGAGTTGCTTGACGGCAGATTGCAGAGTTTCAACAATTACCGGATCGGTACGGCGATCGACTTCCTCGAACCAGCATGAATGTCCATTCCAGCGGGCAATGATTTGCTCAAAGGTAACGCCCTCGGTAACTAAGTGGACTGCGATCGGCTTAACTACCTTCAACCGTTGACGCATATCTACTTCATTCACGGGGTATGCTAACCAAGTTTGTTTTTGCAGTTGATGTGCTAACCGCAGCCGTATTTGGGGAAAGTGTTGCAGGTATTCGGCAATTTGGGGTAAGTCTGCTTCTTCTACAACCGTTGCTGTTTTTTCATCCACAGCCTGAAAGATGCCCCAACCTTGAAATTTACTAGGCTTGGGGGGGACTGAAGGTGTAGATCATCCCGGCTACCCGTGTGCGAACTCGTCCACCCTTGACGCAGGGGGCGAGGAATTGGGTGGTATATAACTGTGCTTGTGCGATCGCAATTTGGTTGATTAGCTTACGGATGTCAGTCATCATTATCTCTATTTACGCATAATTACTCAAGATATTCCTTAAATCAAAGTATATAAAAAAACATAGTTTTAAACAGTAAACCCAAAAAATAGAAAAATAATGACTACCCAAATACAACAAATATCAGAGTCCCGAAAAAAGTTAGCATCTGCTTACCGTGCAGTTTACGCAATTGGAGTTTTGAGTATTTTTCTAAGCATAATATTCTTTGTTGCTGGTAGTCGATTGCCCGATTATCTAATATTGGTTTTTTGTTCTTTATTTATTGGTTTACTCTATTTAGTTCTAGGTTTTTTTGTACAACGTAAATCAAAAATTGCACTAGGTATTGCAGTAGGATTGATGTCGCTAAATGTGTTAACAGGCATTTTTAATATGATTCAAACTGGTAAACCGTTTGGCTTGATTGTTCCCATGATATTTTTAGGTCAGACTATAGGAGGATTTAAAGCTATAGAAGTATTAAAGTCAAAAACTTGAAGTTAATTTTAATTTTGTTAATCAATAGCCTCCTACTTAGAAAGTAGTAAAATTCCTGCGTGCAAGTTGGTGGAGCATTGCGTGTTCTCAGTTACTAGAGGGACTCCGCTGGTGAGTTGTTACACACTCTTTTAAGGATGGCTACTTTTAAGCCTACCTCCCAGGTTCTTCGTACTCCCCGTTCACACACGCCCACTGTATTTGACAGTGTACCGTTCCTCTCGTACTAGTATGTAGGCTCCAAGAGTTGGGGCACGCAGGATATTAATATAATACAATATACTACAAAATAAATGAAAAAGCGATTGCGGTTGTCATTGCCATAAAGTAAATTGAGTTATAATCCTTCTCAGCAAGCTAGGTTAAAGTTTGATCTACCAACAAGATTTATTTAGCATTCTTTCAAATCTGTGTATAGTTGAGGTTCAATTAGAGAGTGTCGCAAAAGCATTTTTACAACTAACTTTAAAAATTTTTTGGCAGTACAATCATCTTTTAAAACTAATAGTTCTTTTGCAAAATCTGGTTGCCCACCGTGTGCTATATTACTTCTATAAGCGTAAAGTTTTTTCCAAACGGTACTTTCCGGTGTATTTCCAAAAAACTGAGAGTAGTCGAGTTTATTACTAAAACGCTTTGATAATAAATTAATTTTATTTATAACTTGTCGTGTAATTGAATCCTCTTTATCAATTGGTTTATGTGTAATCAAAAATTCAATAATAGTAAATAGCCCAAGAATCTTGAATTTAGAATTATGAGGAATATGCTTGAGTTCTTCTAGCATCTTAATAGCTTTTTTGATGTCTGGATACTTCATTTCATCTAACTGCTGATAAGTTTGATATACTGAGCCTATATCTTGCAGAGTTACACCATCAATAGATTCAATTGAAGGCAAGTCACTATCCATTTCATGAAAATAATTAAAAATATGTGTAGGGTTTTTCTGGATTCCAAAATTTTTTACTCCTTCATGGTAGAGAAATTGTAAGCCAAATTCTAATTCGACTTCTATTAAATTAGCTGCCAAACTTAAATCATGAATTTTAGAATTATTCCCATAAAAGTTTATTACATAATATTTCCAATTTTGTGGTTCAAGCGGCTGACTTTGAAAACTCTTATGATTGAGTGTATTTATGGCTTCAATATATTCAAATTGATAAGGAGATGAATTAAAGCTGGAAAACATTGGAAAATAACCTGAATATCGAAAATATTCTTTAATTTGCTCAATTTGAATAGGATTAGCTTTTTGGAAGTAGCAATCTTCAATAACTTTGAAAGGCAGGTCACAATTTACATTAACTAGGTTAGCTACAAAAGCAAAGCTAGTATTTTCTAACATAGTTTTTCTAAGCCTAATTTTAATTGTTTTATACTTTGAGAGTATTTTATCTGAAATCCCAGGATACGTGCGGGGACAAATTATTGTCAACAACAAATATATTTGTTGAAAAATTAATTTATATTTCAACTTAATTAAAGTAATTTAAAATATCCAAAATAGGCAAGGCTTACTATTTGTATTAATAAACATTGCCATACTTTGCAACTTACTTATCCTCTCTTACAGGCAACGGCATATCCAGAATCTCCATCAGTAAATCCAGACGAGAGGGGCGCGTTAGCAGTGGGACGATGTTCGGCAAACTGTAGTAGTCACCCGCGAAAGTGAACGTATCTACTGGTGCTTGCTGCTGCTTTAACTGACTCTCCACCCAGTTGTAATGAGTACCCACACGGACAATCACCACATTGGGCATTATCGCTAACTCCCGGCAGTAGTTCTTGTAAACTTCACCGAAGTAAGGAGCCGCATTTTCGCCCTCATCCGTTACTAGAATAATCTGGTCAACTACCTGCTTCTTCTTCCGCATGGCTTCCAATGCACAGCCGATGCTAGTACCACCGCCTGCTTTGATGTGCTGGAAGGCGCGTTCCCAGTCGCTCAACTCCTTGCCCTTTGCCGTAACAGCGTAAGGAATGGTGTCAAAGGCGTAAACAAACAATTCTGCTTTTGTGATACCAGAGATGAGGGCAGCGAGTTGCAAACCCGTCGCGATCGCATTTTCCATTGAACCAGACTTGTCCACCAATAAAGCAGTTGGACGAGCGATCGCACCACGCCGCTTTACTTGTTCGTTTGTTACCTTTTCCAGTTGGGCAACGGTGTCTGCGTCAAAATCTGCTGCGTCCCGTGGCAATCTGTGCTTTGAATGCTGAAACACGCCCACTCTTAGAAGCTTCTTCCAGCTTGGAATCAATCAGCTTCTTCACTTGTGGATAATCCATTGCACCTCTATTCTGGAGAGACTTGAGGTTATTGATAGCTTCTTGGGGAGTCATGCTGTTGATTAACGCCACCAGCACAACTGGTGTAAGTTGGTTGATTGTACCAATTGCGATCGTATATGGAATTTTGAACTCCACAATCAGCCGTGCCTGTTCTGCGGCATTTTCTGCCTTAGCAAGCTGCTTCAGCACATTTGCTAAAGAACCCTCTGGAGGAGTATCGCCAAATAGAATTGCATTTGCCCGTTCATTTGGCTTGATGTGCAGTGAAGCATATAAGTGCTTCATTGCTTTACGACCTCTGAGCGCAGCGCGATCGAACAGAGCCGGATTGTTTTCCCGTGTCTTCAAGTAACGCCGTACCGCAGTCCGAGCCGAACGAGGCAGTTTATTCTGCTTCTCCTTCATGAAGTCCACCACACGAGCTACCTGATAGGGTGGAAACTCTTGCAGCATCATAAATCCAGCATCTCGGTGTTCAATCAAATTGCTAGTTAACAAATGAGCAATAAACACCTCTTTGTGATCGCGGACATCACCATGACGCTGATACCAAACTGCCAGATGTCCGTAGAAGATGGGATCGAGTTCAACAATCAACTGATGAATTTCTGCGACTTGCTCAAGCTTGCGGTGAGGAGTTGTCAGCAAACTATTGAGCATTTCCAAACGCAAGTCACGTTCTGCGGTATTCATTATCAACCTCCTTGAAGAATTTTGGATTTTAGATTTACGATTTTGGATTGCAATCGAAAATCCAAAATCTAAAATCTAAGGAGGCAGATGTTGCACGCGGGGCGATATTACCGCGCAAGTTGTAGAAGCATTGAGTATAACTTTTTCAAAATTATGTAAGCTTCTGCGATCGGGGCGCGGCAACAACTGCCAGTTTTGATGTAAAGTGTTGAAATCGTTGGTGCTACTCCCTAAAAGTAGTAGCTGCGTAAGCTGCCATCATATCTGCCGCTATTGCGACAGCACTTTTTGAAAGCAGCGACCAGAACCACAAAGACAAAGGTCATTGTTACCAAGCTTTTCTTCTAGTTCCTTGTCGCCATGAACAAGGCGATTGCCACGTTTAACAGCTTTTTCAGATGGGTAGCCACGACGACGTTTGCTCGATGGTTCAAAAGCAGAAATCGTCAAAATTGTCGAAATCTTCAGGCTCGATGTTGAAAGAATTAATCTTTTTCATCGTTCTCACCTCCATATTTAAATAAAATAAAGTCGCTTCGTGCAAGTCGAAAAAGCTGTTGATTCACACACGGGATTTGAACCCGTAATTGCTCGATCTCCAATCAAGTGCCTTACCATTCGGCTAGTATGTAAGCTTTTTCAGTTAGGGCACGAAGCGAAAAATTTAGATTTTAGAAAGTTGATTTAAAATAAATCGAATTTCTTTCTTGTTACACTGCTTTTTACTAACAGCGTAAATCATTCGACCTGTATATGCCACAGAATGATGAATTGTACCTTTGACAGCATCCTTCACATAATGAATGGGTGGCGATGGCAAATTTTCAAAGGTAATTAAATACCAAATCTCGTTTAGCTTTTGGTATTGATGATAATTATCAATGATGACAATATCAGTTTGTTCTTGCTTTTGCTTTTGCTTTTGCTTTCGAGGTATTTTCTCGGCGGCACAAAGAATTCCGGTTTCAGGATGGATATAGAAGCGATCGCGATGGCTTGCATTTAGCTGATTTCGATACCCTTGGTAAGGCTTGCTATAGAAACCATCATCAATTATTTCCACATGCCGTTCAACGTAGTCCCACACATGATCGATAACATGCTGTCCTGCTATTGTGTTGGGATCTAATCGTTGACACAGTTGGCTATAAACCTCATTCCAAGGCTGTCCGACTTGCGATCGCAAAAACCGACGCAGAGGGCCGAGATGGTCTGAAAGATACTTAGATTTATTTATTGGTTTAATCAGGTAGGGATTCAACAATCCATCCTGAATTGCATCCTGGGTGATTTTGTATAATTGCTTCTTAAAGCCAGTCACCTTTTTGAGGCTAATTCTCCTTCCACCGCGAGGACGCTCAATTACAATTTCGCTCAAACGATGTTCGCTCATATCTCACGTTGTTTAAATGCAGTTGTACTAATTGAGTTGTTATTAAACATGAGTTAGCTAACATCATTGAACTCACCTCCGTATTGAGTAAAGATTATAGATAAATACAATTTAAATAATTGGAATTCCGCACAAGTTAGCAAAGCAGTTTTCACAATTGCCTTTACCAGTTTGGCTACGCTCCCATCAAAGGGAGCGACAGGAGTTGAACCTGCATTCCGTTGCCGGAGTGTGTGTAGACTTCACAAGTTAGGGCGCGGAATTAAGTCTTAAATCATTCCGTGCAAGTTCAAGAAGCTTTTTACAGCTACGGTCGCTCTTACCAAACAGGACTTACGCAACTGGCACAAAAAGGGGGTAAGGTGCAGCCCTAGCCAGCGACAATTCAACTCAAACCAAGCACATAAGAATACTTGGGCGTTTTAGTTGCTGAATTAAATAATTAGAAAGCAAATTATGCTTGATTTGATAAATAGTTTGACCAGTTTGATAGGCTAAATTCTTTAATCTAATCCAAACCAACATTGCACAAGCAATATGATTTCTTTGAAGCCTAGCTTTACGACATTGACAAGATTCAATGCCTGTTAGTTGTTTAATCTCTCGGTGAAACTCCTCGATTTTCCAACGAATTTTACACACCTCTTGTACAACATCCGTGGAGCTTTGAGATAAATCGTTAGTGGCGATATAATCCGTTCTGTTGGTAGAAACAGTAACCCGGAATAGTTTCACTTTTTTCTTAGCTGGGAACCCTTTAATTTTAATTATCTTACCACAGTCTAGTTCTTCAGGACTCCATTCTAATAATTCAATACGTTTATATTTGTCTTGTCCAAATGTATCATCAACTAACCGATTATTTTTTAAAGGGCAATAATATATTTTCTCGATTGCATCAATATAAAGCATTAAACTATGTACGGCATACCATGTGTCCATCAAAACAGTATCGAATGGTAAAAGCTTATGATATACAAGGTTTTGCAGCATGTCTTTCACATGGTCTATCTTGGTTTTACCATCGACATCAGGATTAAAAATGCGGTAATCGATTACCCAAAATTTTTGAAGAGTAGGGTTGACATACACACAGCTAACTACACCAATACCTTTGAGGACACCATGTTCATTACCACTATATTGTTTTCTGACTGTTTCTATTTCTTTAGAATACCTTTTATCTAAAACGCTATCATCAAATATTATGTAACCATTAGCATCAGGTTCAATTACCTCTTTCACGTTATCCCATAATAACCGAGGTGTTAATTTTTCTCTGTTTAAATAATAGTTAATTGCATCATGGCTAATACTTTCTAAATGCTCTGCCAAATTAGTCATTGTATAATTAATCTGACTACTTAATAAGTATTGGCAGTAATCAAGCTTAGTAAATTTCATTACCGTAAGCAACATTTATCTAATACAACCTCTACCTATTTTCTCATGAATCTTTCATGCTTTGCCTCCAATACACCTGCCTCTATTACGAATACAAGGCTTTCGGAATTAAATTCAAATAATACTCATGTACTAGCTAGCGGCGATCGCTCTGTGCCAGTTGCGTAAGTCCTGCCAAATATTGGCAGTGGGCACGCACGCTAAATCTGCGAGAGACTTAGAAATCATGCTTCGCTTATTCGATCGCTCGAACTTTACTACCTTAGGGCCGTTATGAATGTGTATGTATGCTTCTTCTGTTAGGGCACGAATGACTCGAAAATTTAACCATAGACAGCTTCAGGACGGACGATCAAATCGCCACTAGGACGGCGATCGATTACGTAAGCAGAAAGGCGATCGCTATTTACATCTAAATGCCGAGCAACCCGCTCTTTCACCGCCACATCATTCATCCCTGCTGCAATTCCCAATTGGGTTTTTGGCACATCAACAGAACGTCCTTCAAATCGAATATGAACCATTACAATCACCTCTTGTTTTAATTACGAATTACGAATTCGTATTAGTGGATCTGATCGGGATTGAACCGATACCCTCCCTGTGAGAGTTACACTCACACCTCATGCGAGTTGAAAAAGCTGTGGTTACACCGCAGGAATTGAACCTGCAACTTATCGTTTTAGAGACGATCGCTCTACCATTGAGCAAGTATGTAAGCTTTTTCTGTCAGGGCACAAGTGACATCTGGGAACTCTACCGTTAGAGCTACAGACCCAAGGAAAGCATTATTGCAATGCTTTTGAGGAGGCTTTTCTTCTATACTACAAATGTAATACACAATTTACATAATGTCAAGTGTCGGGATGGATCTGTTAAGCTGAAGGCCATGAAAAAAATAAAAATTGCAGGCTGTAAAGCCATTGAGCAGTGGTGTAGTAGGATTTCACTTGTTACAACTACAACGGATAGCGCAGCGTAAAGCCTGCGGCATGGCAACTCTTGGAGACGCTATGCGTAGCTTGCTTCTCTGTAAGAGTACGCATAGAGCGAGTACTTAAGCGTCGGGAATCTCCCTTCAGGTGAAGCTCCTTCTCTGCGAGACGCTACGCGAACGTCGTAACGCTACACTAACACCAGTGGCCTATGGCGGGAAACCCGCCTACAACGCTGGATTCACCGCAACGCACTGGCTCCCCCACAAAAATTATCTTTTGATTCAGCAACGCCAGCAAATCTAACTCTATCGACAGATATTTAAGAAAAACCAAAAAAAGATACGATGGCGAAAACGATCGCTGTAAGTATTATGCTAAACCTCTGGTATAAAAGTGCTGTCATCTATTGCATTGATGTTGAAACGTTTATGGATGGTAACGGCGATGGCATCGGAGACTTTGAGGGACTGATCGATCGCCTAGATTATATTGCAGGCTTAGGCATTAACTGTATTTGGCTGATGCCATTTTATCCCACACCAAACCGAGATAACGGCTATGATGTTACGGATTATTACAGTGTAGATCCGCGTTTGGGAACATTAGGAGACTTTGTAGAATTTCTCCGTCAGGCAAACGATCGCGGGATGCGCGTTATTGTTGACTTAGTAATTAATCACACCTCGACTGACCATCCTTGGTTTAAAGCTGCTTGCAAAGATCCGCATTCTAAATACCGGAATTATTATATTTGGTCAGAGGAAAAACCGGCTGATGCTGAGTCAGGAATTATTTTCCCTGGCTATCAACAGAGTACTTGGACATATAATGAGGAAGCTGGAGCCTATTACTTTCACCGCTTCTTTGAGTATCAAGCAGATTTGAATATTGGCAATCCTCAAGTCCGCGAAGAATTCGACAAAATCATGGGATTTTGGCTGCAACTGGGGATTTCTGGCTTTAGAGTTGATGCGGCTCCGTTTTTAATTGAGCTAAAGGGTATTGAAAAACAGGCAGATATTAAAGACCCTTACCGTTATCTGCAACAGATGCGGAACTTTCTTTCCTGGCGGCGAGGAGATGCGATCGTTCTGGCAGAAGCAAATGTCTCAATGGAGGATGTACCGAAATATTTCGACGATGGCGATAAGTTGCAGATGTTGTTTAGCTTTATCGTTAATCAGTATCTCATGCTTGCCTTGGCTCGCGAAGCAGCGGCTCCTCTTATAGAAGGATTGAAAGCACCGCCAAAGATTCCAGACATTTGTCAGTGGGCGCATTTTATCCGCAATCATGATGAATTGTCCTTAGACAAGCTCTCTAAATCGGAACAAGAAGAAATATTGACCAAATTTCATCAGAATAAAGAGCAGGTGTGGATTTACGATCGCGGTATTCGGCGTCGCTTTCCACCTTTGGTTCAAGGAGACGAGCATCGGATTCGTTTGGCTTACAGCCTGATGTTTACTATGCCAGGAACACCAGTCCTAAAGGCGGGTGAAGAAATTGGCATGGGAGACGACTTATCGTTGGAACAACGCGACGCCAACCGCACCCCAATGCAATGGTCAGCCGAGTCTAATGGAGGGTTCTCGACCGCTCCTAGCGATCGACTTATTCTCCCGGTGATCGAAGAAGGGGAATATGGCTACCCACACCTGAATGTCATTGCTCAAAGAAGAGATTCCAACTCACTTTTAAACTGGATGGAACGAGCAATTCGGATGCTTAAAGAATGTCCAGAGTTCGGTTGGGGAAGTTGGGAACTGATTGAGACAGATAACTCAGGAGTGTTAGCTTTACACTATCAGTGGCGCGATGGAAGGGTTGTAGCCCTTCATAATCTGGCAAAAGATGGTTGTACAGTAACTCTCAAGTTTAGCGGCGATCGCGAATCCCATTGGATTGATTTGCTTGGAGATAAACCCTATGAGCCGATCAAACATCCAGAAAGCGGCATACAACTTGAAGGCTACGGCTACCGTTGGGTGCGTGTTGGTAGGGAACGCCTTTAAATAGGGGTTATAGCGATCGCCAGATAGATTAGGACATAAAATAGGTGTGGCTCAAATAATATCAATTCAAATGCCCATTCTGTCCGGCAAGAACAGCAACCCTAGCCCCAGGGCGAACGCATCTTATTTACTAATAAAAACGAAGAAAGATTGCAAAATAATATAGATAATTGCAAAAATTGATGGAACGATAAGTAAACTAAATCAAATATATTCTCAAAATATGAATTAGGTTATCTTCATCTAAATGACTATTCATGAATAATAAAATAATTAAATTATGGTGTACATAAGAATGTATTTATCTAGAAAATAAATCTTTTATCTGAAATATTCAACTCAAATTTTAATATACTATTTTAAGCTAATGCTAAAATTCTTAGTAAATAGTTGTTATCCATGACCGCGAGGAACTGTTTATTTTTAATTCCACGTTTAACACGCTTCTCTTGAGTTAAAAGATTGACTGCAATATGTCTGAGAATTGCAAAATTCTGTGGAGCATTATCTTTTCTAATCCGACAGTCATCTTCTCTTAAGGCAACATCCAATAGCCAATGTAATGAATTCTCAACTCTCCAATGACTACGAATAGAATTACCAAACTGTTCAGCATTATCTTCAAGGCTGCTAATGAAATAACGAGTTTCAACTGTTGTTTTACCATCTAATAAGCGGACAGATTCTACCATGCCAACACTATTAAAGTTTGACCAAACTGAATCTGGGTTAAGCAGAGGCCCAATTCCAGATAACATGACGTAATTGCGGATTTCATGACGACCATGCCCTGTCTCTTCTGTCTTATATGTGCTATATTTAATCCCTTCAAAACCCGTACTTATCCCTGTTTTAAATAGTTCTTCAACTGATACCAATTCACGAAAAGCCTGATACAAATAAAGCATCCAGAATAAAACCCCAACCTGTAATAGAAGCAACAATTGATGTGTTTAATTCCTCAAGACGTTGCCAGATAACTGTTCTTAACTCGTCCAAACTAGCAAAGCATTCCCAACTTAGATTTCTTTTGACTTCTTCCCATAAACGTTCAATTGGATTGACTTGGGGAGTATGTGGAGGTTGAAATAAGAAAATAATATTTTCGGGAATTTTAAGAGTCTGGCTTAAATGAAAAGCACCGTTATCTAATTGAATAATATGTATATCTTGCGAATATGTAGCAGCAAACTGTTCTAAAAAAATGTTAAAACAAGCTGTGTTGAGATGAGAGAATTCCCAAATATAATACTCGCCAGTTAAGGGTTCTACTAACCCGTATAAATAGAAGTTTTCTCTCTTCCATTGCATTATGCCGATAGGTTTTATGCCACAAAGCGTAATCAGCCTCCCCAATTCTGTTTTTAATCCTACACGGCTTTCATCACCACACCAATATCTAATTCTTTTGTGTTTATCTTTTGGCTCTATAGCGTGTTTTCTAATGACTTCTAGGTATTGTGGCAGTTTTTTTTAAATTCTAATTCTGCTTCTTCATTGTGTTTTATCCCTACTGCTCTTGGTACTTTTAACTTCGCTTTCATTCGATAACGTACTGTATCGTGTACTACTTTGTATGACGCTTCTACTCCTTCCACCGCTTTCAACCATGTTCGGATTTCCTCATAACTTTTAAATCCTTCTGGCTGTTCAAGTTCTTTTAAAAGTTGTTCTTTAGCCAAACCATTAATAATTGGCGGTCGCCCTGTACTCTTGTTTACTGACAACAGACCATTTATTCCTGACTTTGTATAAATTGAGAGCCATCTTTGCACCGTCACCCTTTCTCTGCCCACAACTACAGCTGCATCCTGTACCGTTCTCACCTGGCCCATTTTCAGCAAATACAAAGCTTGAATTCGTTCGCGGCTTGATGCTGTTTTCTGGTTTAAGAGCAGTTCATGCAACTCTTGGACTGATTCTTTGATTTCAACTTTGGTGATTCCAGCCATTTTCACCCGTTCATATTTATTCCTATTTTATCTGTATCACACTTTTAGTGAATTGGTATGACTCATAAAGATTACCTTGATTCTTTTTTAAGGTAATTACATAATCTGCTGATTGCTCTGTAATCAACTTCACAATTTCTTTCTGGCAACCGATTGCATCAATTGTTACGATACATCCTGATAGTTCTAATACCTTTAATAATTCGGGAATTGCCGCGATCTCATTCGATTCAGAATCTACCTTTACTTGTCCTAAAACTAATTTATTTGAAGTTGCCCATGCACTCACCATCTGTATAGCACTTTTATTGCTACTCTTATCATAAGAACCACATAAAGTTTTTCCATCAATTGCAACTACCTCTCCAACAGTTATTTTTTGTATCGATTTCATCCAATTTAAAAAACATTCTTGGAATTGCTGCGGATCAAGCAGAGCAAATACTCTTGCAAAAGTATCGTGTGAAGGAATGCCATTTGGTAGCTCTAAAAACGTTTTCAACCATTCAGACTTTGCACAGCCATACAGTTCAATTGCTACCCAGCTATCTGCTCCACAGATTACTGCACAAATGGCGATAGTCAAAATATCAATTAAATTGTGTCGCTTTGTGCGATCTATTCGTGGATCTGACATCACAGCAAAGTGGTCAGCAATTGTAATTTTAGGCTTGAGTCTCATGCCTTTCTGGGGCAATATTGCTACTTTTACAATGACTTTACCATCAAAACCTGATTGCTTAACCCCTTGTCAGACGCGATCGCTCTTTTTAGTATATATGTACTATATTTAGATGCGTTTGCCCTGACCCTAGCCCTAGATATTAGCATCAAAGCTGGCATTAAAAGCACCGGCGGAACTATCGCAAAAAGATAGATGTAATACTACCCAATACGGTTCGGATAAGCATTTTTCATAATCGAGTGTGGTCTGGGGAATGGGTTTGGAGGTATTGGGTAAAGGATGTATTCAAAACCAATACCTTTTCCCTTTCCCCTTGCCCCTTATCCCTAGAGCAGGGTGGTTTCATACAAGCAGAGAAAAAATAAAACTGAGTTTCAAAGCCTCTCTCCGCTTCGGGGAGAGGTTTGGAGAGGGGTCAAAATCTATGGTTGTACATGAGAAATCAAGACTTATGTATTTTTCTTTTTTTGTATGAAACCACCCTGCTTGCCCCTTATCCCTAGAGGGGGCCCCACCTTCCCCTTTAACCGAACCGTATTGTAATACTATCCACATTTCGCAGGTGCGATCGCTTTCGTGTTGTATTTTTGAAGTATGAGTATTTCAGATCGCAAATCAAAGTACAAGATTATTCATCGCTTAGGCATAGTGGCATCAAGGTAAGTCGCTTAGTGACCACCTGCTCCCTGCCGACGCTCGCGGACTCGCTAACGCTGCGCTATCCTGCCTTCTGCCTCCTTGACGGCTTTGTTTTTAATTAAAAAGTATTGAATGCAGTTGACAAATTCTTCTAATTCTAAAATTAAATTAGTAGTACCTTTAAGGTCTCGATCGCTAGCTAGTTGTTCTAGTTTGTCAGTTGCTAAGTACATAGCTGTGGCTCCAATGTTGACACTAGCACCTTTAAGGTGATGAGTTTCTCGTGCTATTTGCTCAAAGTCATCAGCTGCGATCGCTGCTTTAATTATCTCTAAACGGGGTTTAATATCTTCAACGCATATTTGCAATAAATTTAATTCAAATTCTCGATCGTTTCCTGATATCTGATGCAAGTGTTCCCAATCAATTGCTAAGTCCGTGGAAACTGTCTGTTCATACACACCTGCCTCTTGCTGGGAAACGATCGCACCTGTCCAATATTCTAGAGTCTGTGCCAATTTTTCTTTAAATACTGGCTTACTCAAATAGTCGTCCATTCCGGCATTTAGACAAGTTTCTTCGTCTTCTTTCATCACATTAGCTGTCATCGCAATCACTACGGGACGATGACCCAATGCAAAAGCATCCTCTTGCCAACGATGAATTTCTTTTGTGGTTTCCAAACCGTCGAGAATTGGCATTTGGCAATCCATTAAAATCAAATCGTAAGGAATTTTTTCTAAGAGCTGCAAAACTTCCTTTCCATTAGCAACGACATCGGCTTTGTAGCCCAAACTCTGGAGTTGCTTTAGTGCTACTTTTTGATTCACCAAATTATCTTCAGCTAAGAGAATTCTTAACTTGGATTTAGTAGAAGGATTAGGAGGACAGGAAGTAAGAATACTTGAAGTTTCTGTACTGGTAATTTCTTCTGTAGCCTCTAGCTTTCTGTTTCTACACCCTTGTTCTGATTCCGGCTGAGTTTCTAAAATATTTATGATGGTATCAAGGAGTCGTGATGGCTTAATGGGTTTGAATAAATAAGTAGCAAATTTGATTTTGAGCGCCTGTTGTACTTCATCCCGTTGATTAGTAGAGGCGAGTATAATCAAAGGGATCTTAGCAATTGCAGAATTGGCTGGAATTTGTTCTTTTATTGTCATGCCATTTGTTTGGGCTATTTGCATATCAATCAAGGCAACATGATATGATTTCCCCTGCTCGCTAGCTTGCTGAATAACTTTAACGCCCGCAGCAATACTGTCAGCTCGATCTACCTCCATCCCCCAATGAGTAGCTTGATGGCAGATAATTTTATAATTAGTAGTGTGGTTATCCACTACCAATAAGCGGCGATTTTGCAAAAGTTCGCGATCGCATTTTGGCTCAACAGGCTCAACTTGTTTGGTAAAAAGTAACTCAAACCAAAACTTAGATCCTTTGTCCATCTGGCTTTCTACCCCAATCGCTCCTCCCATCAAAGTTACAAGTTGTTTACAGATAGCTAATCCCAAACCGGTACCACCATACTTGCGAGTGGTCGAAGCATCCACTTGGGTAAATGGTGTAAAGAGTTTGCGTTGGTCTTCAGGGCTAATGCCAAGACCTGTATCTGTAATCGCAAAATGGATGGTGGCTGTAGTCAAAGAAAGCGAACGCAATTCGGCTTGTACTAATATTTCGCCAGCGCTGGTAAATTTGATGGCGTTGCTGATTAAGTTCATCAAAATTTGCCGCAGCCTACCAGTATCTCCCTTGAGTTGAGTGGGGACGTTGCGATCGATTATTGCAGCAATTTCTAATCCCTTGTTATGGGCTGAAGGAGCCAATAATTCCACCACGTCTTCTACACAAGTGGATAGGTCAAAATCGAGAGTTTCGAGAGCCATCTCTCCAGCCTCAAGTTTGGAAAGATCCAAAATCTCGTTGATCAAACTTAAAAGAGCGTCTCCACTACTGCGAATTATTTCAATAAAATCTCGCTGTTCTTCGTCTAAAGGAGTATCTAACACCAAACTAGTCATCCCCAATACAGCGTTCATCGGAGTGCGAATTTCATGACTGATATTTGCCAAAAAGGCACTTTTCGTCTGAGAAGCTAATTCGGCTTGGCGACGGGCAATTTCAAGTTCTTGTCGCTGACGAGTTTCGGCTGCTAATAGTTGGGCTTGGGTCAAAGCAATACCTACTTGGTCGGCTATTTGCCGCAAAAGATCGGTTTCAAAGCTAGACCAGTGGTGGGAATCGTCACACTGATGAACTATGAACAAACCGCTAAGTTCTTCTTTAACAAGAATAGGTACAACCAAATTGACTTTGACCCCAAACTGTTGCATTAATTCCAGATGGCTTTGTTCAACTTCTAAAAGATCCAAGTTATCCAGTCCGAAAACCTTGCCTTGACGATACTGCTGTAGATAGTACTGTTGGAGATATTCTGCTTCAAAGTAGGGGGCGGCGTTATTTTGCTCTTTGATTGCTGGTAAGCCAGAAACTACTGCTTCAACAACGGTGTTTGCAGTAGTTTCTGGCATCAGCTGATAGATTAAAACTCGGTCAGTCTGGAGAATCTTTTGTACCTCTTCGACAGTGATTTGGAGAATTTCTTCGATGTCCAAAGATTGACGAATCTTCAGGGTGATTTCGGTAAATAGTTGCGATCGCAAATTTTGGCGTTGTATTTCTTCTTCAGCCTGTTTACGCTGGATAAATTGCCCTACTTGCTCGCCGATAGAATTCATCGTTTTTACTAAATCTTCGTCAAGGGGCTGGATTTCACGATTAAAGCAGGTAATCACACCGAGGATTTTATTACCACTGCGGATCGGAAAACCAAAAGCTGCATGTAGTCCTACTTGAGCAGCTATTTTGAAGTTAGGCAAATTAATATCTTTAGCGATATCAGCGATCCAAACCGATTCAGAACTAGCCCAAACCCGTCCAGGTAGTCCAATTCCGGGTACAAAGGTGGTTTGCCGCTTCAATATTTCAAACTCTTGCATCTCAAGGGATGCTTTATGCCAGATATCGAGAAAGCGCAGCACATTTGCTTGCTCATCTATCATCCAAATTTCACCCAAATCCCATACCAAACTCTCACAAATTCCTTGCAATATTTGGCGAGTAGCTTCGCTAATTGTGGCGGACTCTGCTAAAACGCGGGTTGCAGCATATTGTGCAGTTAGATGCTGTTGTGTTCGTTTAGCATCGGTAATGTCAATGCCAGTGCCAACAATGTATTCAACACAGCCCTGATAGTCTTTTAAGATGGTATTTGACCAGGCAATCAACCGCCGACTACCATCTTTCATTACCCAATAGTTTTCATAATTATGGGAAAGTTGACCAGATCGTAACTGGTCAAAAACTGCTTTAACTGGCTCCACCTCTTCAGAAGGTTGAAACAAGTTCCAGCTATACCTACCCCTCACCTCATCAAAAGAGTAACCAGTTATTTGCTCGCAGGCTTGATTGAAACGAACGATTTGCCCTTGAGAATCGAGAACTATTACCAACGCACCGACCGTATCAAGGACTGCTGAGATAAAGTTGCGTTCTTGATTTAAGGTTTCTTCTGTCCTCTTCCGTTCAAGAACCTCACGATAGATCGAGTAGTAGACTACAGCAAGAACGATAAAACTTAGGCAAATAGCGATCGCCAATGTGAGAATTGTGTTCCGAGTCCAAATCTTTGCTGCTTGTGACTGCTGTCGAATTCGTCCCCTGTCCTCGTTTTCTATCTCATCGATCGCTTTGCGGATATCATCCATGAGATTTTGTCGATCGTTTCTGGGCAGTACTTGCAACGCTGCCTCTAATCCCTTATTCTGGCGCAAATCGATAGTCTGTTTTAGTTCAGTAAGTTTAGCCGTTATCAGAAATTCAAGCGTTGCCATCTGCTTTTGTTGATTCGGTTGAGCTGCTGTTAACTTCTTCAGCTTGGCAATTTCTCGATCGACGTTACTAAGTGCTGTTTGATACGATTTTAGATAAAGTTTGTCTCCAGTGAAGATGTAACTACGTTGCCCAATTTCAGCATCCTTTACCTGGGACAGTATTTCCTCTTGGCTGTTAAGTTTTTTATAAGTATTTGTTACTAGACTGCGATTAAAATTACTAAATACTCTTGTATTTTGATCGGAAACCACCCCAATCAGAACTAAAATTATTGACGACAAACCAAAACTTGCTGCAATCTTTTTGAAAAATTGCTTGCGTACCCTCTGTACCTGGTTGCTTTTCTTGGAAGCAAGTACCAAACTTGCTAAATTTCGGCGCAATTCCAGTTGCTTTATGACTTGACGAGCTAAAGTTTGTAATGCCTCTATTTGTTTTGGATTAAGTTCTCGTGGTACGTAGTCAATTACACACAGCGTTCCGAGGGCGTATCCTTCAGCGTTAGTTAAAGGTACACCAGCATAAAACCGAATATTTGGGTCAGATGTCACCAGTGGATTTGTTGCAAACCGTTCGTCATCTTTTGCATCAGGCACTACCAAAACATCAGACTGGAGAATGGCATGGGCACAGAATGCGAAATCTCGGTGCGTTTCTGGGGCATCCAAACCGACTTTTGACTTGAACCATTGGCGATTTGTATCAATTAAGCTAATTAAGGCAATAGGAGTCTGACAAATATACGAGGCTAAACGAGTCAGATCGTCAAAGGTGGCTTCCGATGGCGTATCGAGAATCTTATACTGCAAAACTGCATCGATTCTCTGGGCTTCGTTATCAGGTAATGGTGCTTTCATCCTTGAGTCTTATCTACATTCTGGGGAGTGGGGAGTGAGGGAGTGAGGGAGCAGGGGGAGATAGGGAAGATGAGGGAGATAGGGAGACAAGGGGACAAGGGGGTAAACAAAACTCCTAACTCTTAACTCTTAACTCAGCACTCCTAACGCCCAATGCCCCATGCCGAATTTGGTCAATAAACTTACCTTTAATTAATGACAATAGTTTACTTAAAACCGTTAGCGTAATTTTACTGAGTTATATGTTGTTAAATAATCGATCAAATGCTTAAATCTCTGCTATATTTTTTGTGGGCTGGCTTATTGGAAATTGGGGGCGGCTACTTAATCTGGTTGTGGTTGCGCGAAGGTAAGCCGTCCTGGTTGGGTATATTGGGAGGAATTGCTTTAGCTTTCTATGGGGTTATTGCAACTCTCCAACCAACAAATTTTGGCAGAGTCTATGCGGCTTATGGCGGCGTGTTTATCGCAATGGCAATGCTTTGGAGTTGGAAGGTAGACGGGGTAACTCCAGACCGCTACGACTTAATCGGAGTATGTTTAGCTTTAATAAGTGTTTTAATTATCATGTTTGCCCCCAGAAGTTAAGTAAAATTTCTAGATTATTTTGAACTTTTATAGTGTTCTCTGGTAAACAAATAATAATCTCACGCAAAATTGCAAAAGTTTTTTCGCAACTAACCTGTTAGAAGCAGGCATCTGGATATCTACATGTTTATGAGGGAAATAGAAAGAGAACTCATGATGCAACATTTTGCAACTAGATGAGGTAAACTTCTCCACAACCCTCACGCTACTTGCTTCTCTCTTCTCTAAAATGACGATCGCGATCGCACGAGTAGGGTATTTCTCTACCTCATATTGGCGTAGCCTCTGTCTTTGCACCCTGTTCGCGATCGCACGAGAAGTTGAAATTTGCAGCATATTTGGGCAAATTATCGGAAAATACTGACAAGAATTTACAATACTCGTTACATATCACAATTATTTTGGTTTGTAACAGTAAGTAACTAAAAATTCGTAATTTTGTCCGGCTTGAATAAAATACTATTCTTCTATTCTTTAAAAAAAAAGATGCAATGTAATGATTGCGTGTTTATACGCTAATTTAAATCTTGGCAACTACAATCGGGTTTATATTTTTGTTAACATTTCAAGAAAATTCAAGTTAAGTAACTTTCAAGACAAAAATGTGTCAATAAAAGTAATCAAATGTAGTTAAGGATACAAATTGTTGGTGCTTAGGAAGAAAAAAAAGTGTTGAAGAAAGTTGTGATGATTGGAGCTATCACCCTACTATTTTTAGGAGGGCCGTTGATGGGCAATGCTTTTGCCCAAACCCCAACTGCTGCCCCGCCTACTGCTGATACTGGAGACACAGCATTTATGCTGATCTCAGCAGCACTTGTGCTGTTAATGACACCAGGATTGGCGTTTTTCTATGGTGGATTTGTGCGATCGCGTAACATCCTAAACACATTGATGATGAGCTTTGTGTTAATGGCAATCGTCGGAGTTACCTGGATTCTGTGGGGCTATAGTCTTTCCTTTGCGCCAGGTTTACCATTTATCGGTGGATTGCAATGGCTGGGTTTGAATGGTGTCGGATTAGAGATAACCGATTATCTCAAAGGGTCAAACCCGCCGGAAGTCGTTTCTTATGCCGGCACAATACCCCATCAGGCATTCATGATTTACCAAGCCATGTTTGCCATTATCACCCCAGCCTTAATTTCTGGGGCGATCGTTGAACGGATTAGTTTCCGCGCCTATTCGCTGTTTGTTCTACTGTGGTCAACCTTTGTTTACGCTCCCCTAGCCCACATGGTGTGGGCGAAAGGTGGATTCTTGGGTTTGTACGGTGGATTAGGTGCCCTCGACTTTGCAGGTGGCACAGTAGTTCATATTAGTTCTGGCGTTTCTGCTCTAGTAGCAGCGATCGTCCTTGGGCCTCGGAAAACCCATCCCGATCGCCTTAGCCCGCCGCACAATGTTCCTTTCATTTTACTGGGTGCTGGCTTGCTATGGTTTGGCTGGTTCGGTTTCAACGCTGGAAGTGCCTTATCTGCTGCCAGTGGAACTTCTGGTAATGTAGTCACAAATTTAGCAACAACAGCCTTTGTTGCTACCAATACAGCAGCAGCGGCGGCGGCTTTAATGTGGCTAATTTTGGAAAGCGTTTTACGGGGTAAACCGACCGCAGTGGGAGCAGCTACAGGAGCTGTTGCTGGTTTGGTGGGTATCACCCCCGCCGCCGGATTTGTCACACCGCTATCAGCGATTTTAGTTGGTTTCATCACCTCCTTTGTTTGCTTCTATGCTGTGAGTTTCAAGCATAAGCTGCAAATTGACGATGCTTTAGATACCTATCCCGTGCATGGCGTTGGCGGTACAGTAGGGGCAATTTTAACGGCCATTTTTGCCACGACTCAAGTCAACGGAGGAGGTAAAGACGGAGTACTGCGTGGTAATTTTGGTGAATTGATAGTTGAACTAGTAGCAATTGTCGTTGCCTATGTAATCGCAGGTGTTGGTACGTGGATTATTCTCAAGATTATCGATGCTACAGTCGGGCTGCGAGTCAAAGAGGAAGCGGAATTGCAAGGGATGGATATCAACGAACACGGCGAAGAAGGTTACAACTCCGAGTTTGGCGATCGTCCTACTCAGTAGAGAGTGCTGAGTTAGAAGTTAGGAGTTGCTTCCCTAATGCCCAATTTAAGATTGTGTAATTTGCGATCGCTAGCGTTAAAATTTGATTCAAATAATTGGTAAATTTCGCTAGTCGTGTCTACATCTCTTAAAACCTTTCCTATCTGGGCATTTTTCTCGCTGTTAACCAACGGCATCCTAATGTTGGCGGTCATTCTGCTCATTTGGCAACAGCAGAGATTGGCCGCTTTTTTTGGGATAATCGCATCCCCACAGCCAATCAACCTGAATAATTCACCGCAAATTGCTACACCTGATTTAGGTCGCCGTCACCAACTCACTTATCAAGAGTGGATAGATATCCTCAACCAAGAAGCCAAGGTCGCCGCTGACCAACATCCTCCGCATTTAACCATCCTGGCGGGAGATTCTCTGAGTTTGTGGTTTCCCCCTGAGTTATTACCCGAAGGTAAAAATTGGCTCAATCAAGGAATTTCTGGCGAAACCAGCAATGGACTCTTAAAAAGATTAAAAATATTTGACCGCACCCAGCCAGAGGTGATTTTTGTAATGATTGGCATTAATGACCTAATTCGGGGCATGAGCAATGGGGAAATTTTAGATAATCAGCGGCAAATTATCAATCACCTACAAAAGACTCATCCTACAGCGCAAATTGTTGTCCAATCGATTTTGCCACATGGGGCAGAAGCAGCAACTTGGAAAGGACGAGATAAACTATTGGCTGTTGCCAATAGTCGCATTCGCGAGTTGAATCAGCAACTACAAAGCATATCTACCAAAAAAGGTGTCAAATACCTCGATTTACATCCCCTGTTTACCAACAAGCAAGGAAATCTCCGCCGCGAATTTACTACTGATGGCTTACATTTAAGTCCTGAAGGCTATATGGTTTGGCGTTCTGCATTGCAGATTTATAGCGAGATTGAATTAAAACCTCAGCAAGAAAAAGAGGGGAAAAGGTTAAAGGGTAAAGGGTAAAGGCATTAAATCCTTTTCCCTTTGCCTCTCTCTGATAATATCTTTGAAGACAACTCTGTATCAATCGCGTCTAGGCGCGAGAAAATAAGAAATAGTGAGTTTAAGTAGACAAATCTAATGGATACAAAAGCTTTTAAGCGCAACCTCCAACATTCAGAAAATTACAATCGCAAGGGCTTTGGTCATCAAGCAGAAGTTGCCACGCAGTTGCAATCTGAGTATCAGAGTAACTTGATTCAGGAAATTCGCGATCGCAATTACACTCTGCAACGGGGTGATGTAACAATCCGACTAGCACAAGCCTTTGGCTTTTGCTGGGGTGTAGAACGGGCTGTGGCTATGGCCTACGAAACTCGTCAGCATTTCCCCACAGAACACATCTGGATTACTAACGAGATTATCCACAACCCTTCTGTAAATCAGCGGATGCAGGAGATGGAAGTACAATTCATCCCCATTAAAGAAAAGAATAAAGACTTTTCTATTGTTGGAATTGGTGATGTGGTCATATTACCCGCTTTTGGGGCTAGCGTTCAAGAAATGCAGATACTTCACGATAAAGGCTGCAAAATTGTTGATACAACTTGTCCTTGGGTATCTAAAGTTTGGAATACAGTAGAAAAGCACAAAAAAATCGATTATACATCAATAATTCACGGTAAATATAAGCACGAAGAAACAGTTGCGACTAGTTCCTTCGCTGGCAAGTATTTAATTGTGTTAAATTTGCAAGAAGCAGAATATGTTGCTGACTATATTATCAATGGTGGCAACCGTGAAGAATTTCTGACAAAATTTGCGAAAGCTTGTTCAGCAGGATTTGACCCCGATCGCGATTTAGAAAGAGTTGGCATTGCTAACCAAACTACCATGCTTAAAGGCGAAACTGAGCAAATCGGCAAGCTTTTTGAGCGGACTATGTTACAAAAGTATGGCCCCACTGAGTTAAATCAGCATTTCCAAAGCTTTAACACTATTTGTGATGCCACTCAAGAACGGCAAGATGCCATGTTGGAATTAGTGGAACATAATTTAGATTTGATGATAGTAATTGGTGGGTTTAATTCCTCGAATACTACTCAGTTGCAACAAATTGCCTTTGAGCGAGGAATTCCTTCTTACCATATTGATACTGTTGAACGCCTTAAATCGGTATATTCTATTGAACATCGGCAATTAAATGGGCAGTTAATAACTACAGATAACTGGTTGCCTGATGGGGAAATTGTTGTAGGCATTACTTCTGGTGCTTCTACGCCTGATAAGGTAGTAGAAGATGTAATTGAGAAGATTTTTAGATTAAAAGCAACAACAGCACTAGTTTAAAAGTTCTCAGATGACTTTCAAATAAAAACATCCAATTACTTAGGAGGTGGGCAGCATTCGACTGAACAAAGCCAAAGTCTTGCCCGCCTTACAAAAGTATTTTTGCTGTATTATGCAGACTGCAATACATCACAATACATCATTAGACCTTTTGGCATTTGTGCTTTTTGCACTCTTGGGGAAAAGGGTAAAGGTGAAAGGGGAAAGGGACTTTTGCAGAACCTTTTCTCCTTTTCCCAACTTATACAATAAGTCTATTATCTCCAGCTTTGCTCCTGAATTCAGAATAGTTGAATTCTTCAATTGTTTGCAATTGCCAAGATAATGAATGAGGTACAATAACTGCATCCTTCACCTCTCTTTGCACATCCTTCACCTCTCTTTGCAAGCGAGGAAGGGACTATAATGTACCTTCACCATGATGAAGAAATACTATATTTATTCACACATCACGCGTTTTGAAAAAATTATAGATAGCAAGACCAATAGCTAAAAGCAACACTGCATGAATGAGATTTCCGGCAATATGAAGTGCCAGTCCTAATGCCCAAAAAGCAACCAGTATAACAACAATACCCCAAAGTATACTCAACATATTATTTGTTCTGAATTAAATCAGTTTTAATTTATTCAAATATTTTACTCCATCGCTTCACTTTTATCTATTTGCCTTAAGAAAGATTACTTTGAGTGATGGCGCACAGTCATTTGCTATGCTTAATCTTTCGTTACTATTTAATTAGATAAAGATAGCGGTTCTGAACTGTCAGTTAACTGCCCCGATCGCTACCTCAAGCGACAGGATTGCTCTATAGTCGGAGCCTGTGCGAGTTGCACCATAATTGCTACTAATCAACCGCAACCTTACGATCGCCTGAAGCTAGCAATTCTAGCAATTATTGAGTCACATCCAAAAACGGCAACAAACCAGGGAATACCAGCAGCAGGTATCCAACAAGCGGCAAGTTTTCTTTGACTAGCTATTTTGGTGATTCTGGCATGACTTTAGAGATTTGCAATAATTAACGCCTCTAGCCATTGGGATAATAAACCTCTTGCAAAAGTAATTTTTGCAAGAGGGGTTAAAGGGAAAAGGGTTTTTATGAGCCGCTTTCCCCTTTAACCCTTACCCTTTTCTCCACTTTTGCAAGAAGTCTAAGAAATATTTCTACCGAAAGAACTATAAAAATTTCATCACGATTTCATTATTGGATGAAATCTTTAAAGGATAAATTCAGTTGCATGTCTTTCTTCAGCTAGAGATAAATTTTATCATATTTTTGATATTGATTTATACAAGACTCATATTGAATTTTTGCGAAGCTAGTACATAATAAATACAAAGTCTGTTGAATATGTCAAGTCAAACCGATGTACAAGTACAAAGAATTAGAGCTATTGGCTTAACAGTGACAAACTGCAATCGCTCTTTGGATTTCTATACACAAGCACTTGCTTTTGAACTAGTTTCTGACATTACTGTTGAAGGACAGGATTACAGCGACTTAGGAGGTGTGACTGGGACAACAATTCGCATTGTCACTTTACGATTAGGTGATGAACTGATCGAGTTGATGGAGTATCTTAATATTCAGGGTAAACCCATTCCCAGCGATTCACAAAGTAATGACTTGTGGTTTCAACATCTGGCAATTGTCGTGAGTGATATGGATCGTGCTTATGCTCACTTGCGTTCATTTCCCATTGAACCAATTTCAGTTGCTCCCCAGACAATACCACCTGAGAATAAAGCATCTGGTGGTGTCCGCGCTTTTAAGTTTAAAGACCCTGATGGTCATGATTTAGAGTTAATTTGGTTTCCACCTGATAAAGGACAAGATAAGTGGCATCAAAATAGTCATAGCTTGTTTTTGGGAATCGATCATAGTGCGATCGCTATTTCCAATACCGAGCAGAGTCTACACTTCTACTGCAACCTCCTGGGAATGCAAATTGATAGCCGCAGTCTCAACTGGGGTGCAACCCAATCTCGCTTGGATAATTTACCAGGAGCCGAAGTCAAAATTACAGCACTACGACCTGTTCAAGATGGTGTGGGAATTGAACTGTTAGACTATATTGTGCCTGAAAAAGGCCGCCCAATACCGAGTGACTGGAAAAGTTGCGATATTGCACATATCCAAATTGAGCTTGTTGTAAATAATCTTGAACAGTTTGTAGATAAGCTACGGCGTAACGGAGTTCAGTTTGTATCGTCGCGGATTGTACAGTTTAGCGATCGCTCTTTTCCTTACCGCCAAGGTTATTTAGTTAAAGATCCTGATGGACATACAATCTTGCTAACTCTGAATAATACCAATTCTGTGTAACAATGCGCTTATAAACTAGTTGTCTGGGACAGTGTAGTATTATACATTTTCTTCACTAACATAATTTGCAACCAGAATGCGCTTTGGATATACTCCTAAATCTTGGTTATAAAAGTCAGATGAAAATTCGTTTAAATTACCAGTTTCTAGAGCAGAAAGAAATTGTCTTGGTAGTTCTGAATAAACAGTAACGTTCTCAAAGCCTAATAAAGTACTGTTAGCCGAGCCAGTTTGATAAATCTGAAGCATTAGAGGACAACGTACAAGACAGCGCCAAGGTTTAGTATGGTCTAATTTATGTAGCTCGGCAAATTTCCTAGATCCTTTTTTGGAGAGTGCTAAACGCACGTTCTTTGAAGGAGTTACTGTGCAACCAAACTGCTCACTTTCATAAAATAAGCTACATTGCCAACTACCTAAGAGGGTGTTTGAAAAGTTTTGAGGGGTCAAATTTTATGCTAATCGCCTCACCATGATGCGGATCATGGCAAGGTAAATAAACGTCTCGGATGTTTCGGGCAATAACTCATAGTCTCGAACTAATCGGCGACATCCCATGAGCCAACCAAAAGTTCGCTCTACAACCCAACGTTTTTTGAGCAAGATAAAACCTTTAGCCTCTTGGGAGCGCAACACTACCTGGACAATCCAACGGCAAAAATTCATGACCCCACTGCATGAAAGGTTCTCCATCAAAACCACCATCTACCCAGATAGTGGTCAAACGAGAGATCTTGTAATGGGACTGTTTGACCCGTTTTAGAACTTGTTTTCCCCCTTCTCGTTCACCAACATTGGCTGCGGTGACTACAACCCTCAACACTAATCCCAAAGTATCGACCGTCATAAATCGCTTGCGTCCTTTGATTTTCTTACCCGCATCGTAGCCCACTCCTTGACTCACCATCGCTGCACTCTTCACGCTTTGGCTGTCGATTATCGCTTCTGATGGACTCGGATGGCGCTCAATTTCGATTCTTGTCCACTCTTGCAAGCGATCGTGGATCTGCAACCACGTTCCATCTTGTCGCCAGTTACGGAAATAGGTGTATACAGTCTGCCACACGGGAAAATCACCAGGTAACGCTCGCCATCTCACTCCTTCAACTAGAACATAGAAGATGGCGTTGAGTACTTCCCACATATTGACTTCACGCTTACGACCACCTGGTTTGGGTTCTGGAATCATCTCACTGAGAAATTCATATTGGGTGCGGGTCAGGTTGCTGGGGTATGCTTTACTCATGCTGCTCTCTCGGTGCTGTCTACTATCTATTCACAGCCTATACCGAGAGAGCTTTTTTACAACATTCCCAACTTTTCAAACATCCTCTAAGTCTACATTTTTAAGATAGTTGTAAAAGCAATAGAGTGGAATGGCACGATTTACTTTAGCATACTGCTCTAAAATATCAATCTGTAGCGTGTTATCTACTTTATGCTTAAGCTTATCGTAACGAGTAGTTGCTGGATTAATCTTTTTAGCTTGAATAGCATAGCGTAACCAACCTAAGCGATTATTTCCAATCCACCACTCCCAGTCTGTACCTTGATCTTTCTCTTGATTTTTAGGTGTTTTGATTACTCGCACTTCAGGGCAATTAGCTTTAGCGATTTCTAGTAGATTAGAGTCTGTAATTGTCTCTTCACCTTGTGAAACATGATATACCTCTCCCAAATATATGCGTTGCCAAGTTGAGGACGCGATATTTTCAAATACATCAACAGCATTCATGAATGAAATTGGATTTTCTTTAGGACACCCAGTAGTTTAGCCTAATGGCATTGAGATAGACATGTGTCCACCTCGAAACATGATGTTCACCGTCCAAAAATGAGAGCATCCAGCGAACAAGCACCAGGGCCTAAAACTGCGATCGCAATTAGCATAACGCAATACATAAAAGCCTTTTCCCAACTTGGGGGTTCACCTTGTCCTAAAGCACCTTGATACTGTTCTGGAGGAATTAAGTATGGATCTTGAGCTACGAAAGGCTTACTTCCAGAGATGTGCAAATATATCGCAAAAATCATTGAGCAAAGAATGGGTAAAGTTGCTAAGAGGGTGAGGAATCCAATAATCAGAAAAATTCCGCCACCTAACATCGATGCAGCTGATAAAAAGCAAAGAAACACAGGCATTTTTAGAGAATCAGCCCACTGTTTAAGATGGGTTATCTTGGGATAACCGTGTAATATAAACAACCAGCCAAGGCTAACTCTGAGAAGTAAAAGTGCCAATCCTGGGAATCCGTCAGGATACACCGGAGAAAGCGAACTTAACAAGTGTGGACTTAACTGTGGGAAATTAAATGCAGCTAGGAAAAAAGCGATCGCTACACCTAACCCAAATTGATAAATCATAGCTGTACACCACGAGTATTAAGGTTGATAACATATAACGAATGACCGGCTGTGATAAATAAGCGATCGCCTTCTTTACCACCAAAAGTTAGGTTAGCTGATGTCTCCGGTACAAAAATTTTTCCTAAGCGAGTTCCATCGGGGGCGTATATCTGCACGCTATCTTGAGAGCTAGTAAAAACATTGCCATATTCGTCAACCCGCAGTCCATCCGGTTGTCCTGGCTCAATGACTGCAAATATACGCCCATTCTTTAGATAGCGCTCGCCCACAACCTCATAGACGCGAATATGATGAGGCCCCCCAGGAATATTAAACGCAGCTGTATCTGAAACATACAGCATGCTTTCGTCTGGACTGAAAGCCAACCCATTAGGGCGCACCATGTCTGTTACTACAGGATAAATTTCACCTGTTTTTGGGTCAAAGCGATAGACGTAACTTCCGGGTTGTTTCTGTTCGCCGCCGTAACCTTGGTTTGGCTCGGTAATCCCATAAGGCGGATCGGTGAACCAAATTGTACCGTCACTTTTAACTACTAAATCATTTGGACTGTTCAGGCGTTTGCTTTGGTAGCGATCAACTAAAACTTTCCATTCACCATTGTCTTCGCGTCGGATGATAGCACGCAAACCAGAGGAACACGCAACCAGACGACCCTCTAAGTCTCGGTAATTACCACTTTGGTAATCAGATGGATCTCGTAGGACAGTCACCTTGTCAGTGGGACTCCATCGCAACAGGCGATTGCCGTGAGCGTCACTCCACACAACACTGTCATCTTCATGGAAATAAACAGGCCCCTCGCTATGGACTGCACCGTTGGCTAGCTCCTGGAGTAAAGCATCGGGGCGTACAATAGCACGCAGGCGATCGTCATAAATCTCAATGGCTTCAAGCATAGAAATCTCCTGTTATTTAACTTGGCTACTGACGATAAATATCAGGTATAAATTAATACTAAAAGTATTGACAATGTCTACTTAATATCGGGCAACAAACTAAGTGTAAAATTTTCAACTATTCTCATCAGTTACTAAATACAATATTGAAGTTAATGATTATAAAGCTAATTTTTACTATATCGATCTCCATTAACATTGAACCATAGATATAGATTGCACTAAAATACTATTTTTGTTCAAGATAAATCTTTTATAACACCATCGAATTAATAGCTTCCTTAAATGCCAAGCAAAATTTATTTACTATTTTTGTAAATATCAGGACTTATACCAATTCTGTATGAAGATGCGCCAAAATATAAGATGGGTGCTTTTGGTGTAAGCGTTATGGGTATGAGATTACTGATTGAGATTAAAGAGAGCCAAGAAGAATTGGAAAAAGCCCTTAAATATGTCACACAAGCAAGTAGTAAAGAAAGACTACAGATGCTCTATTGGTTAAAAAGTGGACAAGTGACAAGTAGGCAAGCGATCGCAGAACGTCTAGGACGCGACCCAAGCAACCATAACTCGTTGGATAAGAAAGTACAAAGATGGGGGACGACAAGGCTTACTGTCGATGAAATATGCGCCAGGTAAAGAGCCGATTGTTCAAGGGGAAAATTTAGAGCGTTTAAAACAAAGATTGTCTCAGCCACAAGGATTTCATAGCTATAGTCAAATTCAACAATGGCTCAATACCGAATTGGGACTCAACATAGCGTATAAAACTGTGTATCAGTTAGTTCGCTATCAACTCCAAGCCAAGCTGAAAGTTCCTCGTCCTCAAAGCACCAAACAGCACCCTTTAAGTCAGTCTCACTTTAAAAAAAACTTCCCCTAGCGCTGAAATTTTTGCAGTCAGAATTTGGAGACTCTAAGCGTGTGAGGTATCTATGTCAAGACGAAACTCGTTTAGGACTCAAAACAATTACCGGACGTTTGATTACTGCAAAAGGGATTAAACCTCTAGGGCACAGCCAGTGGCGGCGTGACAATTTTTATTTATACGGTGTCGTAGAACCCCTGAGTGGTTATAGCTTTTTCTACGAGTTTCCCTACCTCAATGCTGATTGTTTCCAGCACTTTTTGGAATTAGTGTCTGCTGAACTTGGTGATGATATTGCGGTTATCCAGTTTGATCGAGGGTCGTTTCATAAAGCAAAAACTCTTGATTGTCCTGATAACATTATCCCGATTTTTCAACCTCCGCACTCTCCAGAACTCAACCCAATTGAGCGGTTTTGGGAATTTCTCAAATCGAAACTCCAATGGCAAAACTGTAAAACCCTCGCACAATTACAGCTGAAGTTAACTGATGTCCTCAAAACGATTACACCTGAGATGATTGCTTCTGTGACTTCCTATGACTTTATCCTTGAAGCCTTATTTAGCGCAGCTTCATAAAGAATTGGTATTACGCAACTGGCACAAAAAGGGGGTAAGGTGCAGCCCTAGCCAGCGACAATTCAACTCAAACCAAGCACATAAGAATACTTGGGCGTTTTAGTTGCTGAATTAAATAATTAGAAAGCAAATTATGCTTGATTTGATAAATAGTTTGACCAGTTTGATAGGCTAAATTCTTTAATCTAATCCAAACCAACATTGCACAAGCAATATGATTTCTTTGAAGCCTAGCTTTACGACATTGACAAGATTCAATGCCTGTTAGTTGTTTAATCTCTCGGTGAAACTCCTCGATTTTCCAACGAATTTTACACACCTCTTGTACAACATCCGTGGAGCTTTGAGATAAATCGTTAGTGGCGATATAATCCGTTCTGTTGGTAGAAACAGTAACCCGGAATAGTTTCACTTTTTTCTTAGCTGGGAACCCTTTAATTTTAATTATCTTACCACAGTCTAGTTCTTCAGGACTCCATTCTAATAATTCAATACGTTTATATTTGTCTTGTCCAAATGTATCATCAACTAACCGATTATTTTTTAAAGGGCAATAATATATTTTCTCGATTGCATCAATATAAAGCATTAAACTATGTACGGCATACCATGTGTCCATCAAAACAGTATCGAATGGTAAAAGCTTATGATATACAAGGTTTTGCAGCATGTCTTTCACATGGTCTATCTTGGTTTTACCATCGACATCAGGATTAAAAATGCGGTAATCGATTACCCAAAATTTTTGAAGAGTAGGGTTGACATACACACAGCTAACTACACCAATACCTTTGAGGACACCATGTTCATTACCACTATATTGTTTTCTGACTGTTTCTATTTCTTTAGAATACCTTTTATCTAAAACGCTATCATCAAATATTATGTAACCATTAGCATCAGGTTCAATTACCTCTTTCACGTTATCCCATAATAACCGAGGTGTTAATTTTTCTCTGTTTAAATAATAGTTAATTGCATCATGGCTAATACTTTCTAAATGCTCTGCCAAATTAGTCATTGTATAATTAATCTGACTACTTAATAAGTATTGGCAGTAATCAAGCTTAGTAAATTTCATTACCGTAAGCAACATTTATCTAATACAACCTCTACCTATTTTCTCATGAATCTTTCATGCTTTGCCTCCAATACACCTGCCTCTATTACGAATACAAGGCTTTCGGAATTAAATTCAAATAATACTCATGTACTAGCTAGCGGCGATCGCTCTGTGCCAGTTGCGTAAGTCCTGAATATATTACATGACTAATTCACACAATAAAAATAAAAAATGAAATTAAAATGAAATAAGAACCTGTCTTTAGGCATAAATAAATATTAATCCATTAGAGAGAAGTAATATTGTAATTCAAACTTTAATCTAAGCATAATAATCTGTCTTTAAAGGGTGTTTGAAAAGCTATAGTTATTGGTCAAAGTGTCTAATACCCCCTCTAACCCCCCTTGTAAATCTACGGTGCATACACAAGTCTCAAGTAGTTGATAAATCTTGGTTTTACCCCACCCTAACCCTCCCCTTATAAAGGGGAGGGAACAACATTTGTTCTGTTTCCCCCCTTTATAAGGGGAGATTAAGGGGGGTGATTCGACTTGTGTATACACGGTAGCCCTTGTAAATGGTGGGGAATAATCTCTTAAATCCCTCCTTTACAAGGGGATTTTGGGGGTTAAGATCAGAATTTAATGTGTTATACGACACTTTTAAAACATATTTTTAAAAGTATTCAAATTTTGAAAAAACTTATAAAGTAAATTAAAAGATTGCCAAATTAATTTGTGGCATCAAAGAAATTAAACCGTAATTAATATGAAATTACCAATTATCAATTATGACTAGCATCACAGAACATTACGATATCATTATTATCGGTACAGGAGCCGGTGGAGGTACATTAGCCCACCGCCTTGCACCCACAGGTAAAAAAATTCTAATACTGGAAAGAGGCGACTTTTTACCGAGAGAGAAGGCTAACTGGAATCCAGAGGAAGTCTATCAAAAACATCGTTACCATACTGATGAGCAATGGTATAACAAGGAAGGTAAAGCCTTTCAACCTCAGACAGGCTATTGGGTTGGTGGCAATACCAAACTCTACGGTGCAGCCCTAATTAGATTCCGGGAGCGAGATTTTGAAAGGGTAATTCATAAAGAAGGAATTTCTCCAGAATGGCCTTTGAAGTATCAAGACTTTGAGTCATACTACACCCAAGCAGAAAAGCTATATGACGTGCATGGTCAGGAAGGAGAAGACCCCACAGAACCACCTCGCAGCGAACCATATCCCTACCCGCCAGTGAGTCATGAGCCAGATATGCAGTCCCTTGCTGATGGCATTCGAGAACTGGGTTACTACCCATTTCATTTACCACTAGGATTAAAGCTCAATGAAAGCGATCGCACCAAAAGTCCCTGCATTCGCTGCGATACTTTTGATGGATATCCCTGTCTGGTACAGGCAAAAGCCGATGCTGAAGTCAACGCCATTCGTCCGGCTCGTGAAAAGTATGCCAATGTTACTCTTTTAACTAATACTAAAGTCTTGCGGCTGCATACCAGTGAGTCGGGGCGAGAAGTGACGAAGGTAGAAACTGAAATTGCAAAAGAGCAACATTGGTTCACAAGCGATATTGTGGTTGTTGCCTGTGGTTCTGTCAACTCAGCTGCTTTGCTGTTACGCTCTGCTAATGACAAGCATCCCAACGGATTAGCAAATAGTTCCGATCGGGTGGGGCGAAATTTCATGAAGCAACTGGAAACGGCTATAGTTTCCATACATCTAGAGGTGAATCACGCTAACTTTCAAAAAACGATCGCTGTCAACGATTTTTACTGGGGAGAGCCAGATTTCCCTTATCCGATGGGCATGGTGCAGAATACAGGTAATGTCCTAGCTGATATGATTCCTGGAGAAGCGCCGCCACTAATGGCTCCATTTATCAAGCTGATTCCTCATTTTGAGCGCCATTTGCTGGCCGAGCGATCGGTGGGTTGGTGGTTGCAAACAGAGGATTTACCAGATCCAAATAATCGGATTCGGGTGGTGGGCGACAAGATTCATGTTGACTATACACTGAACAATATCGAAGCAAGCGATCGCTTAATTCACCGATGGACATCTGTACTCAAGTCAATCCCTGGTTCTGCTAAACACGTCTTGCCATTTAGCATTTATCCCCGCACTCATATACCAGAACAAGCAGTTGCTCATCAATGCGGTAGTTGTCGATTTGGCACAGATCCCAAAACCTCAGTACTGGATCTAAATTGTCGTACTCATGATGTCGAGAATCTTTATATTGTAGATAGTAGTTTCTTTCCGTCAAATTCGGGAGTTAACCCCACGCTCACGATTATGGCGAATGCATTGCGTGTTGGCGATCTGCTTGCAGCAGCACTTCTCTAACGCATAGCTAAAGGATTGAAGTAGAAAGCTATGAAAAAAGAGGCATCACAAGATTCATTGATTAATTTGATATTGCCTCTAGCCCTCATACTAGGGCTTGTTCTGCTTTTGAGTTTGAATGTGGAAGCCGGAGAACAGGGCAGAGAAACTACTCCTCTAGAGACATGGCTCAAAGTCATTGTTGGTTATTTGGCAGCAGGGACAGAAATTGCCGCAGCAGTTGTGATTGGCGCAGCAGTGATCCGGGGTATTTCTACTTATTTGCGATTATTGTTCTCTCGCTCCAAACAACATTTTGATGCCACAGAAGGAATTCGTCTACAATTGGGACGAGTGCTGGCATTGGGGTTGGAATTTACTGTCGCCAGCGATATTTTACGGACAGCAGTAGCACCAACTCGCCAGGATATTTTGAATTTAGGAGCGATCGTTTTGCTGCGAACCTTGCTGAATTATTTCTTAGAACGAGAGATTCAGCAAGGAGAACAACGCCGTTCATCGGAGCCGGAATTAGATAGGAGTATACGATGAAATCCCATCGTTCCAGCTTAAAACCTTTGGAAGGTGCAAATCGCTCGCTCCGCCGCCACCTCGATTGGAAAGGTGAGTTGGCATTAGCCACTGCGCCGACATTAGTCATATTGTCTATGTTTGCACTAGTGGAGGTACTAACCCGCCAGCGTTTATTGTTTGCGTCCCTAGCTTCTAGTGCCTTTCTCATTTATCTCGATCCCCAGCACGGTACAAATGCGGTGCGAACTCTAGCCATTTCCCAAATGATGGCAGCTGGAATCGGTTTTATAACTTATGTGCTGTTAGGTTCGGGTTATGTGTCTGGGGGAACTGCAATGATCGTCACCATCGTACTGATGATCCTGTTAGATGTGATGCATCCTCCAGCCGTTTCTACATCCTTAAGCTTTGCTTTAAAAGCTGGTAATGAAAATAACCTAGTTTTGTTTGGTCTAGCTGTGGGCATCACTACTTTGTTAGTTGGATTACAACGCTTTGCTCTGTGGCTTCTGGCACACCTGAGCCAGAAGTAGTTTCATGCTGATTATAGTTTCAAGGAGAAACAGATTATGAACGAAGAACACTCTACTTCTAACCGAGAAAATGAAAATCAAACACCCCCAAATACTCATCCTATTGCAACAGGATTGGGAGCAGCCGGAGGGGGAATTGCAGGAGCCGCACTAGGCCGCTCAATTGGTGGTAAGGTTGGTGCTGCAATTGGTGGCGTTGCAGGTGCGATCGCACTTGGAGTTGCAGCCAATGAACTGGCAGGATACACCGAGCAATTCATTAAAGAACTCCAGCCGACAGTAGGCTTAGGATTAGGAGCAGATCGCAAACCAATTGAATTACCTAGTCATTATAGTTGGGAAGAACTACAAGCACTATCAAAACCTCAAGGGAAGAAAATCTAGAACCGCAAAGTTTGCTACATCAACAAGCTAACCCAAACAATTAACATTTTGAATCTTGCAAGACAAGCTAGCTTGGGGCACAAGCGAAGTAACGCTGTAGGACTCGTAACCTCTACTCTTTTAGGCGAGAGCCTATTAGGGACTTACAGAAAATAAATTATCCCATTTCACCCCTATCAATACGACTTTCTCTCCCCCTGCTCCCTGCTCCCTGCCCCCTGCCTTCTAAGCGACGGAATATTTTTTTAATTGGAAGTCCCTTAGAGCAAGTGACAAGGTAGATTACAGAATCCCCGTACCTTCAGGTCGGGGAGTGTCAATCAATTACATCGAGGATAACGATTAAACAACCACAAAATTATTGTTCGTTAGTGACAACCCAGGAGATAATCCGGCAAATTGTACTTGAGTAAATGCACCTGCACTACCATCTCGATCAAAGAACAATGCATCTGTAGTGGAGTTATAAATAAATCGCTGGAGAAGAGTGGTTGCAGATTCTCCAAGTGTAAACTGACTTGCCTGAAGTACACCTGCTGATAAACCGCCACCAAAACCAGCAGCCGACACTTGAATTATTTCATTCGGTTCATTAATCGCCCCGAAGTCACGTATCAAATCGAGACCTTCATCAAAACTATTGAAAACAAAGGTATCAGTACCACCTTCCCCAAAGAGGCGATCGTTACCCTTGCCACCGATGAGGATAGCACCACCACTGCCACCTGTGAGGGTATCATCACCATTGCCACCTATGACGGTGTTATTACCAGTCGCACCAGAGGCTATCAGAGAATCATTACCATCGCCCCCAGAAAGCAGGTTCTTGCCAGATGAGCGAGAGTTGAAGTAAACATCAGAAAATTGGTAAAAATAGCCAGAGATGTCTAGGAAATCATTGCCATCGCCTCCAAAAAGCAGGTTATCGCCTGACGATCCACATAATTGAGTTAGTGCTGTTTGATGGCACAAATAATCTGCCAAAAGTTGAAGCTTTCGGCATACCTTATTCAGTCTTTAGATAGAGTCGCAAATTATTCATTAAAGATTTCCTCTTTAATTCGCTTGCAAACCTTACTATCCGAGTATTGAGGACTATCTAAGTCTTAAGCACTGTACAAAATTTAGTTGGTTTGTCAACGCATAAGTCTTACTAGTTTCAAAATAAATAGAGAACACTTGAGACAGCATAAAACAGTAAATCTTTATGCATTCCTTGTCAGCGTAGCTTGCCGCCTTCGGCATCGCCCTGGAATTTCTATCTGGAAAATAGGAAATATCAAAATAACCTGACAATAATTAAATATCGAATATTTACTTAGATGTCTATCTTTTCCAAAAATCTTTGCATACTCTTCATATTTATAATCGTTCAAATGGGGGTAAGAGAGCAATGCCTACAGCAGTAAGCTACGCAAACAATGGTAATCAAAATCTGATAAATTAAGTACACCAAGATGCTAAATATATATAAGATTTTATGAGTAATGGTATAAAAAAGCTGGCTGTTGCTAAACTTAAGCGAGTTGCGATGGCTAGGCCCAAAGCAGGCATCGCAATCTTTTCCTTCAGCGTCCTCCTTTACAGCCAAGTAGCATCAGCCGCCTTAACTTTACCCCTACGCAGCAAGAAGGGGATGGTGGTTTCAGCCCATCCCCTAGCAAGTGAAGCAGGAATTTTGATGTTACGCAAAGGGGGTAATGCAGTGGATGCAGCTGTAGCCACAACCTTTGCACTTTCTGTAGTTGAGCCTTTTTCAGCCGGAATCGGCGGCGGCGGATTTTTGCTGATGCACTCTGAGAAAACTGGCGAGATCAAAGCGCTCGATTTCCGCGAACGCGCACCACTGAAAGCTACAAGAAATATGTATCTAGATGCAGCAGGAAAAGTCCGTCCAAATGCAAGTATTAATGGTTATTTGGCAGTAGCAACACCAGGAACGGTAGCAGGACTTTATGAAGTGCATCGTCGCTATGGTAAACTTTCTTGGCAAGAGGTAATGAAACCTGCGATCGCACTCGCTAAAGATGGCTTTATTCTTGGCAATGTGCTAACCGAAAGGCTCAACCAGCGCCAGGAAGCAATTCTCAAGAATCCCGCAGCGCGAGAAATTTTCACTCGCAATGGTGAATTTTATCAACCAAGGGAAAAACTGGTGCAGCGCGATTTGGCACGCACTTTAACAGCAATTGCCGAAAATCCCCAAAGTTTTTACACCGGAAGTATTGCTCAAGCGATCGCTTCTGATATGGTAAAAAATGGTGGTTTAATTTCTCTGGAAGACCTGAAAGCCTACAAACCAATCTGGCGCACTCCTGTTTGTGGCAACTTCCGCAAAGCTAAAATTTGCTCAATGCCACCACCATCATCAGGAGGCGTTCACTTATTGCAGATTTTAAATATTATCGGTGACACCGATTTAAAATCTTTAGGATGGCATCATCCAGACGCGATACATTTAATGGTAGAAGCAATGAAGATTGCTTATAGCGATCGCTCAAAATATTTAGGCGATCCTGATTTTGTCAAAGTCCCTGTACAAGAACTGCTCAGTCCAGCTTACGCCAAAAAACGCCGTCAAGAAATTAATATGCAAATGGCTCGACCTTCCACCGAAGTCAAGCCAGGAGATTTAAATTCAAAATGTCTGCGTCTTCCTTCATCCCCTTGTCTTCCGCATGAATCTCTCCAAACCACTCATCTGAATGTTGTAGATGAACAACACAACGCCGTCAGTCTGACTTTCACCATTAATCTCAGTTTTGGTGCTGGTGTGGTGACACCGGGAACTGGAATTATTCTCAACAATGAGATGGATGATTTTGCTGCTGCGCCAGGAGTACCTAATGCTTTTGGTTTAGTTGGTAATGATGCCAACAGCATTGCACCCCGCAAAACTCCTCTATCCAGTATGACTCCCACAATTGTCACAGAAAATGGTCATTTTCGGATGGCAGCAGGTGCGCCTGGTGGTAGCACCATCATCACCCAGGTTTTGCAGGTAATCCTGAATGTGCTGGAATACAACATGGATGTTGGTGCGGCTATTTCTGTTCCACGCATACATCATCAATGGCTGCCAGATGAGTTGCGCGTTGAATCCTGGGGCTTGGATGCTTTGACTTTGCAAGACTTACGCCGTCGGGGACACAAAATTAAGGAAACTACTCCTTGGGGTAATGGTAACGCGATCGCTGTTACATCTGATGGAATTTTAGAAGGAGCCGCCGATCCTCGCGGTGAAGGTTCCCCCAGAGGTTTGTGAGGAAGACACAAGGACGCAAAAAATAACTAATGACAAGTGACAAATGATAAATGACTATTGATTTTGGATTGTTGACTCTGCGTAGCTGCTGCTGCCAAACTCGTTTGCCCGTGCGCTAGGTACTAGTGTCCAACCTGCTTTCAAAAGTTTTTGATAAGTTGCCCAACCTTTAGAGCCACCTGGTATTTGATAATCTGGGACTGTAAAATGTCCAAAAGCTGTGTAAGGACGCCAAGGTTGATTAGGTTCTGTCTGCAAATACAAAATTTTCTCTCCATCGCCACTAGACTTAGATAACCAGCACATTTGTCGATGCATTGCAAACTCCTTTGCTTTTAGCTAATGATGCATAATAGCTTATCTTTGTCAAGCTAATTATCACCCTTGGGGATAATTTTTGCCTAGTACTTTAGACAAAATGTAATTAAGTTCTATCCACTGCGAGATAATTGCTTAATAACTCATAGCCTGGAAGACAGCTGCTAACGGGACATAAAGATAAACAGCCTTGGCTCACCTTGTTTCTTGGGTGAGATTTTTATCATGTTATCCGCGTTTTTTGCGATCGTGTGTAACAATCACTACTATTTTGGCTGAGGCTCGGAATCAGACTATTTGTTTTTCTGCTGAGATATATAAGCGCAGATTCTAGAAGTTAGTTATAAAGTTTCGTTGATTAAACACTCTGAGCAAACAATATAAAATCTATTTTGATGTTGGTTGTATACAATAGACTTCTTGGCATTTGTCGGGGTAAAAGTGAATGGGAAAAGGGTAAAGAAACTCAAAATCCTTTCCCCTTTAACCTTTACTCTAAGAGTGCAAAAATATATTTTTGCAACAGACCCTCCATGAGCCTTCGGCTCATAACCAAGGATGAAAGTAGACTTTCAAGACAGGTCTAATCGTCCGTTTGATGACGAAAAGCAATTTCGTATTTATCTATAAGCTAAATTTAAATCCCCAACTTCTTTAAAAAGCCGGGGATTTGGGCAACAAATTGGGTTATTAGAAGGATGGAGCATACAACTTATCGCCGACAATCTCGCGAATTGTCTCTACTAGTTGGCTGTATGCAAAGTTAGATAAAACTGGTTGTGCTGTTTGCAACTGAATTTCTCGATCTAAATCAATCCATGACTTGCAGCCAGCATATTTGGCGTAATAGGGAATTTCTTGTTGCGGTAGTTTATATGTCCTTAGGAGGAGGATATAAAGGGGCTGACGTGCTTTCCATTTGAGGCGATCGCTAATAAAATGCTCGTTCCAAATATGGAAGGGAAGTAAGTTGTTGACAATAGATTCGTCACTACAGGGCAAAATATCTGTAATTTCAGCCCAACTACCAATGCGAACTGTTTCAGGATGCCAGCCTGATGTTACTGGATAGACATTATTGGCATATTCAGCTTTCAGCATGAAAGCTTGTTGATGTTCATAAGTAGGATAAAGCAGAATTTGCTTGTGAGCAACTTGGAAATGTCCATTTCGTTCGTGGATACCGCCTTTGCGGAGCAACATAATTGTATTGCCACTTTCCAAGGCATTTATGGCAACTGCCCATTCTTTGAGAGCATGAAAAGTTGTAGTCAATTCCATCAGCATCTACAGTAACTCTGATTTAATTTGAAGCTAAGACTGATAAAGTATCAACCTGTCCAAGGCAATAGATTAGGAAAGCGATCGCTGTTTCCAATTTTTCTAGCGTTCAGTTAGCAGAAGCAGCAAGTTATAGACATATTGATAGTTTACAACCACCCTATTCTTTATTCTGGAGACAGGTAGAACAAGATGCATTGCCCTATTGTATCGAAAACAATATTTCTATCCTTGCTTATTCGCTTTTAGCATAGGGGTTGTTAACAGGAAGATTTCTTCTCGGTCAGAAATTTGACCCAATAGATAACCGTGCTAAAAATAAACTGTTTCAAGGCGAAACTTTGAACTTGCCCAACAACTGCTAGAAAAACTGCGTCCTATAACCCTTCTTAATAATTGTACCCTTGTTCAGTTAGCTTTAGCCTGGTTAATTGCTCAACCTCAAACAAACGCCTAGACGCGTCATAGCGGCTTGTCGCCAGATATCGCTAGAGGGGGTTATCCCGAACAAGCACTCTTTCAATGCATTAGCCGCCCAAATCAAGCTTTCTACAGCCGAATTGGCAGAAATTGATGCCATTGGCCCTATTGTCACCAACCATCTGGATGACAATCAGATTATGTGGAATTGATGACAATGTAGTTTGGTTTCTATGCTTAATCTATTCAAGATCCCTTTAACTTTCTTCAAAAGAGGGTCGGGGATCAAATTTATGCCTCTAGATTGCAAAATCTAACAAAACGTCAACTTTCGTAAACCAAGGGTTGCAACTCACAAATGTAAGTGATAATTTAGATAGTAGGACACCAAAAAAATAAAACCAAACAAAAGGGTCAATGACTTAGTGTCCCCTCGTCATCAGCCCAAGCAAATTTCAGCATATCAAATGTGATAAAAGTGGTAAAAAGCCTAATGTAGAAGGCAAAGCCAAATCCTAAAGCGGAAAAACGCAAGAATGCTGAGTTTGTTAGTTTTTTAGTCCACCCTAGTTATTAACCTTCAGTTAGTTAATCAGTTTAAAATTTGAAATCTGTAAACTCGATAAAACCTGGTCAACCTCGACCAGGTTTTTGGCATTTTATTGTAATATGATTTTCTCAGTACGCCAGGGATTATCTGTGGGGCTTTGTTGGGTTGAGCGACAGATAAACCCAACAAAATCTCGATAATGTTGGGTTGAGGAACGAAACCCAACCGACATCAGTATAATTTTTAGTCTTAGCTGAACTGTATTGAAGCGTATTGGACTCTAGCTAATTTTCCAGCAGGGAATAAAATAAGACAGCAACATATCCTGCGAGGAAAATTTGATGAAAAATTATCGCTTTTTAAATAAGATTACTACAGCTATGATTGTAGCTGCTCTTTCTTTTTCCTGTAAATCTTCTGTTAGTAAAAATGCAGAACAGGCAAAAGCAATTGAGAAACCGAAGCCACAGCAAAATCTTATTTATGGCGATTTAATTATTAAAGAACAATCAGATTATCTGATGATTCCTGTTAGTCTTGCAGAGCAGAATGAAGATAAAGGAATTGATTTAAACCTTTCACGTTCTTATGAAAAAGAAAGAAATAATCAATTGTATAACATCATCTTTTATCAAAAGCAAGGTGGTGAAGCTCATCTTTTATTAAATAAAAAAGCCATTATCGCTTCCTTCGATTTATTGGAAGTAAAAGCGGCAAACAAGCCCACTACAAGAGTTTGGTTATATAAAATCATTGACCAAGATACAAATATAGATAAGAAACTTAATAGCGAAGATGCTACTATTGGTTATCTTTCTGATATATCGGGTAAGAACCTCCAGCAAATTACCCCAAATAATACTCGAATCATCAGTTGGGTTATTGTTCCAGGTCAAAATGCAATTTTTTTAAAAATTCTTAAAGACTCGGATAATGATAAAAAGTTTACAAAAGAAGACAAAACAAATTTTGTGAGGGTTAACCTCGATAAAATTGGTATGGGAACTGAGATTATTAGTGACCAAATAGAGCAAGAAATTAAATCTTACGTTTTTAAATAAGTTTTTCGTAGTAAGCAGCTGAAGCCGCTTACTACAAATCTTTAATCCAATACGCTTGGGTTAAGGGTTATTGGTGTAAATAATTGGTTTTTCAAGACGCGATTTATCGCGTCTCTACATGAGGGTTTGGTTGCTCATTCTGAACTGTATTAACCTTTACAAAACCCAATCGCGTAAAAGTTGGTTTACTTTATCGGGTACTTCATCGTGGGGACAATGACCTGCTGTTAAAAAATGCTCTGTCAATTCCGGGTAATATTGACGAAACTTTTGCGAACGTTCTCTAGCATTCATCCACGGATCGGCTTCTCCCCATAACATCAACAGAGAACAAGTTAATTGCTTTAGTAGTACATCAACTTTTTCTCCTTGAGGACTGCTAAAAACTGAAACAAATACATCCAATGCACCCGGATCGAAAGCAGGACGATAAATTTCTTCTACCAATTGATCTGTAACTGCACTTTTATCAAGATATACCTTTTCTAAGGTTTGGCGAATTACCCAACGTTGTCGCACGTATTGAAATAACACAAACTGAGCTAAAGGTTGTTGAAAAATCCATTTAACTGAGTCACCCAGAAGTTTCTCTAAAGAAGAGGGTTGTTTGGGTGGCTGAATTTCGCTTTGCAAAGCTTCCGGTTCCGATGTCGGCTGGCTTTCGCTAAAAGGCCCGGCACTATTGAGCAAAACTAATCCAGCTGCACTGTCAGGACGTTGGGCTGCAACACATAAGCAAGCATAACCACCAAGAGAATTACCTGCTAATACTGCTTTTTGACCAATCACTTCGCTGATAAAATCATGGAGTTGGTCGCGCCACAAGTCGCCACTATACTGCAATTTTGGTTTTGCCGATCGCCCGAATCCCAAAAGGTCGATCGCAAATACTTCAAAATCTTGACACAATCCTGTGATATTCTTGCGCCAATGGTCTGTAGAAGCACCAAATCCATGTACCAAAAGCAAAGGCGGGGACGTTGCGTTTGTTTCTCTCCCGCACGCACGTAGTAAATGTTATGCCCGCGCCACTGCCAATATTTGCCAGGAATTGGAGTTGTAGAGGAGGCTGTAGTTACCTGCATGATTTAAAGAAATGTTAAGGAGCTTTTAATAATTGTAGGCTAGGTGAGGGGATTGGGGCAGGGGGCAGGGGAGCAGGGGAGAATAACTAATGACTAATGACTAATGACTAATGACTAATGACAAAAAAAATTACAGGCAAAACTAAGCTACTAGGGGTAATTGGGCATCCGGTGGAGCATTCGCTGTCGCCAGTGATGCATAATGCAGCGATCACACAATTAGGATTAGATTACATTTATCTGCCTTTTGGGATTGAACCACAGAATTTAGAGGTGGCGATCGCAGGTTTTGCTGCTGTTGGGGTTGTCGGCTTTAGTGTGACAATACCTCACAAACAGGCAATCATTCCCTTACTCTCAGAAATTACACCCCTGGCTCAAACTATTGGAGCCGTGAATACTGTTAGCCGCCAAAATAACCAATGGGTAGGCACAAATACAGATATAGAAGGATTTATCGCCCCTTTGCAGACAACATATAAACAAGATTGGAGTCAGAAAGTAGCGGTAATTTTAGGCAATGGTGGTGCAGCTAGAGCAGTTGTTGCAGGTTGTACTCAGTTAGGTTTTGCCCAAATTCATGTTGTTGGGCGCAATATGCAGAAATTAGAAGAATTCCGCAATAGTTGGAGCAATTCGCCCCTTGCTGAGAAATTCCAGGTTCATCAATGGGAGGAATTACCAAAACTAATTCCCCAAGCAAATCTGCTGGTAAATACAACTCCGATTGGGATGTATCCCAAAGTCGATGAATCGCCTTTAAGTGTAGAAGAAATCGCGAATTTACCAACGGGTGCGATCGCTTACGATTTAATATATATTCCTAAACCAACGCAATTTCTCCAGCAAGCTGAAAAACAAGGTGCAATTGCGATCGATGGATTAGAAATGCTAGTTCAACAAGGGGTAGCAGCATTAAAAATCTGGTTGCAGCAGGAAACTTTGCCTGTAGAAGTGATGCGTCAAGCATTACAAAATCACCTGGGTTTGGGGAAATGAAACTTCTATAAGACTCCTACTTGATTTTTCAAAAAAATTACAATTCAGCTTTATTTTTTCTTCCCTATTTCCTGTCTCTATGAGTAATTCAGGATTGAAAAAGGTAGGACGCAGAAGGAGTAATTCACTTATCGGTTCAACCCCTCCTGAATTGAAGCCACTGAACGTCATATATTAATTTTAACTGCTTCCTGACAACAGGATGCTTATTTCGTTGCGTAATTGATTCTTTGAAAGTTTCATTTAGGAAATACGTATCTACGGACGTGTAATTACTCGGTTAGCAAATCAAGAAAGTATAAAAACTCTAGTATATTTTCGCCTATCAATTCAGCATTAGCCCCAATAGGATGTAGCGGAATACATATCACTCGCCAGATTAACAGGTGCGTTCTTAGCTAAATGACTATTAAGAAACCTTTGCTAATCAAGCAACCGGAAGTTGGAAAGCTCATCCGTGAACTTCGTGGCATAACTGGTCTTACCCAAGAACAGTTTGCAGCATCTTTAGGTATAACTTCTTCGACGGGAAACCGTTGGGAGAAAGGATATACCAAGCCTGAATTTCTAGCTATGCAAAAGATTCAGGGGATGTTAAAGGAGATGGGTGAGCTGGGGCAGAAAGTGTTGGTAAAGTATTTGTCGAATTAGAAAGCAGCCAGAGAGGCTTAATTGAAGTTACTTTCCCCCAATTAACAGGTTATCGCTACGACATAACCACAAACAATTCAATTCTAATTTTAGCGATGTTTGCAGATATGCATATTTTGCGGATTACTCAACCTTTGAGTTTGAGTTTACCGTAGCCAATATTTTCTTCAATTTTCAGACGAGTTTAGCTTCAAAACGCGCAAAAACTCCCAAATTTTTTTCTTAATTGAAAACCAATATTTTTCAGTCAACCTTATCTAGGACTGTACAATGTTTGATTACTCTACCCCCGCTTTAGCTACATATCTTAATATCTCTTCGCCAAGAGCAGCTTGCACTAATGGCAGTAAAGTTGCGGTCATCAATACTGAAGGTGTATGGGAAGTAGAAAGTAATGGTACGAAAAAATTAATCCCAAACTCTAATTACGATGCTCGTGACATTGTAGCAATTGACGGCAAAACTTATGTCTTAGCTGTTCCAACAGGACTAGTAAAAATCAAAACTGACGGAACTAGGCAAAAAATAGTTAGCAATAAAGCTAATTCAAAGACACGGGTAAAATTTTTGCAAAATTGGATTATTTACCAGTCTGCAAATACTCTATCAATTTATGATAAAAACCTCAACTTTAAAGCCAAACAGAGCTATGGCGTAACTGAGGTAATGGATTTTGAGTATAAAAATGGCTATCTCTACACTAGTGGCTACCAGCAACAAAAGAGGTTAGGTATTCCCGTCCAGATAGCTTTTCTTTACCGGATGGTTTTCGACGGAGCAAAAATATTTGCTTTGGCAAATATAGCAGGAAATAACCAAGGTAAGCTTTGGGGCTACAATTCTGCCGATCTTGCTCGCGACATGGCAGACACAAGACTTAACCGATTACATATTGTTGAAGACAAGCTTTATGTCCTCGGTTCAGTTTATGGGGGTAACTCAATCTACAGGTGGAATGGCAAAGACTTATTAACAAAGACTTTGATTACCACAGACAGCTATACCAATGCTGCACAAACCCGTGATGAGACAAAGGTTTATATAGGAACTATTAATCTGACTAATTTTACTGTCGAGCGTGGACAGCTAAGTATTCCAAGAAAACCTACAACTGCGGGGATGGGAGACGGCACTAGCAATTTCCCTAAAACTATTTACTCAGATGGGAGTAAAATTTTTGTGGGTTCTTCTGCTGCTTATGCGATCGCCAATAGAGATAATCAAACCTTCATGGGTAAACCCATCTCGCCTTACCGTGGAGATGCATCTCTTTTAGTTGTCTCCAAAAACCTAATGACTCGCCACGCTTGGGTAACACCGGGAAATGGTGAAGTATTGCTATTTACTGATAAGTTTGCAGTAATCAAAACAGATAATAAAATTAATGACTTGCCTACAAATGTAGGAACTGCCCAAACCTTACCAACAAATACTTATTTCGTTAAGTTTTAATTAAGCAACAAGATTGTCTACAATCTCATTACTCAATTCTTTTTTGCAGAAAACTGTCAGCCAATATAGTTCAGATAAACCCAAAACCTAGATATAGAGACGCGATAAATAAATCGCGTCTGGAAAGACCAATTATCTACACCAATAACCCTGAAACTAAGCGTATTTAACTATAAGCAAGATTAATTATTAGTTTTGTTCGCGTAGAGTTTATGCCAACAAGTTACAAAAAAGGCAGCAGTTAGGATGCAGTGCATCGCTACGCTCAACAACCGGATAGGAGGTTAGGAGTATTAATTAAAACTTTCGATGCAGGATATATTATTTTAACCATTGAGGACAAGTATAGTTCTTGTCCTTTATTTTTTTGAGAAAGTTTTCGCCACAGGCTGCATTTTATTCAAGAGTAATATCAATAAATTTTAATAGCCTCTTGTTTTTTAGCACAATCTATGTAAATCTCATAAATACATAGTACGGTAAATCGATGTGTTTATCGTACTTTTTCAAAAAATTAGGTGGGTTAGCCAATAAACTCAAAATTTAGTGCCAAGTAAACTTTTTAGGAAATGTAATCGTGAGTACATATCAATCTGAGTCAGTCAATAGTTCGACTTCGCAACTGAATTTAGAAACTGATGTTCTAGTCATAAGCCGCGATCCATCAGCAACTTGGGCAACTTGGAATGCTGCTCAATGGGTAAGAGTGATACTCGTAGATAAAGGCTACTGCGGTATCAGTGGAGCAACAGCACCTTCTGGTACTGGTTGCCTCGTAGATGACGAAGGGCGTCCCCCTAGTCGTCGCGCTATAAGAAGCTCATGATTATATGCGCTTTATACGTAATTTCCCCAGCTTGGGAGAGAAATTTAGGGTGAGGACATTTGATTTATGCAAGAAGTCTATTCTGTAAGCTGCTAGTCAGGCAACTTTGCTGATTTCTAACCCTGGATTTGCATTTAATTTTGAGTAGACAAATTGGTAGCGATCGCGCTCATCCGTTTGCCTTTTTTCAACGGATTATTGCCCTCACAGAACGCGATACCATCGACAATATCTGTAATGAAAAGTTACTTAAATATGCACAAGTTAGAGATTTTCTTAACAAGCAGTATTCAGGGCGAATAGTACCTGTATTTTAAAGATAGCGAAAGAATGAAGAATGACAATTTTGTTACTTCGTCTTTCCTAAATTAGCAGTTACTAAACTGAAAATTGAACATTCGTGGAGGTCAAATCATGTTTTCTGGAAAAATTGAAAAAGAATTATTTGGTGAAGAAATTTGGTCAATTTGGCAAACAACTAAATTACCAGACCATCTACAGTTATTAGTGGATCGAGAATTAGGAAAACGCGATATTTGGGAATTGCAGTCTCAAAAGCCTGACAATCGGCCTATTTATTCAAATCTCTATGATGACTCTAGTCATTCAACAAATATTTAACAAAAGAGGTAGTTCTTGCGTAAGGCAAGATATCGTAGCAGCAGCGAGTCCGCGTACTCTGTAAGAGTTGCAAGCTAGCAAAAGCGTCTTGTAGAGAGCGTTGCCTGGAAGAATACTGCCCTACACAAGAACTACTGCGATACCTGCGGCAGTAAATTCGGCTTTGAGAGTAAGGGTTTAAATCTCCCAGCAAATTCAAAATTTGGTGGGAAACTATCAAGTGGTGGGTCGAAATTCCCCACTAATTGCATTCTGAATTTTGACTTCTCTATTTCGGGATTTCCAAATAAAAAAATATCCAATTAACTCCTGTGGGGTTGGATAATTTATTTCTTGGAGTTACCTTTAATTAATGCAAAATCGAATTCATGCTGTAAATCCCTCCCTAATTTATTTTACTTAGCAAGAGAAGGAATCAAGATTAATGGCACATCTATTTGAACCATTCAAAATTCGTGAAATTACCTTTCGCAACCGCATCGCCGTTTCACCGATGTGTCAATATTCCAGTACAAATGGATATGCTAATGATTGGCACGTTATTCATCTAGCTTCTCGCGCAGTTGGCGGTGCAGGTATAGTGTTCACAGAGGCGGCAGCTGTAGAGCCGCGTGGACGCATTAGCCCGCAAGATTTGGGAATTTGGTCAGATTCACACATCGAAACTTTAGCCAAGACTGTGGCATTAATTCATAACTTTGGTGCTGTTGCAGGTATTCAACTTGCTCATGCAGGTAGAAAGGCCAGCACTGCCAAACCGAGTAAGGGAGGGAAAGCACTAGATGAATCTCAGGAAGGTTGGCGTCCCTTAGTTTCGAGTAGTGCGCTCGCTTTTAGCAAAGATAGCCCAGTTCCAGAAGCCCTCAGTCTTGAGGGAATTCAAGAAATTATTGACGCCTTTGCTCAAGCTGCCAAACGTTCTCTCCAAGCTGGTTTTAAGGTAGTGGAAATCCATGCTGCCCACGGTTATCTACTGCACCAATTTCTTTCACCCCTTTCTAACCACCGTCAAGATGATTATGGTGGCAGCTTTGAAAACCGGACTCGTCTGCTCAGAGAAGTAGTTCAAGCAGTCCGAGAGGTTTGGCCTCAAACACATCCACTTTGGGTGCGCATCTCCGCCACCGATTGGGTAGACAATGGCTGGGGGACATTGAGCAAAGTATTGCTTTAAGCGACAAACTCAAGTCTTTAGGAGTGGATCTGATCGACAATTCATCAGGCGGTATTATACCGGGCATTCATATCCCAATTAAACCTGGTTATCAGACTCAGTTTGCCGAACGCATCCGCCGCGAAGCTAATATTCATACAGGAGCCGTGGGTTTAATTACATCCCCTGAACAAGCTGACGAGATTATTCGTACAGAAGTCGCTGATATAGTGCTGTTAGGACGCGAACTACTCCGCAATCCTTACTGGCCACATCTGGCAGCCAAACAATTGGGACACGATAAACTCTGGCCTGTTCAATACGATCGCGCTTGGCTGTAAGCTTTCCTCGTTCCCATACTCTGTAGATTGGTGACAACTTAAAGCAATGTCTACGACAATATACACCTACGCCAAAATGCCAAGCAAGGTGTGGACATAAATCTAAAGTGCTTCGGTGTCTGGATTTGGGTTGATATTTAACAAAGCCCAAATCCCGAATAAAAAAAAGCATAAGTACGAAAAAAACCGAAACCTAGACTATGTACGATGTACATATCAGGTGAATTCATTGGAGCAATTATTTGATGTTGGTGTAGATTAAAACAATCTCTGAATACTGAATCAATGTTCTAGTAGAGTTTTACCCCTTGTTTATAAGCATCTACAAAACCCCTGTAGTCATATTCGACTTGAGTTGCATAGTCCACTGCAAAGTTAAAAATTTCGTCTTTGAATACAGCTTTATTACCACTCACAATATCAGTCACTTCTTTGTCAACGCTGACAGGAATAATCGCAGCATCGTAGTCTCGATCGGAGATTGCATGGTTTTTGGCAACCACCTTCCCTGCGTACCCCATCGCATCCATGAATTTTGACTTGCTAGTTAACAACTTATAGTCAAAGTCCACTTGGTAGGGTGATTTTTCACGCACCATAAAGGGGATGCTACTGACAGTAGTATAGCCAACCAAGGAATCGAGATTGGATAACATCGCTTTCGTAGTGATTGTCACCCTTGCCCCTTCTTGGTTTCCGTAGACTGAACTCGGCAGCAAACCTGGAACTGCGATCGCAACTGCGCTACTGCCTTCCTGTTTCATTTCTAAAATGCGATCGTCGTCGGTTGCTGAACTTGGCCCCTCAATCAGCAAGTAATATCGGTACTTCCCAAGACTACCAACACCTGAACCTAATTTAAGCCGAATATCCTTGAGGGTATAGTAACTGTCGTTGTAGCGCTTACTGATAGGAATTGAGGCGATATAGCTGCTCATAGCCCCAGCAATATCAGAATAGGTGCTGCTGGATATAGGCTGGAGTTCTGAGGCTGTTTTGAAGAGGCGATTGTTACTGTTATTTAGCACTGTGTACTTTTTTAAAAGCTTAGAACGGCTCTTATCTGATGCCTTTTGAATTAAATCTTTGACCACACCGTTCGTATTGCTAGATTCTAAACGGTATGACAGTTCATCATTGCTTCCCTTAAAGTCGTTCATTTTATTGAGGTAAGCATCCAAGAAATTTCGGACAACATCCTCAGCATCAGTTGAATTAAAACCATTCTCTTTAGCTACCAACAGAATGGAGACTGCCATCCGTCGCAAGTCCCAAACATAAGGGCCAAGATACCCTTCATCAAAGTCGGTGGTGTCAAAAACGTTGTTGTCTTTGCTATCTCTTATCGCTCCAAGATTTTGCAGATGCATATCTCCTTCTAACCAGATGGCTGAGGTTGAGGAGTTGACAAATCGTGAACTTGGTAAGGTCTGCATATCACGATAAAAAATGTGAGCCGTCCCCCGATAAAAAGTGAAAAAGCTATCTTTAGCTGTCATCTTTTGCATTTTCGTTGCCAGTTCTTGAGGCAATTGAGAAGCAAAGGGATGATTATATTGGTAAATTTCATTCACCACCCAAGTCGAACGGGGAGTTGCAGCTTGAACTGGAGATGCAAACCCCAAAATTAAAATTAAGACAAATACGACGATTGCAGATATGTGGTTAAGCATGATAGTTTCTGAGGCGTAAAAAAACTCTTGTGTAGAGAGAATCATTCAACAACAGTTTTTTACCACCTTGAGCCATACTTAACAAAGTGATTTAAAGCACAATGCAACAACTATTCACCGAAGAAGTGGAAGGCCAGGGGGCAGGGCTTGCTCCCCCTGCTCCCCGGTCACTGAGCGTAGCCGAAGTGCTGCCCCCTGCTCCCCCTTTCTGGGGCAGGTTTTTTTGATTAGACAAATTTTTGGGATTTTAAAACCAAAACCATTGTCTGAGAACTTAAAACTACGTTCAATAATTGAGAACATTCTCAACTATTTATCGAAAGCCTAAAAGCCTGCCCTTGAAAGCTGCTCCCCTGCCTCTTTTGACTCTCAAGTATGGAGGGGATTCAAAAAGGTAAAATTATAAAGAATCGTTACAACATAATCATGTCAACCATCCAAACAACTGTGGTTCTGGCGATGACGGCCGATGGAAAAATTAGTGCCGTAGATCCGAAAGCGCCTCGTGAACCCAATGTAGTCGATCAAGCACACTTGGAGTATCAAGTCTCCCTTGCCGATTTAGTGCTGGTAGGAGCAGGGACAATTCGGGCTGAGGGGGGAACCTTTGCAATTAGCGATCGCGAACTGTTGGCAGCACGTGAGGTTCGCGGCCAGTCTCCTCAACCGATAACTTGCGTTGTTTCACCTTCCCTTAACTTATCGCCGGACTTGCCTTTTTTGAGTCAGGACATTGAGCGATGGATATTTACCACACGGACTGCTATAGAGCGCAGTTCTGATACAACAACTTTGCAAAAACTGGCTGAATTAATTGATTTGGGAGATACAGACCTGAACTGGGATCGGGGCTACAGCTTGATGGCAGAGCGGGGTATTCGCAAAGTCGTTGCTTTGGGAGGTGGCTCTTTAACAGCTGCTCTAGTTCAGGCAGGACGAATTGACGATTGGTGGCTGACCATTTGGCCGCTCATTTTTGGGGGAAAGCACGCCCCTAGCCCAGTGGAGGGAGAGGGTTTTCTTCCCGATGCTGCTCCTCATCTAGAACTCATAGAAACTCGTCAGGTTGGAAGCAATCTGTTTTTACACTACCGCACAATCAAGTGAAAACGCGCTGCCAGAATTCAGCACTACGATCCTTGATACTAGAAAGCAGGGGAAGAGGGGTGCTTTTGCCCACAATTTGACTGAGTTTGTACCTTTTACCCTACCCCCTGCCTCTAATCAACCAGGAGGCCAATTTAACTGCCGTCCTCCCAAAATATGCAAATGTAAGTGATCGACTGTTTGACCGCCGTCATCACCAGCATTGATCACAACTCGATAACCATTTTTTAATCCAGCTTCTTCTGCAACACGTTTAGCAGTTAACAAAAGATGCCCTAACACAGTATGATCCTCAGATTCAGCCTCAGCTAGTGTCGCAATGGGTTTTTTAGGAATCACGAGGATGTGAACGGGCGCTTGGGGATGGATGTCTTTGAATGCTAGGGCTAAATTATCCTCATAAACAATATCAGCGGGAATTTCCCGACGAATGATTTTGCTGAAAATCGTTTCTGTAGTTTCACTCATGCCAACAATCTACCTACTAATCTGCTAGAGATTTTATATTAAGTCCGCCTAATTACTTATCATTGACAAAATTTGATTGTGCGGGTAATACCATTTTGGATTTTAGATTTTAGACTTCGGCTCCTTTCGACTTCGCTCAAGGCAAGTCGCTCAGTCGAACGATTTTGGATTGTGAAACATCCATTGGATAAGGGACTTCCAAGAAATAAATTATCCACTCTTGTGGGGTGGGCGACACGAGCGCCCGTTGACAGGGGCGGACAAGATATCCACCCCACAAGAAAAGTTGTATATTTTTTTATTTGTCAGTCCCTAAGTGTTTCAGTTTTCTATCTGTCGCAATCATTTTTCACGCTTGGTATAACATCCCTATTTACTGTTCGGTTAGGTTTTTTCAGGAAAAAGCTATGAAAAAACCTGCTAATCTTTTAAAAAGACTAGCAGGCATGGCTTATCATCAATCGGAGCGGCGGGATTCGAACCCACGACCTCCACTACCCCAAAGTGGCGCGCTACCAAGCTGCGCTACGCCCCGGTCAGAATTCCTATTATATAGCAAAACTGTAGGTTAATCAAGAGGTAATTTTAAAAAACCTTAAGCATCCCACTAGCTTGCAGTAAATCTGGAACAGCAGAAGCATTCCATTTACCTTCTACACATCGCCCTGTATTTAGGATGAAGCGCAGACTATAATCATGAGGATAGCCTTGCACTTCCATCCATAATAAATCGCTTTCGGCTTCACAAGTAATTTTTTCCTCTTCCATCAATTCAGTTGCGAGTTGCTTCATGGTGTCTGCTAGCTGTGCTAGTAGACGACAAAAATCATTTAACTCAGCTTCGGTTAACTCAATTGCCCAATCATCTGTACCAACTAAACCTTTAAACTCAGGTGTATCGGGGTTCCAGCCAATACGCCAACCCAATCCGGTTTTAACAACGCGTTCCATTCAAAGTAGGCTTGTGCATTCTCAGGTTAAAGTTTTAAAAGTTATCCGCCAACTAGTAATCACAAATCATACTTGAAAAATGCCGTGTTTCAAGCTTGACAAAAGTACACTTACATAAGGTACGCTAATGTAGGTTTTGTTTGCGATCGCCTATAGTCATCTACAATTTGTAGGTGACGAAAATAACGTGAAAACAAGCTTTCCAGACATCAATTCTGAAAATTAAATCAAAAAATAATTATTCATTGCTAAAAAACTCCGGTTTTTTTGGCTCTGTGATGATAAATAAAAGTAATACTGTTGAATCGCGTGCTTCGTACCGCGAAGGATTACTGAAATTCTTCGCTGCTTTTAAGATGATTACTAAACATCAAACAACATCTGCTACCAATCAGCTTTTTGCTGGGGATGCTTCTTTGCCACAAAAAAAGGCTCTACCACAAAACTTACTTTAGATGTATCTAAGTAACTATGCTGATAAAGTGTAAAGATTTCACAGTATCTTGCAGCCAATTTTAAAGGAATCGCAAAGGACTTGGTGCCAATTTGGCAAGTTTTTCTCCCAAATATGAGATATTAGTAGATTGTAGAAATCTTTATTCTTATTCACATCTCTCTTCTTGCATTAGTTCCTATCTACTAAAACTCTTAAGACCAAGCAAATTTGACACGATAAGTTTAAGTAATTTAATGAAGTAGGAAATAATACATGGTATTATCACTGTCTTCTCATAACGTTATCCAGTATCTGCAAGACGCGGGTCTGTGTAGCTCAGAAGATGGCCCATCAGACAAATCTGAGTTGCCAGGAAGTAGTCAGAAAAATTTCAATTTACTAGTGACTTTAGCAGATAATCGCCAACTGCTCATTAAACAAGAACGTAACGTTAACAACAATGACGGCGCGCCTCATGAATTGTTTCAGGAGTGGCTGTTTCACCAGTTGTTACAACAGTTTCCAGTTCTAGGTAACACTTCAGCAATTGCGCCATTGGTAGTGCATTTTGACGAAGAAAATTCGATTCTTGTCCGTAGTTACTTGAATGAATATCTAGAGCTTGCGACATTCTACCACAACAATGAGATTTTTCCACAAGAAATTGCCTCTGCCATCGGCACAACTTTGGCGGGACTGCATCGCGCCACCTACAACCGCCGAGAATATCGGGATTTTATGGCAACTGCTCCCCAAGGAGAGTTTCGCTACGGGTTTTACAATCCAGCGCAAGGGGTAGGGTCAATTGGGCCGGAGATTTTTGGGACTGTTCCCACAGATGCACTGAAATTCTATGTTCTCTATCAACAATACGAGAGTTTGTCATCTGCGATCGCAGATTTGGCATATAGCTGGAATCCTTGCTGCTTAACTCATAACGACCTGAAATTGAACAACATTTTGGTTCATTCCAGATGGGAGCAATTAGACAATTGTCTTATACGACTAATTGACTGGGAAGCTGGTTCTTGGGGAGACCCCAGCCTTTGATTTAGGAACTTTACTGGCAAGCTATTTAGGAATTTGGCTTAAGAGTCTGGTAGTAGACCCCACCATTGAGTTAGAAGAATCTCTACATTTGGCGTTAACACCGTTAGAGATTTTACAACCTTCAATTATTGCCTTAATTAGGGCTTATATAAATGCTTTCCCGATGATTTTGGAATACCGCAGTGACTTTATTTCGCGGGTTATCCAGTTTGCGGGGCTGGCACTAATTCATCAAATTCAGGAGATGATTACCTGCCGTAAACATTTTAATAATGTTGAACTGTGTATGCTGCAAGTAGCTAAAAGTTTACTTGTAATGCCAGAGCAAGCTGTATTGACCATCTTTGGGATGTCAGAGTCAGAAATCCTGAATCCTGTAGCAAAGATTCATAAATTTCCTCAGCCTGTAAAGGAGCAGCAGTTACTTCGGATTTATTACGAAAAAACTCGGCTGCGTGGTTGTTAGTAATAAAGTAGCAGAACAATTCAAAAAGAACACATAATTCTGAATTATGTATTCCGACTCCTGAATTCTATTTTGTTAAAGTTTGATTTCTGAATGGATTAATGCTAAATTCCTCTATCAATCAATCGCTAAATTCTCTATTTGATATTGCTCAGAATATCCAGATTGAGTCAAATTTTTGTATTTACCATCCAAATTATCAACCATTCGGTCTGCCGACTAAAATAGCCGATAGATTTCAGCAAAATTCTGTAGATTTACAACAGAAGTATCTCACTCTCCTGCTGCGAAATTTTCTCTATGGAATCTATCACAATGGCTCCCTGCAAAGTACTTTGGCAGTCAATACTGATAATACTAATCGCCCGCAAAAGCATAATTTAGCAGATAATTCTATTTTAGAGATTGACTGGGACTTTTACGAGCAACTGCACGCCAGTAATCACGGCATAGGTTACTTTGACCCTCAATGGCAGGTGTTGCGGAAAGAACCTGATGGGACTATGGCGGTGACTAAAGGCGGTTTAACACTTTATGTTGAGCCAGATTGTCATCTAGAATCCAGTAAAAAATCTACCAAAGTTGGTGATATGGTAGGAATCTGGATGCCCAAAAATCGACTGCAAAATGGCTGTTACTTAGCAGTTAGCAATGTTGGACAGGAACGGCAAAGCAACCCAGACGCCGATTTAGGAGCAGGGCGAATCTACTTTAACTTTACGGCATCTGGTGCGATCGCTCTCATGGAAAGCTTGACGCTGCAACTAAATGCAGCCTCGATTCCCTTTAGCTTTCAAGTTCTCCACAACCCCTCTGCATACGGACGCTATGATTCGGGGCTACTTTACTTTGAACTGCCCGACTATCCAGCAATCCGCGCAATCCTTCAGACTGTTTATATCGAAAATCAATTTCATTTCCAGCCCGAAATTCCTTTGTTTACCAAATTTTTAGCTCCAGGGTTAGGTTTAGCTGAGGAACCAACCCAAAAATTTGCCGCACAAGAAAGTTTTGGGATGAACCGTTGCCAAATCGTCGCTAATGCTTTGTTGGAAGCTTGGCAAAAAGGTAAAAATGCGATGGAGGAAAGGATGAGGGTTATTGACCAACACTTTGCGCGGCATCTAATAGATTTGCAGCGTCCTTATCTCAATCCCAGTTCTAAGGATATATATCAGCCGTTAAATTGATTAATTGGGTATGGGGCATTATTTGTCATTTGTCATTTGTCATTTGTCATTAGTTATTCTCCCCTGCTCCCACTTCGGCTACGCTCAGTGACCACCTGCTTTCTGGTCAGTGAGCGTAGCCGAAGTGCTGCTCCTCCAATCTCCATTCAAAATTCCACAATTACCGGCACATGGGTCGCTAGGTTGAGTTAACTTTCTCGGCGCGACATCAATAATGCAACTTGTAGCACGCTGATACAGGATGGGCGTGAGATAGTGATGGTCAATTCGCCAACCTAAGTTACGACGGAAGGCGGCGGAGCGATAATCCCACCAGCTATAATTTCCACCCTCTGTGGTGAATTTGCGAAAAGCATCGGCAAATCCCAGTTTCAGAATATCCCGTAAGGCTTGGCGCTCTGTTTCTGTTGCCATAATGTGATTTTCTGTACTCACTTGCTCGTGAATATCCTTATCTTCTAAGGCGATATTGAAGTCGCCGCACACACAAATTGCGGATTCTGACAACACCAGCAATCGCAAATACTCGTGTAGCGCTGTCAACCAACGCAGTTTGTATTCGTATTTCTCCGTTCCTACCGCTGCGCCATTAGGAACATATAAGTTTACAATCCGCACGCCATCAATTACACCTGTAATCACGCGCTTTTGCTCGTCCCATTCGTGATGTAAATCTGGCAAAATCGCCCTAAACCCGCTACTGACATTTAGGAGTGGCTGGCGGCTAATCAGGGCTACACCGTTATAAGATTTTTGCCCTGACATATAAAGGTTATACCCTAACTGCTCAAAAGGCGATCGCGGAAATTCAGCATCCACAACTTTGGTTTCTTGCAAGCAGAGAACATCAACAGGATTTAGGGTTAACCAATCAATAACCTGTTCTAGGCGAGTGCGAATTGAGTTGACGTTCCAAGTAGCGATTTTCATTAGTTAATTATCAGAATTTTTGTAAATTACTAATTACAAATTATGTAATTATTGTACAATTACTTAATATTTATATTTTCTGTTATCTTTCCCAATTACCTTTAAATGAAGCTCTAATGGCTTGATCCCATTGAATATTTTAGTATTGTCAGCTACTAAATATTCAATTTTGTAAGTTTTACTACAAAACATTCTACCTCTTTATGATCCCCAAGACAGATGCAACAAATAATAGATAGCTATACGGTTAGAAGTGTGGCTCAGAGTTGACTTTTGCCGATAGTCAGTTAGATTTGTTGGCAGAAAATTTGCGGTAGGGTTAACCGTTATTGCGCTTTTGATAGCCTATAAGGTTAATTTAAATGTCAAAAGAGTAAGTACAAATGCTCTTTACTCATAAAATAACGATCTAGTTCATTATTGAGGACAAGTTCATAGACTGAACCAGAAAAACTTATGAAAATCGCTCAAGTTGCCCCCTTATGGGAAAGGGTTCCACCTCCTAATTATGGAGGAATAGAATTGGTGGTGAGTCGCTTGACTGATGAACTTGTTCGTCGCGGTCATGAGGTAACTTTATTTGCCTCTGGTGATTCTCAAACTTTGGCTAACTTAGAAGCAGTTTATCCACGTGCATTACGCTTAGACCAAAATGTGAAAGAGTATGCAGTGTACGAAATGCTAGAACTAAGCCAAGTTTACCAGCGTGCTGACCAATTCGATATTATCCATTCTCATGTAGGGATTTCGGCATTACCTTTAGCGAGTTTGATAACAGTAACTGCTACAGTCCACACCCTGCACAATAATTTTACAACTGACAACCGTCACGCATTTACTTATTACCAAAAGCAACCATACATCAGCATTAGTAACTCGCAGCGTCAAATCGATCTTAATTATGTTGGCACGGTTTATAACGGAATTGAGCTAGCAGATTACCCATTTGTAGCCCAACCGTTAGAACCTGGATATTTAGCGTTTTTAGGTCGTTTTTCGCCAGATAAAGGCCCGCAACATGCGATCGCCATTGCTAAACAGAGTGGTTGGCGCTTGAAGATGGCAGGAAAGGTTGATGCAGTACACTCAGAGTTTTTTGAACAAGAGATTGCTCCCCACATAGATGGTCAGCAAATCGAATATCTCGGTGAAATTAACCATGCCCAAAAAACTGAACTTCTGGGTAATGCTGCCATTACTCTTTTCCCCATTAACTGGCAAGAACCTTTTGGTTTAGTAATGATTGAATCAATGGCAAGTGGTACGCCAGTAATTGCCATGAATTTCGGCGCCGTACCTGAAGTTATTGCTCACGGTAAAACAGGTTTTATCTGCAATAACTATGCAGAAATGGCGGCAATGATTCCACCAGCTTTGGAACTCAATCGTCAAACCTGTAGAAAACACGTAGAAAACAACTTTAGCGTTAGCCAAATGGTTAACGGATATGAAGCTGTTTACAGACAAATTATAAAAGACCGCATAGAATCGAATGGCCGCATTCATGCAGCTAACATCCAGTTTTAATCAACTGCTTTTTTGACTTAGTTTAAAACAACAATTTTTTAAGGAGGACATTGGTATGAGTACGAGAGCCAACACTTGCCCATGCTGCGGTGGTTCCCTCCTGCGTCATGCCCGTCATGGTGAACTCTATTGGTTTTGCCTGTCATGCCGACAAGAAGTACCGCTGTTAACTGCTACTCGCCTGCCTAATGTGGAAACCCGGAACACCGGAGTAGTTCCTCAGCCAGCGGTGAATACCTAGTTTTTGAATATATAAAAGCTACTAAAAATCAATACTGATTTAGTTTAAACCTATCAATAAGCCTCAACTGATAAAATCGGATGGAGCTAATTAATAGGTTTAAAGTTTTGTTAGCAGCGTTACTTTATGGTCAAGAAAATTTACGCCTAGAGGAAGTTTCTGACCCGACTCCGGCGGCTGGAGAGGTTGTAATCCAAGTGGGGGCTGCAACAACTTGCGGTACTGATTTAAAAGTCTGGCGGCGTGGTGGGTCATGCCAGGATGCTGATCCCGCCAACCCTGTTTGGTCACGAAGCGGCTGGGCAAATTGTTGCCTTGGGTAGAGGAGTGACAAATTGGCAAGTAGGCGATCGCGTTGTCGCTAATAATTCTGCTCCCTGCATGAAATGCTTTTTTTGTCAACGTCAAGAATATTCCTTATGTCCAAATTTGACCTGGAATAATGGGACCTTTGCCCAATACTTGAAAATTCCTGCACCGATAGTAGAACATAATTTGTTGCAGATTCCCGATGAGTTGCCGTGGGAATTGGCAGCGATGACGGAACCTTTAGCTTGTGTGTTGCATGGTGTAGCGCGTTCTAATATTAAGCCCAAAGATAAAGTAGTCGTGTTAGGAGATGGGGCGATCGGGTTAATGTTTGTGGCGGCGTTGAGTGAGAAAGCTGAGGTTTTGCTGTGGGGAGGTAATAACCACAGACTAGAAATTGGTCAGAAATTGGGTGCAACCCAGACTTTTAATTATCATCAAATCTCAGAGATTCCCAGTGTAGTGAAAGAACTTACCCAAGGATGGGGTGCAGATGTAGTAATTGAAGCCACCGGTGTCCCAAGTGTTTGGGAAACTGCGATCGCCTGCGCCCGTCCTGGTGCAACAGTCAACTTATTCGGTGGATGTCCACGAAATACCAGCATTACTGTGAATACAGAACAGCTACACTATAGCGAACTTACTATCAAAGGCGTGTTTCATAATACACCAGAGTATGTGCGATCGGCCCTTGCACTCATAGCTAGTCGCAAAATTCCCTTTGAGTTACTTATTAGCGAACAACGACCATTAAAAGATTTAGAACAGGTGTTTTGTGAAATGAAAGCGCGTAAAGTAATTAAGGTAGCAATGATTCCTTAGTTAACCCGTCTTATGGATTAATCAAATTTTTATAATAATTGCATCTCTACCACCTAATAACTAAATCCTTATGGCAAACACTATTTCAATTACCGATTCTTTAGTTCCTAATCCCGTTCCTAAATCAACAATTATTCGTTTAGAGAATATCTTTAAAATATATGGCAGTGGCGAAACTGAAGTTAAAGCACTTAGCGATGTGAATTTAACTATCCACGAGGGCGAATATTGTTCAATTATGGGACCATCTGGTTCAGGTAAATCTACAGCCATGAATATTATCGGCTGTCTAGATCGACCCACAGGCGGACATTATTATTTAGATAATATTGATGTGGCGCAAATGGATGATAAATCCTTGGCACACATCCGTAATAAAAAGCTGGGTTTTGTCTTTCAACAATTCCATTTATTACCTCAACTCACAGCATTAGAAAATGTGATGCTACCAATGGTTTATGCTAGTGTGAATCCGAAAGAAAGAAGCGATCGCGCTACAGTTGCCTTGACGCGAGTAGGTTTAGCAAATCGCCTCAACAACAAACCCACTCAACTATCTGGCGGACAACAACAAAGAGTAGCGATCGCCCGTGCGATCGTCAATCGTCCCCTGGTACTCCTCGCCGATGAACCTACAGGCGCACTTGATTCGCGCACAACCCAAGAAGTCTTAGATATTTTTGGCGAACTCAATGCCAGTGGAATTACAGTTGTCATGGTGACACATGAACCAGAAGTCGCCCGTCAAACCCAGCGCATCGTTTGGTTCCGTGATGGTCAAGTAGTACACTCCAACCTCACCCCAGCCGACTTGAGTCAGTTAGCTGTCTCGTAAGTTCTAAAAGTCCGCAGAGGCGGACTTTAGTTTGTGTTGCAGCGACTCTAGTCGCCAAGTGAAGATTATAAACTTGATGTTTTCCCAGTTTCTGCTTGCGTTGCGATCGGCTTAACATCGGTGTAACCTACTTCACCAGCTATTGTCCGAAACACTGACATTTGCTCTTCAAAATCTAGTCCTTCAATTTGGGAAAGCAGATCGTTAACTGCCTTACTTGGCTGGTAGCTAGCTGGTATTCCAACCACTGTATCTCCCATAGCTACCGCCCAAGCATACCAAACTAGCAACTGGTTATTTTCTTTTATCGCCCCATAAGCACGAGAATATTCTGTGTCTTTGCGGTTAACAATATCCCGCATAATTTCTAGTTGCTCATCGTCGGATAATTTAAAATAATCTCCTAGTAGAAGTGGTGCTAACTCTGGTTCGGCCGCAGCAGGGGCAGCTGGTGTGATAGAATCACCCATTTTTTTATAAACAAAATAGAACCAGGCTAATTTGGCATCGGTATCTAAGGCGTTAAACGCATCCACCAATTTTTGAGTTTCATTGCTCTGAGCTTGAGAAATAGTTTTATCGTAACTTGCAGTCATTATTGTTTGTCTCCAAAATAATTTAATAGGCCAAACTAAGTGGTATCAAAGTTTGATTGTCAAATTCTACTACCGATAGAAATAGTTAAATTAATTGGAAATTCTAGCTTTAATCTACCTTTTAATAGAGGTAAAAGTCTCCCCCAGGAAGCAAGAAAGCAGCACATTACTTGGCTATAATCGCTCTGAAGCAATAAAAAATTTACCTAAGGTTTTAATTATGCCTGATGAAGAAGTGAAGCCCAATTTAAATGAAGCTTCCACCCAGGATGCACAATTAGCTGCCGATAACATAGCTAGTGGTGAAGAAGAAGCGCCAACGGTGGATTTTGATGCTGATTATACAGCTGCACAAAAATTCAGCGTAAGTGAAGTCGATCGCACAGGTAAAGGTGCAGCAGCAGCCGAAGCAGCTACTGCACCTGAACAGAAAACCTCTCAGCCACAAAAGACAACAACTCAAACTCAGTCAACTGGCAATCCTGATGATTTTAAAGAGTCAGCAAAAGAAGTTGGGAATTCTCAGACTGAGGTTGTAACCGATGTTAGTGATGATTTAGTAGAAGAAGCTTTGGAAAAGGGTGAACGGAAAAATTAATTTTCCCTGATATTTTGCTATTTTGTCAGATGGGCAATGTCACCAATATGAAAATTGAAGTTCTCAGTATTGGTAGACATTGCCCACTCTAGTGTTTGGATCGATTGTTCATCCGCTTTTAACTATTTGACTATTTATTAATTAACGACTGTTCATCACTTCTAGTAGTTCGCTAGGTTGCTGAATTAAATAATCTGGATTTTGCTTGGCTAGTACTTCCGGTGAGTTAAAGCCCCAAGTGACTGCAATCACTTGGATATTTGCTTTTTTTGATGCTTCTATATCTCTGGTTTCATCTCCAACATAAATAACCTCTTGAGGTTTGAGTTGCTTTTGCCTCAAGACATTATTTATAATAGTTGTCTTGCCAAAAATTGTAATTCCTGAGTAAATAAAATCAAATAGGTGATTTAAATCATTGATTGTGAGGAATTGCGTAACATTTTCTTTAGAATTAGAAGTGATAATACCCAGTTTATATCCTTGATTTTGGAGTTCTGTTAATGCTTCCTTAATACCCAGAATGGGCTTTAATTCTGGTATTTTGTTTTTTAATTCCCCTTTAACTTGTTTAACTAGAAAAGGGATCTTAAATAGAGAAACTCCTGAGTACTTAATGATTTCCCTAGATGTTAAGTTTTTGAGAAAGGCTAATTGTTCTGGGCTTATTTGTTTATAACCAAAGTCTATAGCTAAACGATTAGCAATACTTACAAGGGCATCTACTGTATCAGCAATTGTGCCATCAAAATCAAAAATAATTACTTTCTGGGTCATTCTTCTGCTTGGATGCGTCAAGATTAGCTAGGGCGTTGCGTCGTAACATTTCTGGCTTAATCCGCCGCAAGGCAGATGCTGGAAATCGTTTATCCCACTCCCGATCTGAGATTTGGGCTAATTCTAGCAGGTGGGGAGCAATATTCACTGGATTTGGCTGAAACTCTTCAATATCAGTTGTTTGGGCAAAACGTTGATTCCAAGGACAAACATCTTGGCAAATATCGCAACCAGCAACCCAACCTTGCAAATGAGGTGCGATCGCCTCTGGCAATTCCTTGTCACGATTTTCAATGGTATGATAAGCAATGCAGCGATTAGCATCGACAACAAAAGGCTGAGTAATTGCACCAGTAGGACAAGCCTGAAGACAACGAGTACAGCTACCGCAGTGTTCTGTGTGTGGGCGATCGCTCTCTAATTCTAAATTGGTCAACACTTCTCCCAAAAATACCCAAGAGCCATATTCTGGTGTAATCACATTACCATTCTTGGCAATCCAACCAATTCCGGCAAGTTGTGCCAACACTTTATCTTGCACGGGGCCAGTATCTGCATAATAAAGAGCTAATACGCCTGGATCGAGTGATTTTAGCCATATAGATAGCTGCTTGAGTTTTCTATGCATCACCTTGTGATAATCCCTTCCCCAACCATAACGGGAAATTTTGGCGTATTCCTCACTTTCAGGACGTTGATGTGGTGTGTAGTAATTCAGCGCTACACACACTAGCGATCGCACCTCTGGCATCACTAAGCGGATATCCTGACGCTTTGGATTAGCCATCCATTTCATATCAGCGTGATAACCTAGTTCAATCCATGCTTGCAACCTCTGCGCTTCTGTGGCATTTACCCGATCTACAGCAGTAATTCCAACTTTGTGAAAGCCCAACTCGCTGGCTTTTTCTTTCACTAGACTGCTGCTCGTTACAGAATACTGATTCATTTTTTTATCTGGATTTTGCCTAAATAAAGGCGTTTTAATTATATATGATGTAGCCAATACCTTTAATTAAGATTTTTTAACTGCCCGATATATAGCCTGTCTTAAACTGCACAGTAGTTCAAAACTTCTATCGTTAGGAAGATTTATTAAGATGTAGCAATCTATTTCAATAGCAGCTTTTTTTTTACTTATTTTTGTATTGAAATTAATATTCAGATAGGATAATACAGGTAATTTTATGACCTCTGCTGAATTTATATCGCCAGCGCAGTTTCAAGCAGAATTCCAGATTGAGGGAATTACAGAATCAAGCGTACTGCGTTATTTTGAAACCTTAAATGCAGGAGAATTTGAGGCAACTGCTGCCTTATTTGCGATAGATGGTGTGATGCGTCCGCCATTTGAATCCGATCTTGTCGGGACAGATGCGATCGCAGCCTACTTAAAACAAGAAGGTCAAAACATCAAAGCTTACCCGAACACAGGAATAGCCGAGACTTTAGAAAATGGAGATATCCAAGTCCAGGTAACAGGCAAAGCACAAACTTCGTGGTGTAGTGTCAATGTCTTGTGGTTATTTATTCTCAACCAACAACGACAAATTTCTTATATTAGAATCAAACTTTTAGCTTCCCCCCAAGAGTTACTTAATTTACGTCGTGAAAAGTAAATAGCAAATAACTACAAAGGGCAAAGTTTTAAACCAATATTTATCACCCAGTTACATAGGATTCATGGCTTTATTCTGATTCCTGAGTTCTGAATTATTCCTCATAAATGCATGACTTGAAAAATAGTAATACCAATTTGAAAAAAGAATGCGACAGATACATACGGACATACCTTTGTTCTGTCTAGCTTTCTTAATGCATGAATTTTGTTAGAACCGGCGGCAAGCGAGTCCGCGTACCCCTACGGGGAAGCAAGCTACGCTTTTAGCGTCTGTCTGCGACAGGCTCTTCGCGTTCGTAGAGAGCGTCATTTTGAATGCGTGAATTGGTATAACTTTTGTCTATGGGACTAATTCAGGTAAAGTAGCTTCTAACTTCAGACAGTTAGCACCATTAACCTGCAACTTGTAATCTACTTTATCCATGAGACGATTCATAATCAGCCAACCATAACCACCTTCTTGCTTTTCCATCGGGTTTGGAGCGTAGTAGTTAGACATGTCAAAGCCTTCGCCGTAGTCCCAAATTTCTAAGGCAAAATCCCGGTCTTTCACTTCTAAACGCAGCAATATGGGTAAATTTGGTTGCTCCTTGTGGGCATGACGGACTGCATTAGAGTAGGCTTCCACTAAAGCCAGTCTCAAACGACTTGATTGTCGCGACCAATCCACAGATTCCCCTAGCTGAATTTTCAAACATCCCAACAACCAGTTTTCAACAATATTTAGAAAATTCAAGTCGCTTGGTACATGAAGCTCACTTTTCATGACTTACAAAATCTCCAGTGAAAGTATAGTTTGATCGTCTTCTTGAACGTTATTATCTGCCTGGATGCGAGCTAGTAAATGGTTAAGAGAAAGTGGTTGTTGCTCTTGTTGTAAGAGTTGCCAAAGACCATCTTGATTCAGCATCGAACGGTTTACTGACTCAACCCCAACCTCAGTTTTTACTGTTGAATCAGGATTATTTGATACCATTGCTTCTGTAATTCCATCGCTGGCTAGTAACAATGTGTCCCCAGCAGCGAGAACCAAGCGACCAGACTGTGCCTGCCACTTAGGCAAAATCCCCAAAGGAACGCTGCGAACTTTCAGGTAATTGGGATTTTCGACTAAAGCACCTTGGCGTGACCATAATATTGGGTAAATATGACCAGCATTAGTGTAGACCAGTTCTTTTGTGCTAGGGGTATAACAGGCTAACACAAGAGTGACAAAATAATTGTTGCTAATTAAATCTTCACTGAGAGCGTGGTTGAGGTTCTGCATGACCACATTCGGCTCTGCTGGTGTCTCTTGAGATAATTCTCGGCGCAAAACTGAAATAATACTAGCCATAAATAAAGCTGCTGGGACGCCCTTGCCAGAAACGTCACCCACCGCTAACCACAAGTCGCCTTTGGGATGGACAAAAACTTCAAAAAAATCGCCTCCTACTTCTCGCGCTGGATAACAACAGGCTTGTACCTTCACACCTTTAATGTCAGGTAAACTTTGGCGTAGCAGATTGTATTGAATTTGGCGAGCCACCTCTAACTCAGTGTGAATCTGCTGTTGCTTTTCTTGGAGGCGTTGGTAGAATTTTGCTTGGGAGAGAGCTAAGGCTGCTTGTTCGGCAACACCTGCAATTAGTTGGATGTCTTCGTCTTCCCAAGGGCGATCGCGTCCCCATTGGTGGAGGGTTAGCACAGCCAACAGATGCTGATGGTAGCTAAGTGGCACAACTAGGTGATGACCAGGATTACCGTCATATATATCTTGAGCAAGTTGATAATGACGGGTTTCCAGCACCTTTTCTGTTAAAACACTGGAGTCGAAGGAGGAATCTAATAGATCGGATTTCGGATCGCGGTAGAAAAACTCGTCTTGTGTGAGGCGATCGCCCTCTACTGGTTTGAGCAAGCAACTGGTAGCTTCAAATGTTTCTCCAATAGTTGCGACAATTTTTTGCAGCATACTATCGTAGTCTAAAGATTCCCGAATCGCTGTTGTTACCGCATTAAACAAAGATTCTCGCCGTAGGGCCCGACGCAACTCTTGGGTGCGCTTCTTAACTAGGCGATATGTATCACTAGCTTGCTCAACTAAGCTTCTGAGCCGTTCTGGATTCCAGGGTTTGGTAATGTACTTGAATACCTGACCGGAGTTAATCGCATCTACCAAATCTTCAACATCAGTAAAACCAGTTAACAAAATCCGAATCGTGTCTGGAAACCGCTCTACGGTGCGACTAAAAAATTCAGTCCCATTCATTTCTGGCATTCTTTGGTCAGAAATAATTACCGCCATTTCGCCAAATTGATTCAAGATTTCCAAAGCACCAAAGGCATGATTGGCTTTATATACTTGAAAATCTCGCCTAAAAGTGCGGTAGAGTAAATCTAGGTTATCTGGCTCATCATCTACCACCATGAGCTTAGGTTTGTCCGTAACAATCTCAGCCATATTTGACTTTTGTTTTCATATATTTGAATGGCGAGATAGTATGATGTTTATCTCACCTAATAAATAAGAGAAAATCAGAGAAGTCATTTACTTTGAAAATATAACTTTTCAAAGCTGTGAGTTTCCCTTGATTATCCTCAATCGATCCACACCAAAATTAAATTTATCCAACTAACCCAGAACGCAAGGCGCGGACTGCTGCCTGGGTACGGTCATCGGCACATAGCTTATTCAAAATATTGCGAACGTGAGTTTTAACAGTGCCAACTGTGATGTAAAGTCTTTCCGCAATTACTGCATTACTACAACCTTCGACAATCAACTGTAACACTTCCAATTCCCTTTCTGTCAGGGTGTAAGGTTGAATTTCTTCCAAATTCTCAAAAGAATCTGGGTTAGGAGCAATAGTCTTGGAATCGACCAAAGCCGATTCCAACTTTTGAGGATTTTGTTGCGCTTGTTGTAATACAATCCGAGCGATCGCTGGATCGATCCAGGCGTTGCCATTGTAAGTTACTCGTACTGCTTCCAGCAAATTATCAAATTTGATATCTTTCATACAGTAAGAGTCTGCACCAGCGGCAAAAGCTGCCAACACCGCTTCTTTGTTATCCCGCAACGTCAAAATTAACACTTTTGTAACTAGCTGCTGGCCATTAGTAGTAGATTTTACCTCCCGTGTTAACTCAATGCCATCTTTATCTGGTAAACCAATATCGACAATGGCAATATCTGGTTGTAGCATTTTTAACATTTTTAGACCCTCAGCAGCATTAGCAGCTTCACCTACAACTTCAATTTCATCCTTTTGCTGTAGTGCTGTACGAATACCCACACGAGTTAGGTCATGATCTTCAATCAGAGCGATACGAATTTTACTCATAGCCAACTTCAGCCCGTTACACTATAACCATAAAGTCGAGTTTCGTGACATACTCCCACACTAGCTGCAAGCAGTATAGTGGGGGCTTTTATTCCCGGAACCAGAGTTGCGAGTTGAGCGTTTTATACTGAGTGAATTTACACTTTAACAATAAAAGTTGAACTGGTTTAGCCCAAGTACAAGCGCCCAAGATTAATAGACAGAGAAGTGAAATTAATTATGTGTTATCTAAAACCCTTATATATTACGTAGCAGGGCTGCGTATATACATTCTTGTTCACTATTATGTCTATTTAGTTTAATTATGCTTACTCTCGTTGCAGGGCAAAGGGGAATCTCTTTCGCCTAAGTTCTAATATAAAAAAATTTGATAAACTTAACATTCATGCAAAATCTGGTGTGAGTATTACTTAAGAATAGGCTATGTCTAACGGCAATCAAGCATTTTCAGTGTTGGGAATACCAGTTCATGTGATGGCTGACTATCCAGGCTGGTTGTTAGAATGCCTGCACACAGGCAGAGGAACTCATGTCGTAACGCTCAATGCAGAAATGACTATGCAGGCAGAGCGAAACCAATTATTAGCTCAGGTAATTAAAAATGCTGAACTAGTTATTCCAGATGGAGCTGGAGTGGTTCTGTATTTACGGTGGCTGTTATGGCAAAAAGTGCAGCGGTTTCCAGGGATTGAATTAGCAGAAAAACTTTTGCAAGCCCTTGGACAACAAAAGACAGGGACAAAGATATTTTTCTATGGAGGAGCGCCCGGAGTGGCGGCAAATGCGGCAGATTTTTGGCAGCAGCAAATTCCAGATTTGAATATAGTCGGCACTCACTCAGGCTACCATTCTCTAGAAGAAGAAGCACTATTGCGACAAACTCTGGCTCAATTGCAGCCACAAGTGATTTTTGTTGGTTTGGGAGTGCCGCGTCAAGAGTTATGGATTGCCGAAAACCGCCATTTGTGTCCCCAAGCAATTTGGATTGGCGTTGGTGGTAGTTTTGATATTTGGTCGGGAACTAAAACTCGCGCTCCCGCCTGGTTAGGAAATAATAATTTGGAATGGTTGTATCGCCTTTATCAAGAACCTTGGCGCTGGCGGCGGATGTTGGCTTTGCCAGCGTTTGCTGTGAAAGCGTTTGTTTATCGTTTGACAGCAAGAGGTGCAATTAGTTAAGAGTGCTGAGTTATAAGTTCTGAGTTCTGTTAGCGGAAAGCTAAGGTTTAGCCCGTGCTGAGTTCTGGGTGTTCTTACTTAGTTAGTATTAAAGTCTTGAAAAACTTTTAAATTTTCTTTGTTGAAATTTAAATTCCCAGGCGAAACCTGGGAATCCTTATTTTGGGGAGAATGTTACATCTAAGCAGGCAAACTGTTTAGTTGTGGGTATGAGGAAAGTTTAACAATGCCAGTATTAACAACTCAAGTTAAGAAAGACTTTTCCGTTCACGGAGAAGACAGTGAAACTCAACAGCACGGTAGCAATACTACAAAGGTACAATTGCAATCTGTAACCAAGACTTATGCTAATGGCACTCACGCCTTATTGAATGCAAACCTTGAGGTAAAAAAGGGAGAATTTCTGTTTATCACGGGGCCAAGTGGTTCTGGTAAATCAACGCTCTTGAAACTACTATATGGCCAGGAGTTTCCTACACAGGGAGAAGTAATTGTTGATGAATGTAATGTAGCGGATTTGCGGGGCGATCGCTTGTCATTATTGCGGCGACGAATTGGTATTGTGTTTCAAGACTACAAACTCATTACCCAACGAACAGTAGCAGAAAATGTCACTTTTGTGCTGCAAGCTCAAGGGTATACCCGTAAAGAAATTCAACGACGTTTAGAACCAACCTTAAAGTTGGTAGGTTTGCTGAGTAAAGCTGACTACTTTCCAGATCAACTGTCTGGAGGAGAGCAACAGCGGGTGAGTATTGCCCGTGCGATCGTTAGTACACCACCCCTACTGTTGGCCGATGAACCTACTGGAAATCTCGATCCAGATAATTCTTGGCAAGTAATCCAGATTCTCCAGAAGTTAAATTCCTTTGGGGCTACGGTAATTGTCACTACCCACGATGAACAATTGGTACGCAGGTGCAATCATCCGGTAGTGCAAGTTCGTAATGGAACGTTGTCTCGAAAATAGTTATTTGTCATTGGTCATTGGTCATTGGTCATTAGTCATTAGTCATTGGTCACTTGTACTGAGCGTAGTCGTTGGCGCAGCCTCTCGTAGAGAAGTATTGGTCATTGGTCATTTGCAAAGGACAAAGGACAAAGGACAAAGGACTAATAAACGTGGTGTTTGACTTTTGATGATACGGGTACGAAAGGTACTGCTGTTTTGGGGGGTGGGACTTGTAGGCGATCGCAGGCTTGTAAACTCTTAAAAGCTGCCTCTCGCACTACAACTTCTTCCTCTCGACTGAGTAGGAGTTGCAAGCATTGGACAATACTTTGCTGCACTGAAGAGTCAACTCGCTTACGGCTGATGAATTTACTTAGTTGACCTAGAGCAATCAACCGCTTCAAAGGATCTTTTTCTGTTAAATTCATCAACAAGCGATCGAGGTGGTCTTCTCGATTTTCAGAGAAGTTGACAATTTGCCATACCAATAAAATTAAAGTTAACAGGGTTCCCACACCTTGAGCGATCGCACCAGCAGCAATCCAGTGACTCTGAGAGTCGGCCCATATTGCCGCTGCCATGTAAGTGCTGACAGTAGCAATACCACCACTGATGACTGCTAAAACTAACCGACGATTTGAACTATTTAAGAACTTACGTATTTTAGACCAGCGCAATTGCCAGTCCCACTCCTGCATTGAGTAAACCAATACCATTACTCCAATGCCGATCAAAAGAGCCAGTAGCAGTTTCCAGTTCCACAACAACATGGCAATGATAATTGTCAGGAACCCAAGAAAGCCCCCAGGGCCAGAGAAACGTTTAAATGTTTGCTGCTTTATGGCTCCCTTTGTCTTGAATTTTGGAAGCGACCAGTTACAGTTGGGGATTTGGTTGATCAATTGCTGCCAAGAAGACGAAGCCTGTGCCACAGTGTTTACCTACTTGATTATGAAATTACCTATTGTATAAGTTTTACTATGGATGAAGAAAGAATGAAGGCTGAAATCACAAAATGCCCGATTTAATAGACGGATAGTAGACTAATACAGCACAGCGCCAATTAACATACCATTTTCAATCGCTCAGAGCAAGGGCATCTTGTACGTAAGTCTTAATTAAAGACAAAAACGAAAGTTATCAAGGGTGAATTGCCCATCAAAAGTACAAAAGGTAACGCTGTAAATGTTATTCACATTTATAGATAATAAGGTATTGGGGGAAATTGGCGAGTCGGAATTGGCAAGATTAGAGCCTGGTAGTGCAGTTTGAGCGAGTAGTTGCTGATCGCGATCGTAGGCGGAAAGCACTAGCCGTTGCGAACTAGTGACAAAGGCGCTAACCGAGTTCACTGGACGCAAGAAGGTAGCTTCTAAAAATCCGCTTTTGGGCGCTCCCATTAAGACTATTAGCCCTGAATAGGTTGGAAATGCTGGATTTGATGGCTGTATTGCTAGACAATTGTGAAAAATAACTCCCCAACGTTCATATTGGCGCTCTACCGCTTCAAAACACTTCAAGTCTTCTAAGTCTAAACAAATACAAGTAGGTACAGTAAGTCTAGTAGCATCAAGAGCTGGTTCAACCTCACCCCGCCTAGCTGAAGCTTTAATTTCGTTTTGTATATTCGAGTTGTCAAGCGCAAATTTAGGGTCTTCAATCGTTGGTAGTTTATTTGATTGAAGAGTAGCCTGCTTTACCATGACATCCCGCCTTACTATTACTTAGATAAAATTAGATTATTTATACATTAAAAGCTGTATTTTCTACATATATAAGTAGAATTAACAGGTTATTAAAATAAGCGTTTTAACTATTTTTGACGTGTTGACGCTCAAAATTATTTATCGGTTTTTTGATAGACTACCATAAAAACTTATGCTGGATTCACGCTGGAGCGATCCTCGTTACCATGAAAAACCCTTATAAAACAGTAATTTCAACGTTCCGTTACTTTATTTTTATGAAAAAAAGCACCAAATCTTTACAAGTAATCCAGTAATTTTATATCTACTTAATCTGACGCTAGCGAGAAGTCTGAGAGTGATTGGTTCGCTGATAATAACAATGAGTGGGGAGTTTGAACTAGACACATGAAGAATGCTGAGTTAGAAGACTGCCTACAAAGGACGTTGCTCTTACTAAGTACACAAATATTAAGTGCTTTTTAATTTACTCAGCACTGAGTGCGGTCAACATCTAGGGTGACTAAAGGGGAGGCGGAGAAATTATCGAATCTTCTCTTCGTGCGCCTGCGCCTCAGGTATCGTGTCTTACTTGTGCCAACGAATCACTACAGTCAACAAAAAAACTTATGTTTCAACCACTAGGATTTGAACAACGCTCTATAAATACCTCACTAGGTAGAATGGTATATTATACTGCTGCTGGAGCGCCTTGGGAGGATGATGTGACTGCCAAAGACGATCGGGAAACTTTGGTATTCCTACACGGCTTTGGTGGTGGGTCTTCTGCTTATGAGTGGTCGAAAGTTTATCCAGCTTTTGCGGCTGAATATCGGGTCATTGCGCCAGATTTGCTCGGTTGGGGTAGGTCTGAACATCCAGCACGGAGTTACAAGATTGAGGATTATTTGACCACGATTCGGGAGTTTTTCGAGCAGACTTGTACTGAACCAGTAACAGCGATCGCTTCTTCTTTGACCGCAGCATTTACAATTCGGGTAGCAGCAAATCATCCTGATTTATTTAAGTCTTTAATTCTTACCACCCCCGCCGGACTTTCTGACTTTGGCGAAGACTACTCTAGGAGTTTTTTTGCTCAGTTAGTTAGCGTTCCCATTGTCGATCGTTTACTTTACAGCACTGGAATTGCTACTAGTGGTGGTATTCGCAGCTTTTTAGAACAACGGCAATTTGCTCAATCCAATCGAGTTTACGAAGAAATTGTAGATGCTTATCTACAATCTGCCCAACAACCTAATGCTGAGTATGCAGCACTGTCCTTTGTACGTGGCGATTTGTGCTTTGATTTATCCCTTTACATTCAACAATTAGTCACTCCCACTGCGATTATTTGGGGACAAAAGTCGCAATTTACAGGCCCCTCAATTGGTCGCCGCCTTGCTGAAATCAATCCCTTAGCAATCCGATTTTTTCAACAGTTGGAAGATGTCGGATTGACACCACAGTTAGAATTGCCAGCAGTGACAATTGGGTTAATTCGCAAATTTTTGCCTTTGCTTAATTAACATGAGTAGTAGAGACGCGTTCGCCTCAGTGCGCTAACGCGTCTCTACATTCTTTTTCACCAGACGTTTAATAAGATTTCTAGAGAAAATATTATCAACAAAAGTGATAATACTATTTGTCTTTCAATCTGATATCAATGACAGTTGCATTGAAGTTGTAGTTAAAGCCTTCTAATTCAAATGGCATCCCAATTTTAACTTTACTGTTACCTAAAACTGGCCCGTTTTCAGTAACTTGGGCTTTACCATCTAAAGTTAAAAGAAAATCTGTACTGTAATTATTGCTCTTAGGATCTGGCAGTTCTTTAACAGTGCCATCAGGTTGGGAAACATTAACTGTTCTAGGTAGCTGTTGAATGGATTTAATTTCAATCTGTCCGTAAGGCTGATTGCGGATAATCACATTGGTTTTCCCACCTTTTTTTAAACCATTGTCGATTAATTTTTCCGGGTCGCGTACATTCAAACCACGAACTACTAAGTCTACTTCTATGGGTACTGTTTTCGCGCCAACTTGGGCAACAGAACCAGAAGTGCCAGGAAAAATAAAGATGCCAAAGATAACTAGCAAAATTACCAGTAAAGCACCTAAATCTAGGAGATTGATTTTGCCAAACAAGCGACCTTTTGAATCTAAAATAGCCATAAAAAGTTTTCCGAGGTAATAGCGAAGTAATGGATTGTAGCCAGAAAGTTTTCGATAGAAACAGTAATTTTCCCTATTTGGTAATAACTCAAAGTATTCAAGGGTTGCAGTTATGCGACAGTTTATCACGAGTTCATAATTTCCGAAGAGCCAGCAGCTAACCCTGAAAATTTTACCTGTTATAGCAGATTTCAAGGAAAGTGAGGTACACAAGCTCGCGTCTGTTATCCATATATCAAGCGTGTTTGACTCTTGAATTCTGAATTCTGCTGTAATCCTCACGCGCCTAGAAAGTAAAATCTAGTGTTTAGGGCTATCTCTAGAGAGAATCTCTAGCCTCCCGCAGTTCGGTAGATTTGAGTCAAGATTATCTGTATAACAACTCCTTTGATATTGAGTTAAGAATGCAACTTAGAATACTTTAAATCCGTCTCATAATTTGTCCCCTCATTTTATGTTCTTCCGAAATAATCTTCAAAGCGTATTATGTTCAACTGGAAAGGTTTTGCTGCAAATTACCGTGTATGGCGGCGTCGCTGGTTTTATCCCCTAATTTCAGTGGTAGTCGCCCTGAGTCTGTGCCTGAGTACACCCTTGCCTGGAAGAACTTTAGATTTCTTACCTCTTTTACTCCAAGGAGTTCAGGCATTTCAGCTTTCTAATATATCCCCTAATCAAGAAGTTGATCTTGGTAAGCAGATTAATCAGGAATTGGTCGGCAGTCAAGTCCGACTTTACCGCAATCCCGAAGTGAATCGTTATGTAGAACAAGTTGGTCGGCGTTTAGCAGCGAATAGCGATCGCCCCGATCTACCCTATACTTTTCAGATAGTTCAAGATGAGTCTATTAACGCTTTTGCGACCTTGGGCGGCTATGTATATGTCCACACGGGTTTGCTGAAAACCGCAGACAATGAAGCGGAACTAGCAAGTGTACTCGCCCATGAAATTGGTCACATTGGCGGGAAACATGTAGTCAAGCAGATGCAGCAAAAAGCCCTCGAAAGTGGTCTATTAACGGCGGCTGGCTTAGATCGAAATGCCGCAGTGCAAATTGGTGTACAGGTAGCACGGGACTTACCACGCAGTCGTAAAAACGAATTTGAAGCCGATCAAAGAGGACTACGAACTTTGACACGTACTGGTTATGCCCAGTCAGCAATGGTCTCTTTTATGCAAAAGCTGCTGAAAAAGGGCGGTTCCACTCCGACATTTTTGAGTACACACCCCGGAACTAGCGATCGCATTGAAGCCCTTAGACGTGCAATTAACGCTCAACCTAGTAATGGAAAATCTGGCTTGGATAATGCTAGTTATAAAGCAAATATTCGACCATTAGCGAAGTCTTAAGGGAACTGGGAAAGAGGAGGCAGTGCATCGCTACGCCCAACAACCAAGCAGGGGGCAGAAGTTCTAAAATGTTTGAATTTTGAATACTTCGGCTACGCTCAGTACAAGTTTTGAATTTTGAATTGATTTCTCCCCCTGATTTCAAATATTCCTCAATTCCGATTGCGGCGATCGACTTTAATTTTGGCTGGATCGACTGTACTTACAACCTCTTCTAAAGGCAGGGTACGGATATAGTTTTTAAAGATATTAACTTGATAAACCAACTGATTTGTGACATCTAGTCCAGTCAACCAGCCACTCCGGGGATGATAAGCGCCAGTATCTATGTCTAGCCATCCCTTTCCTTGGGCCAGTTTACCAGGAGAAACACCCGGCAGGGTAAAAGTAATGGTGTGACCGATGATAATTTGTTTATCTGGAAAGTAGGGTTTTTCAATGCTGTGAAAATCCTCTCGTATCCAGCACAATTCATCGGCAGTTTGTTCTGTCACTGACTTGGAAGGGTCAACACCAGCGTGAGTTAACCAAATATCCCCCAAGTCAAGGTATGTAGGCAAAGCTTTTAACCAATCCAGATGGTCATCAGGAATGGGAGCCTCGTGGTAACTGGCCACGGTAGCTTGCCCTCCACCAAACAGCCATGCCTGCATCGTCGAGGAGGAAGTCCTTTCATTGGTCAGAATGTTTAATAACATCTGCTCGTGATTTCCCAACAAACATGGGTAGTTATTTTGTTTGACAAAATTAACTACTTGTGCGCTATGAGGGCCGCGATCGATTAAGTCTCCCAGAAAATAGACTCGATCTTCTGACGTGGGGGCGATCGCCTCCAACAGTGTCATTAAACCTTCATAGTGTCCATGCACATCCCCAATTACAATTCGTCTGGGGCTAGTTTCGCTCATTGTCTCTTAGCTGCAATAGTTTTGGCTAATACTTCTGCTACAGTTTACGCTGTCTGCTTTCCGCAATGAAAGGTAAAAATACTGGATAATGCTTATTTTAATTTAATTTTTGTACGAGTAATAAACTTAACTTATCAAATATATACAACAGCAATTGTTTTTCAGATATAACTTATAATAACGATGGCGTAAGACTAGCTTTTTCTGCTAATTTAAACTACTTAGCCGAGAATTTAAGCTCTTGCCATATTCATCACTTTTAAGTTCACAATGTCTAATGGTTTTTCTGCTGAAATTAGTTCGCGCATCTGCAAGCACATGAATGACGATCATGCTGATGCTGTAGTTATTTATGCTAAAGCTTTTGGTGGTGTCACAGATGCGAACGCAGCCAAAATGCTGTCAATTGATGCACAGGGTATGGATTTAACAGCGCAAGTAAATGGGGAAGCTGTCCCAGTTCGCATTCAATTCGATCGTGTTTTAATAGATGCGGAAGACGCTCATCAAACTTTGATTGCAATGGTGAAGCAGGCGCGGGTTCAGGCTAAATAAGAAATGACAAAATAATTGACACTAAATATGCGATTAAATGTATCGCATATTTTTGTACATATAGCAATACTAGACTGGGGAAAGGTTAAAGGTTAAAGGGGAAAGGAAAATTTCATAGCTTTACCCCTTCTCCTTTTCCCTTTTTCCCAAACCAAATTCCAGTTTAAAATTCTCATCCGAGCAGTATTGAAAGCTGTGTTGTGTCGTAATTACTGTAAATACTTATACCAAGCGTGAAAAATGATTGCGACAGATGGAAAACTGAAACATTTATCCAATGGATGTTTCACAATCCAAAATCGTTCGACTGAGCTTGTCCCTGAGTTTCGACTGCGCTCAACTACCGCGTAGCCGTTCGCGTAGCGTCTCCGACAGGAGAAGGGCGCAGCCGAAGTCTAAAATCTAAAATCCAAAATGGTATTACCCTGCCAGCCGATACATAATCACTTTTCCTTTCCAATTTTCTTCTACAAATACTAGATGCTCACCATTGGAACGCCGAAAAGCGCGAATACCGTAGGGTATATCAATCCAGCCACTTTCGCCGCCAACTTCTGAACCTGGTTTTAACTGTTGTACTTGCGCTCCCGTCTTGGCATTGTAGACATATACCTCTGCGGTTTTGACTGTCACGGCAAATACATAGTCTTCCGTGACACTGATTGCTGCTGTAGACACTTCACGCTTACCAGTGCCGTCGTAAGGAATTACAATCCGCCATTTAGGAGTACGATTTCCTTTACTCCAATTGTCAAAACGGGCAATCTCAGATCCAGCAACTCCAGCATCGTCACTAAATGCAGGGCGATCTACCGTAAAGCCTGACAAATACATACTATCTGTTTCAGGGAAATATTCGATCCGGCGCAAGTCGTTAAATATTTTGGGAGTAGTTTGCTTTTCCATCGAACTATAGCTGTAGATGGGGTTGCCTTTAGGATCTATTCCCTGTAAAGAATAATGTCGAATACCATCTTCTGTTCGCAAAGCTTTCCAAACATCTCCTTTGCTGTCTACCCACCAGCCGCCGAGATAAGGATAATCTTTGCTGCGATCGTATTCGTTCTTTTCAAATTTGCCATTACCGTTGCGATCGCGCCAGATCCATTCGCCTTGTTCTGGCTGATGCGGTGGCCAATTTCCGGTGAAAAATGGTTTATCTGCGCCATTAGTTCCGACAAACATGCCGGCGGGTATGGCGACTTTACCATCAGTGGCTGAATTAAAACGATAGATTTGCAGAAAGCTGTTATACATATCCGTGAGAAACAAAAACGGCTTCCCTTGGATGCGGCGAACAAAGGTTCCATCTGGGGATGTATGCAGACGTGGATCTTGAGGATATTTGAAAGCATTTAAGGTGTAGGCTTTATAAGTCCACTGCTTACCAGCAGCCTTACTGTAGTCCATCAGATAGTGTTCTTGTTTGGTGAATAAATCTACACCATCAGTTTTAGGATCGGCATCTGCATTATCGACGAATATCAATCCCAGCGATCGCCACATTAGTTTTCCCGATGGCGAAAATTTCCGCAAATCTGTTCCTGATTTGTTGAAACCATTACTATTTATATAGATATTACCTGAAGCATCTGTACCGACTCCGGTAAGTCCGTAAAGTTTCAAATCTCGAACTTCACCAGGAACTCCTGCATAGATACCGCCTTTAGAACCAAAACTACTCACCTGTACAGGCCGATCTTTGATGTCATAAGTCAACATTTGCTGACGCGGGCCATTTTCTGCTACTAACAACTTACCTTGATGATTAATAGCGATCGCAGTTGGTTCGACAATATCTGCAATCTGTTGGGGCAATTGCTTTCCACTTTGGGAATAATGGAGAATCTTGGCAGGCTTACTACCATTTTTACTTTGAATAATCCACAGATTTTTTTGTGGATCGATAGTTATTGCTCCCGGATTAGCAACGGTAAAGCTGCGGAGTTCCTTCATCGTATCAGTATCATAAACACGAATGCGGTTAGCAGCAGAATCACTCGCATACAACTCGCTTCCCACAGTTGCTAATCCAGTGACTTCACTTTTAGTACTGGTAATCAACATACTTTTATCCCAACCGCGTCCATTCGGAAACGGCGCAGGTTTTCCTGATAAGTCATAGCGTCTAACGTTATACCAAGTTGTTCCTTCTGGTGGATAATCTTCTTTTGTATCGCCCCTCGAACCTTGAGTCATGGCAATGTAAACATATTTACTATTTGCGGTTACAGCTTTGCCACCGCCACGACTCCAGCCGTGAGTATCCTCAAGGGCAGCAATAACCTTACCATCTTTATATATTCCTGCTTCCATTGCCGCCTCATCCCAATGGCTATTAGTATAAACTGTGCCATCAGGAGCAACATACATGCCCTCAATATTGTTTTGTATCCGCAGATTTCCACTGCCAATAGTATTACCTATCCACGATGTTTTGTAGTTAAGCGCGGATGTTTCAGTATTATTTTGTACTTGCAGATTTTCACTGCCAATAGTATTACTTATTGGCGATATTTTGTGTGTAAGTGTGGGTATTTCAGTATTATTTTGTCCCCACAGACGTTCGCTGCCAATAGTATTATTTATTGACGATATTTTGTGTGTAAGCGTGGGTATTTCAGTATTATTTTGCACCCGCATATTTACACTACCAATAGTATTATGTGTAAGCGTGCGTGTTCCAGTTGTCGCCCAGTCTGTTGTAATTCCAAGGGTAGTAACAATGACTCCAATAGTCAGACTGAGTAAAAATTTGAACGTTTTATTTCTTTGTAAATATCTAGGATTAGATGATTTTTTAATGTGTTGATTGAGCTTGTAACGTAGTTTTTTTAACCGCGTCAGTAATTTATTTATCATATAATTTTTAGGTTTTAATTATTTATATACAATCATTGTTTATGAAATCCGTAAAAAAATATAACTGTTTTGAAGTGGTTAAGATACCGTCTATGTATGGACACGGCATCTGATATCACTCTGCTATAACTTTCATGAGAAAATAACAGAGTAAAAATAAAAATAACTAGCAATGGCTGAAAAAAATAACTTTAAAAAAATACGAAGATATCTTCAAGAAGCTGATGTTAAATTTGTGCGAGTTCTTTGGTGCGATAATGCGAATATTATCCGTGGCAAAGCCGTGCATCTGGGAATGTTAGCTCACTACTTTGAACATGGAGTAGGGATTTCTGTAGGGCAGCAGGGAGTTCCCGTAATGTATGATGCAGTTGTGCCAGAAACAAATTTAGGACCAGTAGGTGAAATTCGCTTAGTCCCAGATTGGTCTAGCCTCAAGCCTTTACCTTATAGTCCTGGTCATGCTCGTGTCATGGGCAATATGGTATTAGATGGTGGTGCTTGGGAGTTATGCCCGCGAAATTTTTTGAAGCGGATGATTGCGGCAGCTAAATCAACTGGTTGGGAAGTACGAGCAGCCTTTGAAAATGAGTTTTATTTACTACGGCAAACACCTGATGGCATCATTCCGGCTGACTCCACAGTTTTTGCTTCAACTCAGGCAATGGATCTCCACCGTGAAGTAATTGATGAAATCGCTGATGCACTTATTGCCCAAGGTATACCTGTCGAACAGTATTATCCTGAATCAGGCCCAGGGTCAGCAGGAAATTTCCATGCGCTATACCGATGCTTTACAAGCAGCTGACTGGCAAATTGCTTTTCGAGAAACTGTCAGAGCGATCGCCCACCGTCACAACCTCATCGCTTCATTTTTACCCAAAATTTTCCCGGATGCAGCTGGTAGTGGTTGTCATATCCATCTGAGCCTTTGGCATAAGGAGAAAAATCTATTACCCGATCCTCAGAGTATCTATGGTCTTTCTGAGGTGGCATTACAATTCATCGCTGGTATCCTACACCATCTGCCGGCATTAATGGCACTTACTACCCCAAGTACTAATTCTTACCGCCGCATTCTTCCTCATAGTTGGAGTGGTGCTTTCCGTTGTTGGGGATTAGATAATCGAGAAGCTGCTGTGAGAGTCCCTAGCAACCCTGCTTCGGGCTGTCCCAGCCACTTTGAATTGAAAACTGTAGATGCCTCAGCTAATCCTTACTTAGCTTTAGGAGCAGCGATCGCAGCCGGACTTGATGGTGTGCAGCGTAGTCTCACACCACCAAACCCAGTAAATCAAGACCCTGGATATTTATCAATTGAAGAACGCAGTGCTAAGGAAATAGACCCATTACCAAATAATTTGGGGCAAGCGATCGCTCACCTCCAGCAAGACGATATCCTATTAACAGCTTTAAATCCCCAGTTAGCCAAAGCGTTCTTAGCAGTGCGTCAAGCAGAGTGGCAAGCAATGAAAGATTGGGAATTAACGGCAGAAGTGAAAACATTATTAGAAAAATACTAGCACCCCACTCCTACTCCCTACTACAGATGAATCTGGCTGATATTCCTTTAATTGACCAACACGCCCACAACATATTAAAACCAGAAGTAGCTGCCCAGTCTCCTTATGCGGCTGCCTTTACTGAAGGCTACGAACCTGAAATCATCAACTACCATGCCCGTCATACCTTCTTTTATCGGCGTAGCTTGCGCGAGATTGCTGCTTTATTGAACTGCGAAGCTGAAGAAACAGCAATATTGGCACGGCGAGAAAGTCTAGGATTAGAAGAACTAACGCAGATTTATTTTCGGGCTGCTAACCTAGAGGCAATTTACTTAGATGATGGTTTGCAGCCAGAAACTATCCTACCTCTGTCGTGGCATGAAAGGTTTATTCCTGTGCGAAGGATTCTGAGATTAGAACTATTAGCAGAACAGCTAATTCTGCAATCTCCTGATTTTGCTACTTTCCTAGCCAGATTCAACAGTGAACTCGATCCCCCACCGTTGGGAGTAGTAGCTTTTAAAAGTATTGCCTGTTATCGGAGTGGTTTGGATATTCAATCGGTAACTGACGAGGTGGCGGCGGCTCGCTTTGACAACCTCAAGCAACAACTGCACAATCAACCTCTGCGACTGACAGATAAACCGCTGATTGATTTTCTGTTACAACAGGCATTATTAGTAGCAGCAAAATACCGCTTACCAGTGCAATTTCATACTGGCTACGGCGATCCCAGCTTGGATTTACGATTGGCTAATCCTCTAAATCTGCGATATTTACTAGAGTTACCCCAGTATCGCGATGTACCAATAGTATTGCTACACGCTTCATATCCTTATATGCAGCAGGCTGGTTATCTAGCTTCTGTATATCCCCAAGTTTATCTAGATTTCGGTTTAGCAATACCCTTTTTAAGCGTATCTGGGATGCGGGAAGCAATCAGGCAGATGTTAGAATTAACTCCCACTACTAAATTAATGTATTCTTCTGATGCCCATTCAATTCCAGAATTGTACTACTTGGGTGCAAAATGGGGTCGCCAGGTTTTAGGGGAAGTGCTAGAGCAAGCAATTACAGATTCTGATATTACTGTAGCTGAAGCTGAGGCTATTTCTGTAGCAATTTTACGTGAAAACGCCTTAGTTCTCTATCAATCAGCGCACGAAACAAGTACTAAGCGTTAGCATTATTTATTACCCCAATTACTTTTGCTTTCAAATTTGGCTGAGATTTTTCGTTGAACAGAGTGATTGCAGAGCAATATATAAAGCTCATCTATGTTGAAACCTAGAGTTTTTTAAAAAATATTAAAAGATATATTTATGTAGGTTGGGTGGAGTTAAACGCAATCCAACATTACCACCTGATTTATGTTGGGTTACGCTATCGCTGCACCCAACCTACAAAACTACTGAAGAGGACTTTGGCTATGAGACAGGGATTTACAATTCTTGGCGGACGTGCGGTTTCGCGTTAAGTTGACACCAATGAACATTGTTGTGCCCTTACGATAATCTGTACCTCACCAAGTTGTAATCTGCTGTATTTAAAACATTATTTAAGGTATCAACATTTACTTAGTTATTTAACTTAAAATCGTAAGCATTAATACAAAAACGTTCTATATTTATTACTTTATAGTGGCTTTTATCTCTTCCTATATAGCATTCAGCTTTTTGAATTGGGAGGTATCATATATAGCTATCTCGGTGCGATCTAGTTAATAAAAACACAGATTTTGTTCATTATTGACGTTGAGATATAAATAGTTTATAAATTAGTTTTCTATATAAAAATTATTATTGGTAATGTGTATTCATAAATTCTATTGATTCAGGTTTGCATACAGATATAAAAGCGCACAGATGTGCGCCTGTTTTAGTATATTTATAGGAGAGACATTAGTGGAAAATAAACCAGAAAATTTTACTTCTTCATCTGCATCTATTCTCACTCTGGGATTAGGCTGGTTTCCCAAAAATCCCGGAGGACTAGAAAGGTATATTTACGAACTAACTCATAAATTAGCAGCAAATCAAGACCAGATTGAATTATGCGGAGTTGGTCTTCCAGAGACTGAAATAAATTCGCCGATTAAGCTGACTAACTTGGCGAGTCCGGATAGTGCTATTTGGCAAAGATTATGGTCAATTCGCACAAACTTCCAGAAAACAAGAACTAGCAAACCAGATGCTATTAATTTGCACTTTGCATTATATAGCTTTCCGATTTTAGATATTTTGCCAAAGAGAGTACCAGTTACTTTTAACTTTCATGGCCCTTGGGCTTCTGAGAGTCAGCAAGAGGTAGTTAATAAAAACCTCAGTCTTTTTATCAAGCATTGGCTAATCGAACAAAACACTTATAATCGTTGCGATCGCTTCATTGTTTTGAGTAAAGCATTTGGGAAAATTTTACACGATAAATATCAAGTACCGTGGAGCAAAATTCATGTTATTCCCGGTGGAGTTGATATTAATTGGTTTCAACCAAATTTATCATCCCAAGAAGCTTGTGCAAAGCTAGGCTGGCCTACTAATCGCCGGATTATATTTACATCACGCCGCTTAGTGCATCGAACGGGAGTTGACAAATTATTACAAGCTCTGGCTATAATTAAGCCCAGAATACCAGATGTTTGGCTAGCGATCGCAGGTCGCGGTCACATTCAAGCTGCACTACAAAAACAGGCTACAGAATTAGGACTAGAAGACAACGTTAAATTTTTAGGTTTTCTTCCTGATGAACAATTACCTATAGCTTACCAAGCTGCCGAATTGACTATTATGCCTAGTCAATCTTTTGAAGGATTTGGATTAGTAATAGTTGAGTCTCTAGCCTGTGGTACTCCTGTTTTATGTACTCCAGTTGGGGGAATGCCAGAAATTTTATCAGATTTTTCACCTGATTTAATTACGACTTCAACAGAAGCATTAGACATTGCTGAAAAATTAGAGCAAGTGCTTTTGGGAAATATCCCCATACCTTCACGATTGGCCTGTCGCCACTATGCCACCACACATTACGACTGGAATCAAATTGCCCAGCAAGTACGGAATGTTTTATTAACTTAGACAAGTAAGTTTAATAAATTCTAGGGGCATTATACGAATCAAATTAGATAAAAAGAGGTTTAATGAAAATTCTTTTTTTGGATCAAAGCGGTAAACCAGGCGGTGCCGAATTATGTTTAATAGATATTGCTAAACCTTATGGCGATCGCGCTTTAGTAGGTTTATTTGCAGATGGATCGTTTAAAGATTTACTACAACAAAATCATATCCCAGTAGAAGTCCTTGCAACTCAAGCAATCCAAGTTCGCAAAGAAAGCAGTTGGTTACAAGGATTCAAGAGTTTGGGACAACTTGCACCTTTGATTACTAAGATAGTTAAAAAAGCGCGTAAATACGATTTAATCTATGCCAACACCCAAAAAGCATTAGTTGTCGGAGCGTTAGCAAGTTTTTTCAGTCGTCGCCCTCTGGTTTATCATTTACATGATATTCTTTCCCAAGAACATTTTAGCCAAACTAATCTTCGCATTGCTGTTAACTTAGCTAATCGTTTTGCATCATTAGTAATTGCTAATTCTCAAGCTAGTCAATCTGCCTTTGTACAAGCAGGAGGACGCCCAGATATCATCGAAGTTGTTTATAACGGCTTTCATCCCAAAATTTATCAAACTGATGAGTCTGATATTAAACAATTACAGCAACAGTTAGGATTAGAAGGGAAATTTGTTGTTGGACACTTTAGCCGTCTTGCACCTTGGAAAGGGCAGCATATTTTAATTGATGCCCTTACTAAATGTCCGCATAATGTGATAGCAATTTTAGTTGGTGACGCACTGTTTGGCGAACAAGATTATGTCCAAAAGTTACACCAACAAGTTAGTGAACTGGGATTAGAAAACCGCGTCAAATTCTTAGGGTTTCGTTCTGATATTCCCCAGTTAATGGCAGCTTGTGACTTGGTGGCACATACCTCTACTTCGCCAGAACCCTTTGGTAGAGTGATTGTAGAGGCAATGCTATCTGGAAAACCTGTAGTTGCAGCCAAAGCTGGGGGTGCAATAGAGTTAGTAGAACATGGACTTAATGGTTTTTTAGTGACACCAGGAGAACCCCAGGAACTTGCACAAGTAATTAGCACTTGTTTACAAGAGACGGAAATAACTGCAACTATAGCCAATAATGCCAGGGCTACTGCTAGTAAGCGTTTTGATATTTCAACTATTAATCAGCAAATTTTCCAACTGCTGTCCCACAGATTATAATTACTTCCCTAATCTGACAATCACCGATTTTGTTTGGATAACCCCAGATTCACATCTGGGGTTTATGGTTGTAATTACAAACCAACTAATTCACGAGACTCAAAATCAGAGAGTTGTTGAGCGATCGCTAATCTTGCTTCCAACTTAGCTACACTAAACTGGTTACGCAGATATTCCAAATGAGCGATGGCATTTGCTTTATCAACAGTTAATCGAATTTGGGTGTCTATTGCTTTCTGATATTCCTGATTCACAAGCAGCACCTCAAAGCGGCGAGCCTTACGTTGAGCATCATTTTTCAAATCCATCTCAAAAGCGGCGGTGCGGTCTGCATTGCCTTCAAATCGGTTAACTTGATGCTGCACTGCCATCAACTGAGAATCTATTTCATTAGCCCGTTGGGCAGCTTGTGCGATCGCAGCTGGATAATGACTCAGTTGCATCATTTAATAATTTTCCTCTCAGGTCAATAATGTAGTGTTTAAGTATAAGACCAACCCTTGAATCCATTTACCAAAAGGCTATCACAGAGCAGTTTTACACTTAACTCAGCTTGGTAGAAACTATATATATATTATAGCCCAAATGTATTGAATTGGGGGAAAAAAGCGATGTCTGAAGTACAGGTATGCCAATTATTTTATACTAATTATTTACAATCATTTTCCTAAATTTTCTTTCGCTAAAATCAATTCTCCAAAATTTGTAAAATTAAACCTCATTCATCTTTACATGTACTCTGTATGAGCTAATTTTTTAAGTTTTTGAAATTAGCTTTAGACAAAGGAGTAAAAATTAATATCAATCGTCATTAATTTCTGGAGATGTCTTTTGAATAACACTATTAATTTTGCCTTTTAAGATTAAGTCCGCCCATATACTTATCCCGTATTTCTCACAAGCTTATGAAGCGTTTGATGATGAGTAATAAGTAAAAAAGCAACAGGCGCAATACCAGTGCAAGAAAAGAGTACATTCTTACTCTTTACTCCTTACTCACTACTCATTACTCCTCAATTCGAGGTGTGGTGAGAAATCCGGGTTATGACTTATATCATGTCCGGCTAATTACTTGTGATTCGATACATCTGTGCAGAAAATACAAAACCCTCTCCCCTGCTCCCACTTCGGCTCCTTTCGACTTCGCTCAAGGCAAGTCGCTCAGTGACCACCTGCCCCTCGGTAACAGAGCGCAGCCGTTTGCGGAGCGTCTCCAAGAGTTGTGCTGCCCCCCTGCGGTCTTAATGATAAGTCTTTTACCGGACACGATATTATTTAGCCGCCAGACTGAAGTCTGCGGCTAACAAAGTAAGCGTGCATAAGCAGGCTAATTATTTTCTGCTAAATTCTACACTTTAGCTCAAGCTGCTTCCCGCAGTTGTGGTTGTGACGGCACACTCACCTCTGGAAAAGAAAGCGAGAGTTGTTCGGCTTGAGGTACTGCCGCTTGCTGCAAAACTTGAACTTCAATATTCACGCTGACCAAATAACTACCTGTATCAGCACCAACTGCTTCGGCAATCAGTTTAGCAATGTCTGGGCGTTTGGCACTCAGCGGGGGTCACGTAAAATACACCGATCCCATTCATGCTTGGCAGTCGGATTGAGGTTGAGAATATAATGCTTCATCATCGAACTAACCCTTGAATCCATCTTCCAGAAGGTTTTCACAGAGCCATTATGCATTTGGCTAGGCTTTGTGGACGCTATACCTATTATAGTATATTTGTACTAAATTGGCGATGTCCAAGTCAGAAAGTAGGAAATATATCATTTCCGTCTAATTGGCTATATTCCCTAATCTATGCAGAGCAGAAAGCCCAAAAACCCCTTTAACCGGACACGATTAAGCTGTTCCACATTTAACTTGCATAATTAGCGTAGGCTTTTCGACTTATGCCACAAGAGTTATATAAATTTTAAATTAGATGTCGTTTAGCTTATAAACCATTCATAAAAGCGCAATGTCTACGATGAGCAAAGCCAACGCTAAATTTATCTATTCCTTTCTTCTCCAACTTGGTGATGTCTCTAAATTCTTAATCCCATAAAATCTGCCTATAGATAAATTCTAATACAAAGGTATTGCAACTAAGCTTACAAAGCAACACCTTATATTTATGTAAATCGCTATATGGTAGATATCTATATTATTGACCTATTTGTAATTGGTCTACTTTTACTGATGGTAACTTTAGGGTCGGGTTGGATTACTCGCTTACCCCTTTCTTTTGCCATCATCTACCTAGTGGTTGGTATTTTTCTAGGCCCTTATGGCTTAGGACTGATTCAATTACGCCGAGATGACGTTTTTAATACTGAACTGCTAGAGAGAATAACAGAACTTGTCGTAATTATTTCTGTGTTTAGCTGCGGCTTAAGAATTGTTCGGCCTCTAAAGTTGGGGGTTTGGGATATTACAGTGCGATTGATTGTATTTCTGATGCCAATTTCAATTTTTGCTCTGGCTGTTGTGGGTAAATTGTTTTTAGGAATGAATTGGGGAGAAGCAATTTTATTAGGAGCAATTCTCGCACCTACAGATCCAGTATTAGCATCAGAAGTACAATTGACCAGTATAAATGACCAAGATGAGTTGAGATTTGGTTTAACCTCTGAAGGTGGGTTAAATGATGCTTTAGCTTTTCCCTTCGTTTATTTTGGCATTCATGCCTTAGAAGATGACAACTGGGGTAACTGGTTTCAACAGTGGATTACAGTTGATTTAATATGGGCGATCGCATCTGGCATTATTATGGGGATTATTGTTGCCAAATCTATAGTTTGGATTGAAAAAAAAGTTCAAAAACGCCGTGCTACCGATGAGTTAATGGAAGATTTTATTGCTATCAGCACAATTCTATTAACTTATTCATTAACAGAAATGGTTAATGGTTATGGATTTCTAGCAGTATTTATTGCTGGGTTAGTTGTTCAACGCAGTTACAGAAATCCTGAAAAACCGATAGAACAATTAGAATTTGTTGAGCAAATCGAAAAACTACTGGAAGTTGGGACAATTTTACTATTGGGTTCAATATTATTATTGAAACCAATACTTAATTATGCTATGCAATCTGTGTTAGTAATAGTTTTGTTATTCTTGATCGTCAGACCTTTAGGAGTTTGGATTAGCACAATAGGCAAACGTCCTTTAGATTCACGCCGCCGAACCTTCCACCCAGGAACTCGGTTGTTATTTGGATGGTTTGGGATTCGCGGAGTTGGTTCTTTATATTATCTAGCCTATGCCTTTAGTCATGGTTTGAAAGGTGAGGCAGCCGAACAAATTGCTTGGATAACTTACACTACTATTGTAGCCTCGGTCGTTGTGCATGGAATTAGTGCAACTCCATTAATGAAGTGGTATGAGCGCCATTTTGCTAACAAGAGAAAGACTACTCCTCCCACCACAATAGATGAATTTGAGTAAAAAGATTTCTTGGATGTAGCGACTTTCTTGAAAGTCGCTACAGTTCCCTATTTACCTGTCACTTTTTCAATAACTTCTTTCGCTTTTTCACCAAAACTTTCTGGGGGATTTTGTTTTTGTTCAGCCTTTAAATTTCTTTCATAAGTCTTCTCTATAGTATTGAGGTTTTTTGAATCTTTTTTTGCTTGCTCATAAGCTTTTTGTCTGTCTTCTTCTTGAATACCAACACCTGGATCGTATTCGTTAGCACGATTAATTTTTTCTTCAGAATTTGGTTTATACTCTGGAGGTATTAGTTTTAATTCTTCAAGAGTAGTTGCATGACTAGTTTGCTGAACCAAAATGAAAGAACCTGACAAGCCGATGAAAACCATCAAGCTAATAACCAAAAAGCTTGAACGTAATACTTGTTTTAAACTTAATAGAATTTTTTGCATGAAAAAAATCTCCTAATCTTTTTGTTATGAGCCTTTTGAGGTAGAAGATAGATTAAATATCTGAGGCTCAAAGGCATCCTAAGTGTTTAGGTACAGTTCTTTCTTCTACCTCAAGGTATATTAATTTTTAGTTTTTATAGTAATCTGATTCACAAGACTAAAATCCTCGAATTCTTAGAAAAGTCGAGGATCTCGTGGTTCACAAATGATTTAGTAGTAGCACAAAATTGTGTAATCTTACCCGTGTATCTGTTTAAAATGAGAATCGCTATAGTCCCAAATTATCGTGCTTAGTAACATCCCGTCCAGACATCAAATTCTGGAATAATAGCTCAAGTCTGCTCAAGTAGACTGATATTTTACTTTCTTATCGGATAAACTACTTATGACCAACTGTGATTAATTTTTATTCCTCGACTTTGCATTACTTCTTCAAATAAATTTGTTGGTAATGCTTCTTCTACAGGAAAAACTCCAGGTTTTTTGAGTTTACCTTCTAGCAATAATTGGGCAATAGTACCTGTGCCACAACCAGAAGCCACAGCTGTATTTTCATGCACTACAGTTGAGCAATAAACGGCTGTTTCACCATTTTTCTGCCCTGTAACCTCAGAACGAACTGCTACTCCAATTCCACTAAAATTATTAGTGACATCTGTCATTGAATGGCTGACATGAGACAGAAATTCAATCATGTAACGACGCTGCATTAACCACTTGGGGAAAACGTGTGCCGCAATCCAAGTTAGATGATTATAAAAATCTGGAACGGAACCAAACTTAGTAATTACAGTTTTCACTAATGGGAATGCATGGGGCAGTGTAAAGGTTTCTGGCATATCAAACCAGTAAACTCCGGTGCGTCCATATGGAGGTGGAAACTCAACTACTTCTCTTTCACTATAAGGCTTGACTATTTCCCATTTTCCATCTATCCAAGTCTCAAAAGGATACTGCAACCCAAGAAAAGTTGTCCGCATCACTGTAATGCCAGCACCACCAGAACCAGAAACTAAATAACTTAAATGAATCTTTTCTGGTTTATCAAATTGTTCAACACCTTGACGTACCATGCTGTTAGAAATACCAGGAAAAATGCCAGTATTAATAATTGCTGTCACGCCAGCAGCAGCAGCTTTTTCATGATAATTCAAAGCTTTGCTGGTATAAGACCGATGGTCGCTAACATCTAGATAATTAACGCCTTCAGCGATACAGGTTTCGAGAACATTCGTATCTCGATAGTGAAATGGCCCGGCACAATGGATGACTAAATTAGAGTTTGCGATCGCATCTCGCAACTTGTCAACTTCTGCCAAGTCCAATACCAAAAACTGCACTTGTCCTCCTGAAGACAAGCTAACAGCCTTCCCAAACTCCGCAGAACGTCCAGTAATCGTAATTTGAGCCTGCGTATGAGTAGCGAGATCCTGAGCAACACTGCTACCAATCCGCCCTCGTCCACCAAGAATTAAAACGCTGTCTGTCATTACTCCAGCATTCGCAACACTAACTTAATTTGACCAGTTTTGTGTGCTGTTTGCCATCGGTTATAAGTATGACTTACCTTTTAATCAAGGCAGAGTTTTCAATTATAGTTAAATCTGCCTTCTTCACGCCTCAATTTGCCTAACTACTGTTAGCGCTGAATAACTCACCCCAGCAGTACCTTCGCCGGGATGGGTGGAATCACCAACTAACCACAAATTCTCGATTGGTGTCCGATTGGCGAACCCAAAGGGGCCAAAGGTGGGAATTCTTTGACCGATGCCGCCAACTATACCGCGATCGCGGGCTGTGAAATGGGCAAAAGTGCGCGGTGTTGCGGCTTCTTGATGAATAATAGTTTCTGGTTTGAGATAGAAGTATTGGGCAAGACGAGCGATCGCTTCTTGGGTAAACTTTTGTTTTAGTCCTTCATAATCATCAGTCTGCCACCACTGTGCGGGATCGACAAAGGAAGAAGCGATAATTGTCGCTTTCCCCTCCGGTGCGCGACCATCTCCAGGATGACTGACGGAAACAAATAGGGAATTATTCTCGCCAATGGGGCCATTGACATCATACAGAAATTGCAGGTGGGGAGGACATCCAAGCGGAATCGCGCTGGCATCTACACCCAAATAGACCACAAAAGCACCCGATGCTTGGGGCAGTTTTTCTACCCGATTTTTATAACCAGATGGCACTTGTCCCAATAACTGTACCAAGTTTTGCACGGTGACATTGCTAACTATGTGGTCGGCTGCTTCTGTCCAAACTTCGCCAGTTTTCTGATTTCTTATAACAACAGCACTGGCTTTACCATTTTCTACTTTGATTTGTTCTACAGTGTGGCGCATCAATAGTTTGCCGCCGTCTCTCTCTAAGGATTGTACCAAGCGATCGCTTAATACTTGCATACTTCCCTGGAGGTGAAACAATCCTTGGGGCAGTTGGGATACACTCAACGCTGTGGCTGCGTAAAGTAATGCTGTTTCTTCTGCATCTACCTGGGAGTATAGCTTCAGTTGCAAATCCAAAAAAGTTCTCAGCCGTCGGTCATTTCCCAGTCCACATAACCGTAAAGCATCTCCTACCGTAAACAAGGTGAAGGGTACGGTAATTAATGTACTCGGACGCACCGCCTGAGTTAGCTGCCACAAATCCCATAAATTACGCGGTGGTAGCACCGGGGGGTCGCGTCCTTGAAATTCCCAACTAGCAGCAAATAAAGTTGCCATCAATTGCCAAAATGGTTCGCTACCAGGAAACTGTTTTTGTCGTTCCTCTTGCCATTTCTCTTGGTCGCGCCAAACGTTGATGGGTGTGGTTTCCCCTGGTAAATACACCGCACAAGCAGGGTCGCAAGGCGTTGCTTGTGGCAAATCTATTGACAATTCTGAGAAAATCCGGTGGTGAATTCCCCCTGGTTCCAACCCCGCCACCTGAGTTGCGCCCACATCAAAGGTAAATCCCTGGCGTTTAAAGGTCGAAGCACAGCCTCCTGGTACGAGGGCTTGATCCAAAATTAAGACGCTGTAACCTCTATGAGCTAATAATGCCCCAGCTGTCAGTCCACCTATGCCCGCACCAATAACAACGACATGAGAGTTACTTTTGTCAAGAGAAATGCTGGACATTGATTATTTTCTTTAAAATTCTTAATACTTTTACTGATAATTTTACCTTACTCTCTGAGTTGAATGGGATCGACAAACCTCTTTCTGCCTTGAACTAAAGTTCAAGTCTGTTCTTCTTTGAGTCGGCTACGGTGTACACACAAGTCTGAAGTCGTTGATAAATATCGGTTTTACCCCACCCTAACCCTCCCCTTGCAAAGGGGAGGGAACCAGATTTCTTATTTCCCCCCAATGCATCGGGGGGATTAAGGGGGGTAATTAGACTTGTGTGTACACCGCAGGTCTGAGCCGGAGAGGAAAGGTTTTGCAATGCCTCAGCTTTATCTTCTTGAGCTAAGTTTGTATCAGCCTCAATTACTGCTTGCAATTGCGTCAACAGTTCCTTAATTCCCGGTTTTTTTGGTTCGGGAGATGCTGGTAACTCGTTGATAGTATTTGTTACCGTACCGCTAATATCACCTAAATTCAAAGCTTGTCCACTGGCATTAAAATCTCTGCCAACACTACCAATTTCAATTTTGCGGCTGGCATCATTACTGTTAGTCATATTTTTATTCTCAACTTTATTGTCAACTTGAACATTAATCGGCTTATTTGCTAATAATTTTACAATCTCTGTCATCTCTCCACTTTGTTGGCGATAGATAACTATTTGCTCATCTTTAGCTTGTAATTGTGCTTTATATTTTTCTTCTACAGCTTGCAGTGCCAGTTGATAATTTTCCGTAAAATCGCTATGAATCTTCTCTTTATCGGCATCAATAGGTACACTTACCTTAACGACAACAACGCCATCACCTTTATTTTCAATACTCTGTAGAGCTAATTCTGTGTCTTGATTTTGGTCTTGCACTGTTTGGAAGGCGTTAACAAAAGCTTTCCAATCAATGCCATCGCGGAAAATTAAATCAACAGTATTTAAAACCTCTTCAAATAGCTTGGTAAATTCTCCTGGTTGAAAGTAGCCACTACTGGGACGGCGTTCCCGGTCATCTGTTTGTGCCTTCGGGTTTTCAAGAAGATAGATAAAGCGACAATCTACATTATCTAACTTAGTTGTACTTTCAATATTCCACGCTTCCACACAAGCACCTGTCATTTTAGCGCTGGTAAAGTTAGTACCTACAGCTTGAGCTAGAGTTAGGTTTGCCCACTCTAAATAAGCGCCTTGGAAGGTGGCTGCTGTAATATCAGCATTTTTTAAAACTGCTTGTGTTAAATCTACACCGATAAGGTTTGCGCCTTTTAAGTTCGCACCAGCATAGGATTTTCTTCTACCATTGCCAGTTACTAGCAAGTTAAAAATATCTCGTTTAGCTAATATCGAGTTGTCTACTCTAGCAAAGTCCAATTTTTTAGCTTCATAAAAACGAGTGCGTGTTAAATTGGCTTTTCTAAAATCTGTATTTTTAAGAGTCGCACCAGTAAAATCAGCATCAGTTAAATCAGCATTAAAAAAATTTGTACCACCTGTGGCAGCAAAAGCAATAGCAGTTGAGCGAACCCAGGCATCTATTTCATTTCCAGCTAGACTGCGCCACCCAATGTAAGCACCAAATTGTGTGATGACGACGGCTCCGGCTGCGGTAATGGCGACGGTTCTGGTATTAGCTCCGGCTCCAACAATAGCTCCGACGATAGTTCCAACAATACCTCCAGTAATTGCTCCAGTTCCGACGATAGCTCCAACAATGCCTCCAGTAATTGCTCCGGCTTCGACGATAGCTGCAACAATGCCTCCAGCGATGGCGACGGCGATGACTCCAGAAATGGCGATGCCGATGGCTCCGGCAAAGGTAAAGACTCCGGCGAACGCTAAAGAACTGGCTCCGAAGATGATGATAGCAACGGCAAACCCGATAGTGATGGCGACGGCGATCGCTATGGCAAATGCGATGGCTGTTAAACCCTTACGAATAGTTACAATACAAAAGACGGCCAATACAATTAGAGTGGCTACCCCGGTAATGGGCTTTTGAGTGATTCTGGTGTCAAAAATAGATGCTATCAATACACCAACTAGGGTTGAGAAAAATCCTGATAGTGCTGATAGTAGCCATGATATTATCAGCAACCCAATTACCCAACGCTTCTGTAGTCCAGCTTTAGCACCTGTGAAGTCAGCATCTTTTAAAATAGCGTTGGTAAAATCTGCCCCTTTAATATCCTGACTGCTAAAGTTGGCTCCAGTCAAGTTTTGACCTTTAAAAGAGCGACCTCGGAGATTTTGACCGGAGTAGTCTGGCGGCATAATCACTAATTCGTAATTCGTAATTAAGAAAGAAAGTCAGATGAAATCTGGGTTTGGGGGTTTGAATTTAGTGATAGATTTTAGAGAGGTGGTATCACTGAAATTTTATACAAGTTTACTATGCAATATTTCGGATTTTGACAAAATAAGGAAAATACAAAAATTTTGGATGTAATACGCAGTAGAAGTGCATGGCTGCGTGCCTTTACCTTTAAATGCTTAAGGTATCATCTATTGAAGTTGGTGTCACTATACTTAAGCTGTAGTTATCAATATTGCAACTGTAGCGGCTCCCAAACTTACGGGAGCAGTTCCTAAACTTATGGGAGCAGCTCCCGAACTTATGGGAGCGGTTTCACAACTTACGGGAGCAGCTCCCGAACTTATGGGAGCAGCTCCCGAACTTATGGGAGTAGCTCCCAAACTTATGGGAGTAGCTTCCGAACTTATGGGAGTAGCTTCCGAACTTATGGGAGCGGTCTAACTCATGACGGAAGCGGTCTACTTTGCAACATTACTCACTAATTGCAGTATTTCAGTACCTTTTAATATCCATAAAGGCAACGTAAAAATATCAATTGCTGATAATGGTAACGGAATAAGTGAAGAAGTCAAAGAAAAAATATTTAGCCATTTCTTTACTACAAAAGGAGTTGGTAAAGGTACGGGTTTAGGACTGGCGATCGCTCAGTCTATTGTGGTAGAAAAACATCACGGTTCACTGGTTGTGAATTCTACGCTTGGTGAGGGAACTGAATTTGTCATTACCTTACCAATTCTGACTCAAACTCAAAATTAATTTGGTCGAGACTCTGAAATTCTTTGGTCATTATCTCTTCTTGTCAGTTAGTTGATACCATCCTGCGAGATGAAATGCAAATATTTCCAGTATCGGTGAGAGCAGATTATAACTTTTTGTAAAGATTGCATAGGAAAACACGTAAAGTTATCTGCTTGATACAGAGAAACTAATAGAGATTTCCTTTAAGGATGAAATTATATGTCAGTATCAGCTTCTTTAGACCTGTCTAAAACTTTCTTCCTCAACAGCTTACCAGGAGCTAATCAGACAATTTATTTAGATTTCGACGGCAATATCACCTCTGGTACTTCCTGGAACACAGATAAAGGTCTGGCTAACATTATCATCCCTGCCTTCGACTTCGACGGCAACATAGCATCCTTTAGCTCGGCTGAACTTGAAACAATTCAGTATATCTGGCAGCGTGTTGCTGAGGATTTCAGCCCATTTAATGTTAATGTCACAACGCAGGCTCCAGTAGATATTAACGATCTGATTAAGAGCGGCAGTAATGATACTCGCTGGGGGGTGCGTATTGCGATCGGCGGTAGCAGTTACGATTGGTATGGTGAAAGAGTAGGAGGAATCGCCAAGCGTGGTTCTTTCAACTGGAATAGTGATACTCCTGCCTTTGTTTTTGCTGAAGATGCGTTCGGCGATGAGAAGGAGACGGCTGAACTTATCTCTCATGAAGTAGGTCATACGCTGGGACTCAAGCATGATGGACAAATAACCCCCCCTCAAGAATACTATCTAGGACATCCTAGTGGAGAGACTGGCTGGGCACCGATCATGGGAGCAGCGTATTACGACGAGCTAACCCAGTGGAGTAAAGGCGAGTATGCTTCTGCTAACAATACTGAGGATGATTTGCAAATTATTACAACCCAAAATGGGTTCACCTACCGAGCCGATGATTGTGGCGATACAATTGCGACAGCAAAGCCACTAACCATTTCTAGTACGTCTATCAGTGGTAGTGGCATCATTGAGCGCAATACAGATTTAGATTTCTATAGTTTTGTCACAGGTACTGGTCTGATTAGCTTGACAGTGAATCCTTTTAGTCCAGGGCCAAACTTAGACATTTTGGCAGAGCTATACAATTCTGCTGGTACCTTAATTGCATCGTCCAATCCAACAGATTTACTATCTGCAAGTATTACAACAAATGTCGTTGCTGGAAATTATTACCTCAAAATTGATGGTATAGGAAAAGAAGATCCTCTTTCAACTGGCTACACGGATTACGGCAGTTTGGGGCAGTACTTTATCAGTGGTACTCTAAACTTTCCTAATATCCAGCGCTGGGCAACAGGCCAAGGCGGGTTTTGGGATACTCAAAAATGGCTAGTCGGCGATTTTAACGCAGATGGGAAAGATGATTTAGTCAACGTCTTTAATGATGGAGGTCTAGCCAGTATCGATACTCACTTATCTAATGGTGGGAGTTTTGATAGCCAGCGTTGGGCAACTGGACAAGGCGGGTTTGGGGATACTCAAAAATGGCTAGTCGGCGATTTTAACGCAGATGGGAAAGATGATTTAGTTAACGTCTTTAATGATGGGGGTCTAGCTAGTATCGATACTCACTTATCTAATGGTGGGAGTTTTGATAGCCAGCGCTGGGCAACTGGACAAGGCGGGTTTTGGGATACTCAAAAATGGCTAGTCGGCGATTTTAACGCAGATGGGAAAGATGATTTAGTCAACGTCTTTAATGATGGGGGTCTAGCCAGTATCGATACTCACTTATCTAATGGTGGGAGTTTTGATAGCCAGCGCTGGGCAACAGGCCAAGGCGGGTTTGGGGATACTCAAAAATGGCTAGTCGGCGATTTTAACGCAGACGGGAGAGATGATTTAGTCAACGTCTTTAATGATGGGGGTCTAGTTAGTATCGATACTCACTTATCTAATGGTGGGAGTTTTGATAGCCAGCGCTGGGCAACTGGACAAGGCGGGTTTTGGGATACTCAAAAATGGCTAGTCGGCGATTTTAACGCAGATGGGAAAGATGATTTAGTCAACGTCTTTAATGATGGGGGTCTAGTTAGTATCGATACTCACTTATCTAATGGTGAGAGTTTTGATAGCCAGCGCTGGGCAACAGGTCAAGGCGGGTTTGGGGATACTCAAAAATGGCTAGTCGGCAATTTTAACGCAGACGGGAGAGATGATTTAGTCAACGTCTTCAATGATGGGGGTCTAGCTAGTATCGATACTTATATTTAGTATTGAGCCAAGACAGGCGTAAAAATCTGTAATCTAATCTAAACATGGGAAGTTTTGCGGTCAAAGTTTTACACTAATTGCGGTGTTTCAAGTTCTGCTAATTATTCGGTCATAATACAGGAGCGTAGGTGCAGCCCGCACTTCTCTACGAGACGCAGACGGGACGGCATAATTCGACTTTGCTTACCAGCCGCTTAGTGACCATCGTAAACATCGCTTCACCAATACCTTTGAGAAATTGTTGAACGAACTTTCGCTTAGTGGAATCAATCTCGTCGCTTGAGTAAGGATGATGAGCTTTTAGCAGAATTGCCAGGAAACCCTCTAAAAAGAAAAAACCCGCCGTAGCGGGTTACACAACAAAACTATGAACAATGAAAACTTGATTTAGCTGGAATACCTCATTTCAGCTTCCAGTTGACGAATTAACTGTTCGTCGCCTTTTGCTCTAGCTATTTCCAAGCGATGCTCTAGGCTTCTTTGAATATTCGCTCTGTGAGTTTCTCGTGATTTGCTCAAACTTTGTAGTCTATTTTGACTCATAGTGATTACCTGCTTTAGTTTTTCCATTTATGTCTTGTATTCTTAACATAGCACACATTTTGTAGCTGTTGCTACAGAAAATATATTTTTTATATATTTTTACCAGAATATGTCTAATAACCAGATAGATCGACAGCCCCTTGTGACTTTACTGAGCGATTTTGGCGATCGCGATGTTTATGTAGGCATAATCAAGGGAGTCATAGCCCAAATCAACCCCAGACTGACGGTGGTAGACTTAACGCACCAAATTCCGCCGCAAGACATCAAAGCAGCCAGGTTTAGCCTGATGAATGCTTATACCCATTTTCCAGTTGGGACAGTGCATCTGGCAGTAGTCGATCCAGGTGTGGGAAGCAAGCGACGAGCGATCGCAGTAGAATTTGCTCAAGGGTTTTTGGTCGGCCCAGATAATGGTATATTCAGCGGGGTACTCAGTCAAAGTCTGGCGATGTCTACGACGGGCTACGCCTACGCAGCCGTCGAACTTACAAATCTTAATTATTGGCGCACTCCTCAACCAAGCAAGACTTTTCACGGTAGGGATATTTTTGCACCAGTAGCAGCTAATCTTGCTAGTGGTGTCCCCCTCAAACAGCTAGGGCAAGAAATCGATCCAGCAAGTTTGGTAAACCTGGATATAGGCAACTGCAAGCAGACAACCACCAGTGTAGTGGGTTGCATTCAATATATTGACCACTTTGGCAACTTGGTGAGTAACATTCCAGCCAGTTACGTGCAAGGCAAAAGTTGGTATGTGCAAGTTGCTGGATTGAGTGTACCAGGCTGTGAAACTTACAGTGAGGTGAAAGTGGGAGAGATAATAGCTTTAGTTGGCAGTCACGGTTGGGTAGAAATTGCCATTAATTGCGGACATGCTCACTCACAATTACAGATTAATTTACAAGATCCGCTAGAAGTCTTGTTTTTTTAAGAAAATCAGACCAGTGAATCTTGCTAAAGTTAAGACAGTGAAAAATTCCCAGGCTGCAAAGTGCCTGTTGGTAATTTGTGGGAAAGTCAAAAAAAGAGGAAAATTCTAGATATAAAAAGGAGCATAGCCAACTACACATCACTTAAAAATAAGCATTTTCATTCACCGTAGGCAGTGCCGATTCGACAAAAATTTCCAGAAAGCAACTGCTAAAATATGTAAGTTTAAAAATGGTGACATGAAGTTCGCCTTATTGCTCATAATAATAAAAGTAACCCTTGAGCAATTTCCTGTTGTACTCTCCTAGAGAATCATAATTATATTCTTAGCTATGACTACACAAACACTCTCTGCACCAGAAGTTTATCAAGGTCAGTTTGGGGAATTTACAATTACTCAGAGCGATCGCACTGGCGTAATTATCTACCGTGCTGGGTTAATGGTAGCAGCACTGAGCTTTGCCATCGGCAGCGCCTTGATTTTACTCAACAATAACCCAACTGTTGTAAATTTACTGACACCTCTATATGCTTGTTTTAGTCTCGCTCTTGGTGTAAGTTTATTTACCATCCATATTTACATGGCATCACTGCACCGAGCATTGCAAGTTTTTTGGGCGATTGGTAGTATCGCATCAGTGATTCTGGCAATCAGTAGTAGTGAACCTTTAGCTCTTGCTGTTTACAATCAGCCAATTACCTTATTTGGAGTTGGTTTTATTTTCGTAGCTTTAACAGGTATTTATTTTAAAGAGGCTTTTTGCTTCAATCGCCTGGAAACCAAAGTATTAACCCCAATTGTACCGCTACTGTTGTTAGGACATTTGGTAGGAATTTTACCAACCCAGGTAGAAAGTATTTTATTAGGAACTTGGGCAATATTATTTTTAGTGTTTGCCCTGCGCAAGACAGTTCAAGCAATTCCTGCTGATATTGGAGATAAGTCTGTATTTACCTACTTGAAAGAACAACGTTTAGCTAAGGTTTAATGCGGATAAAAAATCGTCGGTGTCAAAAATTTCCCAAAATCAAACTAATCAAACGCCAAGAAATGTGGACACTTACGGCTCAAGGGTGGGCGATTGCGATCGCTTTGATTGTTTATTTAATATTTTTCATTTTTACTCATGTACACTCATTTCTCGCCGTAACTTCCCCGAGCCAATCAGCAGAAGTATTAGTTGTTGAAGGATGGCTACCAGATTACGCTATAGAAGAAGCTTTGACTGAATTTCAAAACGGTTCTTATCATCAAATAATTACTACCGGAGGTACATTAGGAAAAGGAAGTTATCTTACCGGATACAAGAACTTTGCAGACGTATCGGCTGACACCTTCATAAAACTCGGTTTAGAAGCAGAAAAAGTAGTAGCCGTTCCGACACCTTTTGTGGTTAAAGATCGTAGTTATGCATCTGCTGCTGAATTTGAACGTTGGCTATCCAATTCAAATTTAAAGATAGAATCGATTAATCTTTTTTCCTTGGACGTTCATGCCCGTAGGAGTTGGTTTCTTTTTAAAAAAATACTTAACCCTCAAATTAATGTTGGTGTGATTGCTGCGACAACACAAGATTATAATCCAAACAAATGGTGGAGTTCTAGCGAAGGCGTGCGGATGGTTCTTGATGAAGGTATAGCTTATCTTTATGCACGGTTTTTGAATTGGAAAGCCTAATAGTAATACAGCAGAAATATTGGCTGCGGCAGCCATTGAATTTTGAATTTTAGATTTTAGATTTTTCAGTCAATCCAAAATCCAAAATCCAAAATGGTATTACTTACCCAGGATTTGTAATAATGCTTGTCGATAAATTTTCAAACCCTCTGCATTCAGATGGTCGCCATCACTGGTGAAATTTTCTTTCAGAACATTATTTTCATATAATGGTGCTAGTCCGGCTGCGGCAACTGGCACTTTTTCTGTTTCAGCCACTTGATTAATCAGAACATTAATTTGTTCAACTCTCTTCAGTGGGGCTGCTACAGTTGGATCTGAGCTTGCTGCCACTGTCGAATAAAAAGCCGGAATTAGAAAAATCTCTTTAGTTCCCATTGTGCGCAGAAGTGCGATCGCCTCTTGGAGATTTTTGCTAAATAATTCATCACTAATTTTATACAAAGCATCATTTCCACCTACAGCAATAATGGCTTTTTCGCATTTCACCTTGGTAGGAATTAAACTTTTCAGTTGTTCTAGTAATGAGATTGTACTCAGACCATTTAACCCAAAATTAAAAGTACCACTGCCTAGGGTATTGCCAAGTCCAGCCGAAATAGAATCGCCAAATAAGCAACCTGAGAACTGTTTATCCTGGGCGGCGAGTGTTTGATATTGTAGGGCAATTTTCCCTAAAGGTGAAGAACTGACATCATCTTTCGGCGGCGCATCAGCAGAACTAGCAGAAGAATTTGCCATACCGACCAGCTTCTTAATTTTTGACACCTCAATAACTAGTCGATCGCTGGGATAGGCTTCTAGAAAGCTGGTTATTCCTAGACCTTCTGGCGATCTTGCTCCGACGATCAGGGCAGATCGTAGTGCTTGTATACTAGCCTGATCGCGACGAGCGATCGCTTGGGAAGCAAAAGATAAAATTTGCTTGCCCATTCCTGTGTTTACCAGCTTATCTAAAGCCACAATATCAAGGGACATTTTCACCTGAAGGGCTTCTTGAAATTTCTGTTTCTCTTCAGCGCTGAGGTAATCTAGAAAAGATTTCAGATCGCTAGAAACCTTTTGTGTCTTGTCATAGTTGCGTATATCTGCCACCGGAATCGATTGCTCAAACAATCCGTACCTGACGGTAACTTTTTCGGCTGCCAAACTAGGTAATAAACCAAGGCCACTATGCACCAGTAAAAATATTAAGCACCCAGATAGGCTTATTAGAAGACGATAGAAATATTTCATCACACAGGATAAGAAGATAGATAGTCAATAGTTAATAGTCAAGAGTCAAGAGCCAAAAGTCAAGGGGAATTGGGAATTGGGAATTGGGCATTGGGTATTGGGCATGGAGAAGAAACAAAGGAGACAAGAAAGAAGGGGGAGACTGGGGAGAGATTTTCAATAATTCATCCTTGTCCCCCTTGTCTCCCTTGTCTCCCTTGTCTCCCCTACCCCCCTGCCCCCTCACCACATCAACAGCCAACCTTAATTTGGGAATACTCAATCCAGTAGGCGTGAGGATAGAACCGTGGTAGAAGAAGGCGCATATTGGCTAGCTTGGGCACAAATTTCTGGAATTGGGCCAGTATTACTGCGACGGCTACAACAGCATTTTGGCACGCTGGCAACAGCTTGGAACGCTACTAAGGTACAGTTAGGAGAAGTAGAGGGTTTTGGTTTTCAGACACTAGAAAAAGTAGTACAACAGCGATCGCGTTTGCACCCAGAACAACTATTCACCAAGCACCAGCAGGAAAATTCTCATTTCTGGACGCCAGCAGATGCAGATTATCCCCGTTTACTGCTAGAAACTCCGAGTCCACCGCCAATTTTGTACTATCGCGGTGAAGTCGAACTCCAAGAAAATCTCGGACAAAAACCAATGGTTGGGATTGTCGGAACCCGCCAACCCTCAGAATATGGTATCCGTTGGACTCGCCAAATTAGTACAGCTTTGGCTAAAAATGGCTTTACAGTCGTTTCTGGTATGGCAGAGGGAATTGACACTGAAAGCCACATCGCTGCTATGAAAGCAGGTGGACGCACGATCGCAGTTTTGGGAACTGGTGTAGATGTCATCTATCCCCATAAAAATCGGGATTTGTACAAGCAAATTTTGACGGCTGGGCTAGTTGTAAGTGAGTACCCGACAAAAACCCCACCCGATCGGACTCACTTTCCCCGTCGCAACCGGATTATTGCAGGCTTAAGCCGCGCCATCTTAGTAATGGAAGCGCCTTTAAAATCTGGTGCCTTAATTACTGCTACCTACGCAAATGAATTTGGTAGAGATGTCTATGCATTACCTGGAAGACTTGACGATTATCCATCCCAAGGATGCTTAAAGTTACTGAATCAGGGAGCAACTTTCATTCTTAAGGAACTAGACGAACTGTTAACAATGCTAGGAGCAATACCACAAATTGATGCGATTGAAGCTTCTACAGCACCAGAACAGTTAATGCCAACTTTATCGCCAGAATTGCAAACAGTAATGGATGCGTTCGCCGCAGGCGTGCCGGAGGCACTCGCAAGTGATGCTTTACCCTTCGATCTTATTGTCCAACAAACTGGCATGGCTGCTGGCTCAGTTTCCAGTGCTTTGTTACAGTTGGAACTTATGGGTTTTATTTCGCAACTACCAGGTATGCGGTATCAAAAAAGTTAAGAATTAAAAGATAACAACATTATTTAGCTTTGTTTTTAGCAATTTAATCATCAGATTTATGACAATATAAAAATACAATTTTTATATAAAAACAAACTACTTAAAATAAGGAATCAGTGGGCTTTTGAATACTAAGTGGAACTATTGTGCCTCGAAATACAATTCCAAGGCTAATAGTTCAAGTTCTTTTAACTGGACTAAACAACAATTCATCTCAAGTTCGGTTAAACACTTATCCAAACATGATTCAAATCCACTTGAGTGAACAGTAGCTCAAAGCCGCAGAACTTAAGCTCTAGATAGGATGTGGTTTAGCATAATACTTTGACTGTCACCAAAATGTGAGTAATGACGAGATTTCAATTATGGGGATTCTCTTTTTGCTGATTAAAGCCTAAATTGGTTCAAATGACTACGGGGATTATAAGTACGTATAGCCCGGATTTTTTCATAATATTCCCGCTCTTGTTGGCTGAGGTCTTTTGGTGGAACGATCGCCACTTTCACCAACTGATCGCCGCGTCCACCTTTAGGGAGGGGCCAACCTTTGCCACGTAAACGTAGAGATTGACCAGAACGCACTCCTGCTGGTAGTTTGACATTAACTGAACCGTCGGGAGTGGGTACATCAATAGAGGCTCCCAGAGTCGCTTCATCTGGTGTGATTGGCACTTCGCATACCAAGTTATCGCCTTCCATTTGGAAGAACGTGTGCGGCTGAAGTTCGACTTTTAAGTATAAATCCCCCCGTTGTTGAGTCATGGGGTTAATTTGACCTTTGCCTCGCACCCGTAGGCGAGTACCAGTTTTAGCCCCAGATGGAATGTTGACATCTATGGTTTCATTACCCAAACTGAAGCGCTTTTTCACACCATTAAATGCTTCAGCAAAAGTTAGAGCGATCGCAGCTTCGCTATCCTGGCCAGTACCCACACCTCCATCTTGAAACCCAAAATCGTTAAAGCTGCTGCTAAAATGAGTTGAGGTACCTGGAGAAGTGCGGTAAGAGTGACTTCGTGCCTGACTTTGGCGCGCCCCACCACGAGGGGGAGAACCACCAAAGCGTCCTAGCAATTCATTAATGAACTCATCAAAATTGCCGTATTGACTAAAGTCAAAGTTACCCATATCGGGAGCAGCACCACCAGATGGGAAACCTTCACCAGCTTGTTTCCAATATTGACCGAATTGGTCGTACTTTTTGCGTTTATCTGGATCTGATATAACTTCGTAGGCTTCGCTAACTTCTTTGAAGCGTGCTTCTGCCTGTTTGTTGTTTGGGTTGACATCAGGATGGTATTTGCGGGCTAGTTTACGAAAGGCTTGTTTAATTTCCTCTGAACTGGCAGTCTTACTGACTCCCAAAATAGCGTAATAGTCCTTGAAGTCGGTTGCAGCCATCTACCAGCCTCCTATAGAAATTCCCGTTATGTTTTTTTTGAAGATGAAAGATATTTAATTTGCCTGGTTATAGTGCCAAACAAAAAGAATCTGATTTCAAATTAACAAAAAATATAGAAAATCAAGTGTGGTTCTTGCTCACCAAGGAATCGCAATTCCCGTACTCCAATTTTTCTGATAAGCGGCTCAGGCTGTCTAGTCCTTCTTCGCGGCTTGGGGGAGCATCCCGGAGTTGACGGTGCATCCGCAAAATAATTTCTTCTGGAACTTGGCGCGATCGCTTTTTATTCCGTGCTAAACATAGCCAAACTGGTGTATCTACCCAAATTCCTCTAATGTGGGTAAAGCCCAAGTTACGGGCGAAAGTAATCACTTCACGACGATGACGGCGCTGGGCATTAGTGGCATCAAAAATAGCTGTATTAGTTGTAGAAATAGCTTGCTGAAATTGCCGCTCAATTTCGCGCCAAATCAGCAGCCACGGCCCTTGAACAGCTTGGGAACCGAACAATTGCCCCCGAATGGCATCGGTAGAAATTAGCGCCATTTGGGGGCATTCTGCCAATAATTGTTTTGCCAAAGTTGACTTACCGCTACCTGGAAGACCAATCAGCAAAATGAGTGCTGAGTGCTGAGTGCTGTTAGCGGAAGCGGGGCGTTTAGCCCGTGCTGAGTAAGAAGTGAAGAGTGAGGAGTGATTAGATGTTGTATTCATAACTCATAACTCATAACTCAGCACTCATAACTCAGCACTCAGCACTATTAAATAATTGTTCCATCAGGAATTACGGCATTTTTCAGTACGACAACGATGCCACTACGGATGTAGAAACCTTGATTTTCTCGGTCAGCTTCTTGGACGTTATCTTTATTGATGATTTTGACATTGTGACCGATACTGGCATTTTTATCAATGATAGCACCGCGAATAATTGAGTCAGTACCAATACCTACAGGAATAACACCTTGTTCTACATTAGTTTGGCGCTCTACAGAAGCTTGGTAAAAGTCTGCACCCATGAGTAGGGACTCTTCGATGACACAACCAGATTCAATTCGCGATCGCACTCCCAACACTGAATGTTGAATGCGGCAATTTTTCAAAATACAACCTTCGCCGATTATTGATTCTGTGATCTGGCAATCTAAAAGTTTACTTGGAGGTAAGTAGCGAGCGCGGGTATAAATTGGTGCGTGTTCATCGTAGAAACTAAAGGGTGGCTGGGGCTGCTGAGTTAGGGCTAAATTGGCATGATAAAATGCTTCGATTGTTCCAATATCTTCCCAGTAGTCATCAAAAAGATAAGCTTGAACGTTGTAATCTTTAGAGGCATCAGGAATAATTTCTTTGCCGAAATCAGTCCTTTCTATACCTTCTCTCAACAACTTGAACAAAACATCTTTTTTAAAGACATAAATCCCCATTGAGGCGATATAAGGCTGTTGCTGGGCTTGTTCTTTTGATAATCCCAGTACACTTGTATCAACTTGCATTTGGCGTAACGCTTCACCTTTGGGTTTTTCGCTAAAATCGATTACCCTACCAGAATCATCAATTTTCATCAAGCCAAAATCTGAGGCGCGGCGCTCATCGATGGGGATGACTGAGAGAGTAATATCAGCCCCCGTTTCCTTATGGCGCTGGATAAACTGGCGATAATCCATACGGTAGAGGTGATCGCCAGAGAGAATTAGATATTCTTCTACATCCCATTCTTCCATTAACCACAGGTACTGACGTACAGCATCGGCTGTACCTTGGAACCAGTTAGGGTTTTCTGGTGTTTGTTGTGCCGCGAGAACTTCCACAAACCCTTCATTGAAGCCAGTAAAGTTATAGGTACGGGCGATGTGACGATTCAGGGAAGCTGAGTTGAATTGTGTCAGGACGTAAATTTTGAATATTTCGGAGTTTATGCAGTTACTTACAGGGATATCGATTAGGCGATACTTGCCCGCTACTGGTACTGCTGGTTTAGCGCGTAGTTTGGTTAGCGGGTAAAGCCGAGTACCCGCGCCACCACCAAGAATGATTGATAATACTTTTTTCACAAAATTTCTCCAGACTGCCTTTCAACTCTCATCTTCAGTTTAGGACTGTCTGCCACCACAGGTAAGGGGGATCGTCTGATTCTTTGGGATGAATTTTCTAAAATGCTGTTGGTAATAGATAGTGCTGCCTGTTAATCAAAAAACTAATTCAGAATATCAAATTTTACTTATTGAAAGTATAAGTTGTACGTGCCATTACAAACACTCACTTCATTAGGACTTACGCACTGTACAAATTAGCCATAATATGCACGACGGTATTTTTCAGTTTCAGGTGCTTCGCATAACCCTGATTTATCCGCTTCCTTTATACTAGCTAGGTTTTAAACATGGCTGAAACACCCAAATTCCATGTATTACTTATGTAACATGCATAAGTCCTAAAGTATAAGTTTGTTACTTATATGCAAGTATTAATTCTCAGCTTTCAAAAGACTTCAGAAATAAACTGATTGTCTCTTGTGAGCGGCAAGGTTTTTTTGGACACCTACACTTTATTTTCTCAACTCCTTTAGCAAATTTTTGAAGTTCAACTTGGCTTACAGACTTATTTTCATCTAAAAAATTTTTGAATGTCTCTTGAAATTTTATAATTTCCGATTCATCTGTCTCTAATTTTGGCTCATTTAAGCAAGGTTCTTTCAAAGATACTTCCATCTGGGAGATGAAATTTTGAATCGAAGTTAAAGTTTCTAGTTCACCACTCAAATCACTATACAAAACTTTGATTTCACTTAAACTATCTAAAGCTGTTTTCATTATTTAACCTTTATTTATTTTTTAGCAATACTATTGTAATAAAACATTTTTTATTTTTCAATTAGTTAAATAACTATCTTTCCAGCTTTTCAATATAAATAAAATAAATTTACAAAATCGATTACGATTACTTATTAAATAAATTAAACATCATCACAGATAGAGCGCTCTGCTTGAGGTAGTTTAGAATTATTTGTGAGATAATTCTTCAGCCAATTACAGCTTTTGAATAATAGATCATTAACATTAGGATGAGTATCAATTGGATTCAAACTCCATATTCTGACAGTATAATCGTCACTAGCAGATACAATTGTTTGACCATCATGGCTAAAGCTCACATTATTGACTGCATTTTTATGGCCAGTGAAGGTGTGTAGTAATTTACCATCTGCTACCCGCCAAAGTTTTACAGTTGTGTCTTTACTTGCTGAAGCGATCATTTTACCATTGGGGCTGAATCTGACTTTGTTAACATAATTCTTATGGCCAGTGAAGGTGTGTAGCAATTTGCCATCTGCTACTCGCCAAAGTTTTACGGTTGTGTCTTTACTTGCTGAAGCGATCATTTTACCATTGGGGCTAAAGCTCACACCCATAACGGCATCAAGATGTCCCTTCAGCGTGTGTAAAAGTCTCCCATCTACTACCTGCCAAAGTTTTACAGTTTTATCTTCACTTGCCGAGGCAATTATTTTACCATCGGGGCTAAAACTTACTTCCCAAACGACATTATTATGCTTGGAGAAAGTGTGTAAAAGCTTCCCATCTATTACCTGCCAAAGTTTTACAGTTTTATCCCAATTGGCAGAGGCGATCATTTTGCCATCAGGACTGAAACTTACTTGCACAATATAGTTATCAGGGCTGAGTGTTTGCGGCTTAAGTTCGCGTTTGGATTTGCTGTTGATATTCCAAAGCCTAATCATTCCATTATTATCAGCAGAAGAAGAGGTAATCACTGGATCTTTGAGACTAAAACTGATGCTTTCAATGTCCTTTTTATTTGGATCTCTCAAATCTTCTAGAAATTTACCGTTTTTGTTCCAAAGCTTTATACTTGTATCAACACTTGCAGAGGCAATAATTTCACCATTAGGGCTAAAACTGACATCCATAACTTCCTGAGTATGCCCTTCTAAGCGATTACGCTCTCGCACCTTATCAATTACAGACGCTTTTAGTTTATTTAGAGACACACCATCTTCTACACTCATTTTTCTAAATTCTTTCAGTACCTTGATGCTTGCTATCATTGCTTCAAGCTGATTGCTTGTTTCAAAAAGCCGTATAGGCTCAGAAATAAGAGCTTCAAGAGCTTTATTTTTATTCTGTTCTGCCCTAATTCCAAATCCAATCGTAAAAATAGTCAGTAATGTTAGTCCACATGCTGAGGCGATCGCCAGCCTAGTTCGTTGTTTTTGATATTTAGCACTTGCCTCTGCCTCTTTTGCTCTTGCAGCTTCTGCTTTGGCTTTATCTTCTGCTGCCATAGCTTTTTCAATTTCGGCTATGGCTCTAGCTTCCGCTTCTTTTTGTCGAGACTCTGCTAGTTCTTTAAGTTGACGTTCCTGCTCTAATTGAGCTTGAATTTCTCTGTCGCGTCTCTCCAAACTCTTATGCAAAAATTCTGATTCTAAGGGTGTAAGTCTTGGCTGAGTTTTATTCACCCACTCAGAAATTACAGCCAACTTTGCACCCGCCAATAGTGCTTCATCTAATTTATTAAATCTTTGTAGCCATTCTTGGCAATCTTCTTCTAAAGAACGACTCAGACGAATATTCTCCAGATTTTCAGCAATCCAAGTATTTAATAATTTCCACTCAGATAAAAGTGCTTCATGAGCAACTTCAACCGTCTTTTCATCGGTGATAATTAAACGTTGTTGAGAACCTGCCAGCAATCCTACAACCCTTTGCAGTTGTTGTGGAGAATCTGAAATTGCTTCTAATCTCTCCCAGCTAGCACGCCGCCGCGTCACTTCTCCTGTTTCACCTAAGTGCACCAATTCCATAAACAAACGACGCGTAAAGGCTTGATCTATAGTTGTTAAACTTTCATATAAAATTGTCGCTCTTTTGTCTAAAGCTCCTTTAACCCCGCCAATTTCTTCATAGCCTTCATGAGTTAAAAGCGGTTGTGGCGATTCAGGTTCTTCAATGCAAACTCGCCACAATTCTTTAAGGGCATATTGCAGTATGGGTAATGCACCCGGGGACGGTTGATAACATCGGCAGCAATTTGCGAAACTAAACCATGCTCAAATGTTACCCCATGTAATTTTGCTGGTTTTTCTATTGCTTCTTCTAACTCAGGAAAAGACATCGGTGTAACGATGAATGATGTGGGAGGAATGCTATTGATGAGAGTAATAATTTCTAAATAGTCAGCACAACGATTTAAGAAATCACCGCGAATTGTCAAAATTATTCGTGTTTCTGCCTCACCCTTTTTTACTTCTTGTGCTATTAAACTAATAAAAGCTTGGCGTTCCTCATCGTCTTGACAAAGTGTAAATACTTCTTCAAATTGATCGATAAATAATAGATGTGGTTTATTTTGCTGCTGTTGTCTAGTTAAAATATCAACAAGTTTACCTAAAGGATGCTCTCCTGGTGTAAAAGATGCGATCGCCCATTCACTGCTTCCAGGGAGGCGATCGCCTCCCAGTTGCGGTAACAAACCCGCTTTTATTAAAGAAGATTTGCCACTACCTGAATAGCCAATTACAGCCAAAAATCGACTTTCTGCTAACCGCAAAATTAATGTACGAACTGCTTCATCTCGTCCACAAAAATATTGCGCTTGTTCTGATTCAAAGGCATAAAGTCCCCGGTATGGATTTTCTTGATTGAAAGCAACTTTTTCGCCTGTAGGAATATCTAATTGGGGATAAGTAACCAGAGTAATCGAACGTCCCCAACCCATGCGAATCGGCTCCTGTACGGAACCTTTCAATTCGTTGCTGACAAAATCAAACAAGCGATCGCCACTTATTCGCCTACTATTACTACTTGCATTTTCTATCGCCAATCCTTTAACAACTGCACCTGTGAAAATGCTGTATTCTTCACTCTTAATTACTCCGGCGCGTTCAAAGCCCCGACACGCTGTAATTAAGTAGTAATCCTTTTGTGAACTGAAAGCATTCAGACTTTTTTCTATTAATTGTCTTTCTAAGAAATAGCCGCTATGACAGCAATCGAGTAGCATCACTAAACTACTCAGTTGCGACTCTTGAATTAAATCGTTGAGGCTATCCAGAGGAATACCATATTTTTGTTCAACATTTTCGTTATCCTTAAATTCAATCTGACAATCGGAACTTGCCAAATATCCCTTTTGTTGTCCCAAATTGTCAGAAATAGTAAAACCATGTCCGCTAAAATAAATCAGCGCTTCATTATTAGCCGCTTGCTCTAGTAAAAAAGTTCTCAAATCTTGCCCAAGTTGAGCGCCAGTAACTTTTTGCGCTGCCATTTCATAACTGTTTTTATCTTTATTCCAGCGCTGAGGCAGTCTTTGCACAGACTGGAAATCACCATATTGCTCTAGGAGTTGCGCTACAGCTTCAGCATCATTTGTAGTCTTCGACAAACGCGTTAATGATGGGCTGACATATTCGGCGATACCAATAACAAGCGCGTATCGTGCCATTTAACACACCTTGGGTTGGTAAATGCGGGATAATCTTGACAGACACAATCAATGGCTGTGTTACTAGAAACAATACCATCTGTTATTTTTCTGCAAGCAAGCTGAAATTTATTCAGATACGTTACAAAACTTTAATTGAGGTAGCTTATGTCAGAAGTACAGCAACTATTTTTTGAAGCAGACGGGGAGATTGAGCAGATTGAGATTAATGTCACAGCCACCGAAATAACTTCGGAAATTGAGGAGGACGACGATGGCATAGAATACAAGGATGTGCGAACAGATGCGATCGCTCGGATGCAACAAGCTCGGCAAATGATTCGCTCTTATACTATTTATGCTCTGAGTGCTTTTAAAGACTTTAATACTGCGGAGATTGAGGAGGTAAGTCTTAAATTTGGCATTAAGTTGGGTGGTAAAGCAGGTATTCCTTACATTACCGAAGGCTCTGCTGAAAGTAATTTGGAAATTCAAGTGAAGTGTAAGTTTCCAGAAAAACCAAAACCTGATTCACAGTAACAGCAAAAAATGATCTGTACAAAAGGTAGACAATAGCCATTAAACGCCCAACTTGCCTATATTTATTCTCCTATTAACCAAACTTAATTGCTGCGATCGCTTCAAACTCATCACCCAAGGTTGCTCTGATAACTGTGAAATGGCATTTGGTGAAAGTGTTGCTGTGAAAATATCTTTGCCACTGCTAACACCACTAACGCCTAAACTTTCTAAAATAGCGATCGCTGCCGAGTCTAAAATTGGTTCGGTATGGATGAAAACCACCAAACTCGGTTGCTCTAGGTTTTGAGTATCATTCAGCGCTGTAGCAAGTGCAGCATCTAGCTTTTGATAATTCATCAGCAATTCCTTCGTCAAAGGGCGGGCAATTTTTAGCCTATACTTAAGACCAATTTATCAAATTTATGAGTTTTAATTACCTATCTTTCTACAGACTTAATGCATGAATTTCTACTTCCAATTACAGATTTACTGCTGTTATCTTTAGCTGTTGAGCTTTCTTCAGAACCTAAATGCCCAGTATGCTTGCAAGAGTAGGCAAATAAGTTTTGAAGACTTCGGCTAGTTTACTAGCATCCGTAACAGCAGATGCTATACCTTTAAGAGCATTGAGAGCCATTGAGCAGAGTTTATTTGCTCGTTCTCCTGATGGTTTTTTACCTTCTTCTGCTATAGTTTCTACAGCTTCTAGCGCCTCTTTTTTTTGATTTTCAGAAAGGGCAGGTTCATCATTGATCGATTTTTGCAAAGTGCTTAAAATCTTTGCTAAATCGCCACTAGTATCAGTACTAATATCTCTAAGCTGTTGAATCGAATTACTAACTTGACTGTTTGCATCTGCCAGTGTCAAGTTAGAGTTTGTGACATTGCCACCTACGGTAATATTATTACCGCTAGACATATCGACATTTCCATCTGCATTAATATTTTGATTATTGCTTTCCATAATTTCAACTTCTCCTGCTGGATTTAGTAATATATTTGCTTTTTCACCTTGAATATATAATTCGTTATAATAATAATTTGTAATTGTTTGGTGAATAGCCGATTTGTCAGCTTGTGGAGACACACCGACTTTGCCAACAAATATGCCTCCACCCTTATTTTCAATACTATAACGAGAAAAGTCTAATCCTTCATGCTCTTGAGCAGCTTTAGCAAGCGAAATGCCAAAAGCCCGCAAGTTAAATCCATCTCGCAAAATTACATCTACTGTCTCTTGTAATTTATCGATCCATTTTTCAAAGTCACCGTCTTGAAACTCGCCACTGTCTGGCTTCCGTTCTGAAAGAATAATGCGATCGCCTTGTTTAGTACACTTTAAATAAACGTGCGAACATTTCACCCCTGTGAAACGAGTATTCTTATTAATATTCCATTCTTGGATGCAAGCACCACTTAAATTTGCTCCAGAAAAATCAGTATCTAAAGCAGTTATTCCGCTCAAAATTGCCCCTGTCAAGTCAGCTTTTTTTAAATTAGCACCATTGAAATTGGCAACTGTATAATCTTCATTCTTGCCTATTTTTTTTACTAGCAGTTTTCTCACCTTTGGATTTTCTAGTATCGTTCCTTGGAGACGAGAAAATTCTAATCCAGTTACATCTTCAAAGCTAGTACGAGTTAAATTAGCTTCTCTAAAATCTGTATGGGGCAAATGTGCGCTATCAAAACAAGCATCTGTTAAATCTGCTTTATAAAAAGACGTTCCACCTATTGATGTCCAGAATACAGCTACTTCCTTAATCAATTTCAATTTAGGAGATCCTTTAATTGCTTTTTGTGCAATCAGCGCGGCTGCTAATATAACCGGAATTGCTGCAATTCTAATTATAAAACGATCGCCATCTTTTTCGTCTGATAGAATTTTTGATACACCCATAATTAGAGCTTCAGCAATCAGCCCATATCCCATAATAGCTAGGAATTCACCTATAACTCCACAGTAAATAAAACTAATGGCTATAAATAATGCTGTAATAGTTGCACTAACCCACGCAAAAGTTATGCTCAAACCTAGACATAATAGCCAGAATCCTATTCCAGTAGTCTTATGATTTGCCTCGAAACAAATATAAATAACAACTCCGATAACTATCAAGATAACAGTAGCTAATACTACTTCGTAACTGCGAACTACAAATATTATTAATGCTATGCCATATAAAAGAATTGCAGTAATTTCTATTAAATTAAAATGATTAATGTTAAAATTACTGGGTATAGCTGTTAATACTCCACCTGCTAGAAGCGTTACTATACTAACGAAAGCAGCTACGACAATACACAAAATACCTATTAGTATTTTTTGAATAAGCTTCTGTCCTGCAAGTGCATTTTGAAAATTACTCTTGGTTAGAATACTCTCTGTATATTGATTATTACGAATGTCTTGTTGATAAAATTCCACTGATAAAATTGCCGTAAATTAATTACAGTTGCAATGCAAAAATTTACATATTATTTCACATATGACTTTTTCCTCTCCCCATCTTGGTATGTTTCTTATATCTATAGGATTAGTGGCAATTAAATCTATAAATTCACTATTGACTCCCGTTAACAAACTCAAATCATTTATATTTAAATCTGTCGTCTCAAAAAATTCTTGAACTCGCAACATAGTTGGAGGTAACTCTACTTTTTCTTTATCCTGCAAATCTTCCAAGCTGCAATTTAAAGCTACACTGATTTTACTTAGATTACTATGAAATGGTTCTTGTGTTAGTTTTTTATTTTCAATCGGTTGTGAACTATAGAAACAAATAATAGGAAAATCAACTTGAGACTGGGTTGCCAACTCTTGAAGAGATATTTGTTTTTCTTGAGCTAGTTCAGCAATTTTGAGTTTTACGGCTTCCCTTGTCTCTTTAGGCTTTACTAGTTCTACCATCTCTATATCTAATGCCTTGGCGATTTTTTTCAAATCTTCTATTTTTTCTGTAATATTAAAATTTTCATTTTCATTAGCATATTTCTGAATATCATCTAGAGAAATCTCAGAAACTTTACTTAGTAAATTAACAGCCATATCCTTAGCTTTGACAGGATCTAACATTTGAAATACTTGAGCAACACCAGGCTCTGTGACAGGCCAATTTAGGGCTAGAGAAATTTTTTTAAAATCGTCAGTAGTCTGTGTTGCGTAAGTCCGAATAGCTTCTTCAGAAACTCCTGAAGTCAGACTAAGTAAATGGTAAACCTTTTCTTGTGCTAGTTCTCGAACGCGAAGTTTAACCATTGATATTAATAAAACTATAAAAATTTTAGGTAAGCTTTACTATGTTAAGTGAAAAATATACAAACAAAATTAAAAAGTATCTCAATAGTTAAGAATAATTTTACTATTTTGTTACGTATTTTAACTTACATGGTACATCAAGCGATCGCCTTTACAACCCTAAAGAGACACGATATATCTATAGTGTTCAATATATCGCGTCTCTGGGTCTAATTACAGATTTAAAGCGTTAATTACTCCATAACCCCATTTATCATCAAATGTGCCTGCGGGTTTGCCGGGAATCGCACTATTTTTACGTAGTAAGTCTTTCACAGCAACCGGATCGAGTTTAGGATCTCGCTGCAACAGCAGTGCTACTAACCCACTTACAAACGGTGTCGCCATACTCGTACCAGCCTGAACCACAAACTTGGAATTAATCATTGATGAGCGGTCAAAATTAGCATCGGCAGAAAGGGTGGAAACAATCATCGCGCCTGGTGCTGCTACATCGGGCTTCTGTCCATCATTGCGTAGAGGCCCTTCACTACTAAATTCCGAAATAGTATCCAATTCTAAGCCCATTTCTCGCACTTGGCCATCAATATCTGTGTACTTGGTTTTAGTAGTATAGGCGGCAACTGTAATTGCACTGCTGGCGGCTCCCGGCGAACCAATTTTTAAGGCATCTTTCACGCTTTTACCTGTGAAAAATACTGACGAAGTATCATCTAGTGTCCACACATTTAAACATGTGTCAGTTGAAGAAGTGTTGCGGACTCGCAACTGCCAAATACCTCCCATGACTGGCGAGGGGGGGTCAATACCGCGTATTTGCACAAAGAAATTATGGTCGCCGTTGGCTTTATCTGGTGCTGGTGTCGCTAATTGCACCCGTGCATCTGGTAACTGGTAATCTTGGGCGGCATTACCTTCAGTAATGATTTTTTGAAAGGGGGTGACAAAACCGTTAGGACTCCGCACAGATACTTCTAATTCGCTATCTTTGGCATACCAAGCGTTTAACCAAACTATGCCTACTTGATTTAAAGGAACATTGAAGCGCATACCACGAGTGCGTCCACTGGGTATGGTCGCTTGTCCATGAATGTTGTCATTCCCTTCGTTACCGGCTGCACAGCAAACAATTCTTCCAGGGCCAGTTTCGGCGTCGATAACTTTGGATAAGGAATCGCTACCATCATGAGCATCAGCGTGTCCGCCCAAGCTGAGATTCACCACTGCTGGGCGTCCCAACTCTCTAGCAACTCGGAAAATATAACGCACACCATCTGCAATGTGGGCATCTTGTAAATCTGACCTGACGACAACTAATTCCGCTTCTGGTGCGACACCACCATAACTAGCATCGGCACCAGCGGCAATGCCAGCGACGTGAGTACCATGACCGCCAGTATCCTGAGAAACCGTCAGTTGCGCTCCCGTAAATTCAGCCCCATAGCCGCCCTCTGTGACTCCTGGCCCTGGCAGTGTTTGATCCCAAATGTGTAAAATTCGTCCAGCAAAGGCGGGGTGTTTCGGATCGATGCCACTGTCTATAATGCCGATGATTACTCCTTTACCAGTCAATCCGGTTTGATTCTTAAATTCCGGCAGTTTGACTGTTCCCATTGCAGTGTCCATCCTCAAATGAAGTTTGCGTGATGGCTTAATCCGCACAATCACATCTTCTTCAGATAAGACATCTAAACTCTCTATGGGTAAGAAAGCTGTCCGCACACTCCCGGAGTTTTGATTGACTTCAATATTATATTGTGATAGATAACTTAAGTCTGCATCAGGGTCGCAGTAAATAAAAACGACGCTCTTAGTAGGCTTGACCGGGCTTTTGTGGGCAATGATGCCAAGCGATCGCTTGTGTGTAACTAAAGCTCGATCTCCTTCATTTTGATAGTCTTGATATGCCAAAAGTAGTCCAGGAGAAAGTTTTTCGTGTCTCATTTTTACCTTAAATTAAATTGAGTTGCCGTCAACAAAGTAGTGGTTATAGCAGGATAAGTCGCTCTAGGATTAACACAGTCTATGTAGTTTTGTCGCTTCGATTATTTGATGCGACTATAGTTATCTATTTATTTTATAGATAACATCAAATAAGTTTAGGAGGTAAGAGTTATTCTTAAGACAATTGCTAATTCTTAACTCATATTCTGGAATTGCGTATCCCTCATAGTGATTTTCTGTGGTTACTGAGACATTTTCGCTCGGTTGCATCTAAGAATTACCGAAATCTAAGGTAACAGTAATTTTTCTGAAACTATAGTAGTCCTAAATTATTTGTGAAATATTTTTGGAGTCGGCTGTCATTAGTCATTTGTCCTTTCTAATCACAAATTACTCTTGACAAATCGCCAAAGACGACCATAACAAAAATTTTCACAATCTCATTTAAGATTGCTATACGCGATGTGCAACTTAATATTCTGACCTCACTTCCATTCCTCTCTCCTAAAAAGAGAGAGGCTTTGATTTTTGCTCCCCAACGCTAGTAGGGAAGGGGTTAGGTTTGAGAGAAAGTCGCACATGGCGTTATATTAAACTAATCCATCATCTGCCTAAATCATTACGGACAAAGTGAAGAAAATAAAATTAAGAAGAATTAAGTAATAAATAAATTTATTAAAGAAGATTTAAGACTCAGAATGCAATCAGTGACGAGTCTGTGTATATGAACTGTTAAAAACTAAAATAAATTGTAGTCAAAATAGTTAAGACTGATAACATTTGCGTATAAAACAGCATCAAAAAGGCTAAATCACTAATGAATACTGAGAAATCACAGATTCTCTATCATAAGTAAGAGCCATAAAGAAGCTAATATTTGCAACGATCGCTTCTGAACATACAAAAAATTATTCATTTCATGCAAATTCAAACACCAGACTGGGTGAAGCACGCTGTTTTCTACCAAATCTTCCCAGATCGTTTTGCCAGAAGCAAACAGCCACGCAAACGGTTATTGCAAGAGGCCCGTTGGGAAGATTGGGATTCTATGCCAACCCTTCAGGGCTATAAAGGCGGCGATTTATGGGGCATTATGGAGGGTTTAGATTACATCCAGAATTTGGGGATTAACGCGATTTATTTCACACCCATTTTTCAATCCGCCAGCAATCACCGCTATCATACCCACGATTATTATCGAGTTGACCCGATGTTAGGGGGCAACGAGGCTTTTAAAGAATTACTTGATGCAGCCCATCAACGGAATATCAAAGTTGTTCTGGATGGGGTATTTAACCATTCCAGCCGGGGCTTTTTCTTTTTCCACGACGTTTTAGAAAATGGCCCCCATTCACCTTGGGTAAATTGGTTCAAAATAGAAGGCTGGCCCCTTTCAGCATATAATGGGGAATTCCCTGCTAACTATGTGGGTTGGGCAGGAAATCGCGCCTTGCCAGAATTTAACCACGACAATCCAGAAGTACGAGAATACATTATGGAAATTGCCGAATATTGGATTAAATTCGGCATTGATGGTTGGCGATTGGATGTACCATTTGAAATAAAAACTCCTGGTTTTTGGCAGGAATTTCGCGATCGCGTCAAAGCCATCAATCCCGAAGCTTATATTGTGGGCGAAGTCTGGGGAGATTCCCGCGAGTGGTTGGATGGAACGCAATTTGACGGCGTAATGAATTATCTATTTGCTGGGCCAACAATTGCCTTTGCAGCAGGCGATCGCGTAGTCTTAGAACAAGTCCAAAGCCGCGACTATCAACCCTACCCACCCTTATTTGCTGCCGAGTACGCCACCAAAATCCAAGAAGTACTGCAACTTTACCCTTGGGAAATTCAGCTAACTCAACTCAATTTGCTTGCGAGTCACGATACAGCCCGATTGATGACCATTGCAGGCGGCGATATCGCCAGTATAGAGTTGTCAACTCTACTGTTACTCACCTTTCCCGGTGCCCCCAGCATCTACTATGGTGATGAAGTTGGTTTACCTGGTGCAATAGATCCCGACTCCCGCCGTGGCTTTCCTTTAGAGAGTAACTGGAATCAAGAAATTTTTAATACTCACCGCCAGTTAATTGCCCTCCGCCACACTTACCCAGCCTTGCGTACAGGCGATTACCAAGTCCTCTATGCTCAAGGACAACTTTATATCTTTGCACGAACTTTGGGGACAGAAGAATTAATAATTGCCCTCAACGCTGGCACAAGTTCGGCAACAGCGAATGCAGATATCGCTACTTTGTGTACTCAACCCAACAAACTTTTATATGGCACTGCTGAAGTTGAGTGGAATAGTGAAGGAGATCGGCAGTTGTCATTAACTATTCCCGCACGCAATGGCTGTATTCTGGGAGTGGGGAGTGGGGAGTAGGGAGTAGGGGAGCAGCACTTCTCTACGAGACGCTGCGCGAACGGCTACGCTCAGTGACCGAGGAGAAGTCAGTTGCAGTAAGTCTTTCCCCTCAGCCCCCCAGCGCCTCTGCACCTCTGCACCTCTGCCCTTACTTCCCCGCCACCATTGCAGGCACCAACACCGCATCAATGATATGGATCACGCCATTGTCTGCCAGAATATCTGTTTTGATGACATTGGCGTTATTTACCTTAAATTTACCGTCGGCAGATTCAATGGCGACAATTGACCCTTCAAGGGTCTCTGCCTCGTTAATCTGTACCAAATCATCAGACCTAACATCCCCACTAGCGATATGATACGCCACAATTTTCTGGAGCTTGGGGATATCTTGTAGTAGCGAGTCTAAAGTTCCCTCTGGCAAATTAGCAAAAGCTTCGTCAGTTGGTGCAAAAAGCGTGAAAGAACCAGGGCTTTTCAAAGTTTCGATGAAATTTACAGCTTTAGCAGCTTTTATTAAGGTATTGAAATTACCTGCTGCGATCGCAGTTTCCACAAGGTCAGCCATGAGGGTGCGTTATTTAATACTACAAGTTACTTATAAAGTGAGTAAAATACTTTTAGCTTCTATCAATAGAGAGGTTGCTGGCGATTTAACAGACAGCAGTAGACTGATTTCGTACTGTTACACTGGAGAATGACCCCAAGAACCACTGATTATGCTAAAGCGTTCTAAGTTCGAGACAACTCAATCTCAGATTATGCACCGTGCTGAGGATCTGATTAGTGCAGCCTCAAATCGATACCGCATTACGGTTCAGGTAGCAAATCGTGCTAAACGTCGGCGTTACGAAGACTTTGAAAGTAACGAAGATGCGATGATGAAGCCGGTGCTAAGGGCAATTATCGAAATGTCCGATGAGTTGACTCAACCAGAAATTATCGGCGAACTATAAGATTTAGTGCTGATTGCTGAGTGCTGAGTGCCGAATCAGGCAAATTCATCTTTTCACTCAGCAACGCCCAAAATATTGTTTTATGAAAAAGAAAAAATTTCTATTTAAATTAATTTTCTCAAAACTCACAACTCAGTACAAGCGAAACGCCCCGCTCCCGCTAACACCACTACTGCTTACCTTAATACTAGTGAGTGTAATTGTTTTAGGTTCAGGAGCGGATAAATCAATACATAGAAATTTATTTAGTATCCAACCTGCTTCTGCCCAAAGAGTCACGCCTAGCGATGTTTGGCAGCTAGTGTATCAACAATTGCCAGATTTTCCACGAGAAAATAAGTATATCAGTAAAGAAAATGGGAAAGTTGCCGAAAACAACACTTTAGCAAATCGCCTCATTAGATATCACATTTATACCAAAGGGCGGGCCCCCATTTATCGCTTAGATTGGAAGCTGACTTTAGCTGATTACCTGGGTGTGAACGAAATTATGTATGATACTACCTATCCAGGGAATGACTCACTACGGGAAAATCCGATAGAAGGCGATCGCAAAGCTATCAAAAGTCTCACCCGCAGCCAACGAGATGCCCTAGTACAAGTCTTAGTCAATATATTTAATCCTGCTTCCCAAAATACCCCATCTCCTAATTCCAATACCGCACCCAGTCCGACTACATCAACTAGCCCACAGCCACCACAACGAGGAGGTGCCGAACTACTAAAGTAGACTTCTTGGCATTTGTCGGGAAAAGGGGAAAGTGGGGTTCCAAGAAGGGGAAAAGGGGAAAGTGGGGTCCCAAGAAGGGGATAAGGGGCGAGGGGAAGGGGAAAAGGTTCTGTATTGTCCCTTTCTGTGGGGTGGGCCGAAAAGCCCGCCCTAAATCTGGGACGGGTGGGGACACCCATCCCACAAGAAAATTTGGGATGTTTTTTTATTTGGAAGTCCCTAAAGTCCTCTCTGCGAGACACTACGCGAACACTACAAATTGAAAATAATATGCCAGTTGCGTAAGTCCTGTTTTGAAACAACTGGGTTTTGACTCAGCACAAGCTAAACGCCTCGCTGACGCTAACAACACTCAGCTATATTTGCCAACAATTTGACTCACCTTGATAAAGGTACTGTGCGCCTCCACTCGTTTACCTTATTTAGACAGAATCGCTATAACTCATTGAGAATGCTAGAAGTTATTAGGCAAAGGTAACAAGTCACAGTAATATACATGTACTAATATAATTCAAAGCAGGGAAAGTCATGCCATACCAAAAAAAACAGGAGGGTGGTTATTGCTGAGAGACTAATGCTACCTTAAAGCCACAAATTGATTCACCATCACCGCCAATGCCAGCATACCCAAAATTGTCATTAATCCCGCAGGCATACACTTGCGTGTTTTTACTACTCTTAATGCAAAGAAAACTACTAGAACAGCAGTAAATAACACTGCTAAAATCGCACCCCAAGTTTGTCCTTGGAGTTGAAAGTAAGCGGCAAGTATTAGTAATAAACCGCTAATGCTACCACTTAAGAGTGAAACTTTACTTGTAGCTTGAATGTAGCCAATAACCCCACCAACAATCGCTAAAATACCGTAGGCAAAAGCAGCAATTATACTTAAATTCATTGTTAAAACCTATGTAGACTTTGACTTTACTGCCAGGGTCAGCAGACAATTTACCATAGCTATTTAGCTATACCACACAGTTAATTGATGGATAATCAAGCGATGCCAATGGCAAATACTTCTTCATATACAAAAATTCAATATCTCCAGCGCCAAGCAGCCTCACTTTTACTGTACCAATCTGTTCTGCAAGGCGAAGTCGGGATGGCATTTCTGGAACTGTTGCAAGCTATACGTTACACTGACACCGATGCACGGGGTTGTCTCCAAGCTTACGGCAATTACTTTTACGCTTTGGCTGCTAGAAATCAAAACTGGGAAGACTATTTAATTACTCAAATTCTCTTCTCTGAGAATCCCTTTACAAAGCTAGCGGGAGTGCAAGAATTTGAAGATTTGCCCCCAGCTTTAGTAACAGCAGTTCAGCATGATTTACAAGTATTGCAAAGTCTCTATGAGTGTAGCAGCGCTTCTTTGAGCGAGTGGGTACAAAGCGTAGCTCACATGCCGATTTCACCAGTAGTGTGGTATAAAGAGCAAGAATTGCTAGGAGTAGAGACAAAATTCATTACATATCTACAAGAGTTAGATAATTGGGGTGATGCTGTAGAAGAATTAGCAGCTTATTATCGGCAATGTGGCTCTGGTTTATTTGCAGAATATCGCGCTTTACGCTGGCAATCTGGGCAGTTTATCGGTATTAGGTATTCTGACCCGGTTAAACTGAGTTCGCTTGTCGGTTACGAATCTCAAAAAGATGCTTTGCTGAAAAATACTGAGTTTTTATTATCAGGAGAGATGGCACTGCATGTATTACTTTACGGTAGTCGCGGTTCTGGCAAATCTTCTTTAGTGAAATCTTTGTTGAATGAATATAGCAATCGCAGCCTCCGCCTATTGGAAGTAGCAAAATCTGATTTAAAAGACTTACCAGAAATCGTGGAACATTTACGAGGTGTGTCACAAAAATTTATTATCTTTGTCGATGACCTTTCATTTGAAGAAGATGATGATGCCTTTAAAGCCCTCAAGGTAGTTTTAGAAGGCAATTTAACGGCGCGACCGCAAAATGTAGTTGTGTATGCTACTTCCAATCGCCGCCACTTGATTCGGGAGTTTTTTGTGGATAGACCTACTCCCAAGGATAACGAGGAAATCCATGCCTGGGATACGATGCAGGAGAAGCTTTCGTTTAGCGATCGCTTTGGTTTAACCTTAACTTTTGAACCAGCCAATCAAAAAACTTACTTAAAAATTGTACAACATCTAGTGGCACAAGCTGAAATTAATATTACCCAAGAAGATTTAGAATTTCAGGCATTACAATGGGCAACTCGTCATAATGGTCGTTCTGGACGTACAGCACGGCAGTTTGTTGATTTTTTAAAAGCAGATTTAACAATTTTTCATGCAAATAAAAATATATCCAACGCTTAACATTAAAATTATTTCATTAATGATTGCGCTTTTTTGTAACTTACAGAACAATGTTATGCAATATTAACTAAAATTAGAGATTTCATAACAATTCTGATACCAAAATTGAGAAAAATATCTTGATTTCCCAGATAAACCACTTGGATTAAGTATTTTATGTGTATGTGTTTTTTAATTACAAATTACGAATTACGAATTAGGAATTACAAATTACTATGAGAGCTACTTATTCAGATAATTTAACTACGCTAAAAACCAGCAATATGCAATCAGTAACGATCGGCAATAGATTTATACTAGTGATAGTTGCCTTTAGTGTGAGTTTTGGTCTTAGCCTTGTCCCAAGCTGGGATTTTAATAAAGCCTTTCTCACAGGTGTAATTACTGCCGTTACTATCCATACAACAGCATTATTCATAGACAAGCGGCGCAGAAATTATGAAATGTTTGTTTTAGGTTCTCTGCGTAAGCGAATTAAAGAGATGGAGGGATTAAAGGCTCGTGTTGTTAGAGAAATCAATCAAATTGAAGAACATCATAATTTACTTTATGCTGAATCACAACAACTGCAAAATCAAGTTATAGAAAGCCGTAGCCAAAGAGATAGTCTACATCGAGAATTAAGAACATTTGCCGGACAAAAGAAGCAATTAGAAACAGAAGTTAGTAGCCTGCAAACTGAAATTAATAATTTGCAGAACAATCAAACTGAATTGAACAATGCTTTTTCTATTCTCACAGCAGAGAAGCGCCGTTTAGAGTCAAATTGTAATGTATCTCGCGCTGAAATCACTCAATTGCAAAGTCAAATTTCTGAGCTACAACACGAGAAACAAGAGATTGAAAGTAATTTAACTCTTTTAGGCAGACTCAAACCCCAATTAGAAGAAAAATTATACGAACTGCGAATTGCAATTCAAGAGCTAGAAGTTGAGACAACCCAAAATAATCAATTGCTGGTAGCAACCAAAACTGAAAGAGAAAATATCCAAGCTATTCTTAATTATTCACAAACCCAACTAGCAGAACACAAGGCCGAATTACAGCAATTACAAGGCCAAGTTTCATTATTGCAAGAAGAACGAGACTCATTACAAAATCAAGTATGGGAATTACTACAACAAGTAGAAACGTTTAATTCAGAGCCTTTGTCTGATAATTCTCAAGAAGATGATATTGAATTGTTTCCATTTTCCGAGATAATTGAATCTTCTGATATCAGTGAAAATTCGGAAGTTGAGACATCGAAAAATATCTCCGAAGAATGGACTAATTTTTTAGTAAATCTCCCTGGACATGAGTTACAAGTATTAAAAGCTATAGTTGAACAAGATAATCCTAATAGTGCTATTAAAACAATTGCCGAAGCAAATATCACTATGCCAAATTTATTAATCGATTCTATAAATGAACGCGCAAATGATACGATTGGGGAATTAATAATCAATTCTGATTCCGAAAGTCCAAAAGTTTATCAGGAGCATATAACAGATGTCAAAAAAATGATTGCAATGTATGAAGACCTCATGACCAGACATACTTCGTCAAATTAAATTGTTATTGCCGTCGTAATATTTAGTAGTAAGATGATATCCTTTACCTACTTACCGCGTGCTTCTGCGTTTAGAATCAAGTGAAGTGTAATACATGGCAAAGCTTAAAATCTCGAAGAAAATCTCCACTGCTTTAATTAATTCTCTTGGTGCGGGAGTAGTACCAAGAGTGGGAGTTGAATATATCGCAGTCGGTCGAGAAAAAGAACTAAAAAGCCTATTACAAAATCTCGATGATATTGCAGAAGGTGTCGCAGCATTTCGCTTCATAATTGGTAACTACGGTTCTGGGAAAAGTTTTTTATTACAACTAATTCGCAACCGCGCTATGGAGCAAGGTTTTGTAGTAGCTGATGCTGATTTATCCCCGGAACGGCGATTAGCTGGAAGTAACAATGAAGGTGTCGCTACCTATCGAGAATTAATGAGCCACCTAGCTACAAAAACTCGTCCTGATGGTGGTGCTTTAGTCTCAATTTTAGAAGGATGGATTAATAAAATTCAACAACAAGTGGTTAAAGAAACTGAAATGCGTCCGAATGACGATGGTTTTGATGACCAAGTTGAAGCGAAAATTAGAGAAGTAGTTCAGTATATTGAAGACTTAGTTCACGGTTTTGATTTTGGTAGCGTGATTATCGCTTATTGGCGTGGCTACCGAATGGATGATGATAATTTAAAAAATGCGGCAATGCGTTGGTTGCGTGGAGAATTTACGACTAAAGTTGAGGCGAAAGCAGCTTTAGGAGTACGGGTAATTATTGATGATGATAGTTGGTATGACTATATAAAACTATTTGCGAAATTTGTCGCTGAAATTGGCTATAAAGGACTGTTAATCTTAGTTGATGAAGCCGTACATTTATATCAAATATCTACTACGGTAACGCGGGAAAAGAATTATAATCGACTCCTCGCAATGTTTAACGATACCATGCAGTGCAAAGCAGAACATCTTGGCATTGTCGTTGGTGGAACAACTAAATTTTTAGAAGACCCCAAACGGGGACTTTTTGCAGACCAAGCTTGGCAAAGACGCACAAAAGAAAGTCGTTTTGTTGCACAAGCTAATATTCAGGAACATTTAGGACCAGTGATTCGGTTAAATCCGTTGAGTGAAGCAGAAATATTGATGCTTTTGCAACGTTTAGCTGAGATTCATGCACTCAATTTTGGGTATGAACAGATTTTGACAAATCGTGAGTTGAAAGAGTTTGTACAAGAAATTATTAATCGCTTGGGTGCAGAAGCATTACTTACACCAGGGGAAATTGTGCGAGATTTTATGAGTGTGTTGAATATTCTTCACCAAAATCCAGGAATTGCGTTTGGTGAATTAATTCATGGCTCTAAATTTAAACCTACTGCGATGGGTAAAGATGCAGATGTGGATGAGGATGGCGCAGCAGAATTTAGTTTGTAATTAATAATGAAGAGACTGAACAATAAAAATAAGCACATTACTCTACAAAGTTTACTTTTTTGTAATTGGTAAGCCTAGCCAATCGCTAAGTTCATGAGCTAGCCAGTCTAGTTCCAAAAGAGTTACAGTAAAAATATCGAGTTCATTACTAGAAATTACATATTTTTTTATACCTGCCCATATTGTTAAATAATATTTATTGAAATCACTTTTGTTTATATCCAAACGTAAAATCTCTTGTCTAGAACTTGGAAAGGGATTGTGATGCTCAAGCTGAAATATTTTATAAATCAAATAAATCTGCTGGCGATTTATGTAAAGTCGCTTTCGCCCAAATACACATATACAAATCAGAAAAAAAGCTACAGGAGAAATGACTAAAATACCTCTAAATAAACTACTCCCATCACCACCTAAAAGCGGAATACTCATCATAAAAAGTATAAAAAAGTAGAGAATTATAAATGTAAGTGTTTGAATAGATAATAATCCTGCCCCTGGAATGATGATATCTATAAAATTAGCATTCTTATTCAACAAAATTTTACTACCATGAGGTTTTTTAGGAATTGAATTAATTGCCCTACTCTCAAACTGACTCTGATTATTTTCTCCTCCTTTCTCCAAGGTTCGCACAGCATCTTCAGTAGAAGCCAAGCGTTTACTCATAATCGGTTCTGTCATCCGCCTTAACCAACTGCTAAAACCAAGACTAATATTAGCAGCCTTTTCAAATTCAATTCGTAGGTCTGTTTGGGGTAAATCGCCTGGATGTTGACCTGTTACTAAGTAAATTAAAGTTGCGCCCAAACTGTAAAGGTCAGAAGCACGAGTAGCTCTCCCATTAAATTGTTCTGGTGGCATATAGCCGTAACTTCCCACAACAGTCATAGTGCTACTTGTTCTGGCGATGGTTTGCACTGAACCAAAATCTACTAAGTAGACTTCACCCACACTATTACTAGAGCGATTTGTTAATAGAATATTGCTTGGCTTGATGTCACGATGAATCATGGGCGGTTGACGGCCATGCAAATATTTGAGAATTTCTAGAATGGCTTTTGCTAGTTCCTTAACTTCTTCTTCACTGAAACTACGCCCAGCTTTGAGTTGTGCTTCTAGAGATTGGGCTGGGATATAACTTTGTACGAGTGCAAATCCTTTGCTGTTGGGTGAATCTAGCTCAAAGTAGTCAAGGTAGCGGGGAATGGCTGGGTGGGAAAGTGCTTTGAGAGTTTCAGCTTCCCGCTCAAATAGTTTGAGGTCATTCCATTCAAATTCATTACCAAAGGACAGTATTTTAACCACTACTAATTCTTGAGTTTGTAAGTCACGAGTTAGCAGCGATCGCCGTCCGGCTTTTTTGCCTAATTCCTGTTGCACTTGATACCTTTCTAACAGAATTTCTTGATTAGAATCTGGCAATTCTCGACTTGTCATTTGCTCGTGACTCCAAAGCTTTGTTGCTTTTATAGCTTTGCTGTTTGTTACTACCCCACTGTAAGATTACTTAAGTTAGCAACAAGCATTAGAGAAAGTATTTTTCTACAATTCGACTTACTATCTACTCAATACTGCTTAGATTTTGCCTAAAAATAAAAATGTATAGGAATAAAACTCAATCAAACCTGCAATTTTCATCGAATTCATCTGTTTTCAGTATTGGTTAAAATAGCTTTTGGTTGATTAGCATTAAATAGAGAAGCGTTTAGTTTGTCTAATAAGCATAAGTAGCTTAGAGGTTGTTTGAAAAGTCGTGATTGGTGTATCAAATATTTTTTACCCCACCCTAACCCTCCCCTTATAAAGGGGAGGGAACCGGATTTTTCTTGTTTCCCCCCTTTATAAGGGGGGACTAAGGGGGGTAACAACGCAATGAAAATCACAATCAAACACTTTTCAAACATCCTCTTAACTCACTTTAGAAAATGAGCGAAAATCATTCATTAGCACCCTCTGGAAACAACCGATTCAAGTCTAATAATGTATCTTCAAATCCAGGAATTGCCACTGACTGATTCGATAAAGAAATCTGCTTGCTGAGATAGCTAAACTTATTTTGAGCATTTTGATATGGCTGGCTATGACGCTCAAGTTGACGAGCCGATAAATTCACAATCCAGTAATCAGAAATTCCGGCTTCTGCATACAAAGACAGCTTGGTTGTTTGGTCGTAATCTATTGTTTTATCTGAAATTTCAATCACTAATAAAATATCTTCGGGATAGGGATGATGAGCTAGGTAATCTTCATCTCTCCCTCGTGCAATGACAACATCCGGCTCAGGCTCACTTTGATTAGGAAGGGTAATGGGATCTTGTCCACGGATGACTGCTCCATCGCCTAGAAGCCGATCCAATTGACGGCATAGGATAGAACTACAAACTGTATGAGGCGTTCCCTTTGCTGTCATTTGAATCAGTTCTCCGCGAATCAATTCAATACGATCGCCCTCTGTGAAAAATCCGAGTTCAATCAATTGATGGTATTCTGCGATCGTAAATCGCTTAGGTGTCACAACATTCATGAGACATCTTTTTAATAGTACTTGTACACTAGCAGAGATTAAACTGACTGCGTTGTTTACCGCCGCAGGGATCGCAATGCCTCAAATTGCTGCCAACAAAGGTACAATGCACGCGGTACATGAAAACATCCTTTCCATTTGCCACCTTTGAGGTTCAACAATACTTCCCCACGCCGATTCAGGTAGCCAAACCATTCACCATACTCGGAATCAGCAAAGTGTGACCAGGCGAAATCGTGCATCTTTTGATACCATTCCCAACACACCTCACGCCCTGTCAACCGATAACCCATCGCTAATGCAACCAATGACTCTAGGTGAACCCACCACAATTTTTGATCCCATTCCAGTTGTTGTGGGGGATGACCCATCTGCATCCATAAAGTAATACAATCCGCCGTACTCCTTATCCCAAGCAAAATTCAGAATATTTAGCACTATATCAACGGCTTGGTTAATAGTTTTGGTGTCGTTTTGACGACGCGCGATGTCCATGATAAACCACATCGCTTCGATACCGTGACCTGGATTAATCAGCCTTCCCTCAAAACTATCGATGTGGGAACCGTCAGGGGCAACGTTTTCGTACATTAGTCCCCGTTCTTGGTCGAGAAAATCGGTCATTACTTCGTGGACTGTCTCAGCTAGGACATTCTCTAGTGTTTCCTTTGGTAACAACCATTCCATTTCTAGAGTCAGGTTGGCTAAAATCATCGGTACAGCCAATGATTTCATCGGGCGTGTGCCGGGATAGGTTTTATTATATTTGCCCTTGGGGTTATCTTTGCGGCGTAATACGTTGTTATAAGCTTGCATCGCTACATCTTTTGCCCATTCTTCACCGCCAGCGAGTGCGTATTGACTAAATGCCATCGCTGCAAAGCAATCAGAAAAGATGTTGTAAGGGTGAACTAATGGTTTTCCTTCACGGGTGAGGGCAAAGTACCAGTTACCATCGCTATCTCTGCCATGTTGGGCGAGAAAATTAGCGCCATTGCTGGCAATTTTTAGCCAGTTTTCGCGCTTTTCTAACTGGTTGTAAAGCATCGAAAAAGTCCACACTTGGCGGTTTTGCAGCCAAATGAATTTGTCTGTATCATAAATTTTGCCTTCGCGATCGAGGCAGGTAAAATAGCCGCCTTGCTGCCAATCGAGAGAATATTTTTCCCAAAAGGGGAGTACGTCGTTGAGGAGGGCGTTTTTGTAAAGTTCAGCCATCGCTTGAAAGTCCTGCTCCATAAATTTCCTCCCTTTTTGTACTAAATCTAACAGCTTAACAGTTATCATATTTTGGCTCTAATATGGAGCGTAGGCGTAGCCCTTCGTAGACATTGTGTCAGGCTTTTACAAGATTTAGTGTAGTTTTTTAGAGATGAGGTTGTTATGAGTCAGATTGAACGAGTTGCGATCGTTGGAGGAAATCACGGCAATGAGCTAACAGGAGTACATTTAGTCAAAAAGTTTCAGCAATATCCTAATTTAATTAATAGGGCAAGTTTTGAAACTCTGGCATTACTTGGCAATCTCAAAGCTATTGAAGAAGGCAAACGATACATTGAAAAAGATTTAAATCGTTGTTTCACTAATCAAGGTTTACAAAATCCTCAACTCTTAAGTTATGAAGATATGCGGGCAAAAGCAATTCAACAGATATTGCAACCGCAAAATCAGCCCTTTGTAGATGTAATTGTTGATTTGCATAGCACAACTGCCAATATGGGGTTAAGTCTGATTTTTTGTGATATGCATCCTTTCTTGCTTCGGTTAGGCGCTTATTTAAGTTCTATCAATCCTTTGGTGAAAGTCTTTATTAATCAGGAATCCAAAGAAAATGGTTTTCTCCGTTCTTTGTGCGAATTGGGTTTTGTGATAGAAGTTGGTGCTGTAGCTCAAAATGTTTTAAACGCTAAATTATTTCAGGAGACAGAACAGCTTATTTATGCAGTTTTAGATTATTTTGAAAGGTGCAATCAGGGTAATATTCCGCAGACAAGCAACTACCTTACACTTTATAAATATATTAAGACTATAGATTATCCGAGAAGCGATACCTACAGTGGGCTGCGCCAACACAGGGAAATTCAAGCCATGATTCATCCCCAGCTTCAGTTTAGGGATTATGAACCTTTGCATCCAGGCGATCCAATGTTTTTGACTTTTGAAGGAAAAGATATTTTCTATGAGGGAGCGTCTACTGTTTATCCTATTTTTATTAATGAAGCAGCTTACTACGAGAAAGGAATTGCGATGTATTTCAGTCAAAAACAGGAAGAAATAGTTTAATTTTTTCATTGCCTTTGCCTCACTTTTATCTCTATTTTTATTTCTTAATACCTCTAATTTAGCTATCAAAATTAAGCAGACAAATATTTTTGGCAATTAATATTAATTTTCTGCCTGCAATAACCAAAAGCCACTATAAGTCATACCAGAATCATCGGGTTGAACTAACAAAAAATGCAATCCTCGGCAATGCTTTTTGCGTTGTTCAAATGCTTGGGCTGCTGTTGTAACTTCTGGATCTTCAAATGTGGCAACAATCCACCTATCCACCAAGCTAGCTTCTAATATTAAGCCATCCGGTGCGCCAGAAATGTAGTTCAAGCTTACAGGACGGGCTTGCTGCAACCACCGTGCTAGGCGCATTGATTGCCGTCCCCCATAAATGACGACACCAGGAACGGGAACTGTTGATGCCAAACCTAAATTGATGGGTTTGAAATGTTCTGGGATGTGCAAAATGGGAATGGGGCGATCGCTAAATCTCGTTTCTACATCACTAGCAGCTAAACTTGCAAAACGCCATTGTTCTCCCCAAAGGTTTTCTGGTAATGGTGCTGGAGGTGGTTTATCCAGCGTTGCGGGATATTGCTTTTCTTGTAACCACTGCTTTAACGCCAAGGTGTGGCGGGTAGGTTCGACATTAATACTTAAGTTACGTCCAGCCGCTTCAATTAAGCTTAGAGACTGAGGACGAAACACCTGAATTACATCTGGCAATTCTTCACCAGCAGCTAACTCAAGTTGAGTCGCAACCCAATTAGAATTTGCTGCTGACTGGAGACAGGTGGCTTCATATTGAAAGCTGCGAGTTGCGTCACAAATCAACAAATCCCATAAAATTTGTCCAGATGCATCTTGTGAGGGACGACGATAAAAATCAACCTGCCAAATTTTCATACGCTGGGGAGAGGTAGGGGGAGCAGAGGAAGCAGAAGAGTGGAGTTCAAAGACTCATTCACGAGTATCAAAGACTCGTCAGCGAGTATCAAAGACTCGTCAGCGAGTATTAAAGACTCGTCGGCGAGTATCAAAGACTCATCGGCGAGTATCAAAGACTCGTCAGCGAGTATTAAAGACTCATCGGCGAGTATCAAAGACTCGTCGGCGAGTATCAAAGACTCGTCAGCGAGTATTAAAGACTCATCGGCGAGTATAAAAGACTCATCGGCGAGTATAAAAGACTCATTCACGAGTATAAAAGACTCGTCAGCGAGTATAAAAGACTCATCCCCTATTCCCCATGCCCAATGCCCAATTTATAAAGCCTGAATCCATTCTTTGACAGAATATTCAGTCCAGATGCCATTTTTCCAGTAGGGGTCATTTTCAATCAACTGGCGCACAGTGGCTTCGTCTTCGGCTTCGTAAATGCCAAAAACTTTTGTAACATCTTTAGTGGGGCCGATGGTAATCAGCACACCGGATTCTTTCTGTTTTGCCAATCCGTCTAAATGAGCTTGACGATAGGGGGCGCGTTTTTCGATAACGTCTTCGCAGTAAGTTCCCCAGAGTACATATTTAGGCATAACTTTACCAATTTTGGATTTTAGATTTTAGACTTCGGCTGCGCTCAGTCGAACGATTTTGGATTTTAGATTTTCCAGCCAGTGCATCGGGGAGTAAGAAATGATTAATTTCTCACTCCTAGCAAACGACAAATGACAAATACTTCGACTTACCTCGGCTCCACTACCTCGACTTCGCTCGGCACAAGTCGGTACGAGTTGCTCAGTACAAGTAGACAAATGACAAATACTTCTCTACGAGAGGCTGCGCCAACGACTACGCTCAGTACAAGTGACAAATGACAAATGACTAACTTCTCAAGTTGACACCGAATTTTTCCACCAAGGCTTCGCGGACTTTATTATGTACTGGTTCGACTTCAGCCTCAGTCAAAGTGCGATCGCTAGCCCGATAAATTAAGCGGAATGCTAAACTCCGCTGTCCTTCGGGGACGTTTTCACCCCGATATTCATCAAATAATTCCACCGATTCGAGCAAATCTTTACCAGCTTTAGTAATTACTTTTTCAATTTCGACAACTGAGATTTTCACGGGTGCGAAAAAGGCGATGTCGCGATCGCTAGCTGGATATGTAGAATAAGGCCGGAATGTGGGGACGAGAACTTCATCTTCTCCCAGAGAATCTAAAAGCACATCTAGATCCAATTGAAAAACATAAACGGAATCTGGTAAACCTTTTTCTCGTCGCAGTTGGGGATGGAGTTGCCCAAAAATCCCCAGTCTGTTACCCCGAATCCACAGGGAAGCGGTGCGTCCTGGATGTAAGCGATCGTCGCGGCGATCGGGTTGAAATTCGATTTGCAAGCTAAGTTGCCGAAATACACTTTCTAAAATGCCTTTGGCTTCAAACCAGGTGATGGGTTCTTCGCGTCCACTTTTTGACCATTTGCCAACGGAAATATCCCCTCCCATAATTCCCGCTAGGGCTTCTGTTTCTTGCAAACCGTCTTCTTCTTGCCAGAAAATTTGCCCGATTTCAAAGCCGTTCAGCGCACCATTACCCTGCTCTAAATTGTATTGAAAAGCATCAATTAACCCAGAGATCAAATCGGTTCGCAGCGCTGAATATTCGACAAATAACGGGTTTGACAGTACTATATTTCTGTCTTCTCCTGGTTTGACTAAAGAATAGTGGATTAATTCTGTCAATCCTTCAGCCCGGAGGAAAGCTCGTAATTTGCGAATCACTTCCTCATCTAAAGGCAGATAGCCAGCTTCCGCTTTTTCTGGTAAGGTATCGCAGAATTTGTTGTAACCATAAAGACGGGCGATTTCTTCAATTAAATCAATTTCTCGCTCTAAGTCGCGGTAACGATAGGGTGGGACGGAAACTGACCATGTAGGGTGATGGCTGCTATCTTCTCCTGAAGAAGTTAACTGACACCCCAATGCAGTCAGGATGCGCTCAACATCTTGTTTTTGCAGTTCGCCTGTGTCCTCTTCCAAATCGATGGGCCCCAATATCTGATTAACTCGTTCTAAACGCAGGGCGATAGAACGACTCCAAGTAGACGGATCGGGGCGGGTGTCAGCAATTTCTTGCTGGACTATAATTCCACTCGCTAATTCGCTAATTAAGGATAAGGCGCGGCGATTGGCTATTTCCAACTCAGCCCGGTTAACTCCCCGTTCATATCTGCCAGAAGCCTCACTTCTTAACCCTACACTCCTCGAAGAACGGCGAATTGCCACGGAATCAAATAAAGCTGCTTCTAAAACTAGGCTTTGAGTACCTTGATGAACTTCTGTTTCTTCTCCACCCATGACTCCCGCCAGCGCAACGGGTTTTTCGTTAGCGGTGATTAACAAATTTTGGGTTGTCAGGGTGCGAGTTTGTCCATCCAGGGTTTTGAGCGATTCTCCATTATTAGCGAAGCGAACGCCGATGGTTAAATTTTCGCTACCTGCAACAGATTTTAGGCGATCGCCATCAAAGGCATGCAGTGGTTGTCCCCATTCCAACAAAACGTAGTTAGTAATATCTACCACATTACTGATGGGACGTACCCCAGCCGCCCGCAAACGCTGTTGCAACCATTCGGGAGATGGAGCAATTTTCACCTGTTCAATTACCGTACCGATGTATGCAGGACAAGCTTGGGTATCGGCAATTTTTAAAGCTAAATTTCCGGCATTTTTGGGAATAGATACTTCAGCAGGTTCAGGAATGCTCAACTTTCCACCCGTTAAAGCTGCTACTTCTCTAGCTACACCTACCATACTCAGAGCATCAGCGCGATTTGCAGTTGCCGTCAGGTCTAAAATTACATCATCTAAACCCAACAACGGCCGGACATCACTACCCAATGGTAAATTTTCCTGGGTAAAAATATGGATTCCATCGACATCGGTGGGCAAACCGAGTTCCTTTAAAGAACAAATCATGCCCTGAGAAGCGACACCACGCAGTTTTGCAGGTTTAATTTTTAAATCTATTTTGGGTAAGTAAGTACCCGTAGTTGCCACTGGGACATAGATATCTGCCTTCACATTGGCAGCACCACAGACAATATTTAAAGTTTCACCTGTACCGATATCCACTTGGCAAACACTCAATTTATCGGCGTTGGGATGGGGTTGACGCTCAAGCACTTTGCCGATGACCACGCCATTTGCCCAAGTGCGGCGGTCTTCAATCTCTTCAACCTCAAACCCCGCCATTGTCAGGGTTTCAGCTAATTCTTCTGGACTAAGTTTTATCTCTACTAGTTCGCGCAGCCAATTTAGAGAAATACGCATGGAGTGTGCTTGTTTTAGGAATCGTCTTTTGCTCTTATTTTAGGGTGCAAGAAGCGCTCGATGGCTACTCGCCCTGCAAGGTGTACCCTTTCACTTGAACAATCCTACTACGTTAGACAGCCAATGTAAAAATAAGTAAATACTGAGAATGTATCTACGCAGGGAAGTAATACCGATTTTCCAAAATCAGGCTACAGATGTAAAGCTGAAAACCCAGATTAAATCTAACTTTTTTAATTACGAATTACGAATTATTTGGCCATCTAATTTTTACTAACAACAATTTTAGCAATGTAGTCTTTGAGTGCGATCGCCTTTTTGCTATTTGGGTACGGGGAAACCTCTATTAATTTTACCGAATACTTATCTAAAAATTGAATTGGTAAAGCATCACGACCTGGTATCAAGGTTAGCGTTAATGTTGTAACTTGCTGACCATTTTTTATGATGTCTAATCCAATAATAACTTGCCCTTGCCAAATACAAGTTACATCAGAAGGACACCGAGAATCCTGGATAACTTTTGAAAATTTGATTTCAATATTTTCAGTGGGGAGGTAAGCTGTCCTTCCATATCTCAGATAAAATGGAGTATTTAAAGTAGTTCCAACTCTAGCCATCAATTGTTGATGACTACCTTGAGCAATTGATTTAACTTCTATGCTTGAAGGCTTGATATTTGATGATATTCCATAGCTAGGAAGACAATTTGCTCCACCAATCAATGTTAATATAACTGCTGCGCTTACTACACTTTTCATTTTTTATACTCCATAGTCAGGAATTTTTATTATTAGTTTAACTAGAAAGCAGACTGATAAATTATTTTGTTTTCTGCTAGAGTGAAGCTTCAAAACACAAAACGCAATTAGTTAACCTTTGTGCGTTGGTGCAACCCGTCGTAGATATCGCTTCTTACATAACCATTACGAGTGAGAGCCGTTTGCTTTCTCACGCTTAAGTTAAAATACCATAAAACCAGCAATCTAAATACACAAGTTTTTTTCTGATTTCAAAAACTTCAACAGTGCTTTGCAAGGCATTTTTTGCTGAATTTCAGTAGAACGATACAAATAAAGCTAACTAGCAATAATCGTCATTTGTAATTTGTCATTGGTCATTTGTAAGGGTTTAAAATATGTTTATGTTTATTAATATAGTTCGGTTTATTCTCCCCGACTTACTTATCTTGAAGATTCACCTAGTTTTACTTTCTAGCATTATTAGTCCATATTTTAGCAATTATTACATTATGTAAAAGGGACATTATTTTTTCTCTATTCTCAACAAGCCCAGTTTTTTGAGATGAGCAATGACCACAATTTCACGAGGCGTAGCCCTTCTCCTATCGGAGACGCTCTTGCTAGCTTGCTTCCACGAACGCGAACAGCGTGCCGTAGGCAAGTGGTACGGCTGCGCTCAGGAACCACCCATCGGAGATATGGCTTTGAGACTTGAAAAATAAATCAAATGAGAAATGCTGATTTTTTCGTTGGTTCTTAACATTGGTTGCGATCGCGAGTAATTTAGATGTGTTTGCTCTAGCGATCGCATAACTTGAATCTTTAAAACTCGATCAAACCTCACAAGTAATATTTTATAACTCAAGAGACTACAAAAATTACACTTACTCTTTTTTGTAGTGGAATTATATTGCATTGTGTTGTATAACACCAAAGAAATAAATTTGCCCTGTTTGTGCCGAAAAATCACTGTATAAACTGCCTCTAAAGCTTTCAAAATCAGGATTATCGGACATTTTTCTGAAATCTACCTCAACAAGATCGAAAGAATAGACAATCCAATCTAAAAAATCGGCAATCCAATCGAAATTTTGTTCATTTTAAATATAAATTTGATTTTGTACACTTTTACTAAATGCGGTGATTGCTGTTTTTATTAGTATTTTTTAGTGAAAATAAAAGTAAAAAAATGCTTTCATTCATGTCGTCGATCTTCCTCTTGATAGAGGGATTTCAGTTTGAGTAATAGGAGTTTAATTCTAATGGCAACTTCTAACAATAGCAATCAAACTGTTGGCTCACAAAGTACTAGCAACAGTTCAACTGGTAATGGCAATTTTTCTTTCAGTGATGGCAAATGGCAGTCTACCGATGGCAGTAGTTTAGATAGTGGCAGTAGTTTTGGTGGCGCTGCTAGCGGTAGTAATCCTTTCGCTTCCTTTATCGGTGGTGGTAACTCATCCACAACCAGTGAAGATGGAAAGTACAAATATAATTACGAGCGACCACTTGACGAGCGGGCTTTAACTGATACCAATAATCCGTTCAATCAACTCATCGGCGTCGTTGGCGGTGATATTAGTGCCTTAGGTGGCGGTAGCAACCCCTTTGCTGGCGCATCTAGCGGTAACGCATCTGGTGGCGGTAGCAACCCCTTTGCTGGTGGTGGCGCATCTAGTGGTAACGCATCTGGTAGTAGCGCCAACCTCCCTGGTAACTTACCATTTGGCAGCACTCCGCCCTCCAAGGAAAGTGGTAGCAACCTACCTGAAACTGGCAACGGTCAACCTGTACCTTATAAGAGCGACAACTGGATATCTGATATTCAACAATTAGATAGTGCAAATGCTATCGGTAACAGTGGTCAAGGTAACGGTAACTGGCTATATGGTAGTAACAACACAACCGACGGTAATGGTAACTGGAATTTTGGTAGCGGTAACACAACCAACGGTAACGGTAACTGGAACTACGGTGATGGCGGTAAAACCGAAGGTAATGGCAACTGGGGCTTTGGTAACGAGAATACAACCAACGGTAACGGTAACTGGAACTTAGGCAATAATAACGACATCCTTGGTAATGCCAATACACTACCTGGTAGTAAAAACGATATCCTTGGTAGTGGCAACACTGCCAATGTAAGTAACAGCAATCTCCTGGGAAACCGGATTGAAGCTAGTGGTGATGACAAAACACTCATTGGTAATGAAGGCTGGAATTTCTCTGTTAGTGGCGAACTGATATCGTTAGGTAGTACTAAACCTAGCCAAAATATAGGAACTGATGTCAGCAGTTTACTCAGCAGTTCTGACCTTGTAACATCCGCCATATCAAATCCAGGCTACAACAACCCAAATTATGATTTCTCTACCATAGCCTAAAAGTTGGTAACAGAAAGGAACCTGTTTTGCATCGGTAAGCCTGTCTATTGTGGCAATGGCCCTTTTTACCAACTTGAGTTGATTACATTTTGAATACAATACTTCTGGGTTAAGCTTTGCAGTTGACATTGCTCTCATTGAGCGGCGCAAGAATCAACCTTCTAGTACTTCAAGAATTTCAATCTGTTAGGACTTACGCAAACTCTACGATTCTTGACGTTATTGGCGTTCTTGGCAGTTCGATAAATTAAGCTTTTTAGCACTTTTTGCGTAAGTCTAATCTGTAATTAACCCAGAAGTATTACTCTTTTAAATGTAATGGGTAAGGTAGTTAATTTAAGTCAAATGCATAAAAACTATTTTCAGTAATTCGGCGCGAGTAAACGGTTTAGTCAGATATCCAGAAGCCCCAACTAATTTCGCCTTTACTTTGTCTACGATTCCTTTATTCCCAGTGACAAAGATAATAGGAGTATTTTGAAATAGTGAATTATTTCGTATAATTCGGCACAACTCATAGCCATCAATTCCTAGCATATTTAAATCCAACAAAATTAAATCCGGTTTGTGCCTTATAATTGACAAAACTGCTTTCACTGGATCGTTAATAGTTACTACAGAAAAGTTTTCATTTTCTAAGAAATAACTGATTTCTTTAAGAATTGTAGGGCTATCATCTACAGAAACGATTTTGTGGACTTTTTTTACTGTTACAGTAGCAGCCGTTACTCTTGGGGAAGCAGAATTTATGTTATTTGATATTGTTGGTTCCTGAAAGTTTTCTTTGGAAGGAGTAGAAATCTGTGGTAATCGCTGAACAGGCACTATTTTCTCTTCAGGAATATTTTGGTAAGAATTGACAGTGTTACTTAGTTCTTGTTTCGTGTCAATTAACCCTGAAATCAATTTTGAGAAAAGCGATTGCTCCTCAAAAATCCTTGGTAACTTATCATAAGGTGGATCGGGTTCATGAAGGATAATCGCACCCTTCAGAATGTAAGGGTATAAATTGCGAGCTAGTTGAATTTCATCTTGATTTAAAATTACAGCCAGATGACACAAGCTAAAACCCTTCATCCAGTTAATTAAATCTGGCTGTAGATTTGGTAAATCTTGGTCATCAAACTTGCTATTAATCAATAGATATGGACGTTGATATGCAGAAGAAATTTTAGGTATAAAAGCCTGCCAATTTTGTAATCTTAATTGGCAATACTCTAGAATTTTTTCGACACCTAGCCGACAAATTTTTGGCATCCTATCAAGTGATTCTGTTAATTCATAAGTACCTTCTTTGATGAGCAAAAATGATTCAATTACCTCTTTAACTAATTCTTGAACCAGTACTGCTGCTTGTGTAGAATGTAGATGTTGTTGACTAACAAGCCAGGATATAGCCTGATACTCAGGAGGGTGGCTTCTCGAATTAGTGTCATCTTTGATTAACTGACTGTGTGAGTCAGGTTCAAACATCAGCCGTACTTGATGGCGAACCTCATTAGTCAGGAGTGGAATTTGCTGGCTGAGGCGTCGCAAATGGCGTTCTAGTCGATCGAAGGGTTCCACGGAATGGGTAGCGTAAGTTATTTTGCCCTGTTCTAAGTAAATCGACCAAGAAACTGAGTTACTCAATACTTGTAAACAAGTACTGTCGGAACAATTGGATAATTGTCTTAACAAACTTAGAGGACGTAGTTTGGTGAATGTACCTGAGTTATTCATATTTTTCAAGTTTTTTGCGGAATCAACAAGCGAACATTTGTAGATTGAAAATATGAGCTATAAAGTATTCTCTTTTTTGTAATATTTTTCTAACCACAAATTATTTATTTGAAAATATGTACATATATTAAAAATTGTAAGGCTTATAAGTACTTTGTTACATTTAGCACATTTTACTTAACCTATCTCAAAAAGTAAGTAGGTATGAATAAAGGTAAGCATCTATCATAACGAGATTATCAGTGGATGTTGGTTAATTCTGGATTTTACTAATTACTGACAACTCTTGAGTGAAGACCTTAATAATGACGTTTCTTTATGCCCACTCACTTCCAGAAGCAAATTTAATTCCGAGTTCGCGTAGTTACACTGGTATCCTTCTAGAGTTAACGAGCTTAATTATGGTTAATTACTTTTCCTTCAAGAAACGATTCTTCTACATAAAATCTTTAAAAAATTATCTAAACAAGTTTACGTATTTATTGTACTGTAGGGTTAATGGATATAACTTTTTGGTAGATACATTACAACAGGTAATGCTGGGTTTTGATAAACTCTTTTTTGCTAAACTAAGCTGTACTCAAGTTCATCTTAAATATATAGAGAACTTCATGAAAATAATTTGTTTAATAAAGATTAGAGCATCTACCAATAGATACTATATTCTGTAGTCGCCTCGGCGATTGGAACTATATACTCTGAGCAAAGGGAAATAAAGCTTTGAACTTTAACATAACACAAAAAGTTATGCATGATACATTAAGACTTGATGAAGTAGTAGAATTTGCTGAGAACCCAGAACCCCGTTGTCCTTGTGTACTTTTATTAGACACATCTGGGTCGATGCAAGGAGAGCCGATTGAGGCTTTAAATCAAGGTTTACTAAGCTTAAAGGATGAACTAGTCAAAAATTCCTTAGCTGCGAGACGGGTGGAAGTGGCGATCGTCACTTTTGATAGTAATATCAATGTAGTACAAGACTTTGTGACTGCCGATCAATTCAATCCACCGATTTTGACAGCCCAAGGCTTGACAACAATGGGTGCGGGAATTCATAAAGCTTTGGACATAATTCAAGAGCGGAAATCTCAGTATCGTGCCAACGGGATTGCTTACTATCGTCCTTGGGTATTTATGATTACCGATGGAGAACCCCAAGGTGAGTTAGAGCAAGTGGTAGAGCAAGCATCTGTGCGCCTACAGGGAGACGAGGCGAACAAGCGGGTAGCATTCTTTACAGTTGGAGTAGAAAATGCAAATATGACGCGTTTAAATCAAATAACTGTACGTACTCCCTTAAAGCTTAAAGGATTAAATTTTATCGAGATGTTTGTCTGGCTGTCAACTAGTATGTCGGCTGTTTCTCATTCCCAAGTAGACGAACAGGTAGCACTACCGCCGATTGGTTGGGGGACTGTTTAATGAAAAAGCGCAGCTTGATGTTTACCCAGCTAGCTGCTTGAAAAAAATTTATGAACATATCAAAACAGATTGCTCAATGGCGGATTGTGGCTGCATCTGTATGTGGTACAAGTCACTTAAAAAACAATCAATTATGTCAGGATGCTCATCACTGGCAGATATTGTCAGATAATGTTTTAGTGGCGGCCGCAGCAGATGGCGCGGGTTCTGCTAGCCTTGGGAAAGTGGGAGCGATGGTTGCTGTAGAGACAGCAATAGAAAACATTTCTACCATTGGGCTGACCCGAAAAAGTTTGACTGATGATACATTAGTGCGATCGCTCTTAAATGATGCCATATTCGCCGCTAAAAAAGCTGTGGAGGATGAGGCGGCTACTTGTGACAAACAGCCTCAAGATTTAGCAACTACCTTAATTATGCTGGTTGCCACACCAGAAGTTGTAGCTGTAGTTCAGATAGGTGATGGTTTGGCAGTGGCAAAAGATCGTTTGGGCAATCTGCTGGCACTAACTATGCCTGACAGTGGTGAATACATTAACGAAACTACTTTTTTAACTTCGCCTAATGCTTTAGATACAGCACAAATGAGACTATGGCGCACAGACATAGTAAACGTTGGTATCATCACCGACGGATTACAAATGCTGGCTTTGAATATGGTTGTTGGCGAACCTCACAAACCATTCTTTTTTCCGCTGTTTGAATTTGTCGCCAATACCGAGGATAAGACAGAAGCAAAGGAGCAATTGGTAAAATTTTTACGCTCAGAGCGGATTACGCAACGCACTGATGATGATTTGACACTCATTATAGCTGCATTCAACGACTCATGAGCAACAAATCTACAGGTTTCTACATCTTACAATAACTTCCGTTAGCGGTAATTTCATTATGCAGGTACTACGTTGTTCCCCCAGAAAAGAAATCCTCAGTCTCAATGTCAGTTTGGGACGTGGCGGTGAAGCTTGTGTTTATGCAGTGCCATCCGATAACGACTTCGTGGCAAAGATTTACCACAAGCCAACCACTGCTCATGCAGAAAAACTCCAGGCGATGCTTGCCAACCCGCCAGAAAACCCGACGGCGAGTTTGGGGCATATCTCTATCGCTTGGCCAGAGGATTTATTACGGGCGGCAGATGGCAAAAATAGCATCCTGGGCTTTTTGATGCCACGTATTCAGGGGATGCGTCCAATCATCGACTTTTACAACCCCAGAACCCGTCGGCAACATTGCCCCCTATTCAACTATCAGTACCTGCTCCGCACGGCTCGTAACTTGGCGGCGGCTTTTGCCGCTTTGCACGCTAGTGGATATTGCATTGGTGATGTGAACGAGTCCAATATCCTCGTCAGTGATACAGCACTGGTGACCCTTGATAGACACAGACTCTTTCCAAGTAACCGACCCAAACAGCAATGTTGTTTATCGTTGCCCAGTAGGTAAACCAGAGTTTACTCCGCCAGAATTACAGAATAAAACTTTTGCCCAGCACGATCGCGAAATTTCTCACGATTTATTTGGGTTAGGGGTGTTAGTATTTCAACTCTTAATGGAAGGCACCCACCCATTTTCGGGGATTTTTCAAGGTGCGATTGAGCCACCACCCTACGAAGCACGCATTGCGTCGGGTCATTTCACTTACAGCCAAAAGCGTTACGTACCCTACCTGCCGACACCCATTGCCCCCCCTTGGGAAATTCTCCATCCCAGCTTACAGGAATTATTTGTCCGTTGTTTTGAAGAGGGTCATAACAATCCCCAACTGCGCCCCAGTGCCCAGACTTGGCTCTCAGCCATCGCTGAAGCCGAAGAGTCCCTAATTACCTGCACAACAAATCCCCAGCATCGCTACAACAACCATATGCGTAGCTGTCCGTGGTGCGAACGCACCGTGCGATTAGGCGGACGCGACCCCTTCCCATCACATCGGGCTATAGAAGCTAGAGAACATCTCCAACCGCGAGTCAAAGCGAGAAAACGCTACAATCAGACACCGCATTTTCCCCAGCGAGCCATGTCACCGCAGCAGCTAGCTAATTACTGGCAGCCAATAATGACTCCCAGCGGTTCATACAAACCTTCCAAAAAGTCAAAGTTGTACCCGATTATTTGTTGTTTGCTGGGCTTTGGTTTATTGGGATATGCAGACGTGATGATTAAATTTACTCAGCCGTTGGTTTCCCAAAATGCTTACACCCAACAAACAATCAAGTCTTCCCAGCCAAATAATAAACTTAGCTTCGCTGATTCTTATCAGCAAGGTTATATTGCTTATAAAGAGCGAGACTATGACAAAGCAATTGTCAACTTTAGCCAAGCAATTGAACAAGAACCGACACATGCTAGAGCAATTGTAAATCGTGGTAATGCCCGCTATAACCTGAAAGACTACGAAGGAGCAGTTACAGATTATAGCCAAGCTTTGAAAATCAATCCCAATCAAACCAAAGCTCTGGTAAATCGGGGCAATGCCCGCTATATGCTCGCCGAATATAGCAACGATCCCGACCGAGAATATAATCTAGCGATCGCAGACTATAATCGAGCCATTGGTCTGGATAATAATGAAATTGAAGCTTATATCAGACGAGGAATTGTCCGCGCCCAAATGGCTAAATACAGCGGTGAATCTCAACAAGCTTACACAAAAGCGATCGCAGATTTTACTCAGGCAATAAAACGTAATATCTCCAAAGCCGAAGCTTACTTCCAGCGGGGTGTTGTTTATTATCAAATTGCGCAATATAGCAGCAATTATCAGCAAGAATATAATCAAGCGATCGCTGACTTTAACCAAGCATTAACTCTCAGCCCCAAACTAGCAAAAGCATATCTCAAACGAGGTATGGTTCGCTATGAACTGGCACAATATGGCGGTAGTGAAGCTAACAAAAACCAAGCGAAAGCTGTCGAAGATATACAGACATCTGCCAAAATATTTCTTGAGCAAGATGACATGGATAATTATCAACAAGCACTCAGTAATATGTGTGTAGTCATCGAAAACAAATGTGACCCTTTATTCCAAGGCTCAAGTAATGTGGAAAAAACTAACTAGAAACCAGTAAGTTTTGTTACTAGCATATTGTTGATTTTGATTGAAAAAATCAAGCATGACTAGGGTTAGCGCCAGCTAATCCTAGTTATTTTATAGGTAATATTTTTATTTCATTGAGTAATTTATTTCTATATTTATAGATATTCATAGAGCTTTTATATAGAAAAGATTTTAATTTATCTTACCTTTATAATTTCATCGGAAATTACAGTTAGATTATTGACGGAGAAACAGAAATCAGAAATACATTTCTCTCCCTTGAAGTGCATCCTCTTCATCTCGCAAAAGTCGAATAATCATATCCCTACAAATCTCCGAGGTAATTGCATGAAAGCGGTGATTTTGGCTGGAGGTCTTGGTACACGCCTCAGTGAAGAAACCAGTGTTAGACCCAAGCCGATGGTTGAGATTGGTGGTAAGCCAATTCTTTGGCACATAATGAAAACTTACTCTGCCCACGGCATTAATGACTTTATTATTTGTTGTGGTTATAAAGGTTACATCATTAAGGAGTATTTTGCTAACTACTTCTTACACATGTCAGATGTTACCTTTGACATGCGCTTTAACCAGATGAACGTGCATTCTGGTTATGCAGAACCCTGGCGTGTCACCTTAGTAAATACGGGTGATAATACAATGACAGGCGGACGCTTAAAGCGAATCAGCGAACATCTTGGTAATGAGACTTTTTGCTTTACTTATGGCGATGGTGTCAGTAATATTAATATCACCGAGCTAGTTAAATTTCACAGAGAACAAAATAGCTTAGGAACACTTACAGCCGTTCAGCCAGCTGGACGTTTTGGTGCTATTTCTTTAGGATATGAGCAAACCAAAATCACCAGCTTTCGGGAAAAACCGGAAGGTGATGGAGCTTGGATTAATGGCGGTTATTTTGTGTTAGAACCAGAAGTAATCAACTTAATTGCTGATGACTCTACGGTATGGGAACAAGAGCCATTAGAAAAGCTAGCTGATATGGAACAGCTATCTGCTTTCAAACATGATGGGTTTTGGCAACCAATGGATACTTTACGCGATAAAAACTATCTCGAAGGGCTGTGGAAAAACAATCAGGCTCCTTGGAAGGTATGGTAAGAGAAGAGTTAGGAGTAGAGACGCGATTAACCCTTGTCTGTACAAAAGTTAAGAGTCAGGAGTTAAATGACAAATGACAAATGACTTAATAGATTTACTGTAATTTGAAGTGCGATAATACTAATGTATGATTTTGCGATTATAGGTGGGGGAATAGTTGGACTCTCGACAGCGTTAGCTTTAGGAAAACGCTATCCCAATGCCCGCATTTTAGTACTAGAAAAAGAGAGTCAATGGGCATTTCACCAAACTGGCAATAATAGCGGGGTAATTCATTCTGGTATTTACTACAAGCCAGGGAGTTTCAAAGCTAAATTTTGTCGTGATGGTTCTCGTTCAATGGTAGAATTCTGCCAAGAGCATGGAATTGACCATGAAGTTTGTGGTAAAGTAATTGTTGCAACTGAAGAACAAGAACTACCACGCTTAGAAAATCTCTACCAACGCGGCTTAGAGAATGGCATAGAAGTCCAGAGAATTAGTCCTGAAGAAGTCAGGGAAATTGAACCTCACGTAAGATGTGTAGGTGGAATTCGGGTATTTTCAACTGGTATTGTTAATTACAAGCAAGTTTGTTTGAAATATGCCCAGCTAATTCAACAGCAGGGTGGAGATTTACACCTGAATACAAAAGTCCTGAAAATCTCTCCAAGTGGTAAAAATCAGGTACTGCAAACAAACAAGGGTAGCTTTGAAACCCGCTTTTTAATTAATTGTACTGGATTGCATAGCGATCGCACCGCCAAACTAGGGCAAGTTGAACCCCAAGCCAAAATTGTGCCATTTCGGGGAGAATACTACGAACTCACCCCAGAAAAACGCTATCTAGTCAAAACACTAATTTATCCAGTACCCAATCCAGATTTCCCCTTCTTGGGTGTCCACTTTACCCGGATGATTGATGGTAGCGTCCATGCAGGCCCAAACGCAGTTCTATCCCTCAAACGCGAAGGCTACAAAAAAACCGACTTTGACGTGCGCGATTTCCTAGAAGTCATCACCTATCCCGGTTTCTGGAAGTTAGCAGCTAAACACGCTGATGAAGGCATCCAAGAAATAATTCGTTCTTTTAGCAAAGCAGCCTTCACCAGAAGTTTACAAAAACTAATTCCCGAAGTGCAAGCAGAAGACTTAGTTCCCACCCATGCAGGAGTTCGCGCTCAAGCCTTAATGAACGATGGCAAGCTTGTAGACGACTTTTTGATTGTTTCCGGTCAAAACTCCATTCATGTTTGCAATGCTCCTTCTCCTGCTGCGACATCCTCTCTAGAAATCGGCAAAGCACTTGTAGCAGAAATTCCCCAACTTTCGCATCTAGAGAGTGTAGTCACTGCATAGATATCACAGTTGTTATTTCCGGGACTGCTGAATTAAGGGATGAATCTTGTATAGTGGGCATCTTTACCTGCCTGAAAATACAAGAAACAGGTAATACCAATTGGAAAAAAGAATGCGACAAATACACCATTTGTAGAGACGCGATTCATCGCGTCTTGACCCAAGGATGTGTTGCAATCATTAATTGAATTGGTATAAGACAATACGCTTGGGTTAAGAAGAATAGTAGGCTGGGTTGAGCAACAGCGAAACCCAACAAAGCCTTGACAATGTTGGGTTTCGTTCCTCAACCCAACCTACACCAGTTTTAGTTTTTAGCCTACAAACTAAAAATATAGCGGTTCCCTTCTAGATGCAACAACACTCTAGGACATACATCTGTGCGTCCAGCTAAACGAAGAATTTAACTCATCAATACAATACAAAGGAATTAACCACAATGAAAATATTAGTAACTGGCACAGAAGGCTATCTAGGTTCGTTATTACCCCCTTTGTTAATCGAACGAGGACATGAAGTTATTGGTCTAGATACCGGCTTCTATAAAGTTGGTTGGCTGTACAACCCTAGTGGAGTCACACCCAAAACCCTTAACAAAGATATCCGCAACATCACCCCTGATGATTTGGAAGGTATTGAAGCCATAGTTCACATGGCAGAACTCTCCAACGACCCCCCAGCCGGACAATTAGCACCCAATATTACCTACGAAATTAATCATGTAGGTTCAGTTCGTCTAGCTAGTCTAGCTAAGGCTATGGGTGTGCGTCGCTTCGTATATATGTCTTCGTGCAGTGTCTACGGTGTTGCTACCGCAGGTGATGTCACAGAAAAATCCGCAGTTAATCCTCAAACAGCCTACGCAGAATGCAAAACTCTTGTAGAAAGAGATGTCGCACCACTCGCTGACGATGACTTTTCTCCCACCTTTATGCGGAATGCAACAGCTTTTGGTGCTTCTCCCAGAATGCGCTTCGATATTGTTTTAAACAACTTAGCAGGGTTGGCATGGACTAGCAAAGAAATCAAAATGATTAGTGATGGCACACCTTGGCGGCCATTAGTCCATGCATTGGATATTTGCAAAGCAATAGTTTGCACCTTAGAAGCACCACGAGACATTGTACATAACCAAATCTTCAACGTGGGAGATACAGCGAATAACTATCGCGTTAAAGAAATCGCAGAAATTATTGCTGATGTTTTTCCAGATTGCAAATTGTCCTTTGGTGACAACGGCGCAGATAACCGCAGCTATCGCGTATCCTTCGAGAAAATCAACACAATCCTACCTGGATTTAAATGTGATTGGAATGCCCGACTTGGTGCCCAGCAGCTATTTGATTTATTCAGTCAAATACACATGGCTGAAGATACTTTCTTGTTTAGAGGATTTACTCGTTTAAAACAGCTAGAGTATCTAATTCGGACAGAGCAAATTGACAAAGATTTCTTCTGGAATAAAAAATACTAAAGCTGCCTAGCTGCAACAGAAAAAGAATCTAAGCTTCCGAATCAAATAGTATTGATTCGGGCTTATTCTATTCCTCAAGTTATTTGCAATCAGCGAGTTAAAATTTATGGCGTTCATCTCAACATTAGTAAACGAGTTAGCCATCTGAAAACTAAAGAGATTGCCGCTGGACTACATCGCTACATTTTGAGAAAAAGCCAAATAAACAAAGTCGAAGATGAATAAATTGCTGACTATCGCAATCCCTACATTCAATCGTGCCCAGATTTTAGATAAACAACTTACTTGGTTAGCTAAATCTATTAAAGGGTTTGAGTCTGACTGTGAAATCTTTATTTCTGATAATTGTTCTACAGATAATACTCAAGAAGTTATTAAAAAGTGGCAGATACTTCTTAGTAATGTCACATTTACATCAAATAGAAATAGTGAAAATATTGGGGTTATGGGTAATATCGCTTGTTGCTTAAAAGCCCCAACTACTAAATATGTTTGGACAATTGGTGATGACGATCCAATTCAAGAGAGAACCCTAGATTATGTGCTAACAACACTAAAAAAACATTCAGATTTAGCACTAATGTTTTTAAACTTCTCTGGTCGTCAAAAACAAACAGGTCAACTTGTTGTCGAACGCTGGTTGAATAGCGATAATGACGAATTAAGAGTTGATGGTAAAACTGTATTTCAAAGTTATCTAAATGAAAATTTTGGCGGTGTACTTTTTATATCAGCAGCAATTTATCGCACAAATCTAGTGCAACGCGCTTTACAAAAATGGCCGTCTGCTACTAATAATTGGGCATCTCAAGCATATTGGACTGCATTTTGTGCTGCTCATGGGAGTGTCATCGTCACTAAAGACACTTATTTAGAATGTACTATGGGCGCTAGTCTTTTGGATCTCGATCCGACATGGAACTTTAAAATGCGATATGCATACATACCTGAAGTTTATATAAAACTACTAAAAGTAGGATATCCTCATAAATTTTGTCAGGAAATGATTTGGCAGAATTTCCATCAAAAAACTGACTTGAAAATCCTATTAGGCGCTTTAAAACGTTGGCCTTTATTGACAATCAAGATATTTCTTCCTTACCTACGTTTGTTAAGTATATCAGCTTGGGCAATTCTTTTTCCACCCAAACAGCTAGAGAGTAATCTGTAACTATTCATATATCAATTTATTAACTACTATTTCTTACCATGCAGAAATTACTAACCATTGCTATACCAACTTATAATCGTGCTGAATTACTGGATAAACAGTTAGCATGGTTAGCTCAAGCTATCAAAGGTTTTGAAGATGATTGTGAAATTTTGGTTTCTGATAATTGTTCAACAGACAATACTCAGGATACGATTAAAAAATGGCAAATAATCCTTAGTAGTATCCCATTTAAATCAAATAAAAATCCTCAAAATTTAGGCGTTGTCAAAAATATTATGTATTGCCTAAATTCTACTACAACAAAATATGTTTGGACGATTGGTGATGATGACCCAATTCAAGATAGAGCCATTGCTTATGTGATTAGCAAACTTAAGCAATATGAAGATTTATCATTATTGTTTCTCAACTTTTCTGGCCGGAACCAAATTACTGGTGAACCAGTTCATCCACCAACAATTGTTGGTAATCGCTGGTTTGATATAGAGAGTGAAGATGGTGATGGTGATGGTAAAGCTATATTTGAGCATTGTTTCTCAAAAAGTGTCGGTGCAGTCATTTTCCTGACTGCGACAATCTACCGCACTGATTTAGTGAAACGCGCTCTACAAAATTGGCAAGATGCTGAGAATAACTGGATATCTTTAGCATATTTAGCCGGGTATTGTGCTTCTAATGGTCGTGTAATTGTCACGAAAGAGACTTATTTGGAATGTGTTGTGGGTGTGAGTTATTGGCAAAAAGAACCAAAATCTGCACTTTTAATGCAATACAAACACATACCCGAAGTAATTTTGAAATTGGAGCAGAGTGGATATTCTAAGCAGTTTTGTCGGCGGATGCTTTTGCAAAACGGTAAAGAAGTTAACTTAAAAGTTTTCTTAGGTGCTTTAAGAAGATGGCCTATGTCTGCTATTCAGACAGTAGTCCCATTTTTGGCTTTAGTCGGTTTATGTGCTTTTGACGTGATGATTTCTAAAGAATTTAGTTTAGCAGAATCAAGTGAAGTACCTGCTCAAGAAATACGGAACTATAAGCCATAAACTACTAAATTACTGATAAATCGACATTGAAATTAGAAAGAGTTTACCAGATGTTTAATCTAATTAAACGCAAATTATCTACACTATCTGCTGACTTGGAATATTATCTAGCTCGTTGGAAGCATAGCAGAAATTTGCCAGCATTGGAAGGGCGCGATGTCTGCGACGGGCTACGCCTACGCAATATCCTCAAAGCTCTCAAAAAAGACGGTGTTTGTGTCACAACACTGGCAGATTTAGGCTTAAACTCTAGCTCCGAACTGCTCAAAGCTGCTTATCAGCAATTGTCTCAGATGGAAAATCCCAACAACGACCATCTAGATGAAAAGTTGCCACAAATTTACACAGTTACAGGTTTACCAGAATTTTATGCCTGGGCAATGGAGAAAAGACTTCTCAATCTCATCGAAAACTATATTGGTCTGCCTATTGCTTTTCACGGTGTACATTTACGTAAAGATTTCCCTAGCAAACATCAGTTTGGCACGCTACTATGGCATAGCGATGCCGAAGACCGTCGCATTATCAAAATCTTTATTTACTTGAATGATGTAGAAGAAAAAACTGGGCCTTTTGAATACATTCCCCGCTCTTTAACTTCCTTGTTTAGTTGGAATTATATTCGGCTTTTCTACAAACTTTGGAAGTCAGGTTATATGGGCATTGACGATGAAGAAGTGAAACCAATCATCCCCAAATCAGCTTGGAAATCCTGCCCAGGCCCAGCAGGTACTGTCATTATTGTAGATACGAAAAATGCTTTGCATCACGGCACAGTCCGCACAGAAGAACGCTCAACACTATTCTTTTGTTATACCGCCAACCCTCCTGAAAGACCAGAACTCTGCACCCAATACTGGGATGATACTTATCCCAGAGCAGAGTTAAGGCAACAAGTAGAAAATAGCCGATAGTCTATTAAAGGTAGTCATGCCATGCTGCTCAAGATTAAACGCAAAATATCTTCACTGGGATCTGAGTTAGTTTACAGATTAGCACTTTGGAAACACGCTGCTAATTTGCCTGTACTGCAAGAAGGCGATCGCAAAATTCTTGATGACCTTAAATGTGATGGTATTCATATTACCACACTTGCTGAATTGGGATTCGATTCAACAGCAGAATTGCTCAAGGCAGCTTATGCTTATTCGTCCCAAATGGAATCTGGCAATCATGACGATTCACATGAAAAAATTCCCCAAGTTTACACAGTTACATATTTACCTGAATTTGCTACTTGGGGAAACGAAAAAAGGCTTTTAAACATCATTGAAAACTACATTGGTCTACCAATCATTTTTCATGGTGTACATCTCCGCAAAGATTTCCCTAATAAAAATCAGTTTGGTACACAACTATGGCATAAAGATGCAGAAGACCGCCGCATGATCAAAATCATTATTTACTTAAATGATGTTGAAGAAAAGCACGGGCCTTTTGAATATATCCCCGCCTCTTTAACCTCTTTATTTAGATTAAACTATTACCGTACTTACTACAAGCTTTGGCAATCTGGTCATTTAGGAATCACCGATGAAGAACTAAATGAAATTATCCCGAAAGAGGCTTGGAAATCTTGTACAGGATCGGCAGGAACAGTGATTATTGTCGATCCCAAAAAAGCCATACATCACGGTACATCACGCACTGAAGATAGGTTAACTTTATTCTCGTGCTATACATCTACTTCTCCCGATCGTCCAGAAGTTTGTACTCAATATCGAGACAATACTTTTCCCCAACCAAAGTTAACTGAACCAGTCAGTAATAGCGCCATCTAGTTCAATTAAAACAAGCTGCTTGTTAATCTAAAAACCCAATTACCCCCCTTAATCCCCCCTTGGAAAGGGGGGAAACTAGAAATAAATATAGTTCCCTCCCCAATACATACGGGGAGGGTTAGGGTGGGGTAAAACCCTGGTTAATCAGCTATTTCAGACTTGTGTGTACACCGTAGCTTGCCTTAAGAAGGGGTGTACTTCATTTACTTGCAAAGTGCTGTAAGTTTTCAAATTTGCCAATTTTTATTGTCGTCAATCTTCCTATTAAGGTTACTCATTCATGCTCTTCACTCAAACTGCACTCAAAGACGCATTCATTATTGATTTAGAAGAAAAGCCAGACCACCGTGGTTTTTTTGCTCGGTCTTTCTGCGCTCAAGAATTTGAAGCACACGGATTAAAGCCAACAGTTGCTCAATGTAACCTGTCTTTTAATTATAAAAAAGGCACTATCCGGGGAATGCACTATCAAATTTTGCCAGCAGCAGAAACAAAATTAATTCGCTGTACGAAAGGTGCAATCTACGACGTAATTATTGATATGCGTCCTGAATCTCCTAGCTTTTTATCACATATTGGTGTAGAGCTAACCCCAGAAAATCGCCGCGCTTTGTATGTTCCAGAAATGTTTGCTCATGGTTATCAAGCGCTCACCGATGAGACAGAAGTTGTATATCAAGTGGGCGAATTTTACACCCCAGGATATGAAAGAGGTTTACGCTATGACGACCCATTCTTTAACATTGATTGGCCTCTAGATGTGACTGAAATCTCCGAGAAAGATTTAAATTGGCCCTTGTTGAGAATGATGACTGTTGGCGGTACAGCTTCCAGATAACATCAACTATTTCTCTGTGCCAGGTGTTTTCCACACAACACACTGGCTCCTCTGTATGAGGTAAGGTAGTTCCAAAAAGTATACCATCTAGCAAGCAACCAGCTAGTAGCTATCATTAATCATAATTCCCATGAAAATGTACTTAATATTGAGCTGTAAAAAATTATTAAGTGCAAAATTATCGAGAATTTGTAACACAACAAACAGTTCCAAAAAGGAGTTTAGTTCATGATTATTATCGATCGCGCCTTACAAGCCCGTGCAGCAGCAGGAAATCCTATCAAGGTGGGAATGATCGGTGCTGGTTTTATGGGTCGAGGAATTGCCAACCAAATTGCCAATTCAGTGCCAGGAATGGAGTTAGTTGCGATCTCTAATCGTCAGATTGGTGCAGCTAAACAAGCTTATTCGGAAGCAGGAATTGAAGATATTCAAGTTGTTGCAACTATTAGCGAATTAGAAGATGCGATCGCTAACGGTAAGTATGCAGTCACAGAAGACGCTAAGTTACTGTGTCAGGCTGAAGGCATCGATGCATTAATCGAAGTCACGGGTGCAGTGGAATTTGGCGCTCATATCGTTATGGAAGCGATCGCCCACCGCAAACATACGATTATGATGAATGCCGAACTCGATGGCACCATTGGCCCCATCCTGAAAGTGTATGCCGACAAAGCAGGTGTGATTCTCAGCGCTTGTGATGGCGACCAGCCAGGGGTACAAATGAACCTTTATCGCTTTGTAAAAAGCATTGGTTTAACTCCCTTATTGTGCGGTAACATTAAAGGACTCCAAGACCCCTATCGCAATCCCACCACCCAAGAAGGATTTGCTAAACGTTGGGGTCAAAAGCCCCACATGGTGACTAGCTTCGCCGACGGAAGCAAAATTTCCTTCGAGCAAGCGATCGTTGCCAATGCCACAGGCATGAAAGTCGCCAAACGGGGAATGTTGGGATATGACTTCAGCGGTCATGTCGATGAAATGACCCAGTTATATGATGTTGAACAACTCAAAGAACTGGGCGGCATCGTCGATTATGTAGTTGGAGCAAAACCAGGCCCAGGCGTATATGTATTTGCCACTCACGACGACCCCAAGCAACGCCACTATCTCAACTTATATAAATTAGGTGAAGGCCCACTTTACAGCTTCTATACTCCTTATCACCTCTGTCATTTTGAAGTTCCCTTGTCCGTAGCGCGTGCTGTTTTATTTGGTGATGCCGTGATGTCTCCACTAGCAGGCCCGTTAGTAGATGTTGTCACCACCGCCAAAATCGACCTGAAAGCAGGAGAAACCTTAGATGGCATCGGCTACTACATGACCTACGGACAATGTGAAAATTCCGATATCGTCCAACAGCAAAATCTTCTACCAATGGGTTTAGCTGAAGGGTGCCGCCTCAAACGAGATATTTCTAAAGATCGAGTCCTCACTTATGAGGATGTAGAATTACCTGAAGGCAGACTTTGCGACCAATTACGAGCTGAGCAAAACGCCTATTTCGCTCCAGAAAAAATCTTAGTAGCAGTTGGATAATATCGGTTTTAAAAACATTTGCCACAAATGAATTAGCTGTAGGGGCGTACAGCTAGCTGTACGCCCCTAATACGTTTCGGATAAGATCCCCCCGCCTGCGGCGACCCCCTTAAAAAAGGGGTAAAGAATCAGAAAAAGCCCGCCTTTTTAAGGAGGGTTGGGGGGATCTCCAAAAACATATTTGTTGCCAGAATTTCATCAAGAGGATAGAAAGCTATACTGCGGGACACTAAAGTTGTTGATAGTAACTTGCTAGGGAGCGTTTCAACAAACCCGATCGAAACTTTAGGTCAAATTTCATGAAAATTGCTCTCGTCCATGATTATTTAACCCAGCGAGGTGGGGCAGAGCGGGTGTTTGAACTGCTTTGTAAGCGCTATCCTGAAGCAGACATTTTCACATCTTTGTACGATCCCCAAAAAACTATCGATCTAGGCGATCGCATAGTTAATACAACCTTCTTACAAAAGATTCCTGGTGCAGCAAAATATTTTAGGTCGATGGCTCCTCTATATTTTCCTGCCTTTCGTGCCTTGGATCTGCAAGACTACGATTTAATTATTAGTAGTAGCACCAGCTTCGCCAAAGCAGTGCGAAAAAACCCCAATGCCCACCACATTTGTTTTTGCCATAACGTCACCCGTTTCTTATGGGATACAGCAACTTATTTAAGAGAGTACGGAGACTATAGATATTTTGCTCCTTTAATCGAACAAATATTTCAAGTAATGAGAAAGGTAGATTTGAAATATGCACAGGAGCCTGACCTTTACATAGCTAATTCCAGCGTTGTTGCCCGCCGAATTGAAAAGATTTATGGCAAAAAGGCAATGATGGTGAACTATCCAATTGATACTAGTAAATTTGTTTTTTCCGATATAAAAGATGAATATTATCTGGCCTCCGCCCGGATGATCGGTTATAAGCGACTTGATATAATAGTCGAAGCTTTTAATTGGTTAGGGTGGCGGCTATTAATATCTGGTGACGGGCCAGAATTAGCACGGTTAAAATCCAAAGCATTACAAAATATTGTGTTCTTGGGACACGTAAGTGATAGAACCCGCAAAGACTTGTTTTCCAAAGCCAAGTCTATTATTGTCGCAGCCTTAGAAGATTACGGATTAGTGCCAGTAGAGGCTAACGCTAGCGGTACACCAGTCATCGCTTATGGAGCAGGTGGAGTATTAGATACTCAAATTCCAGGTGAAACAGGAGTCTTTTTCAAAAGACAAACACCCGAATCTCTACAAATCGCATTACAAGAAGCCAACGGCATTTCTTGGGATTACGATCGCATCCGCAATCATGCTGTAGCAAATTTTTCAGAGAATGCATTCTTTGGCAAGGTTGAGCAAATTATTAACCAAGCTTGTGGCGTGCAGCAATTATTCATTTGATTTCTGAATTTTCCACTATCAGATTACCTATTTATTTGCTCTCTTGTGATTGGCAGTTCGTAAAAAAATAGGTATTTTTCGGAGAATCTCTTAGCGTAAGTCTTGAAGACAAGGATATAAAAGTGGTTCAAAATAGTCTAAATCCTCATCTAGCTCTAGCTTCTGAAAGTGAACCAAGTTACGGGCAAATGTTTGCCGTATTTGTGCGGAGATTTCCTTGGTTCTTAGCAGTATTAATTAGTTCTATTGCTATTGCCAGCATAGTAACTGTAAAAACAAAGCCTACTTATAAAAGTTCTATGCAACTGCTAGTAGAACCTAACTATCAAGGTAAAACGGAAGGTGGTGCGGGAGTAGACAATCAGTTTACTGACTCTAATGTGGTCATAGATACTGCCACCCAGCTTAACTTGATGCAAAGTTCGGGACTCATTCAAAAAGCAGTTGATAAACTTCAGTCTAATTATCCAGATATAACTTCGGCGGAAATTAAAGCTTCTTTGGTCTTAACTCAAATTAGGAGCAAAGAAGATAATGTCGCTACTAAAATCTTTCAAGTTGAATATACCGCTGGAGATCCTGAAAAAACCCAAAAAGTTCTGGATGCAATTCGACAAGTTTATCTGGAATATAACAAACAACAACAGAGTTCGCGTTTACAAAAAGGTCTGCAAATCATCAGGGAACAGTTAAGTAAAGCCAGTGAAGAAGTAAACGCATCTGAGACAAATTTACAAAGGTTTCGCAGAAATCAGAACTTAATCGATCCAGAGTCACAGGCGAAAGCGATTGAAACAGCTTTGAACAATCTTTCCCAAGAAAGACAGACAACTCGCGCTCAGTATGGGGAAGCTTTAGCACGCCAAAAATCTTTAGAAGAACAACTTAACCGTTCTCCCCAAAATGCTCTAGTTGCTTCTCGTTTGAGTCAGTCTACTCGCTATCAAGGCTTACTAAACGAAATCCAAAAAAGCGAATTGGCACTAGCACAAGAACGCTTACGGTTTACAGATCAAACTCCGAGCGTGCAAAAGCTCAAAGAACAGCTTCAAGGCCAAAAGGAATTATTGCAACAAGAGGTAGGAAGAACTTTAGGCGAAAAGTCTGCTGGTGCGTTCACTTCTGGAGATTCTCTTCTCGAAAAAGGGCAGTTGGGTCAAATCGATCTCAGCCTTGCTGGTCAGTTAGTAGAAACGCAGACAACTATAGTTGCTTTAACTGCTCGCGATCAAAGTTTGGCTCAGAAAGAAAACGAGTTGCGTTTGGAAATCAAACGCTTCCCGCCTTTGTTGGCTTATTACAATCGAATGCTACCACAGTTGCAATTTAGTCGTGAAAGATTAGAGCAGCTTTTAAGAGCAGAACAACAATTACGGCAAGAACTTTCCAAGGGTGGATTTAATTGGGAAGTGGTAGAAGATCCTCAAAAAGGTGCAAAATTAGGCCCCAATCTTCAACAGAATTTGCTGTTAGGTGCTGTGGTTGGGTTAATGTTAGGAGGTATTGCTGCCTTTATTCGCGAATCAGCTGATGATGCAGTTCACACCACTGCTGAATTAGAGAAGCAAATGGCTATGCCTTTGTTGGGAACAACTCCCAAGTTACCGCCAGCCAAACCTAGAGAATCAATGATTAAGTTGCCTTTTGGCAAGCCAGAAGTTCTCGCTCCTTGGACGATTCAGGTATTGCAATCTCCACCGCGTTGGGAATCGCTGGATCTGATTTACAAAAACATTGAACTTTTAAATACCGTTACGAACTTAAAATCTTTGATGATTACCTCGGCTTTAGCCGATGAAGGTAAATCAGCTTTGGCGTTGGGTTTGGCAATGAGTGCTGCTCGTTTACACAAAAGAGTACTGCTGATTGATGCCAACTTACGCGATCCCAGTTTGCACCACCAACTGAATCTTCCCAATGAGCAGGGGCTTTCAACTTTATTGGCGAGTGATACAACTCTACCCAACCAAATTAGTCTTCAATACTCAGGTTCCGCCTACATCGATATTTTGACCGCTGGTCCCAAACCTGCCGACCCAGCTAATCTGTTGAGTTCCCCTCGGATGATCCAATTAATGACAGCATTTGAGGAAAACTATGATTTGGTTCTGATAGATGCGCCCCCAGTTCTCGGTTTGGTGGATGCCATGCTTACTGCATCATCTTGTCGTAGTGTGATTATGGTGGCAAGCATTGGTATTGTGACGCGAAGTCAGCTTAATCAAGCGACAGCGATGCTGAGTAAGTTAAATCTGATTGGGGTTGTAGCTAATGGGGTATCTAATAGTAGTAATTACGTACCCAATATCAAACAACAACAATTGGCTCTACGTCAAGCTGTAGAAAAGTAGCTAGTACGGCTAGATGATAAATCCCCGACTTCTTAAAGAAGTCGGGGATTTTGCGTTTTGGATTTTTTTTCGTTTCTAGCTAGAGGCTAGAAATGCTGTTAATTGGGCTGCTGCCGCGAGTAAATGTCAAATTTTTAACGTAGACGCTTCTCTACGAGACGCTACGCGAACGGCTTGCCGCAGGCTACCGCAGAGGCGCAGAGGAAACAGAGAGAAGAGAAAAAATGCTTAATCTAAGCGTATTGGTTCATTGGGCTGCTGCCGCGAGTAAAAGAGGCGGAGCCTCAAGGACGGGCATTCCCAGTCTGAGACTGGGAACGAGGCAATCTGCTAAAAGCTAGTTTTTACCTTAAATTGATAGCAATGATTCATGAATTGTTTCTGCGTTTTGATGAACCAAATTTAATTTTGTTGCTATCGGGAAGAATTCAGTATATTTATGCTATCTTTATGGTTTTTCAGAGAAATCACTGACTCTTTAAAGAATAGATAAAGAAGTTCTTTGAGCGATCGCTATTTCTACATAGTCTTATATTCTAGAGATTAAAGCACCTTCATAAAGGCTAGAAGACAAGAGCAGACTGGTTTTTCAAATCTATCGAGACAATGAACACCTCAGCGTAATTAAACGTAGATATAGATTCATGGGTAATTTCTCTCTACACTTCTCTACTGTCAGTAGTTTCCGGAAAATCAAGATTTGCCCATGAATGTTAATAGTAGCGGTGATTGCTACCTATGTAATTAGTATCTGTCTAATTTGTAAATCTCTACACCAGCAGAATTCTACGCAATACGTGCTTGGTCGAGTGGCAAATACTATAACATATTTTTGCTCTCAATTATCTCCAACTTTTTGGACTTACAACAAGATTCGGATTTGGGTCTTTGGCATTAATAGCCTTTGATAACGCCTCAGTAATTCACTCCTGTATAAACCCAAAGACATTATGACAACTTCAATAATTCCAACTCTAGAGAATTTATATGATGTAACCCAGTCACAGCAAGATAATCGTGGGTACTGCACACTCCAGTGGCGACGGGGTAAGCTGTTGGTGAAGCCGCTTGGAGGAGTGAAACAACCATATCTGGCTTCATTAGATAATAAGCGATCGCTAGTAGAATGCTTACAACATTCTCCAGTAAGTTTGGTCAGCATAGATCCAAAATTGGGTGAGACTTTGCTCAAATTTTGGGCAGATGCATGTGAAGCAGCTCAAAAACCAATATTCCTAAGCATACCCGCTAGCAAAAAACTCCCTAACCAACCCTTCAGACAATTGCAGCGAGTAATTGATTGGATTGCTGCTTTTATATTGCTGCTATTAGTAAGTCCAGTCATGTTGGGATTGATTGTATTAATGCAGGTTTACTCGCCAGGGCCTCTTTTTTGTCATGAATGGCGTGTTGGGGAACGGGGTAAACTCTTTCAAGCGATGAGTTTTTGCACCGATAATACCACACCACTAGGGCGTTGGATGGGTAAATACAATCTCGACAATCTGCCACAGTTATTTAATGTGCTACGGGGTGATATGAGTTTAACCGGATCTCGTTGTTGGACTTTGGAAGATGCAGTACAGCTAAATAAATTACCAGAAATTACAACTTCCTGGGAAGTAGACGCACAGTCTCATCTGTTACATCTCGATAGCCAAACCCTGTAATTTATCGGTGCGGTAATTGATGATTTCATTTATCGCACTGAGACTCAAAAAAATTATTTATGTAGTATCAGATTCTAGATAATTAGTTTTTCAAACGCGATAAATAGCATCTTTACGTCAGGGTTTTGAGCTTATCTGAACTGTATCGATCTATAGATGTCTATGTACCTTGCTAAAATATTATGAGAAAATTAATGAATTTACAGCTTCCTCAACCAGTCAGTAATCTGCTCAAAGCTAGCAGCTTTTGGCAGGACAACTATTTGATATTGCGAGAATTTAAACACTTTCGCAAAATTGCAATTTCAGCTCTGGTTTTCTCAATTTTGGCGGCAACCTTTGAAGGTGTAAGTATTGGTTTCTTACTTTCATTCTTGCAAAGCTTAACTAGCCCCAATGCTCAACCCGTACAAACAGGAATAGAATGGTTCGATCTTTGGATTTTAGGAGCCAAGACATCAGCAATTAATCGTTTATATCGCGTATCTTTGCTGATTTTATTGAGTACTTGGTTACGTGCCACCTTCAATTATTTTTCTCAAGTCTATACTGAATTATCTCAACTACATCTTGCCGATCGCTTACGCAAGCAAATTTTTGAACAGTTACAATCCTTATCGCTAAGTTACTTTAGTAAAACTCGTTCTGGCGAACTAATTAACACAATTACTACAGAGATTGAAAGGATCAGACAAGGTTTTAGTGGCGGAGCTTTTTTAGTAACTAGAGGACTAACAACCTTTGTCTACTTAATATCAATGTTTTTGATCTCATGGCAATTGACGATAATCTCAGCATTGCTATTTACACTGTTAGGTGTGGGATTGTCAAATCTGAATGCTAGAGTCAGAGAATCAAGTTTTGGCATGACAACTGCTAATGCTAATTTTACATCAACAGCCATAGAATTTATTAATGGCATTCGCACTGTTCATTCTTGTGGTACTCAAGAATTTGAGCGTCAACGTTACTATAAAGCTAGCGATAAGGTAATAAGTAGTACAACAAAGGTTGTATTTACCTGGACACTTGTGAAGCCAATTGCCGAAGCAGTAGCGACTACGGTATTGATCGGAATGATTATTTTGGCATTCACTAGTCTTGTGACTAATGGAACACTACAAGTTGCTTCTTTACTAACCTTTTTCTTTGTACTATTTCGCTTTATTCCATTTGTTCAAGATATTAATGGTACGAGAGCATATCTTAGCACTTTACATGGTTCAGCAGACAATATTAAAAATCTGTTGAAAAGTGATGAAAAATATTACTTTCAAAATGGCAGAGTTCAGTTTAAGGGATTAAACAGGTCAATAGATTTAGTATCTGTGGATTTTGGCTATGATGATGAAAATCTAGTGTTGCATAATATTACCCTGACGATTGAAAAGGGAAAGATGACAGCATTAGTCGGCTCGTCTGGCGCTGGTAAAACAACTCTTGCTGATTTGATTCCCCGATTTTATAATGCTACAGATGGATATATTTATATTGATGAAATCGAGATCCAACAGTTTGAAATTAATTCTCTCCGTCGCAAAATAGCTGTCGTCAGTCAGGATACTTTTATTTTCAATACTAATGTTTGGCAGAATATTGCTTACGGAACTCCAGAGGCAACGAATGAGGAAATTCAAGAAGCCGCTAAACTAGCGAATGCACTAGAATTTATTTTGGAAATGCCTGAAGGTTTTGATACCCAATTAGGAGATCGGGGTGTTAGATTATCTGGAGGACAAAGACAGCGAATTGCTATTGCACGCGCTCTACTGCGGAACCCAGAAATTTTGATTTTGGATGAAGCAACTAGTGCCTTAGATTCCCTATCTGAGCGCTTAATTCAAGATTCATTAGAAAAGCTATCTGTGGGTAAAACAGTAATTGCGATCGCTCACCGTCTTTCTACTATTTCTAAAGCAGATAAAGTTGTAGTTTTAGAACAGGGACGAATAGTAGAACAAGGTAAGTATCAAGAACTATTGGAACTAAAAGGCAAGCTTTGGAAATATCATCAAATGCAATATGAAGTAAGGCAGCCAGATTAGAAACAACATCCAATTACCAAAGTAATTACAACATATTCACGGCTGTACATCTCTACAGCCGTAAACCCTCAAATATGTATCAGTAATTTTGCCAAATGGTAAAACAATAAGATTTATAATACTTATTCTTACTATTAATAAGTTATTAAAGTTAGTCCTATATACTCAAAATTAAGAGAAAATATGTCCCAGGAAATCTTTGACAAAGACCTAATTTATCAATGCTCAAGTTTCGGTGTCGGTGGGAGCGGAGGTGTTGAAACTTATTTAGCTTCTCTGTTTGAACATCGACCAACTGATGTTAGCGATCGCGTGATAAAATCACTTAAAAATATCGATCAAAAACAGTTCAAACTGCTGCACATCCATAGTCCAGATTTGCTATTGCAGCTTACAGGCGAATGTCCTGCTATCTTCAGCGTTCATAATCACTCATTCTACTGCCCTAGCGGCACAAAGTATTTAGCAGAGCAACGGACAATCTGCGATCGCAACTTCTCTTATTTAGGGTGTACCTGGGGTAAATTAGCAGATAAATGTGGTAGCCGTAGACCTTTAAGAACTCTTAGAGAACTTCAAACCACTCATCAGTTTTTAGATGTCTTAAAAAGGCTAAAAATTACTTTCATTGCGAATAGCGAATATGTGCGGCAAGAGTTAATTCAAAACGGTGTATCCCCTGAACAAGTTATAACCCTACACTGTGGAATCTCTATACCAGAAACAGCAAGTTCACCCCTAAGTTTGGAAGTACATCAAAATCATCGAATTTTGTTTGCTGGACGAATTGTTTCTGATAAAGGTTTGGAATGGTTACTGAAAACCTTAATACATACAGACCCAAAAATTCAACTTGATATTGCAGGTGAAGGTTGGGAACGACCACGATTAGAAAAGTTAGCAAGCATACTCGGATTAAATAACCGAATCACTTGGCATGGTTGGTGCAATTCGGATAAATTAGATAAACTTTATCAACAGTGTTTTGCAGTCATCTTTCCTAGTGTTTGGCCTGAACCTGCTGGTCTTGTAACTCTGGAAGCATACTCTCGTTGTCGTCCTGTAATTGGTAGTGCAGTCGGAGGAATTCCAGAACATTTACAAGATGGAGAAACGGGTATTCTTGTTCCAGGCAATAATATCCAAAAGCTGGCTGATGCTATTAATGAATTGTCTAGAGATTATCAAAAAAGCCGATACATGGGTGAGCAAGGTCATACTTTATTGATGAAGGAATTTACAATGGCTGCTCATGTAAATAATCTCCGAACAATTTATGCAAAAACAATAGCTGAATTTCCTTCCCCAGCGAACAAAGTATATAGTATCTCTCCAGCTAAATAAGCTGAATTTACTAAAAACATCAAATATTGCATTTTTTACTTAGAAAATATTAAGGGAGAAAAATATGTCATTGCATCAAGAATGTCAACAACCTTTAGTCAGTATTGTTATCCCCACCTATAATCGACCAGACTATCTCAAGCAAGCGATCGCAAGTGCAATAAAACAAACTTATCAAAATATTGAAATTATTATTTCTGATAATTGTAGTTCCGAAAATCCCCAAGCAATTGTCGCATCTTTTGGTGATTCACGCATCAAATTTTGGCAGCATCCGCAAAATGTGGGAATGTTAGCTAATCAGCAGTATGGCTTTAGCATGGCGCAAGGTAAATATGTTGCTAGTTTACATGATGATGATATTTGGCATGAAGACTTTTTAGCAAAGCTTGTACCACCATTAGAAGCAAATTCTGATTTAATTCTCGCTTTTTCTGACCAATATATTATAGATGCTAATGGCATAATTAATCATGCTGGTACTGAAGAAAATACACGCGCTTACAAGCGAGACAAACTAGCCAAAGGAATTTATAAGCCTTTTTCCAAAATTGGATTGGTAGATAAAAGTATACCTACTGCTGCATCTTGCGTGATTCGGAATAATTTGGTGGATTGGTATAGTATTCCCTCAGAAGTTGGTGGGATGTGGGATTTATATTTAACCTATCTATTCTGTATATCTGGTTATGGTGCTTACTATTGTCCAGAAAGATTGACGCGATATCGTGCCCATGAGCAAACTGATACTATGCTCAGTGGTAGTCGAGATGTACAAGCAAAAATTCGCAAAGCGAAAAGCGAAATGTTTTGCTATCAAGTATTTATGGAAGATCCTCGGTTACAGGAATTTAGAACTCATTTTCAGGAGAAATGGTTAGAAGCTAATACTACTTTGGGAATTGGTTTGCTACGAAGCGAACAGATAGCCGCAGCACGCCCTTATTTTTGGCAAGCGCTGAATCAACAAAAATTTAATGTGCGAACTATGGCAGCACTTAGTCTTAGTTTTACGCCGCGATTTTTAACAAGTAAGTTAATCGGAATATCGAAATAATATCTCAATATCTCTGAGTTGAGGAATTTCTTTCTTAAAGATATCTCTTGCATAAGTCGAATAGACCCCCCTTAATCCCCCTTTATAAAGGGGGGAAACTTGAAATATTGCCCCCTACCCAATACATACGGGGAGGGTTGGGGAGGGGTGATTCAAGGATTTTATCCTTAAGGAAATAGTGTATGAAACTTTGTATTGTTACTCATAAAATCAAAAAAGGTGATGGTCAGGGGCGGGTAAACTATGAGGTTGCTAAGGAAGCAATTCGTCGCGGTCATCATTTGACATTATTAGCTAGTGAAGTCGCACCAGAACTAGAAGAAAATAGCCAAGTTAATTGGATTCAAATTTCAGTCAAAGGCTATCCTACAGAATTTGTGCGTAATTTCATCTTTGCTCAAAAAAGTGCAGATTGGTTGCGCAAACATCGCTCTGAAATTGATTTAGTTAAAGTCAATGGAGCAATTAATCTGGCTGCGGCTGATGTGAATGCTGTGCATTTTGTCCACAGTTCATGGTTGCGATCGCCAGTTCATATTTCTCGCAACCGCCGCGATTTCTATGGTTTTTACCAGTGGCTATTTACGGCTTTTAATGCCCGTTGGGAAAAACAAGCTTTCCAAAAAGCGCAGGTTGTTGTAGCTGTATCGGAAAAGGTAGCCCAAGAATTAGTCAACATTGGTGTACCGCGTTCTCGAATTCGGGTAATTGTCAATGGCGTAGATTTAGAAGAGTTTATCCCTGGCCAAAGCAATCGCCAAAAATTAGGTTTACCGGAGAATGTCACCCTAGCCCTGTTCGCTGGAGACATCCGCACACCCAGAAAGAATTTAGATACAGTACTACACGCCTTGGTGAAAGTTCCCGATTTACATTTGGCGGTGGTAGGGTCATATCGAAGGTAGTCCCTTCCCACAACTAGCGGCATCCTTGGGGTTAAGCGATCGCGTGCATTTTGTCGGATTTCGCCGTGATATCCCCGAAATTATGCGGTCAGTAGATTTATTTATTTTTCCTTCCCGATATGAAGCTTGTAGCCTCGTATTGTTAGAAGCACTTTCTTCAGGACTACCAGTAATTACTGCCACAGCTACCGGGGGTGCAGAGTTGGTGACACCAGAATGTGGCATCGTCTTAACCGACTCAAATGATATCGATGCTTTGGCTGTGGCGATGATGTCCTTGGTAAGTGGAGATATGCTCATACAGCAAATGAGTCAAGCTGCTCGTTCTGTGGCAGAACAACATAGCTGGACTACTATGGCACAAACTTATGTGGATTTATTCGAGGAGTTAAGCAATGCGGAACACTGTTCTGATACCGACTTATCGCCGTCCACAAGACCTCTCACGCTGCCTTTTGGCGCTACAAAAGCAAACTAAACCAGTCGATCAAGCGATCGTGGTTGTCCGCGATACGGATGCAGAAACTTGGGAATTTCTGGCCCAATACACAGCGCACAATTTGCCACTGCATCCCGTGAAAGTGACACAACCGGGAGTAGTAGCAGCTCTCAACGCCGGATTAGCAGCAGTGGAGGGCGATATTGTTTCCATTACTGATGATGATGCCGCACCCCACCCCGATTGGTTAGAGCGGATTGCGGCTTACTTTAGCTGCGATCATCGCCTCGGCGGTCTGGGAGGGCGTGATTGGATATACCACGGCAGCAAATTAGAAGACGAATCCCGCCCAGTAGTGGGACAGTTGCAATGGTTTGGGCGAGTCATTGGCAACCATCATTTGGGAGTGGGAGAACCCCGCGAAGTCGATATTCTCAAGGGCGTGAACATGAGTTTTCGTACCCAAGCTATCGGACAACTACGCTTTGACGAGCGAATGCGCGGTACTGGAGCGCAAGTACACTTTGAAATGGCATTCACCCTGGCATTAAAGCGGGCGGGTTGGAAGATAATTTACGATCCTAGCGTTGCTGTAGATCATTATCCAGCCCAACGTTTTGACGAAGATCAGCGAAATAACTTTAATGAAATTGCCTTTATTAATTTAGTCCATAATGAAACCTTAGTTTTACTAGAACATTTACCATTTATCCGCCGGATTGCATTTTTGTTTTGGGCAGTATTCGTGGGTACATGCGATAGTTTGGGCTTAGTACAATGGCTGAGATTTTTACCTAGCCAAGGGCAGTTGGCGGGGAAAAAGTTATTAGCATCTTGGCGTGGACGTTGGCAAGGATATAAACATTTCAAAATTCAGAATTCGCAATTCAGAATGAGGCAGAGCCTCGAATGACTTCATTCCCAGGCTAGAGCCTGGGAACGAGTTGAACTTATTTATATGTACATCTAAAATTGAATGAATTCTAAGCAAATACTTTTCAATAGTTTTTTACAAGAAAACTATTCTCCTGAAGAGCGATCGCTACAGGGTTGGATGGCGATCGCAGGCTTTATATTACTAACTGTAGTTTGCTATTTTGGTGGTGTTACTGCCGGATTGCGCCTAATTTACCCGGCGACAGCTTTAGTAGTAGCCGTATTTTTATACTTGCGGCATCCCATTCTCTACATTGGCTTTACGTGGTGGATTTGGTTTCTCACACCCTTAGCGACTCGCTTAGTTGATTATCGGGTAGGCTGGGATGCTAGCCGTCAAATGCTCATAGCACCCTACTTGGTGGTGTTTATTACTATAGCAACATTTTTGCGACACTTTCCCCGCGCTTCTCGCCAAGGGGGTTTGCCGTTTGTTTTGGCTTTTATTGGAGTTTTTTATGGGTTTCTCATCGGTCTAATTTACAACCCACCTATCCCTGTAGCACGCGGATTAATGGATTGGCTCAGTCCGGTGATTTTCGCTTTTCACTTATTTATCAACTGGCGAGATTATCCCAGCTATCGCCAAAATATTCAGCGAACATTTCTCTGGAGTGTGTTGATTTTAGGAACTTATGGCGTATATCAATTTGTAGTAGCTCCTGAGTGGGATAGGTACTGGCTCATCCAATCAAAATTATTCATGAGTTCTGGAAACCCTGTACCTTTCGGGATGCGCGTCTGGAGTACATTACACTCAGTCGGCCCCTTTGGTTCGGTTATGCAGGCTGGATTACTCTTATTATTGACCGGTTCGGGAAGCTTAATTTTTCCGGCTTCAGCTGTTGGTTATTTATCTTTTCTATTAACACAAGCACGTACTAATTGGGGAGGCTGGTTATTTGGAATAATTATGATTATGGGTTCAGTCAAAGCCAAAATTCAAATGCGCTTAATTACCATAATTGCGGTCATGGCTATTTGTGTTGTGCCATTGACAACTATCGAACCAATTGCTGGGGTGGTAGCAGCACGTTTTGAAACTTTTTCTAATATTCAAGAAGATGGCAGCTTTAAAGATAGATCGGGAACTTACGACAGAAATCTTGGTTTAGCCCTTTCTAATGGTCTAGGTAACGGCTTAGGAAATATTTGGAAGGTCAACGAAAAAACTGGTCAAATTGAAGTAGTGGTAATTGATAGTGGTATTTTAGATATGTTTTTCACCCTTGGTTGGTTTGGAGGCATATTTTATATGGGTGGATTAATCTTTTTGATTATTACTGTTAGCAGCTATGGTGAAGGTCGTTTCGATAGTTTTGTCAGTGCTGCTCGTGCCATTGGCATCAGTTCTGCTTCACAGTTAGTTATCGGTAGCGGGATGTTGAGCGTCTCAGGGATGATTCTTTGGGGATTTTTAGCTATGGCTATGGCAGGACATAAGTACTATAGCAATCCTCAGATGTTCTCCAATATTTCTAACTTCTCTAATAAGTCGAGAATCTCATAAATCTTATAACTTAAATAGGACTGATATAGATTATGAAAGTAATTATTGTTATGCCACTAGCCGAGCAACGAGGCGGTGGTGAAATGATGCTTTGGGATTTGGTGCAGCAGGGACGTAATGCTGGTGTTGAGTGGCTGGTGATATTTTTAGAATCCGGCCCGATGGTGGAACAAGTAAAGTCTCTCGGTATTGATGCGCGAGTTGTAGAAAGTGGACGTTTACGCCAAATCCACCGTTTTATTGGCGCTGTTTTGCGGATAGCTGCGATCGCACGCCGCGAACGTGCAGATATAATTGTCAATTGGATGTGGATCACGCATATATCGGGAGGTTTGGCGGCAATGCTGGCAGGGTTGCCTGCTGTGTGGTATCAACTAGAAGTACCTAGCGATAAAACTTGGTTGGTGCGACTTGCTACTTTAATTCCAGCAAGGGCAATTATTACTCTTTCACAAGATGGCAAGCAAGCACAAGCAGAAATTTGGCCCCACAGACCAACACCTTTGGTTTATCCTGGTGTCGCATTAGACCGATTTGAGCCGAATGCTTTACCAACTCCAGAAGAAGCACGGCGAAAACTAGGCTTACCTTTACACGGGCCGTTGATTGGAATTGTGGGACGATTGCAACGATGGAAGGGAATGCACGTATTGGTGCAAGCGATGCCCAAAATTTTACAGAAGTATCCCGATGCCCATTGTCTGGTAGTTGGCGGTAAGCACGATTTGGAACCGGATTATGAGGACTTCTTAAAAGCCGAAATCACCGCTTTGGGCTTGGAAGACCAAGTAATTATGGCTGGACTACAGCGTAATATCCCGGAATGGGTGCAAGCAATGGATGTATTTGTTCATGCATCGGATAAAGAACCCTTTGGGATTGTGATTATTGAGGCGATGGCGCTGGGTAAACCTGTAATTGCTGGTAGTGCAGGCGGGCCGACAGAGATTATTACCGATGGGATGAATGGACTATTAACACCTTACGGCGATGCGGATAAATTAGCGATCGCAATTCTCCGCTATCTTGACGAGCAAGAATTTGCCCGAAGTGCGGGAATAGCTGCTAGACAACGCGCCCTCGATTTTTCAACGCAGAATTATGCCCAAAATTTTATTAATGCAATCCGCTCTGTAATGCCTAGCCCTTTATCACAAAAGTTTTGATCGATTTGTAGTAAGCACTTTAGTGCTTAAAAATTCAGGACTAAAGTCCTTACTACAAACGCATTTACACTTCGTAATTAATATCCTCTATACATCTGCGCAATATAAAAAATATTTATGCAAAAGGAATTAAATCAATGTTGATTGATAGCCGCAAATTACCAATAGATGAAATTATCAATACGGAAGTTTGTATAGTTGGTGCTGGCCCAGCCGGAATTACACTTGCACGAGAATTAATTGGGCAAGACTTTCGAGTGTGCTTACTAGAAAGTGGTGATTTAGAATTTGATCGAGAAACTGCATCTCTTGGTAAAGGTGAAACGGTTGGAGATCCTTTTCCCCCCTTACAAGATATGCGTCATCGTCAATTTGGTGGAATGGCTAATGTCTGGAATATTGAAATTAATAAAAATCAACTTGGTCTGAGGCACGTGCCGTTAGACGCAATAGATTTTGAAAAACGAGATTGGGTTCCATATAGTGGCTGGCCTTTTAGTAAATCTCACCTGAATCCATTTTATGAGCGCGCGCAAGTAGTCTGTAAACTCGGTTCTTTTGCTTATGAAGCAGAAGCTTGGGAAAATGCTCAATCTCCTCGGACACATTTCACAAGTGACCGAGTTACTACTAGTATGTTTCAGTTTGGCCCGCGCGATATTTTTACTAATGAATATCGCCGCCAAATCAATCAATCTCCTAATATAACTACATACCTCAACGCCAATGTGGTAGAAATTGAGGCAGACGAAACAGCCCAAACAGTGAAACGCGTGCAAGTTGCTTGTTTATCTGGTAATAAATTTTGGGTTGTTGCAAAAGTATTTATTTTAGCCGCAGGTGGGATTGAAAACGCGCGGTTGTTATTACTATCAAACAGAATTCAAAAGAATGGATTAGGCAATCAACATGATTTAGTGGGTAGATTCTTCATGGATCATCCATTTATCCGTTGTGGTATGCTTGTTCCGCCAAATCGCAAAATATTTAATTCGATGGCTTTGTATGATTTACGCCGCGTGAACAATGTCACAGTCATGGGAAAATTTGCTCTGACGGAACAAGTGATGCGCCGCGATAAATTATTAAATATGACCGCGTTGTTATATCCCAGAGATGAAAGGTATAGATCGGTTGCAAAGGCTTCTGCAAAAATTTTGTTCTCTTCAGTTCAACAAAGACAGTTACCTAAAAATATTTTTCAGCATTTGCAAAATGTCATAACTAATATTGATGATTTAGTAGCTGATTGGTATAAATATAATTTTAAAAAAGAATATTTATTCCCTGATTTGAGTCATGGAGGATGGTCTGAGCATGAAGGTAATGAACAGAAATATACTAAGTTTGAAGTTCTCAGCCAAACTGAACAAACCCCAAATCCAGATAATCGAGTGACACTCAGCAATCAACTAGATAAGCTGGGTTGTCCGCAAGCAAAATTAATTAATTATTGGAGCGAAATAGATATTTGCAGTGTGAAGCGATCGCAGTTAGTATTTGCACAAGAGTTTGCTAGTGCCGGACTGGGTGAGTTGCAGATTGAATTGGATGGAGATCGTCCAGTTGCTTCTCTTAGTACCCATCATAATATGGGTACAACGCGTATGCATAACGACCCAAAACAAGGAGTAGTTGATGCAAATTGTCAAGTTCACGGCATCTCTAATTTATTTATGGCAGGTAGCTCTGTTTTCCCTACAGGAGGCTATGCTAATCCGACGCTGACCATTATCGCCTTGGCAATTCGATTAGCTGACCATCTGAAAGCTGAATTGTCTCACTAGTATAACTTTGTGTAAAATCGTCACGTTTTCGATGTAGCGATCGCCTGAGTTTTTCTTCGTGCCATTCTGAGGATTTGTACTCGTAGCGTCACAGTAGTAGTAATTATATTTGCTTGCTCGTTTTTTTGAAAGTATTTCATCAACGAGTAAGCTTTTTCTACCTACGAGAGTTGTCTATCTGTTATCATCAGTTCTGTTCAAGTCAGATAGAAATTATTCTCGGAGATCGACAATGGGCAAGAAATATGATGTTTATGGTGTAGGTAATGCTTTAGTAGATATAGAATACGAAGTTTCTCCAGAGTTACTACAAAAGCTAAAGATTGATAAAGGTGTAATGACACTTCTAGATGAAGACAGTCAAAATCATATTTTGGAAAATCTCAAAAATCTTGATTGCCATAAGAGTTGTGGAGGTTCAGCCGCCAACACAATAGTGGCAATTAGTCAACTAGGAGGAAAAACTTTTTATTCCTGCAAAGTAGCTAATGATGAATTTGGAGACTTTTACATCGAAGATTTAGTCAACTCTCAGGTAGATACCAACTTAAAAAATGGCGATCGCCAATCAGGAATTACAGGTAAATGTTTGGTGTTAGTAACTCCCGATGCAGATCGCACCATGAATACATTTTTGGGAATTACGGGAGAATTTTCTACACAAGAATTAGTATCATCAGCGATCGCTGATTCAGAATATCTATATATAGAAGGATATTTAGTGGCTTCTCCCACAGGAAAAGAAGCAGCTATAAAGGCTAGAGAAATAGCTGAAAAAGCGGGAGTAAAAACTACCATGTCTCTATCTGATTACAACATGGTGAAATTTTTTAAAGATGGTTTATTAGAGATCATTGGGCCTGGTTTAGACTTGATTTTTGCTAATGAAAGTGAAGCATTAGAACTAGCAGATACAGAAGATTTTCAAGTAGCTGTAGACAAACTAAAAACCCTGAGTCAGAAATTTGCTATTACTCGCGGTTCCAAGGGATCAGTAGTATTTGACGGTGAGAAATTAATCGAAATCGCTGCACCTCAAGTAAAAGCTGTAGATACAGTAGGAGCAGGAGATATGTATGCAGGAGCTTTCCTCTATGGAATTACCTACGGTATGAGCTATGAACAAGCCGGAAAATTAGCATCGGCCGCAGCTTCTAAGATTGTTACATGCTATGGGCCAAGATTAAAAACTGAGGAGTTAAAGGCATTAGTTATTGCTTAGAGGGTGTTTGAAAAGTGTCGTATAGCATATTAAATTTTGATATTACCCCCCCAACTCCCCGATGTATTGGGGGGCTTTAAGAAACTATTTCCCCTCCCCTTGACAAGCTACGGTGTACACACATCTCTAAAAATCCTACCCACCCAATATTTCTGTTCAAGTGAAAGTCGCACACTGAGCAAATATCCCGCTCATAACGCCCAGAACTAAAGTTCCGGGCTGATAGCTAACAGTCCTCTAAAAGAGGACTAAACTAAATTTCTTGTTTAGTCCTCTTTTAGAGCAATACAGTTCAGTTAGCGCCAAAAAACTTAAGTTGTGTAGGTTGGGGAGCCACTGCGTTGGGCGGCTATGCCGACTTGTAGCACGTGGCGTTTGAGGAACGAAACCCAACATTTTCATAGCTTTGTTGGGTTGCGCTTTGCTTCACCCAACCTACAATTTTTCTTAACTGAACTGTATTGTCTTTTAGAGGACTTTGGTTATGAGACTCGGAATAAATTCCGAGGCGGGATAGATACACCGCACCAACACTTGTGTATACACCGTAACCTTGAAAAGGGGGTTAGGGGGGGTATTAGATACTTTGGATAACAAATATAGGTAAGTTTTTTGAGACTTAACGAGAAAAGTCAGTTACCGAATGTTGTACCAGCCAGCAATGTAAGCCCACCATTAACAGCGCCAATGGCAGCATCAACATTGGGATGATTTCTAAAGTTGTCCAACTTGCAACCCAACCGGCTCCAGTGGGTACGATCGCAGCGCCCAAACTGGCGGCACTAGTGGCAATGCTAACAGCCGCAGGAACATGAGGATCTGGTAATCGTTGAGGAATTAACCAAATGGTTGCAGGAAAGATCGCTGCCAACCCAAAGCCAATCAACGGTAAGCTAATCCATTGATCGGGCAATTGCCACCAAGCAAGCAATCCAATGATTACAAGACTGAGCGACATACTGATTGTGCGCACCGCCCCAAGGGATTGCAAGAAATAACCTAAGATGAAACGTCCTAATGTTAATCCCACCCAGTAAGCACTAACGCTGTAACCAGCAATCAGCGTGGGAGTGTGACGAGCGACAGACTGCACAGTGTATGCCCAGTTACCAATGCAGGCTTCAGTGCCAACATAAACCAGCAAAAGTAGCCCAGTTAGCAGTACTATCGGAGTTTGCAGCGCTCTGCCCAGATTTTCTAAGGCAGTTGTCTTTGATGGCAATATCCGTACTGTCATTGGTGTGTAGTTGAAGATGATAACACCCAGCACGCTCACAATTAATAGGCTGACAATCCCGGCTAATACCCCATAAACCTGTCGCCAGTTCATGCCAACTGCTAACAAAGTAGTAGCGATCGCGGGGCCTGAAAGAGCGCCAATACCATAGAAAGCATGGAGCAAACCAATTAAACTAGCACTGCGGGAATCTTGCACAATGTAGGTATTAATGCCTGCATCAATCAACCCAATGCCCAATCCTAATGCCGAGCCAGCGGCAACCATGAGAAACCAAGAGGGTGAGATGGCATAGATCGTCAGTGCCATCGTCAGCGCACCCGCAGCAATCAGCAGCATTCGGGCTAACCCCAACCGACTACTCACCAGACTGCTGGTGAATGCTGCCAGAATGTAACCGCTAATTTGACTGAGAAACAGCAGGGTGACGGTTGCTGGAGTCAGGTTATAGGTAGACAGAATCGAGGGCAGAAGAACTCCTAATCCTGCTTCAGCGATGCCAATGGCAATAAAGGCATAGAAAGCGATCGCCGAACCTATCCACAGAGGCGGTAAGGTGCGTTGATAGTCTGTCATTGGCTAGAATGCTCCTGGATCGGAAAATTTGACTGCTGAGATTTACTCTAATTACAAGAAACTTATGATTGTGCAAAGTATGAATAGTTAAAAAGATTTTTATAACTACCAAATGGCATTATTAGTAATTATCTCAAAATCTCATCACTATGTTGCTAAAAAGTTTGCAATGATTTCTCTCAAATCCTTGTAAAAACTGAATTGCAAATTTTCCGAAAAGTCTATTTATCCTTAATCTTTGAATACTTTAGCTGCTAACAACGCTAATGCTGCTGTACCAGCGATCGCACCCCACTGAAGAAGCGGATTTTTCTCTAGCCAGTCGGAAATGCTAGGTATAACTAAGTTACTAAAATCACCCTTAACTCTGTCGTCTTCAGCAACAGATTGGTAAAAATTATTTGGTGCATCTTCAGATTTCGCCTCAGAAGAACGTAGTAAATCAAAGCCGACGAGCAGTAACAGTGAATCTACTAATGATGGTGAGACGCGCTGTACCACATCTAATATTTTAGCTACATCCCCAACTAAGTAGTCACGAGTTGGATGTTCGGCTACGTAGAGGATAGCATCAGCTACAAGTTTAGGATCGTAGTAAGGTGGTATCCCGGAAGGCTTTACACCTAATTTCGTCAGACCATTATTCCAAAAGGGGGTATTAATCACCGCTGGTTTCACACTCGTGACAGCGATCGGCCATTTTTCATGTAGCAACTCAAGGCGCATGGCTTCGATAAAGCCCTCAACTCCGTGCTTGGCTGCCGAGTAAGCACTTTGGTAGGGTAGCGATCGCTTACCTTCCATTGAAGAGACATGGATCAGCGCTCCCCGTCCCTCACGCTTCAAATGGGGTAGGGCTGCCATTGCACCATACACTTGTCCCAGGAGATCGACATCAATGACATGCTTAAACTCTTCTGGTGTGATGTTGTCGAAAGTGGCAAAGATGCCGATCGCAGAGACATGTACCCATGTATCGAGTCGCCCGTACACTTCCACAGTTTTATCTGCGATCGCTTTAACTTGGTCAAATACTTCCACATCAGCTACGTAAAAAGTTGCCTCACCGCCAAAGCCGCGAATCTCCTCCACTAAAGACTTTAGCTTCAACTCACTCCGAGCCGAGACTACGACTTTTGCGCCGCGTCTAGCAAACTCAAGAGCTGTGACACGTCCGATCCCGCTGGAGGCTCCGACGACAGAAACGACTTGCTGATTGATTGGCTTTAATTGCATAAGTGTTACGTTTTAAAATAAATTAGGGATTGGGAATTGGCTTCGAGAATCTTAGAGATAGCTTCAGTAGGTAATTCAGCCACTTTGTTAGTATCAGTTGTTATTAAAAATATTTCTTAATAACTCTCCTAGTACATATATACGTTAATTATTATTACGGTTGCATTTCTCTGTCTATTGGGGAATTTGAAAGCGCCACAGGAAGTAGATTTCAGGAAGCAGGAGGAACCCACGTTTAAAAAGTGGGATTAAAGTAAGGACCCTTTACCCGCATTTCTCACAAGCTTCAGGCGTTTGATGGAGCAGAGGGGCAGCACTTCTCTGCGAGACGCTCCGCGTAGCTTGCTTCCCCGGAGGGGTACGGCTACGCTCAGTGACCGAGGGGCAGAGGGCATGGAGAAGAGACAAGGAAGAGGGGGGAGACTTGGGAGAGATTTGTTCAAAAATTCCCCCTTGTCCCCTTGTCCTCCTTGTCCCCTTGTCCTCCTTGTCCCCCTTGTCCCCTTGTCCCCTTGTCCTCCTTGTCCCCTTGTCCCCTTGTCCTCCTTGTCCTCCTTGTCCCCTTGTCCTCCTTGTCCCCTTGTCCCCTTGTCCCCAACCTGTTTAAGGGAGCCATTGTAATCCCTTATCCTGTAATTTCTGCTCGATATGCTGCATTTCCTGGATAGTTTCTCCAGTCACGATCGCATAAATTTCGGTGTAGATTTTTCCGTATTTGACTTTCTCTAAAGCCGACAGGATAATCAAGTCTTTGCGATCTAGTTCTGGTTTTAAGGTGACTAAAATTGAATCCAACGTACCTTCCATGCGGTAGCTACTAGAATATTTAGCAACTTCCTTTCCCAGTTCCAGTAGGGTGTGACGCTGTAAGCACAACGGAGTCGATCCATTGACTCGGAAATTGGCATCGATCGCATAAAATTGTCCGTCTCGATCTTCTAGCACATCGAACCCAATCACGCCGAAATAACCATGTTTGTAAGCATACTGACCAATGGCGGCAATCATTTCAAAGAATTTGCTCGTGTCAGTGTTGCGGTAGTCAATTAGTCCGCCTAAATAGTTGCCTTCTGGAGTGACGAGTTGGCTGGTAGTGCCGATGAGGGTTATCTCTCCCGCTTTGTTGACATAAAACTGTACGCAGTAATTCTGCACCTCATTCTTGACGAACTCCGAGACAATAATCCGATCGAGCGACTTAATCTTGAGATATTTTCTGATTTCCTCAAAGCAGTAGTTCAAATCGTTGAGGCTTTTGATGATATAAGTGCCTTCCCCTGAGAGTCCGTGGGACGTTTTAATTAAGTAAGGGAATTGTGGTAAAGGAATGTCTTCGAGATTGACTTCATGTAAATTGTAGCTTTCGTATTTTGGACATTGCACTCCCAATTCGGCTAAAGTAACTTTGCTGAGTAAACGGTAATGAGTGTCTGAATCAACAGCGTGTTTTTCTTTTTTGAGGCGATCGAAGGGAAATAGAGTGATGAGTTTGTCAAAGCGTTTGCTGTGGCTGAGATCGTCCAAATAAGTTAAGCGCTCCATCATCAACCTATGGGAGTAGCTGAAGCCAAAATGCTCTTGCCAGTATGCAAGCAGCGAGTTTGGCGGTGGATTAATCATAATTCCTGGAATGCGATCGCCTAACACAGCTAAAATTTTCCAAGGTTCTTTTTGGCAAATCTTGTCAAAGGAGGTTTTGGTGGCTTCACTACTGCCATCTTGAATAAAATATTTTTCTAGGTTGGGATAAGCAGCCCAACTAGCAGTTGCAGGGTAATTGAGGATAAACCCATAAGATGCATCTGTAATATCTTCAGCAAACAGATCGGAAAGAGAACTTCCTTGAAAGTATTGAAAGTTATATTTTGAGTTCATTTAGCCCTCCCAGAAACTGCATCCTCAAACAATTGGACAGATACATTTTCTGTCTGCACTCCTGCCAGCAGAACCCGATCTTGGTTAAAGACAATTTCTTTAGTAATTGCAGCTAAAGATTTAATAAAATTCGGTAAAATTAATCTATCTTTTGGTTGAATTTGTTTCAAAAAACGTTGTAATTGTTTTGTTTTACTATATTTTCTACCCTGAAGATTGCCATATTTTGTTTGCATAAAGCTAATATTCGATAATTGGCTTTTATTTATATATCTTACTTATCTTTTAATTAACTCTATCAAACGAAAGAAGTAAATTAGTTTGTTTATTATCTGATGATTGTAGAGACGGCGATTTATTGTGTCTCTTGCCTTAACCACAATTATTTAGCAGACACCAAATCTAAAACCCCCATACTTTAGATGTACAGGGGTTATTTCAGCTGGTACGGAATGCTTTAAGGAAAAGGTTAACTTGTATTTCATCCAATTAAAAACTTAAACATAGCCATAGACAAAGCTGTACTTATTCAGGATAACTTACCCCGGTTAATGTTTGCAATTGCGAACTAACAGCACTTATGTAAGTTCGATCGCTTAAAACTTGTGCTGGTAATTTTTTAGCATCAATCGCAGCTTTGACTAAATCTTTCGCAGTAATATTTCCGCGCTGACCTTGAGAAATCAAAGCTCCTCCACTAGGAACTCCTTGCTGTTTGAAAGCACCTTGGTAAGCAAGATTAACAAGATTAAACGGCTGAATGTAGCTGGCATTGGTAGAATTACTGCCTAATGCATCAGGATTAACTGCTATGTTTATCGATCTGGCTGTTTGAGCGCTAGCAATGCCAGATGTGAAGGCAAGAGAAGCAATGATAACTGTAGAATTTATCAATGTTGTTAATTTCATCAGGTACTCCTTAACTATAGTGAAGTGCAATCAATAGTTTCTACTAATAGATTCCCCTTATTTATAGAAATTAACCTCATACAATTGACTCACCCAAATGGTTGAATTGCCTTTCATCCAAATGGGTGACTTGTTTGCCGCCTTCTCGTTTTGGCATATTGGTAGCAGTAACCACATTTCACAACTCAACGATGAAACTGTCTCGGAGATGAAAGTCAGCCTCCGCGCCTCGATGAGTTAACGCCCAGTAAGTCACTTCACCATCTCTGTATTTAATAACGGTAGTAATGCTAATTTCGATGGCTTGGTTTGCCGAGACGATTCGATCCAAATCGACATCTAACGCAAGTACCAAAGCATCGGTTTGATTCTGAACGCTAAACGGTAGCTTTTTAAAGGCAGTTTCCTCTTGCATCCCTTGACGATATCCATCAAAGCGATAGACATTCCAGTGTCCGGCGGGGGAGAGGTTGAATTCCCAATATCGTGCAGAATCTTTAATGCCAAGAAAAAACTCGAAGCAGGTATCTTCCCAAAGTTTATGCTTGCGTGATGGTGCATTTGATGTTGGAGCAATTGCAATTTCTTTGAAGTCACCTCCAAGGTTGTAGTAGATAGTAAGTTGATTAACATTTCGGCGGATATTGCCTGTAATTTTCAAATCAGGAAAAGACTCGGTGGAAGAAAAGGATTGCAGGGAAAATGTCTGCTTGTTCATTTCATATCTTGGATAATTTTGCGAATCTGCGTTTCTTGAGATTCAATACTTTCAGTCAGCTTAAACTGGACGATCGCTCTTGCTAAGTTATGTTCTGGGTGCTTAACTTTGAAGTAGACATTCCCTGCTAAATAATCAGCAAAAAATCTCAGTCCTAGTTCAAAAGTAATTAGACGAATGGCATCATAGATGTATGCATAATCATTTTCGGTCAGAAATGCCTTAGCCACAGCGAGATAACCCTGGAGGATTTCTTGACACAGATCGGTATCGAAATAAATACTTTCCCAATTCTCGGTTTCTTCGCCAGCCGGATTGCAACCCGATCGCAGGCAATCACCAATATCGTAATGTACCAGACCGGGTTTCACGGTGTCGAGGTCGATGACGCTGACGGCTTGCTGGGTAACAGTGTCAAACATCACGTTATTGATTTTGGGATCGCCGTGCATCAGACGTAGGGGTAGCTTACCTTCAGCTTTGGCATTTTCGAGGATATGTGCAAAAGCTTGGCGATCGCTAACAAACTGTAAGCAATAATTCACTTCCGAAGATTGAGGCGCACTAGTTTTCGGCAAAACTTCCTCATAATGCTGGAGGTAAAACGGTGTAATATGGAAGCCTTCGAGGGTGTCAGCAAGTTTTTCTGCTGGCAAATCGCTGATTAGATTGTGAAACATCCCCAAGGCATAACCGATTTCTTTGGCGTGGGAGCGATCGCCCATACTATCAAAAGACTGAGAGCCTGGAATAAAGCTGATTGCCCGCCAAAATGAGCCATCTGCATCCTTCCAGTGGTCTTGAGCGTTTTTGGTCAACAGTACGCGTGGCACTTCCCAGCGACGATTCAGGGGTGTATCCTGCAACCTTTTTTGAACGTGTTCAGTTAAGGTACGCATATTCTGCATAATCAGTTGTGGCTGACGAAACACCTGTGTGTTAATGCGTTGCAAGACAAAATATTGTTCCTTTGAAGAATCGAGAGTTGCTAAAAAAGTGTCATTTATATTACCACTGCCAAAAGCTTTAACGCCTGTAACCTTCCCCAGTGGGGCGAATTGGTTAGCGATCGCCACCAGATTCTCTGCGACCTGTGTATTGAATTCTTCTGTCATCTGTTTCATCTCTACTACTCCTCACGTACATTGCATGAAAGCAATAGGGGATATCGTAGCGCAAGTGTCAAGATAATTTGTAATTCGTAATTCGTAATTCGTAATTCGTAATTGATTACCAAACTGTCAATTATGAATTTTTCAAAGTACTAGAACAACCCTGAATCCATTCGTGAAAAACAAGCTCCCCGACTTTTTTGAAAAGTCGGGGAGCTGCGGGTTGCAATTCTCGTTAACTCCTTGCTAATTCAACAATTAGGAAATCTCATCGCTATCAACCCACTCGTCATAAGATGAGTCATAACCAACGTAGTGAAGATAGTATTGCTGGCCTTGGATTTGCTGAATCGTTGCGGAATACCAAGCCTCTTGGTCATCATCCCAACATTTTACCTTTTGACCTACTGCATATCCATTTTCATCAGTGGAGCGAAGATCGCGAGTCCGAATGTCATCTTCGCCTACCCACTCGTCATAAGATGAACCGTAACCAAGGTAATGAATAAAGAACTGGTCATCTTGGATTTTCTCAATGGTTCCCTGATACCAATCCTCTTCATCATCATCCCAGACTTCTACTGTTTTGCTGACTTCATACTGAGTCTTATCTGATTTATCTGATTTAACGGCAGATGAAACATCTTGAATCGGCTTTTGTTCTTCTTGTTTGATTTCCTCTTTTACTAGAGTGTATGCTTGCAAAATCAAACTGCGAGCGACAGTTTGAGTTCCTGTATGCTCGTAGTAATTGGTAGTTTGATCTAAGAATGCTGCAACTAAATCTAAATTATCATCAGCAATCTGAATAAAATTACCCAAATTACTAGAAATTGATTGCGGGGTTATGCCCGTCTTGGATACTAAATTATTCATCCAGCCTTGCACGGAGTTGAAACCCTGACTGATAAAACCAACTTTATCAGAAGGATTGCTGCCTGGAAGAAAGTTATTAACGGCTAAGAAAACCGGATTTTGAGTTATTGCACTAGCATCAGTACCACTAATAACTCCGTGAATTTTGCTGAGAAAGTCAGGGCCCAAGGGGAGAATTCCATCTAGACAAACTAAAGCTACCATCCGGATTAGGGATGCATTTTGATAGTTGTTAGTCAGGGAATTAGCAAACTCTTGAGGATTAGGTTGAGGAATGCCGTTTAGTTTGCAAAAGGCAATGATTTCGACGGCGATTTTTAGTACCAAGTCAATGGATTGAGTGACATCGGCTTTGGGAGTAATTTTGCCTAAAAAAGAGAGAAAGCCGATTTTTTCACTAGCTTTATTCGCTAAAGCCGCCGCCGCCATCGCTGTGTCTGCTTTATCAATTGTTTGATAAAGTTTGATGGCAAACTGGTAGCCTTGTTGAGGATCTATGTATAAACTAGCAGCGCGATCGCGGATTTTCTGAATTACCTTAGCATCGGTAACTCCTGTAATGGCGCGGATATTATTGTCAAACCCCGTCAAATTGCTCCATTCACCTGGAGCTACATAATCAAGAGCCTTTAAAACTTTGACAGTAATATTGTCAGTCGGTAACTCATCAACCAACTGAATAATTGATTTATCCATCAGCCGATCCTCAAAACTCCAGATATCGTTACAATACGGTTCAGAGCAGCCCACATCTAGCGTTGGGCAATTACTGAAACGTATTTATAGAGTTCCCCAACCTGACTAAAAAATAACGATGTTAGTAACAGACGCTACACCTAAAGATATTGCATAGGCGATCGCATCCTTGGCAAACATTTATTATTTATTGAAGTACAGCAGTACTGTGCCTTCAAACGTCAAGACGGTAGTCGCTACAGGGAAGACGGTAGTCGCTACAGGGAAGACGGTAGTCGCTACAGGGAAGGCGGGAGTCGCTACAGGGGTGACGGGAGTCGCTACAGGGAAGACGGGAGTCGCTACAGGGGTGACGGTAGTCGCTACAGGGAAGACGGTAGTCGCTACAGGGAAGACGGTAGTCGCTACAGGGAAGGCGGTAGTCGCTACAGGGATGACGGTAGTCGCTACAGGGATGACGGGAGTCGCTACAGGGAAAAATATTTTGATTTTTGTTCGGTAATATGTGGTTATTTAACAGAGCATTAAAAATACCCCACCCTAACCCTCCCCTTGCATTAAAAATACCCCACCCTAACCCTCCCCTTGCAAAGGGGAGGGAACTAGATTTTCCGGCTTCCCCCCAATGCATCGGGGGGATTAAGGGGGGTAATTCGACTTGTGTATACGCCGTAGCTCTCTACGCAACATCACATAACAAATAAATTTATATCCATTAGACGATCGCTTCCAATCCACTCACTGTAGCATTCGGCTAATCTCTGTTCACTTGTAAGGTGAGTAATTTATACTGAATAGGCCCTAACAATACAGCAAACGCTTAAGTAATCTATGATCGCACTGGAAGGGTATAAAGTCCTGACAGAACTGCACGCAAGCCCTAATTCTCAGGTTTATCAAGGATATCGAGAGTTAGATCGACAACCAGTAGTACTGAAAGTTCTGTGGCAAGAATACCCATCCCCAGAAGCGATCGCTCGGTTTAAACTTGAATACGATCTCACACGCCGCGCTCAAGCGCCTGGAATTATCCAAGCCTACGACTTGAAAAAATATCAAAATACCTTAGTGTTAGTTTTAGAGGATTTTGGTGGGCAACCTCTACGTGAGTTACTCAATCAATCGCCTCTACCGCTAAATAATTTTTTGCAATTGGCTATACAAGTAGCGGCAGCTTTAGAAGCAATTCATCAGCAACAAATTATTCATAAAGACATTAATCCTGCCAATATTCTTCTCAATCCCACAACTCAACAAACGAAAATAATTGACTTTGGGATTGCTACTTTGTTGTCGCGGGAAAATCCCACGTTGCGAAATCTGAATGTTTTAGAAGGGACTCTCGCTTATATTTCTCCCGAACAAACAGGACGGATGAATCGCTCGATTGATTATCGCACCGATTTTTACTCTTTGGGAGTCACTTTCTACGAACTGTTGACCCAGCATTTACCTTTTATTAGCGACGATCCTGTAGAACTGGTTCACAGCCATATTGCCAAACAACCGATTCCACCCGATCGCATCAATCCTCAAATTCCACCAGCGCTTTCGCAAATTGTGATGAAGTTGCTAGAAAAAACTGCCGAAGCGCGTTATCAAAGTGCTTTTGGATTGCAGGCAGATTTAGAGCAATGTTTGGAGATGTTGCACGCTACAGGGCAAATTTCCTTATTTGAACTGGGACAGCAAGATTGCTCCGGTAGATTTCAAATTCCTCAAAAACTCTACGGACGCGAGGCGGAAGTGACAAATTTGCTGGCAGCTTTTGAGCGAGCTAGTCACGGTCAAAGTGAAGTGATGCTGATTGCAGGTTATTCTGGAATTGGCAAATCAGCCCTAGTTCAAGAAATTTATAAACCGATTACTCAGCAACGGGGATATTTTATTTCTGGGAAGTTTGACCAGTTTCAACGCAACATTCCCTACAGTTCTTTAATTCAAGCCTTTCAAGCTTTAATTCGCCAACTATTAACTACAAGTGAAGCCGAAATTGCTATTTGGCGCAAAAAATTATTAGATGCTCTTGGTGTCAATGGCCAGGTGATTATCGAAGTGATTGCAGAGGTAGAACTGATTATTGGTCAGCAGCCACCCGTTATAGAACTATCGCCCAAGGAAGCGCAAACTCGGTTTAATTTGGTCTTGCAAAACTTCATTAAGGTCTTTACCCAAAAGGAACATCCTTTAGTGATGTTTTTGGACGATCTGCAATGGGCGGATAGTGCATCACTCCAGCTGATTCAGTTGTTAATTAGTCAAGCAGACAGTCAATATCTGTTGCTGATTGGTGCTTATCGCGATAATGAAGTAGATAAAAGCCATCCCCTGCGGACAACGATCGCATCTTTAGAACAAGCAGGGGTAGCTATTCACGAACTCACCTTAACGCCCTTAGCATTGCCTGAAATTCAACAACTCCTCAGCGATACTCTCAACAATGTCGATTTAGCAGAAGTTACTCCTTTAGCAGAACTGCTTCAGCAGAAGACTAATGGCAATCCCTTCTTCATGAATGAATTTCTGAAGTCGCTGTATGCAGAAGAATTACTCCAGTTTAATTTCACTCAGCGACAATGGCAGTGGCAACTGACAAAAATCCAAGCAGCGCAGATTACCGATAACGTAGTTGAGTTGATGGCGCTGAAAATTCAAAAGCTGCCAGTAGCCACCCAAGAAGCTTTAAAATTAGCAGCTTGTATTGGTAATTCCTTTGATTTACAGACTCTGGCGATCGCTAGCTCAAAATCCCTTGCAGATGTCGCCGCCCAACTCTGGGAAGCCGTGCAAACCGGACTAATTTTACCCCAAGGTAATGACTACCAACTCTTGCAAGTTGCCGACCTAGAAGTAACAGCGTTGACAAATTTGGATGTAGTCTACAAATTTCTGCACGATCGCGTCCAGCAAGCAGCTTACTCACTGATTTCTACCGACCAAAAACGGGCAGTACACTTGCAGATTGGGCAACTATTATTACAAGGCATTACTCCCCAAAAGCAAGAAGAAAGGATTTTTGACATTGTTAATCAACTGAATTTCGGCATCGTCCTAATCGCAGACCGTCAACAGCGACAAAAATTAGCTCAGTTGAATTTAACAGCAGGTAACAAAGCCAAAGCCTCAGCAGCTTATCAGCCAGCTTTAGATTATCTGATAATGGGGATTAATTGCCTAGCAGCTAACTGTTGGCGGCAACAATATCAGCTAGCTTTGGCATTGCATACCGCCGCCGCCGAAGCTGCTTATTTGGGTGGGGACTTTGAACGCATGGATGCACTCACAGATGAAGTTCTGCAAAAGACCCGCAGCACAGTCGATCAAGTGCAGGTTTATGCCATTAAAATCCAAGCTGCGATCGCCTGCGATCAATTATTGGCAGCTTCTAAACTCGGTCTGCAAGTTCTGCAACTGCTGGGCATTCCCTTAGCCAGCAACCCCGGCCAACCGCAAATTATGCTGGGATTGCTAAAAACTAAACTTGCTTTGGCAGGTAAGCAAATACACACCTTAGTTGACTTACCAAAACTCACCCATCCCACAAAATTAGCGGCAATTCGCATCCTGGCAAGTATTGCCTCGGCGACCTACCTCGCAGCCCCGAATGTTTTTCCTTTGACGGTCTTTAAACAGGTAGAAATATCCGCGAAATATGGCAATGCGGCAGAATCAGCCTTTGCCTACGCTACCTATGGTTTGATTCTCTGTGGCGTTGTTGGGGATTTGCAAGGGGGATATAAATTTGGTGAATTAGCCTTGCAAGTCCTAGACCGCTTCAATGCCAAGCATTTGCAAGCGAGAACTTTATTTGTAGTTAATTCCTTTGTCCGCCACTGGCAAGAACCACTGCAAAATACTATTCCTTCACTGCAAGCAGGATTTCAAGTTGGGCGCGATACGGGTGATACCGAGTACGCTGCCTTTTGTGCGAATACATGCTCTATGCATTGCTATTTTTCTGGTCAAAATCTGGCTGAATTAGATGAATGTTTAGCTATTTACGCAGATGCAATTCACCAGTTTAAGAAAAAACCGATTTTTGTTCTCATTCAACTTTATCGCCAAGTAGTTGCTAATTTACAGGGCAAAAATGCTAATCCCTGTCAGTTGATGGGGGAATTTTATGATGCAACGTCGATGTTAGCCCAGCATATCGAGAGTAACTACCGCACAGCTATTTTTTATATTTATACTAATCAATTAACGCTGAATTATTGGTTTGAAGATTACGCTACAGCCGTCAAGAATGCTGATTTAGCAATTCCTTATTTAGATGCAGTTGTGGCTTTATATATTGTGGGATGGTTCCACTTTTATGACTCATTAGCACGACTAGCTTTAGCTTCTGTTGTCAGTGCAGCAGAACGTCAAAAGTTACTCCAGCGAGTGGCAGCAAACCGGAAAAAATTGCAAGTCTGGGCGAAATTTTCTCCTGTCAACTATACCCATAAATTAGCGCTGGTAGAAGCAGAATGGCATCGGGTGCATGGAGAATCTAGTCAGGCGATCGCCTGTTACGATCGCGCCATTGCCTTAGCCCAAGAAAACCAGTATTTTAATGAAGCGGCTCTCGCCAATGAATTAACTGCCAAATTTTACTTAGCCCAGAACAAATCCAAGATTGCCCAAGTTTATCTGCAAGAAGCCCGCTATCTTTATTTGCAGTGGGGAGCGATCGCTAAGGTAAAAGATTTAGAAGCCAAGTATCCCCAAATCTTAACGCGCATTCTCGAAAAAGCTGTTAACTCAACTTTATCAACCACTACTTCTCACCCAACAGGTCTCACAAGTACCAGCCGCTCAGAGTCATTGGATTTGGTGACAGTCATCAAAGCTTCTCAAACCCTTTCTGAAGAAATTCAACTAGATAAACTTTTATCTAACTTAATGCGGATTTTAATAGAAAATGCCGGGGCGCAACGGGGATTTTTGCTGTTGTCAACCAAAGGAAAATTTCTAATTGAAGCTCAGGGAACCGTTGGTGAGAATACTATTCAGGTGTTGGAATCACTCAGTATTGAAGATAACCAAACTCTCTCGACTGCGATCGTTAATTATGTGATTCGCACTAAAACTAATGTAGTCTTAAACGATGCCATCAACGAAGCAGTAGGGATTGGGGAATTCATCAAAGACCCCTACATTCGCCAATACCAGCCGCGATCGATTTTGTGTACTTCCTTGATTAACCAAGGAAAGTTAGCAGGGATTGTCTATTTAGAAAATAACTTGACAACAGGAGCATTTACCCCAGATCGTTTGGAGTTGCTCAACCTGCTTTCCGCACAAGCAGCTATTTCCATTGAAAATGCCCGTTTGTATACAGATTTAGCTGCACTCAACAAAGCTTATGAGCGTTTTGTCCCGCGCCAATTTCTGCAATTCCTCGATAAGCAAAGCATTATAGACGTGCAATTAGGCGATCAGGTGCAGCGAGAAATGTCAGTTTTATTTACCGACATTCGCGCCTTCACCACCCTTTCCGAAAGCATGACTCCCGCCGAAAATTTCCGATTTATTAACTCCTATCTCAGCCGCATGGAGCCAATTATTCTCGAAAACAATGGCTTTATCGACAAATATATTGGTGATGCCATCATGGCCTTGTTTGCCGGAGATGCCGATGATGCAGTACAGGCGGGAATTGCCATGTTGCAGACATTAACAACCTACAACGAAAAACGCCAAACCAAGGGCTACTTACCAATTCAAATTGGCATTGGGATTAATACTGGTTCGCTCATTTTGGGGACAGTCGGCGGGTTGAATCGTATGGATAGTACAGTGATTAGTGATGCAGTTAATCTAGCAGCGCGAATCGAAGGATTGACGAAAACATTCAACGCGCCACTTTTAATTACCGACCAAACTTTTGAGCGCTTACAAAATCGCGATCGCTATGGTATTCGTGTAATTGGTCAGGTGAAGGTGAAGGGTAAAACGAATGCTGTGACTGTTCATGAAGTGTTTGCAGCCGATTCCCCAAAAGTGAATGCAGGTAAAGCGGCTACTTTAGAAGTATTTGCATCAGCATTAGCGTGTTACGAACAACAACAATTTGCAGCAGCAGCCGAGTATTTTCAAGATTGCTTGCAGCAAAACCCGTGCGATCGAGTCGCGCAGATGTATCTTGAGCGCTGTCAGCCAGGAAAAGAAATAGCATCAATTTTTACTGAGGCAGTTAAATTTTAAGGGATTTACATACTGATTGCTGACTAAATTAAGAAGTACTGAGTAATTAATTACCCCCCTTAATCCCCCCGATGCATTGGGGGGAGACCGGAAATCTAGTTCCCTCCCCTTTGCAAGCAATGCCCTGACTTGTACTGAGCGTAGCCGAAGTAGCTTGTCGAAGGGGGGAGGGTTAGGGTGGGGTAAAACCGTGATTTCTCAGCTATTTCAGACTTGTGTATACACGGTAGCCTCTTGTAGGCGGTCTTTCAACTCAGCACTCTTCATAGTTGGATTTAAAAATCCTGAAAAAGCTGATGTTTGGACATTTGAGGGCAAAAACTCAACTTTTAAATTAAAACCTAGTGTTATACCTAAAGGCAAAACACCAAATTAGACAATACCAGGGTATCAATTAATGAATCCTAAAATTCCCGAACCCCGATTTCCAGAGGCAGCAATGACTGCCAGCCGTCAGGAAATATCGAATTTACCGATGAATGTCATCTATGGAGATGTACCGACAGATTTATCAGGACATACGTTTATTATTGCGCCTGTAGGTAGTGTTGCCTCTGGGGGATTACCCAATCCGAATGGAACCCACATTTTTAACGGTGATGGGATGATTTACCGCTTAGATTGGCAAGCCGGACAGGTGACTGTCAAAACGAAACTGGCACGTACACCTTGCTATTATGCAGATCGAGCAACTTTTAAAAATCCTACTTATCGCTCTCATCAATTTCGCGATTATGGGTTGTTACGCTTCTCCCCTTCCTTGGGCTTGCGAGATGAGGTAGATATTGCCTTTCTCGCCTTTAATACGGCTAACGACAGCCAAGAGCGATTAATGATTACTTATGACGCTGGTCGTCCCTACGAAATTGATACCAATAGTTTAGAGATTGTTACCCCAGTGGGAGGTAACACTGAGTGGAAACCGTTTCTACCTTTTCCCTATCCTTTCCCCCCGGTGTTGAGTACGTCTCACCCAGCCTTTGATGGTTATACCAACGAAGTTTTCTTAGTTAACTATGGGCGATCGCTGAGTAATTTTCTCGAAAGTGCGCGTTTCATTTATGACCTGGAACAACTGCCCCAGGAACTACAGCAATTGCTAAGTGCGATCGCTCAACTTTTAGACAACAATCCTTTGCAGATTCCCTTGGGAATGTTCTCGAAGTTTTCTCAAAGTTTCTCGCAACTATTGATTGGCTGGATTGAGAAATTGTTGGGAACTGCTATGCCAGATTTTGTTCGTCTGATGCGGTGGGATGGTGTCGGTAAACTCCAGCAGTGGGATTTAATACTGCCGGATGGTTCCCCGGTGCGAATTGAACAAAGCATCCATCAGTTGGCAGTTACCAAAGATTACGTGGTGCTGATGGACACCTCCTTGAAGATTGGCCCAGAACAAATCCTCAATAATCCCATTCCCGATAGTTTGGAAACTGAGCGCCTACTGCGACGATTACTGACGCGATCGCAGCAGCCCAATTCCCCCATTTACATCGTGCGTCGGGCTGACCTCAAAGCAGATGTGACTACTGTCGTAGTCCGCCCAGCCGTAATTCCTTTAGAAACAGTGCATTTTTTGACCGATTACGAAAACCCCGACGGTCAAATCACCTTGCACGCTGCCCATCTCTGCGCTACAGATATTGCCGAATGGGTTCGCAAGTATGATATATCAAAATTCGACGCTCCCAAATCTGCGCCTCTGTGGTTGGGAGGAATGTTATCTAATGGGCAAATGGATGTGGGTCGTCTGGGTCGCTATCAAATAAACGGCGAGACAGGTCAGATTCAAGATGCCAAAGTAATTTACGATACTCGCCGTCATTGGGGTATAGGATTCTACGCTTGCCAGGAAAAGCTGGCCTCTGGATTGCCTCCTCAGCGGATTGATAATATTTATTGGCAATCCCTCGGTTTTTGGCCAGAATTGCTGACTGAGTTTATTTACAACTTGTACGAAGAGTATCCCTATCGGGCTGTACCACTAAAAGACTTAATGCAACGAGAAGAAGCATTTCACAATCGCCCTTCTTCTTTATTTCGGGTCGATACAATCAAAATGGAGGTGGCAGATTTTTATGATGCGCCCTCTGGTTACTTCATCAGTTCACCCCAGTTTGTACCGAGATTGAACAGCAATGGCAGTTCTACAGATGGCTATATCGTCTGTACGGTATTTGGGGAAAATAACAACGAAATTTGGATCTTCCAAGCCGATCGATTAGGGGCTGGGCCTATATGCAAATTGAGTCATCCACAACTGGATTTTGGCTTCACAATGCACACTACTTGGTTATCTGCGATCGCACCTCGCACTGCTAATTACGATATCCCCGTGCGACAAGACTATGAATCGTTACTTAAACAGCCAGCCATTCAGCAATTATTCACAGAAGCAGTTTATCCGCATTTTCAGTAGAAGTTGCGATCTATCTATATAAATTAGGAGATTTTAAAAGCGTGAATGTAAGGAACAGTAACGTTCCTGCCTCCTGCTTGGTCACTGAGCGTAGCCGTTGGCGCAGCCTCTCGTAGAGAAGTGCTGCCTTCTGCCTGGTCACTGAGCGTAGCCGAAGTGCTGCCTCCTGCTTGGTCACTGAGCGTAGCCGTTGGCGCAGCCTCTCGTAGAGAAGTGCTGCCTTCTACTAATTGCAACATTCTCAAATCAGGGCACATTACTACTAGGAAGAACGACTATTATGACTAAAGTATCTAAAGATGCACGAATTTGTATTGTCGGGGCGGGAGCAGCCGGATTATCTACGGCTTACTTTTTGAAAAAGCAAGGCTACCGCAACGTACTTGTCTTAGAAAAAGCTGGACGGGTAGGGGGATTATGTTGTTCTATTACCTATAATTCCCGTTCCTTTGACTTAGGAGCAAATTATCTCACTCCTGCTTACAAAGAAGTCCTCAAAATGGCTGAAGAAGTCGGCGCTCAACTTTACAGCGAAGGGCCAGGGCAAGTCTACAACCCTTTTAAATCTCAACCGGGACAACCTGCCTACACCTCAATCATGAATGCCGTTACCGAGGGAACCGACCCCAGTAACGTTTTTGGCAGCCGTTGGGCGCTATTGGTGGGAGCGTCTTTGGCTAGAGCCAATTATTTCCGTTCCTGGGTTTGCCGGTATCAGTCAACATCCCGAACTCACTCAACCTTTTTCCCAGTGGTTAGCAGAGAAAAATTTGTCATGTCTAACAACTTTATTTGAAATTCCGATTACCGCAATGGGCTATGGCTATTTAAACGAAATCCCTGCTGCCTATGCCTTAAAATACATGACTCTAGAAACCTTTGGGACTTTAGTTACTTACGGTGCAGATATGCGCTGCGGTTGGCCTAAACGGTTTATTGATGGTTTCCAACGCTTCTGGGAGCGTGTTGCTTGGGGAATAAATGTGCGCTTGAATATTGACATCAAAGAAATCAAGCGTGGAGCAATTACACGGGTGCGGTTCACCGAGCAAGAGCAGATTCTTGACAAGATTGTTACCCATGAAGAAGTTTTAGAATTTGACTATCTGGTTTTAGCTTGTCCGTTGACGTTGAATGTTCTCAACACCTTTCTCGATTTGTCGCCAGCAGAGAAAGACCTATTTGAGCAGATTATTCTCAATCCCTACAGTTTGATTACTTATCTAATTCCCGATTTGGAAATGCCAACCCCAGTAACTAATGTCATTCCCTTAAATGCAATGGGGAATCCTTGGTTTATTGCTCAACAGTTTGCTGACAATGACCTGATTGCCTTTTACACTCGCTTAGATCGTGAGGGAAAAATCACTAAAGAAGATGTTCTCCAAGGGATTCAAAAGACATTAGAGAATTTGGGAGTGCAGGTAGATGATGATTACTACACCTACGATAAGTGGCCTTACTTTCCTCACGTTACTTCAGAGGTTATGCAAGCGGGATTTTACGATCGCTTAGAAGCGATGCAAGGTCAACGCAAAACCTTCTATGTAGGAGGCTTATTGAATTTTGAGTTGGTTGAGACTATTGTGGAGTACTCAAAAAGTTTAGTCGAGAAGAACTTTTAGTCCAGAAAACTTCTTTCTCCTTTGAAGTTGTACACACAAGTCGAATTACCCCCCTTAATCCCCCCTTGTAAAGGCTACCGTGTATACACAAGTCAAATTACCCCCCTTAATCCCCCGTTGTAAAGGGGGGAAACCGGAAAATCTAGTTCCCTCCCCTTTACAAGGGGAGGGTTAGGGAGGGGTAATTCAATGACTGGTAGTGATTCCATAACTTGTGTGTACACCGGCTAAATCAGTAATTTTGGTTGGCGATCGCATAGATCGCATTTAATCGCACCTAGTTAATTCGGCAAAACCACGCTTTGACGCACAGCACGCTTGCGATCGCTTTTACGAGTACCTCCAGCCATCTGATACTCGTGGCTATTATTACCATATTTATAAGCAATACCACGCAAAATCTTCTCAGAACGGAAACGTGAAAGCAGAAGTTGCTACAGCTTGCGCAAAACACGGAAACGTTAAAGCGGAAGTTGCTACAGCTTGCGCGAAACGCGGAAACGTTAAAGCAGAAGTTGCTGCAAGCAAAGCGGAAGTTGCTACAAGATCAGTCGCACCCTTCGACTTCGCTCCCTTCGACTTCGCTCCCTTCGACTTCGCACCCTTCGACTTCGCTCCCTTCGACTTCGCTCCCTTCGACTTCGCTCCCTTCGACTTCGCTCCCTTCGACTTCGCTCCCTTCGACTTCGCTCAGGGAGCGTTTTTGTGTCGAAGTGTCGAAGCCATCACCACCGAAGCCAACCAACCTACTGTAATGAGTTTCATTTTGGCATTCGGCTAATTTATGCAACAAATTTGTATCTCCTGAAATCAGAGCTTGCTTCTTTTTTCGACTCCAACCTTGCACCTGCTTCTCACGCTCAAAAGCGTCTACTACGCACTGATAATACTCACAAAAAACTAGCTTCACAGGCAACCGTTTTGCTGTGTGGTTTGCGCCCTCACCTTGTTGATGTTGCCACAGCCGCCGCTCAAGATCCGTTGTACTACCTGTGTAGTAACTACTATCAGCACATTCAAGAATGTACATATAAGCCATAAATTGATTTGTGCAATCGCTTTGTATTAGAAAAAGTGTTCCCTAAATAAAGCGTTCCCTGAGCGAAGTCGAAGGGAACACTCTCCTGCTAAATTTTCATCATCCTTGTAAAACTTGAACAACAGTCAACTTTAGGTCAGCAAATACCAGTGAAGCGATCGCCCCAAAATTCCGAAAGTGCGATCGCTGTTGTGCATTGCGTTATGCTGTCGCGATCGATATAACTTTTAATCACGCCATTTTGCATACAGATAGTTATTCAGAATATTTTCATCTTTGCTCAGTAATATATTATTATTTAACAGAGCATTTGCCGTAATAATCCGATCGAAAGGATCGCGAGTCCAAGTGATAGTTAAGCTAGTACTGATAATATTATTAAAGTTTTGATTACATATCTTTAAACCAATTTGCTGCGAGAGATTAGAAATAATCACATCCGGTTCATCCTTAAGAAGTTTTATTTCATATAAATACTGTAACTCTAATCTCACAATTGGCGAAATATAAACGTCATTATCATTAATTAAAGTTTTAGCAATATCAGTTAATTTATCTGTTAAACCAGCATAGAGCCATGCTACTACATGAGTATCAAGATAAATCAATATTAATCTCCTGTTCCCAATTAATATTAACTAAATCATCTGGATTTCCTTGAATAGCATCAGATTTGAATGTCAAATTTTGAAGCTTATCTTGTTTTTCTAAAGGAACAATTTTTAATAATTTGCCATTTTTGTTAATTTCTAGTGGAATACCTGTTTCTAGTACTTCATCTAGTAGATACTCGATGTTATTACTTAATTCCGTTAATGTAACCTTTTTCATTGCCTTTCTTAAAGTTTTACATTTACATTGTTAATGAGCTTAGATATCATAGCAAAAATTCTTCCCTTACCTTGAAAGATTGTTATGGAATATAGCAACAATGCCTCAAATTCTCTAGTTCTGTAGATGCGTGCGCTCGTCTCCGACGGGGCATAGCCCATCGCCATCTTGTCACCGCGCATCATCAAAACCTATGCGATTGTAAGCGATCGCCCCGAAATCCCGAAAGTGCGATCGCCTGTTTTAATCAGTACAATCGCTCCGAAATATCGAAAGTGCGATCGCCTGTTTTAATCAGTGCGATCGCAGTACCAGTAATTGATTTCCTTAAGCAAAACGTTGCCTGAGCAAAACGTTCCCTGAGCGGACTTGTACTGAGCTTGTCCTGAGCGCAGCCTCTCGTAGAGAAGGGCGTAGCCGAAGTAGTCGAAGTAGTCGAAGGGAACATTCTAATTGCTCTTAGCAGCAATGCCATCGCAGAGGTGCTTGTCGCTCACATTGGGATTTGATTGTAAATAAACACGTAGCCGATTGCAACTGTAGACAATTAAATCATTTAGATTATTATTTGGGTACACTTTCCAGAGTTTGACGCTCTTGTCAGAACTAGCAGAAGCGATGGTCTTGCCATCAGGGCTAAATGCTACGCTAAAGACCGCATCGCTATGCCCCTTGAGGGTGAGGATGGGTTTACTTGTAGCCACATCCCAAAGTTTGACGCTCTTGTCAGAACTAGCAGAAGCGATGGTCTTGCCATCGGGGCTAAATGCTACGCCCCAGACCTTATCATTATGCCCATTGAGAGTGGAGATGGGTTTACCTGTAGCCGCATCCCAAAGTTTGACGCTCTTGTCAGAACTAGCAGAAGCGATGGTCTTGCCATCGGGGCTAAATGCTACGCCCCAGACCTTATCATTATGCCCCTTGAGGGTGGAGATGGGTTTACCTGTAGCCGCATCCCAGAGTTTGACGCTCTTGTCATAACTAGCAGAAGCGATAGTCTTACCATCGGGGCTAAATGCTACGCCCCAGACCGCATTGCTATGCCCCTTGAGAGTGGAGATGAGTTTACCCGTAGACGCATCCCAGAGTTTGACGGTCTTGTCAGAACTAGCAGAAGCGATTGTCTTGCCATCGGGGCTAAATGCTACGCTAAAGACCACATCGCTATGCCCCTTGAGGGTGAGGATGGGTTTACTTGTAGCCACATCCCAAAGTTTGACGCTTTTGTCATAACTAGCAGAAGCGATGGTCTTGCCATCAGGGCTAAATGCTACGCCCCAGACCGCATTGCTATGCCCTTTGAGGGTGGAGATCGGTTTACCTGTAGCCGCATCCCAGAGTTTGATGCTCTGGTCAGAACTAACAGAAGCGATGGTCTTGCCATCGGGGCTAAATGCTACGCCCCAGACCGCATCGCTATGCCCCTTGAGGGTGGAGATGGGTTTACCTGTAGCCGCATCCCAGAGTTTGACGCTCTTGTCATAACTAGCAGAAGCGATAGTCTTACCATCGGGGCTAAATGCTACGCCCCAGACCTCATCGCTATGCCCCTTGAGGGTGGAGATGGGTTTACCTGTAACCGCATCCCAGAGTTTGACGCTCTGGTCAGAACTAGCAGAAGCGATGGTCTTGCCATCGGGGCTAAATGCTACGCTAAAGACCGCATCGCTATGCCCCTTGAGGGTAGAGATGGGTTTACCTGTAGCCGCATCCCAGAGTTTGACGCTCTTGTCTAAACTAGCAGAAGCGATGGTCTTGCCATCGGGGCTAAATGCTACGCTCCTAACCACATCGCTATGCCCCTTGAGGGTAGAGATCGGTTTACCTGTAGCTGCATCCCAGAGTTTGACGCTCTTGTCATAACTAGCAGAAGCGATGGTCTTGCCATCGGGGCTAAATGCTACGCTAATGACTTTATCGCTATGCCCCTTGAGGGTGGAGATCGGTTTACCTGTAGCTGCATCCCAGAGTTTGACGCTCTTGTCATAACTAGCAGAAGCGATGGTCTTGCCATCAGGGCTAAATGCTACGCTAATGACTTTATCGCTATGCCCCTTGAGGGTGGAGATCGGTTTACCTGTAGCCGCATCCCAGAGTTTGACGCTCTTGTCAGAACTAGCAGAAGCGATGGTCTTGCCATCGGGGCTAAATGCTACGCTAATGACTTTATCGCTATGCCCCTTGAGGGTGGAGATCGGTTTACCTGTAGCCGCATCCCAGAGTTTGACGCTCTTGTCATAACTTGCAGAAGCGATGATCTTGCCGTCGGGGCTAAATGCTACGCCCCTAACCGCATCGCTATGTCCTTCCAAGCGGTTTCGTTCTTGCAGATTGTAACTTGCTCGCTTGAGTGCTACTACAGCTTGCTGATTAGCCGTTAGTACCAAATTAGCATTTTTAATTGGTCTACCTAAAACTTGTCTCCCTGACTGTATAGCTGCAACCGCAGCCTCAAGTTGCCTATCGGACAGTAGGGAAGTTTCAGAGGTTTGAGCCAGAACGATCGCACTTTGTTCTGCTGCTTCCTTAGCTTTGTTTTGGGCATTATACCATTGATAACCCGCAAAGATAGCTACTCCAGCTAACCCCATACTAAACAATGTAACAACTCGGTTTTGCCGCAGTGCTGCATCCAGCTTTTCTTGAACTTGACTATTTCGCAGTTCTTGACTCTCCTGAATATACACCTCGGCTATCCCATTCAGCATTTGCCAATCGCCAAATCTAGTTAAATATGCCTCTGCTACTGCCAATCTGTCATCTTTCCTAAGAAACCCTGGCTTTTTATCATTCTTCTCCCAGTCTTGGGCTTCCGCTTCAATCTGTCGCTCAATACCTATTCCCAACTTATATTCATCTTTCCAACCCCGCAACATTTGCCAGTGGCGGATTAAAGCTTCGTGAACCACATCTAAAATTACATCCTGAGAATCCGGCTCATCCGTCTTTGTAATTAATCGTGCATCTCTATCAGCTAACTTATCGCTCACCTGTTGCAAAAGTTCCAAAGAATGATGGGAATTAACCAACTCACCCAAACGCACGCGCCGCCTGACATCTGTGGTTTCTCCCATTTGCGTCAATTCCAGAAAAATCCGCCGCGCCACAGTTTGTTCTGTTACTGAAAGACTCTCATAAACTGCATCAGCGCGTTTTTGTAGCGTTCCTTCCACCCCGCCTAAATCCTCATAAGTTTTCAGGCTGAGAACGTCATCGCCTTGATTTCTCGACTCCCGCCATAATTCTGTCAAGGTATATTGCAGCAAAGGCAAACTTCCGGGGTAATCTTCAACATCATTAATTAGTTGCTGTTTTAACCTTCCCTCTATGCCTAATCCTACCCAATCAGCCGGTTTAGTTATCGCTTCTTCAATTTCCTCACGGCTTAAGTGTTCGACGTTGATGTAAGGTTTATGGATTCTGCTGGCAAATTTGGGATATTCTCGCCATCTTCCCCGAAAATCCGATCGCATCCCAATGAAAATATAGAGGTTATCTGTACAATCAATTAATTCCCGCAAACAGTCAAAGAATTCTTGGCGCTGGCTGTCATCGCACATAGTAAAGCATTCTTCAAACTGGTCGATAATCAAAATGACTGGTGTGTTTAATGCTTTTAATTCCTCGCCGATGACATGGGCAATATTTTCTGTTGTCTCTGGAAGAGAAAGGTTAGGGCGTGTTTTTAAACTACTTGTTTTGCCGCCTAACTTTTTAGATCCCCCTAAATCCCCCTTAAAAAGGGGGACTTTGAGAGATTCTTCGCCCTGCTTTTGAAGGGGGACTTTGAGAGATTCTTCGCCCTGCTTTTGAAGAGGGACTTTGAGAGATTCTTCGCCCTGCTTTTGAAGAGAGACTTTAAGAGATTCTTCGCCTCCCTTTTGAAGAGAGACTTTAAGAAACTCTTCGCCCCCCTTTTTTAAGGGGGGTTGGGGGGATCTAAGACTTTGAAAACACATAGTAGGCAAGGAAACTGCAAAAGCCTCCTGTAAACTGTTAACAGGAGATTCTTTCGGCGTAAAGGGAGTAATATAAGTCCAGCGATCGCTCCCTGGAATATCTTGCCCTAACTTAAGCTGATATAATAATCCAGCCCGTAACAGAGATGATTTCCCACTACCGGAAGCACCTAACACAGCAATGAGGCGATGCTTATCTGTTATCTGTTTAATCAACTGCCCAGTTAGCGCACTCCGCCCATAAAAAACCTCAGCATCTTCCTTTGTCTCCTTAAAATACGACAGAGAACGATAAGGACACTTATCTTGAAAACTTTTTTGCGAAAACTTAGTTGTCAGCAGAATTGCTCGTGGGGAATTGGCAATTAACGGACGCTGGACTGTATTCGGCATTCGGCTGATAATCAAATCTGCCAATTTGTGGCTATTAACGATCCCATCTGCGTCATTTTCAGGATTCAATCCTGCAAGTAACGCCTCCGTCAACAACCCCTGCGTGTGGGGAATTTCGACACCAGTTTCGTAGGAACGGGTTGCAGTAATGAAACAGTAGTCTTTATCTGTGGGAATAAATTTTAACAATTCACCGCTATAGCAGCAATCTAGCCAAACAACGACTCGTTTAGCCTGACTTTTTTGCAGCTGCTCGCCCAACCAACTTAAGGGTATACCATAGATTTCTGCATCAGGTAAAACATCACTGGTAGCTAGAAATATTTCTTCTTTACCCGCCACAGTTTTGCACCACCCATGTCCTGAAAAAAAGAATAACGCTGTTTCTGGCGTGGGGTTTGGATCGGGAGGATTGAAAAGATTAGCGATCGCTTCTCTCAATTCTTGCACCTTTACTGCCCCTTGGCGGTCAATTTTACTTTCTCCCTTCGGGTTTAAAGTTTTAGGTAAACACTGAGCGCGAAAAGGTCTATAACCGTATAGTTCTAATTGTTGGGCAATTTTCTCTGCATCCTCTGCTGCTGCTGTTAGCGGCTTTAGAGTAGTGTACTCTGGGTAATAATTAATTCCAATAACTTGAGCAGCCCATTCCGATGCCATTTTTCTTACCTGACTGACTCTGATAACTTTTTGGTTAAACTGTAGGCAAAATCTGCCCACAGCATTTGTTTAGTTTGTATGAAAAATCACTAGAATACAGTGCAATAAACTAGATTAATTTACCCAAATAAAAGGTATAATAAGCAACATTAATTTTAATAATTATTCTTTTTAGAGATCGAAAATCAAAATTGAACATGAAATACATAGTGTAATTATCTCACTGAAATTACGTTTATACTATTCGTAGTGAATTTGGTATAAAAACCTATGAATACAAAGGCTGACAATACTATCATCGCTTTTCTCTTAGCGTTTCAAGACTTAAAAACCGCCCTTGGAGAACAAGAGAAACAAAATTTAAAAGAAGTTGCCAAACAGTTAGACACCCAACCCAAAGCTTGGGAAGACTATATTAAAGAACGTTTATTAAAAATAATTACCCCTAATCCTGACTTAAATCAGTCTTATCAATTGTATAAATCTCAATTAGATAATCTCGAAGAAATTCCTCATGAATTACTTCCGACGGAAGCAGAAATTAGTAGGCTTAATACTCTTGAAAAGTCTCCAATAACTAGAGGATTTAAACCCAAAGATGAAGCTATAGGTTACGAAAGCCAACTCAATAATATTGTAGTCATTGTTGGTAGTTCTTCTCAACCAGAAGAAACCGTCAAACAAGTCAAATTTTTAGAAAAATGGAAACAGTTTTTATCTCAATCCAATCAATCCAATTAGTTTTGCCCTTGTGATGAGCGATTTAATCTATCCGACACTCGATTTGTTTTTATATGCTTTAAAAACTTCTTTAAACACAACTGATGCAGAAACACAAAAAAATCAAGCAGCTTTTTTAGAGCAATTCCCCTCTGGTACTCAATTCTACGATCCTGACATTGAAACCGAGTATTTAGAGATTACCCATCCTCCTCAAATTAACTTTATTTCCCACAATAAAAGTTTAGAAGGATACTATTATGCTGTGAGATTAAATGACACTTATGGCTTACAAATTGATTGTTCTATTAATAATCAAACTGAAACTCAACCAGCTAAGTCTTTTGCAATCTTAAAAAATGAAATTGAACAAAAAATAAATAAAGAACTGGCAATAATTGGAAAAAGCTGGTTGCTTTCTGGTTGGCTACCAGAAAACTCATCTCAGAACCATGAAGATATTGCCAAAAATTGCTATTATGCTTTATTTAATGATACTTATTGGCAACCAGACAAAGGTACTTTTTTAGACGGGAAAGTTTTTGAAGTAGGGCGATCGCAATATATAAATCAGAGCCTAAAAAACGTAACAACGCCTCTAAATAGTAATGAACGTCATGTGATTATTACTATTTATAATAATCGAGAGAGCGCAGAACAAGCTGCGGAATTTTATAAAGATTGGATGGGGTTATTTTGTTATCGAAGTAAGATTTCGTGGGCTTATTGGCAAAGTCGTTTAGTCAAAGAATCTCTGCTCAATCATTATAAACAGATTGAAGAAAATAGAAAAATTACCAATCAAAGTAATTCTCGGCAAGAAAAGCATAATATTACAAATTCTCGCAAGATTTTAAATAATATTGATAATATTCTTCAGCAATATACAATCGACTTACTAAACCTTTCTTTCCAAAAACAAATTATTGAAATTAATTTATCTAACTATCAACTTCGCTTGGCTTTAATTAAAGAAAAAGTAGGTCAAAATAATCAGTTAGATTTTTTAGAAAAATTTAGCGCCCTAGCGAACAAAAAATATTTACCACAAATTACCAAAGATATCGAAAATATGCAGCTTGGCTTGCAACTTTTAGAAGATACAATTAACTCTACTCGCAGTCGCATAGAAGCCGAGAAAGCAGAACGAGAGCGTAACTTTCAAGAGCTTGTAGCTGTTGCGGGTGCTGGGATCGCAACTGTATCTCTGCTAAAAGAGACGGCAAAAGATTGTAAAGATATTTTTAAGCAAGTTGACTTCTTTTGCAAGTATCCTTTAAGTGGCAGCCTAATAGTGGGAATCATTGTTGGTTTTGTAGTTTGGTGGCTGAGAAAACGAGTGCGATCGTGAAATCATGTAATATTCTCAGTCGATTTTCTTAGCTGACAAACTAGCACTGACAGCACCACATCCAATACGGTTCGGATAAGCATTTTGAACTCAAAATAGGGTTTGGGGAAAAGGGAAAAGGGTTTGCGGTTAAAGGTTTTTTATTCCCCTTTCCCCTTTCCCCTTTACCCTTTACCCTTTAACCGAACCGTATTGGCACCACATCAGATTCAATTACCAGTTGTTTGAATGAACTTGAAAGAAGCTATTTTTCTCCTTCGTAAGCTAGGGCTTGGTCGCCTGCTTGGGCAAATGCTTGGGCGAGTTCAACTAGCTTTTGTCGCTCTCGATCGTTAATAATACCAGCCGGAGGTGGCATTCGTTTTTCTTGAATTTGGCGTACCGTTTCGTGTCGTAAAGAGAGCGCTTGATTTGGATAACTCAGCATTACTAAAGGATTTTGTTTAGCCGCGTTGTCTGGACTATGACAAACAATACAAGCGTGTTGACGTAAATTAACCTCAAATGCACGATAAGCAGCATCAACTTTAGCGACGTGTGGGTTCGATGGAGAAAACAAACGAGTATACAGTGTCACATAAGGTTGTTTCTGACCATGAGCATCATTCCAAACCCACTTACCATCCCATACATGATTTACTACTGGTCTTTGTGAGTCAACCACAGCTGAACGCAGCGCCCCTTTGAGCTTTTTCTGTTCTAGAAACAAAAGTAATTCAGTACTTTGCTGGTAAGAATTCCACTTTTTCGATGAGTGCCAAAAAGGATAAGGATAAGCACCAATATCAAGCTGATTACGGAACTGAATGGGAAGGTGAATCATAATTAAATTGTTTACCTGTTCAACCTTTGGTTCACCTTTGAACATAAAAGTAGCTAGGTAAATGCGACGCCAAACTAATGGATTAAATTCAGTTGTTTGATTATCTTTGAGATTATAATTACCGACTTTGTTTTGAGCGCCCCACAAGAAGGGTGCATTCATGGTTTTGCGGAGGGCTGTTAGTTTAGCGAGTTTGTCAGCGCATGAGTTGAAAGCAGCTAAATTTTTAGCATCAGAAACAACGGGACAAGCAGCAATAATTTCTTTACCGATTTTCTTAGCTAGTTCTATGTCCGGCGATACTTCTTGTGCTGATACTATATTTTTGGGATTGAGTGCTTGTGTTGTAGATATCAAGAACGCGTTCGTCGAAGACGTTAGCAAAGCGATCGCTACCGCTATGCTCAATAACATAGATCGCATAGGCGCAGCCCGCACTTCTCTACGAGACGCTCCGCGAACGGCTGCGCTCAGTGACCACCGCAGGCATCGAGAGTAAAATCTCCGAAGATCAGACATTGTAGAACTCTGAAACTAAATAGGATTTAAGTAAATGTAGAGACGCGAAATATCGTGTCTCTATATTTTCTAAACAGTCAAAGCCTTAAACTGTGATTCTTGTACCATCAAACTTGGTGAAGGTAAAACCTGCAAATTTTTCGCGGAACGTTAGCTTTTCATCTCTGAGAATGCTGATGGCGATCGCTTCGCCAAGGGCCAACGACGCTGCTGCATCTGTGCGCCAGTGAATCCCAGCACTATCACGACCCAAGCCAATATTTGCCGCCAGTTTGTTCAATTCGCCGCCCACGGTCAGCAGTGGGCCTTGATAGGGAATCAACTTGGTGGGATCTTTGGGATCGGGTACCACCGGATTCGGAATCACATAACTCTCATCAAATAGTGCTTTCAAAATCGTGACACTGGCACCTGCCGACACCGAAGCGCCCCCTGGATAAGAAGAGTGGAATGGTGCCCCTTCAGGAAAAGCTTGCGGTAGCAGATAGGATTTGTTTTTACTAAAGAAGCGGTCTAGTACTTCTGAGTTAAAAACATCGGGGTGAATCGGATAGTTTGTTTTATTCACCTTGTTGTTGTGAACCAACCCACCATAAGCCTCTGCTCGCAGACGACGGTGAACATAGTACTTCTGCCAATAAGCCGCTCTGATTGCATGTGGAGCAACCCAAGCGATGAGAGATTGTGAATACCCTGGGCCAAATGTCGCAGAACCACTCGCTTGGGTCTTCGAGTTGTTATAAGGATTACCGGGATTGTAAGGTGAGCCAACGCCACCAGCTAGGAAGTCATTAATGACTGGCTTGGCGAGTAGAATTAGAGCAGCATTTGCATAGACGGGTGGTGGCGTGTGGGCAATCTCTGACTGGTCGCGCCCGTTGATAAAGTAGCGAGGGGTTGAGTTAAATTTAATCGTTCGACCAGAATCACCACCATTTTGCACCAGCAACCACTCGTTATAGTTGGTTTGAAAACTATTTTCGGGAATAGCTAGAGGAACACGGTTAAGCTGAACATAACTCTGTGTTCCTGCGGGCACAGGACGCAGTAAAAACTGGGAGACGTATGGCCCCACATCTACCCCTGGTAACGTGTAGTAAGTTGTTCCACCAGAGCCATTAACGTAAATTGCGGTGCCTCGAAATAAAAGTTCGGGTGTAACTCGTCCGTTCTGTTTAGGCCCTTTGAATGCTGACAACCGATTCAAATCCTGAACTGCTGCCAGAATCAGCGGGTTAGTTGTATTATTGTGGAACTCGCTAAAGGGTACATCCTGCAACAGTTGTTGCCAAGCAATTTCGAGGAATTCAGCCGCCTGCTCTGCACTATCGAGGGTAGGTGGCACTGGAATTGTCAATTGGGTCGGATTCAGCCCACTCAAGCTAACTGCTAATGGACCGAGCGGTTGTACCAGCTTCCGTTTGCCACCCAGGATGATATTTTCATACTCATTGGGATCGTCGGAGGTCAACGCATTAATAAAAGATTGATAAGCCTTCAAATCCACTTCGCCCAGCTTGTTATGGGGTAATCCTCGTGTATCCGTCGCAATTTTATTAGCATACTTCGCCTCATCTCCATTGGTGGGATGAGGAGGAATAGGAATTTCCGAATTAACCTTGGCTGCTCTTATACGTACTTGAAAAGCTCTATTACGAAAGTTGCTATAGTTAAACGTTGCAGGAGTAAACGTTGCAGGAGGTCTTTGGGCCTGGACAACATTTCCTCCTTTCTTCAAGGAAAGGGATGAGCTGAAAACCCCCGCCACAACACTAGCGGCACTAAACAAACCAGCGCGACCGAGAAATAAACGTCTGCTGCCGCGACTGAGGAATAATCTTTTACTACCTGCGCTCGTTTGAGGTTGCTTAGTTTTTGTTATTTCACTATGAGCCTGAGCATTTTTTTCAGAATCTTGATGAGAATTTGGATTTACTTGCATAAGATGTTCTCCACTAGAAAAAATAATCCAAAAATTTAGTCATAAGTGAATACATGAGCATCTGAAAACTAGAACAACTAGCCACACAGAAAATGCCTACTCCTAGAGAAACAGGGAAATCAAACCAGATTTGGGATGATATCTGGGGTTACTTTACTGGTACTGGAAGGTAACTTGCATAAGAGTGATATCAGGTTCGGTTAAACACTTAATAATATCTGTAGCTTCGGTTGAAGAACCTAGAATCTAATGCGAATAGCATCTCCTAGAGAAAGGGCTTCTCGCAGTCAAACTCAACATTTAGATCCTTGTTTAGGTTGGGTTAACGGCAGTCAAACCCAACCTAAATTGATAGATTTTATTAAAAGTAATCATCCAAACTTGATATGATTTTTCGTGACAGTCATATCAGCACTGAATGCCGATATTATGCTTTCATTGCATGGCTGTTATACTTTTGTAGTTGTAATCAGTGCGATCGGATGCGACCGGGATTAAAGCACAGCTAAAACCACCGATTGCTTCCAGTCAAACTAAAAGTACTTTAAACCTATCGCTTTACCGTATTTTTAGATATTAAATCAGACTTTCTCACAATCGCTGATAAAAATCAAGAGGTTTTTACAATAAACTTAGCAAGAGCGTGTAAGCCCTAGATAAACAGGCACACAGCGTCATATTCTCTGCTTGAGACTGTGGATGAAACGCAACGCAGTGAGTTTCGATCGAGTATCAAAGGCGGTTGTTGAAAGGTTGAGTTGAGAGAACTAGGCGTAGGTGTAGCCCGTCCGTCGTAGACATCGCTTCCAGACAATATCCTAAACAAACGGATTTAGCCTTTATTGGACTGGGTAATTAAGCCCAACTCTGCATAAATTGGATGCACTATTTTTCTGATTTGGGGCAATTGTCTACTAAAGAAATATGCTCCTAAAATGCAACAAACACCGCCAAATAATAAAGAATTATCAACACCAAAGTAACCTGCTAATGCTCCGAAGAATAAATTACCAAAAGGCAGTATTCCTAAAAAACCAGTTGTAAATATACTAGTTACCCTACCTCTTTTATCTTCATCAAGAAGAATTGATTGCATAAAGTTACTGATTGAAGCCAAGGTTAGAGTATTATTCATGCCGATGATAAACATGAGTATTAGACAAATCTCTAAATTTTTTGAGCGAGAAAACACTATTAAACCTAAACCTAAAAGTGCGGCAGAGATTGCTATAATTTTTCCCAATCCCATAACATTTTTTCTAGAAATGAGATAAATACCTGAAACTATGGAACCAAAAGCCGAAGCTGTCATCAAAAAACCCATAGTTTCAGCGTTACCATTTAGTATTTCTTGAGTAAAAATCGGCACTAGATTGACATGAGTCATTCCCATAAAACAAATAGTAATTTGCAATATCAGTAAATATTTAATCGGCAAAAATTCGTATGCATAAACAAACCCTTCTTTAAGGTTTTTCCACATTTGGGGTTTTTGAACCAAGGAATTATTGATAACTGGGTTGACTTTGATAGTTAAAATTGCAGATATAAATGGTAGATAGCTGATACTATCTACTAAAAAACAAGAAGCTGCACCAGACCTGGCAATCAGTAAACCCCCAATCATTGGGCTAACAAACTTCGCTGTATTAATCAAGAATGAATGTGAAGCCATTGCACTATAAGTATCTGATTTCTTATCCAAAAGTCTGGGAATAATTACCTGGCGTGCTGGTAAATCGAAAGCTTTTACAATTGCCTGAATCGTGCCTATGGTAATAATCCATGCAACATTGATGTTATCGCTAAGAGTTAAAAAGGTTAAGGTAGAAGATAGCAGAATAGATACTAGCTGAGTAGTTAATAGAACATATCGTAAGTTCCAGCGATCTAGCAATACTCCTACCAACGGTGTAATAATCAAGCCCATAGCTTGATTTGTAAATCCAGCTACACCCACTAATACAGCCGAATTAGTTAGCTGATAAACTAGCCATACCAAAGCAATTTGAGTCATCCAAGACCCAAAAAAAGATAAACTTTGTCCAATAACGAAACAAGAAAAATTTATAGATTTAAGTGCAGGTGGAAGTTCCAAAAAAAACTTTGGCTTATGTTTTTGGACTTTTACTCTATTACTTGGTATCATCAGTTTTTCCCTATTTTAAAATTATTCCAATCCTGTTTAAGGTTTTCATGCTTCGTTCATTGTTAGGACTTACGCACAAGAGATCCACTAGCCCCCTTTTTTCTCCTCTTTTGTCACTTTTGGAGAATGCAATAACCCAAAATTTTATCGGGTTTTAGTTTCTACTTTTGATCTAAAAACTTTAGTTTATCTTAAAAAATAAAGCCTCAAAGCTTGATTAAACCTAAGTCTCAGAATCTAAATTCAATTATTGTTTTCCGAGAGTGGCAAACCAGGGTTAAGGGGGAATAGACGTTTCTACTTGTTAGGTTGTGTTGCCTTTCGTGCGCTTTGCGTTCACTCTGTTCATACTGTTTTTTCCTTTACCTATTACCCTTGGATTAAGATAATTTGCACGGATTAGGACATTGGTAAAGACGTTGAAATACAATGTCTCTACTAATTTTTTGGATGAAGTTTTAGTAGACTTGCATATCACCAGCATTGAAATAGTATTAGCAAAGCTTAATATTAGTAAAACAGAAAGTTTGTATACTTATTATTAAAGTAAAAAAATAGCACTGTGATGACTAGAATGCATACAATACCATGTTTGGTCGAATAGCCACAACTCCTACCGCTAAACAGCAAGGGTTTGAAGTGGTTGATGCTCAATTAAACCCAGTTGCGATCGCAGCCAAGCGCGATCGCATTGAACAAGCACAAGTTTATCGTATCCAAGTTGTTTAGCTGCCAGATGTGGCCAGTAAGGATTGCGAATGAGCGATAAACGCCACAGCCAACAAAAAGCATCCCAGAGTACAAACGCCTGATTATGTCCAGCTAGCTATTTATTTGGTTGCACAAATAATTAGGTATGCATATTTTCATAAAGACTGTATACTATATAAAATACATTAAATCGACCGATAAACTGTAGTATATTATTTAAACTGACGTAGATACCTGCCAATCAATTATTTAACTGCACCAATCAACACATCTAGCTCCGGAGAAAACAGATGGTTTCTTTCATCCATAGTGGGCGATCGCTCATGAACAGCTTCTGTTTTATTGGTTTAGGTTGAGTTGTGCAATCTCAAATAGTCTACATATCACAATTATTACAAGGAGAAAATTTCATGAGCAACATCCAACTATACTTCGCCAAAGCCTCTACCTTCTCTCAACGGACTCGCGTCGTCTTACTGGAAAAAGGTATTGACTTCACCCCGATAGAAATTGACTTACAAAATAAACCAGATGGGTACACGCAGATTTCGCGCTATGGTAAAGTTCCGGCTATCAAACATGGGGATGTGGAAATTTACGAGTCCGCTATTATCAATGAATATCTAGATGAAGTGTTCCCGGAGCCACCTTTGTTACCCCGCGATCCCGCAGGTAAAGCGATCGCTCGGATTTGGATAGACTACGCCAATACTCGCCTTGTCCCAGCTTTTAACAAATTTCTGCGCGGTAAAGATAGCACCGAACAAGAACAAGGACGAAAAGAGTTCACAGAAGCACTTTTATATATTGAACAAGAAGGATTAGGCAAAGGTGATTACTTCTTAGGAGATCGGTTTAGCCTAGTTGATATCAGCTTCTATCCCTGGTTTGAACGTTTACCACTCTTAGAACACTTCCGCAAATTCACACTACCAGCAGAAACACCTCGTTTGCAGACATGGTGGAACAGGTTAAGCGATCGCTCCTCAATCCAAGCAGTAGCAAACCCTGTGGACTTCTATTTGCAAAGATTTGCCAAAGTTCTCGGTGAACCTGTTCCTGTTGGTGCATCTCAAAAATAGGACACAAAGGTATGGTAATGGGAGTGAACCGTTAACTGTTAAGTATTGACCAAAAATTAACCAAAATCCAAAATGGGATGACCTATGAGCTTAAATAACCAAGTTCTAGATAGACCGATTTCCCAAGAACTGCCATCCGTAGAGGCTAACCTCAGTTACCTAGTTCCAATGGCAGAAAAACCTGTTAACTATACTTACGAACCGCCAACCGGGATTCCTCGCACGAATGCAACTTATCAGACGCACAAACTGCCAATTTACAACGCTCGCTCCATCTCAGAGAACATCTCCTTAGATCGAGAAGGATTCGCCTTTACTGGACATAATACTAATGTCCGCAACTTTTACGATGAAGACGAAGTACGGCGCGTCTACTATCCAGAAGCCGAGCAATTGTTAAAAGAAGTGACAGGTGCAACGAAGGTAGTGATATTCGATCATACCTTGCGTAACGCTGGTAACTCCAAGCCAGGTGAGAATAATATTAAAGAACCCGCCAAGCGCGTACACAACGACTTCACCGCCAAATCAGGCTATACTCGCGCCCGTTTGGAACTAGCAGCGCGAGGCATAGATGATGATGATATTGATACGTTATTAAAACAACGATTTGCGATTGTCAATGTTTGGCGAGCGATCGCCCAACCAATCCAAGAGTCACCCTTGGCACTGTGTGACGCGCAAAGTATCGCACCCACAGACCTTGTAGCTGGCGATCTTATGTACCGCGATCGGGTTGGTGAGACATACGGAGTCACGTATAACTCCCAACATAAATGGTTCTACTTTCCGCAAATGCACAGGGACGAAGCAGTATTTATCAAATGTTTCGACTCCGCAGAAGACGGATACGCCCGTTTTGCCGCCCATACAGCCTTTGAAGACCCCCACCAGCCCAGCTAACGCTCCCCCACGAGAAAGCATCGAACTCCGAACATTAGTTTTTTACCCCGCATAGATCGCAAAAACTTGTTTCAAACTCGTACTCTCTGCGCCTCTGCGTCAAACTAATTACATCAGTTTTCGTGTATTTGAACCACACCGTTCGTAGGGGCGCAAGGCCCATTGGTGTCAACTTAAGCTCAAACTCCTTTTCAAACCTCGTTTCCAGCCTCTGGCTGGAAATGCCAATCGTTGCGGCTCTGCCGCAAGTCTTGAGGCGGAGCCTCAACGACGAACATCCCCAGTCGGAGACTGGGAACGAGACAACCGAGACAATATCTAAAAGCTTGTTCTCGGCTGGCTTTCACGTTAAGTTGACACGAATGCGCAAGGCCTTGCGCTCCTACTAGCGATCGCCCACATCAACTCAAAATGAGCCAAATTGTAGAAGAAGTTCTGGCAGCTAATCTTAGTTACACTGATAAATTCGGTGATAAAGGTAATCTCACCATACCCCCATCTCGTCGGTTTGCAATTCTCACGTGCATGGATGCTCGGCTCGATCCAGCTAAATTTGCTGGACTAGCTGAAGGAGATGCCCATGTAATTCGTAATGCAGGTGGGCGTGCTAGCGATGATGCGATTCGCTCTTTAGTGATTTCTTACAAGTTACTGGGTACGCGTGAATGGTTTGTAATTCATCACACTAATTGCGGCATGGAAACCTTCACTAATGAAATCATCAGTAATTTACTTTCTAGTAGCCTCAAAACAGCCAAGCTAGATGAAAGAGGTTGGTCAGATATTGGCTCTGAGTCAGGATCGGGTGAAGGCAAGTTTATCAATTGGTTAACTATTGATGACCAAGCCAAAAGCGTCTATACAGATGTCCAACGGATTCGTTTGCATCCATTAGTTCCGAATGAAATTCCGATCTATGGCTATATCTACGATGTCAAAACAGGGCAATTGATTGAAGTTCCTGAAGCTAGTAAGCTTGGTCAAGTTGTGTAGTCTCATTGTGTAACGTAAAAGTAGTATTTAATGAAGTAGCTATTTGTGTAAAAACTTCCTTTGCTGGTGAAGCATATTCGCCGATCGCGATCGGATTTCCAGTATCACTGCCGCTACAAATGCGGGGATCGATGGGAATTTGTCCCAACAGAGGCGCTTGTAATTCTGTGGCTAGTTGTTCGCCGCCACCACTACCAAAAATCGGTGTGCGTGAACCACAATCACCGCAAATTAAATAACTCATATTTTCAATGATGCCAAGGACAGGAACACCCACTTGGCGAAACATATATATATTACGTCGTACATCTGCAACAGCCACTTGTTGAGGAGTTGTCACTAAAATGACTCCACAAATTGGGCTTTCTTGGATAATTGTAATTTGAGCATCACCTGTACCGGGAGGTAAATCTATTAATAAATAATCTAATTCTCCCCATTCCACATCTTGCAAAAATTGCGTGATAATTTTATGCAATACAGGCCCCCGCCATGCCAAAGGACGATTTGCTTCTGCAAGTAAACCCACTGACATTATTTTTATTCCTTGAGCTTCTAAAGGTAAAAACTTATCACCTGTGGGAGTATTAATCACTTGAATATCAGCTTGTCCTAAACCCAACATTTGGGGAACATTGGGGCCATAAACATCAGCATCTAATAATCCTACTTTTGCACCTTGTAATTTTAAAGCTGCGGCGAGATTAACGGCTGTTGTGGATTTGCCCACACCACCTTTACCGCTAGACACTGCAAGAGTTGTTTTAACACCGGGAATTGTACAAATTTGAATATAAGTTTTTTTACACCAAGATAAAGATGATAATAAGAATTGAATTTCTGACTGTAACTGATGCTGATGAGAACCAATATATAAACGTAAGTAAATATAATCATCAACTATGCGGAGATTTCGCACCATTCCCAAACTAACGATATCATTTTTTAAAATAGGTTCGATGATTTGTTTGAGTAGTTGGACGACTTCTTGCTGATATAAATTAGTATCTGGTTTTACGCGATCTTCTGGATGCTGAAAGGGGGATTGGTGGTTAGACATAGTTAAGAGAAGCTTAGGGATCAAAAATTTGCTAGTTGCAGTATAGTAAAAGCGATCGCTCTAATTTAGATCCTCTGTAATACTTCTCTCACCCAAGCTTGTTCTTCGGGCGATCGCACTATCTTTAAAGGTTGTGAATAATCAATTGCCAAGTCAAATCTAGCACGTTCGTAAACTTCATTTAATAACCTTTGTAATTCAACTATCGGTTCAAGTTCTCCCTCACGCAAAGGTACAGGAAAAACCGGAATTGGGTTTTTTAAATCGAAAGTATATAAATCTGCATCAGGTCTGTTGTAGCTGCGACTGACCAAGATACTATAACTATAATCTGTGGTTGATGCTCCGAAAATAGGCATTGGCTGCCCTTGTCTGGTGAGATCAATTTCTACTAAGTTGGTTGCAGAAGCCAAAATTTTCTGTCGTTTGCTTTCGTAGGCGGATCTACCTTCTTTGGATCGTTTATTTTTAGGAGAAAGTATTTCAATCACAGCAACTACTTCTTTGGTTGGAGTGGTTCGCACCTCTAAAAATCGCTCAGTTATCTGTTCGGGTACAGGAACTTTCACTTTACTGGGTTCAGCAAGTTTCGCAGCAGTCAAAGTTGTACTGTTATCTGTAGTGTTACGTTTAGCAACTGCTACATCAGCAATTCCTACGAGTAAGATATCATCTACACTAGTGTAAACTCGCTCTTCAATGGAAACTCGGTATTTAGGGGCGATTTGAGGAGTTAGATCATCAGCGATCGCTACAATCAAACGATTGTGAACTTGATGCCAAAGTTCAGGCTGTTCCAAATACGGGTTCATTCCAGGAAATGGATTGTCCATTACACTTTCCCTTAGTTATTTACTGCTCCCTTGAGACTATTCTATCTGTTTGAATCTTTTGAATTGCACGTTGCGCTTGGATAGACACCTCTTTGTCAGGGTCATCTAAAGCTTGTTGCAGGGGGTTAATAACGTCGGGATGAGCTAAATTTCCAAGTGCGATCGCAGCTTCTTTTCTTACATCTGCATATTCATCTGTTAATGCTTGAATTAATCTCGGCATAACTTGAATATCTGGAATTTTTTGCAAAGCTTGTGCTGCTGATTTCCGCACTTGCCAATGTTCATCATTTAAAGCTATTTCTAATGCTGAAATTGCTTGATTATTTGCATGAATAGCCAGAGATTTAGCTGCATTCCGGCGAACTTGCCAGTCACTATCATTTGTAAGTGCTTGACAAAGTATTGCGATCGCTTCTGCATCTTGTAAATGTTCTAAAGTTAAAGCAGCAGCACGACGTACACTTGCTTCCTCATCAAAGATTAAATTTAAAGCTTGCGGACATTTTTCTAGTTGATTGATATATCGCAGTGTCGTAACGGCTGCTTCTCTTAACTCAGGATTTTTTGATTCCAAAAATGGTAAAATGTCGGGCAAAGATTGAATATCATGTATCTTCCGTAAAAGCACCAAAATATTTAATTGAATATTTACATCATTATTTTGGAGCTTCTCTAGTAAAAGTAACAAGTCATCTTGTGTAACTAACTCATTTAATGCTGATGCCGCTTCAGTGCGAATATCTATATCTGCTGAACCGAGGCATTCAATTAAAGCCGGGATGGCAACAGGATTGGCAATTTCCCAAAGGGCAGATATTGCTATTTTTTGAACAGTAATATGTTCGTCTTTTAAAGCGACAATTAAAGCATCGATTGTTTCGTCATCGCCGAGATGTTGCAAGGTTTTGACAGCTACTATACGATCGTTTACGTCAGGCGATCGCAACATTTCCAACCAATGCTTGAGTTCATCGTTCATTAATTTTTACCACAGAGATAAAAGAATATTTAGCGTAATAAAAAGGGAATCTGTACAGTAATTGCATTAGTTGGACATTCTTTCTCACAAGGCAGACAAAACCAACATTCATCATATTTCATGTAGGCTTTGCCTGTTTCTGGATTTTTCGCCAATACATCCAACGGACAAACTTCAATACAGGCTGTGCATTTTTCTAAACATTTTGATTCATCAACGATCACAGGAACATCTATTCTTTGATTGATTAAAGCCATAAAATAACTCCATTATTTTGTACTGAAACTGCTAAACGGTAAAATAAATGGGGTAAGCTTGCATGAATTATCTCACAATTATAGATTGTTTATAGGTATTATGGAATATCGCAGAGCCAAGATAGAAGGAGGTACATTTTTCTTTACTGTTGTTACTCATAACCGCCGGAAATTTCTTTGTAATACAGAGAATATTCTGCTGTTAAGACAAGCATTCAGAGAAGTAATGAGTAAATCTCCATTTACTGTAGATGCCATTGTCATATTACCAAACCACATACACTGTATTTGGACGTTGCCCCCAGGTGATAGTGATTTTTCGGCTCGTTGGCGATTAATAAAAAATTATTTTACCCATCGTTGTGATATTCAATATCAAGGAAAAATCTCTGTATCACGTCAAAATAAAGGTGAAAAAGCTGTTTGGCAACGCAGATTTTGGGAACATCAAATTCAAGATGAAATTGATTTTATTCATCATGTTGATTATATTCATTATAACCCTGTTAAGCATGGATATGTTAAAGCACCTAAAGATTGGAATTATTCAAGTTTTATTTTGTATGTAAACAAAGGAGTTTACGATATAAATTGGGGTTCAGGAATAGATATAGAATTTACTGAAGATGTAGGAAATGAATAATCTATTTGTAGGTTGGGTGGAGGCGCAAGTTAGTATCTTGGCGGCACAATTAAAAATTTGTATTGCGCCGTAACCCAACATCAAAGGATATTAATCTTAGTGCATAACTAAATATATAAAATAGGTTTAGCATTAATTTTTACAATAAATCGAGAGATTATTATAGTGTGAATGTTTTCTGTTTTCCCGATGTCATGTGTTGGGTTCCACTACGTTCCACCCAACCTACGGGAGATAGCGATCGCACTAAAACAATTTTTTATAAAAAGTTAATGATTGCTTGATGTTGGTATAACCAATTTTCTCATAAAACAAGTGAGCTTCTTTGCGTTTAGTATTAGAACGTAACAGAACACTATCACATCCAGCCAGAGAAGCCCACTGTTCAATTTGCTGCATTAAAAAACGTCCAATTCCACTATGACGATAATCTTTATCTACAACTAATCCCAAAATAATCGCTGGAGTCGGAATAACTATTGATTCACAAATATGAGCGTGCGCCCAACCAATTACATATTTATCTTCTAAAGTGGCAACATATACAATATGAGTATCATTATTTTGAATTTTAATAAGGCGTTGCTCTATTTGTTGATTAGTCACAGAATATTCCAGTTGTTCGCAAAGACTAGTAATTCTCACTACATCTTTAATTTCAGCTTGTCTAATTTTAATTTTCTCACCTACACTAACTTTATTTGTCATAATTTAATTTAAAATTACAATTATTTAGTTATCCAGCGTTGCACGGATAAAACGATAGCCTATATCAATCTCTGTCAAATTGTGAATATCACCATATTTTTTGCTCCATTCTCCACTACTCAAATCTGCTGCAAGTAACTTTACTCCTTGCTCTGCTAAATCTTGATTAGCTAAAGCAAAAGATGATATCCCTGCACGTACTTCTGGTTTAAGATATAACTCTGGTCGTCTCCAGCCTGCTGCTGCAAATAAATCAGATAAATCGTATGGTAACAAAAGGGGTATAGCTTCAACACGCCTTTTAGTATTACTCTGAATTAAATTCACCTGTTCCTTAAGTGGTAAAAATCGTAACGCATCTTCCCACAAAAACGGAAAATAATCATAAAGCCATATTTTTTGAGCTAATCTAATATCAAAAGTTAACAAAATTATTGCCCCATCTCTAATTATTCTGTGCATTTCCTGAAAAGCTTTTTCGAGATGAGAAAAGTGATGAATTGCCAAGATACTTACAACAGCATCAACAGAGTTATTTAGTAGAGGTAAATTTTCCGCATAGCCAGTAAACCACTTAATTTGCTGATGTTCTACTGCTTGTTTTTGCATAACTACAGAAGGTTCAACAGCATTAACAATAAATCCTTTATTAGCTAGCGCTAGACTGTAACCACCACTACCAGCGCCGATATCAGCAATAATGCTACCTTTGGGTAAATTGAGTAAATCAATTAATTTATTGACAATACGGATATCAGGAATGCGAGTTTTTGAGTATTGTTGACCAATTGAATTATATATAGACATATTATAAAATTATTCAAACTAATTTACAATAAACCATTTAAATCTAGCTTTAGATGAATAAATAAAAAAATTTAGTTAAACAATTCCAGCAAATTTAATAGTTCACTTATCATAAACTTAGGTTTTGCTTCTTGTGGTAAATTTTGATTTTTTCTGTTGTAATAGCAAAAATCCATTTTGACTTGTGTTGCTCCCGCATAGTCGTGCTTTAGAGAATCTCCAACGTAAAGAACTTCTGCTGATGTTAAATTTAACTTAGATAAAGCATGATGGAATATCTCAGGAGATGGTTTAGCAAAACCAATTGCTTCAGAAACTACAACTGCTTCAAAAAAATGCTCAATTCCAGCAGCTTGCATTCTCGGTAATTGCGCTGATACAAACCCGTTGCTGATGACAGCTAAACGATAACTACGTGCGACAACAGTTAGCACTTCATTTACATCAGGTTCCAAGACGCTTGAATGATTAAAAATTTGCCAAAAACTTTGGCTAAGATTGCTGATTTGATCTGTTTGTATATCTTTTAATATTGAATGTAATGTTTCACTCCACATTCCTTGACGATAACCTAGTGTATGATCGAAATCCCAAAATAAATATTTCATATTTATTTCACTGCTATATCATAAATTTCATGATATAAATTGATATCCACAATGTAAGGATCAATAGGACGCTTAAACAATATCATTTGTCCTAATTCATCTTTCTTTAAGTTGACATGACAAAACCATTCATCATCATTTTTATCTGGATAATCTAAGCGGTAATGATAAAGACCCCAACGAGTCTCTTGACGATATAATGATGCTCTGGCTGCCATTTCTGCACAATCGCGAATAAAGTGAACTTCTAGACTACGCATCAATTCATGAGGATCGCGAGCGCCCATTAAATCTAATGTTTCTTGATATTGCACAAAATGTTTTAAACCAATCTCAATTTTATTACCTGATTTTGGTGGTTGCAGATAATCATTAACTAAGCGTCTTAATTTATATTCTACCTGGGTGTGAGGTACACCATTCGGACGAGTTAAAGGTGCATAAATTCTAGCTTTTTCAGTTTCTAAAAACTCTGTGTCTGGTTCGATAAAATTTAAATCTTCGATATATTCAATGGCATGAGTTCCGGCTATGCGACCAAAAACAAATGCTCCAATCATGTAATTATGGGGAACGCTGGCCATATCTCCAGCTGCATATAAACCTGGAATGGTTGTTTGAGCATTTTCATTCACCCACACACCAGAAGCACTATGACCGCTACATAAGCCTATTTCAGAAATGTGCATCTCTACGCCGTGAGTGCGATAATCTTCATTTCTACCTTGATGAAAACGTTCTCTACTTGGTCGTTCATTCGCCCAAAGTATAGATTCAATTTCCGCGATTGTATCTTCATCGAGATGGGTCATTTTCAATTGGACTGGTCCTTTTCCAGAATTTAATTCTTTCCAGATTTCCAACATCATTTGACCACTCCAATAGTCACAGCTAATGAAGCGATTTCCTTCGGCGTTAGCTGTATGTGCGCCAAAAGGCCCGGCGACATAAGCACAGGCGGGGCCGTTGTAATCTTTGATTAAAGGATTAACTTGAAAGCATTCAATATTACTAAGTTCTGCACCTGCATGATAAGCCATTGAATAGCCATCGCCGGCATTGGTAGGATTTTCATAAGTGCCGTAGAGATAGCCGGAAGCAGGTAATCCTAATCTGCCACAAGCACCTGTACACAGGATGACTGCTTTAGCTTGAATGACAATATAATCTCCGCTTCTGACATCAAATCCTACTGCACCAATCGCACGTCCTGCTTTGACTAAGACGCGGGTTGCCATGACGCGATTTGTGACTTTGACTTTGTGGCGTTTAACTTGTCGGGTAAGAATCGTTTTGAGGTCTTTTCCTTCTGGCATGGGTAAGACATATTTACCCACACGATGCACTTGTTTTAAGTCATAGTTGCCTTGGGCATCTTTTTGAAATTTCACACCCCAACTTTCTAATTCTTGGATGACTTCGTAACCTAATTTGCCTGTTTGATATACGGCTTTTTGGTTGACAATGCCATCGTTAGCAAGGGTGATTTCGCGCACGTATTGTTCTGGGGTGGAATGGCCGGGAATGACTGCGGTATTAACTCCATCCATACCCATTGCGATCGCACCACTCCGTCGGATGTTAGCCTTTTCTAAAATCAGCACCTCTGCATTGGGATTGGCTTGTTTGGCTTTAATTCCAGCCATTGTCCCGGCTGTACCGCCACCAATGACAAGTACATCAGTTTTTATCTGTTGGGTGTTGATGTCCATAAGCTTTTGGGAGTAGGGAGGAACTTCTAAGATTTATTACCGTTCCAAACGATATCTTTGACTTGGATTTGCTTGGGAACTAGCTTGATTTTGTGAAAAGTATCAGCAATGTTTTGTTGCTGAGTGATTACTTCATCTGTTAGCGGTAAAACGCCATATTTTCGTCGTTTTTCGGCAATTTCTAATGCTACTGCGGGAATACCTAACTCTGGTTCTAAAAACTTGGCAACTTCTTCTGGATTATTTGTTGCCCATTTATTTACAATGCTTACTTCATCTAACAGGGTTTTCAACAAATCTGGGTGAGATTTAACAAACTCTTGACGCGCAAGATAGTAACCCCGATTCGGTGCTAAATTTGTCGCATCTGTTAATGTCCTAACCTTTGTGTCGTGTTCAACTGCTGCTAGGTAAGGGTCCCAAATTGCCCAAGCATCAACGTTACCACCAGTAAATGCTGCACGGGCATCTGCTGGTGTTAGATGTGCTGGTTGAATGTCGCTATACTTTAATCCGGCAGCTTCTACAGCTTTGACAACAAGATAGTTACTGTTCGAGCCTTTAGCAAAGGCTACTTTTTTCCCTTTCAGGTCAGCAACCGTTTTAATTGGTGAATCTTTCGGTACAATAATTGCTTCGGCTTTGGGACTCCAAGGATCGTAAGCAACATAAAGCAAAGGAGTACCTCCGGCTTGGGCAAATATTGGTGGTGATTCACCTGTATAGCCAAAGTCAATACTACCTGCGTTCATTGCTTCTAGCATGGGTGGACCGGCAGGAAATTCTGCCCATGTCACCGAAGCACCAGCAGTCTTGAAAGTTTGCGCTAAATTGCCTCGGTTTTTGAGAACACTGAGGATAGTCGCCGCTTTTTGATAGCCGATACGAACTACCACACCTTGATTTGCTGTTTGTGTTGCTACAGAGTTACCTGTATTGGTGGCAGAACACGCAGATATCACAAGAGTCAAAGTTAACCCACAGGTAAAGAATAAAGCAAATATGCCAATTCTGGATATTTCATAATTTTGAAGAAGGCTGCTGACAATCTTCATCAGTCGGTGTGGTAAATACTTACTGAACATACGTACATTAAACTATAAGCAATATCATACTACGATAAATCAGGCAATTTACCGTATTTTATGATGGAATATTCACATATATAAGCTGCAAATGCAAGATCCGAAAAAGTATGTCTACGGGTAAAACAATTAATCAGAAATGGGAAAGGTAGCCACCATCAACAGCTAAAACCTGTCCGGTGATGTAAGATGCGGCTGGAGAAGCGAAAAACACAACAGCGCCTGTAATTTCTTGTGGAGATCCCCAACGCGCGAGAGAAGTTCGATGTTTCAACCATTCTGTGACTGCTGGATCGGCAACTACATCAGCATTACTCTCTGTGGCAAAAAAGCCTGGAGCGACTGCATTGACTGTAATTTCAAAAGCCCCAAGTTCTGCCGCAAGTGTACGGGTTAGGGCTTCGAGTCCTCCTTTTGCTGTCGTATAAACTGCGTCATCTGCACCTGCAAGTTGTCCTGCAATTGACGTAATATTAATGATTCGACCTTCACCCCTGTGCATCATCAGTTTTGCCGCTTCTCGTGACAAATTGAATGGTGCAATCAAATCAGCATTGATTAACCGACGTACTGCATCCATTTCAAACTCGAACAGTCCACGGCGATCGCGCATTCCCACATTATTAACCAGAATATCTAAACAGCCGTGCTTTTCTCGGATCTCAATAAATGCACTTTGAACCGCAACTTCGTCTGTCACATCAAACGGTAACGTAAAACCTAATCCGCCAATTGATTCAATAACTACAACTGCTTGATTAAGGCGTTCCAAATTTCGCCCATTGACGATGACACGCGCACCAGCTTTGGCAAGTGATTTGGCAATTTCTAGTCCCAAACCTTGTCCCGCTCCAGTTACTAAGGCAACTTTTCCAGCTAATGAGAACTCTGATAACGTCACAAAAATTACTTTTCAGGGTGCTATTGAGCCAATAGACTTCTTGGCATTTGTAGGGAATTGGGTTTGGGGGAAAGGGAAAAGGAATAAAAAAACCTTTCCCCTTTGACCTTTCCCCTTTTCCCGCCTCTTGCAAAAGTTACTTTTGCAAGAGGTCTAATATCTGACCAAAAACTTGCTGCAAAGGCTTGATTCTTAGTTGTATCCCTCTCCTAAAAATCAAGCCTACTGAAATTAACTTTGATAGGGGCGCGGTAGTTGGCGTAGTTTATGAGCAGTATCTAATTCACTATTGTTTTTTCTACCATATCCCCAACCCAAGATGCGACGATATTCACCCATGATGCCACTTTCAATTAAATCATCCTCATTGACTGCAACATTGGTGTGAGATTGGGGCGCAACATAGAGTGCATCCGCAGGACAATATGCTTCACACATGAAACAAGTTTGACAGTCTTCCTGCCTAGCGATCGCAGGTGGTTGGTTCGGTACGGAGTCAAAAACATTAGTAGGACATACCTGGACGCACAGATTGCAATTGATACAGAGTTTATGGCTGACAAGCTCGATCACGATCCTGCTCCTATTACAACTTTGATACAGAGGGTGTGGTTTGAGAGGTTTGTACTGGTGGTGTAGCGATGGCATCCTTAATCCAATCGCGCCTCACCCAAAGTTTATCTAAACCGCCAGTTGCTTGGTAATAACGCTGATTTGGATCGGTTTCGGGATAGTCCACACGAATATGTTCGCTGCGTGTTTCCGTGCGATGTAAAGCACTAAAATACGCCCATCGCGCTACAGCCGTCAGAGCAGCTGCTCGACGAGAAAATTCCACATCGCGCACTGTATCTTGTTTCGGGTTCCCTTGTACTTGCTGCCACAGGGTTTCTAATTTGGCGAGGGAATCTAGAAGTCCCTGCTCAGAACGCAAGTAGTTCTTCTCCAACGGGAACATCTGGTCTTGTACGCCACGCACGATCGCCTCACTATCGAATGTTTCCGAAGATGGTGAAGGCGATGGGCTACGCCCCGCCATCGGCGATGGCGTTCCGCCCAGCGTAGCTGATCGCAATCCCACTTGACCAGCAGGACGTGCAACCCGTTCATTTGCTCGATCGCCCAAACTTTTGGCAAAGGTAGCTGCCCCAACTCCAGCCCATTGCCCTGTAGAGATTGCCCAGGCAGCATTAGGGCCACCGCCTCCAGAAGCTAACCCAGCTAAAAACTCCCGCGATGCAGCATCACCGGCGGCGTAGAGACCAGGAACCTTTGTACCGCAACTATCATCGGTCAAACGGATTCCACCTGTACCACGGACTGTACCTTCTAAAATTAGGGTTACAGGCACTCGTTCTGTATAGGGGTCAATGTCAGCTTTTTTATACGGTAGAAAAGCGATGAAATGAGACTTTTCAATTACTGCTTTGACTTCAGGTGTGGCTTTATCCAAACGAGCATAAACGGAGCCTTTCAAGAGGGCATTGGGAAGGAACGATGGATCGCGACGACCATCAATATAGCCACCAAGATCGTTACCTGCTTCATCAGTGTAACTAGCCCAGCCAAAGGGAACACCCCGCGTCACTGTGGCATTAAAAGCGGTCGAAATTGCATAGTGATTGGAAGCTTCCATACTAGAGAGTTCGCCACCAGCTTCTACTGCCATCAGCAGCCCATCACCGGTATTAGTATTGCACCCTAATGCTTTACTCAAGAATGCACAACCGCCGTTTGCTAAGACTACTGCACCAGCACGAACGGTATAGCTACGATGATGTTGCCTCTGCACACCTCTTGCTCCAGCGACTGAGCCATCGTCAGCCAATAAAAGTTCTAGAGCCGGACTTTGGTCGAAAATTTGTACACCAACACGCAAAAGGTTTTTGCGAAGTACCCGCATATATTCAGGCCCATAATAACTCTGGCGCACAGATTCCCCATTTTCTTTGGGGAAACGATAGCCCCAACTTTCCACTAGGGGCAAACTCAGCCAAGTTTTTTCGATCACACGCTCGATCCAACGTGAGTTAGCGAGGTTTTTTCCTATGCGATAACGCTCCGATAAAACTTTGTTCCAATTCTCTGGAGAAGGAGCCATAATGCCGTTACCACTAGCAGCAGCTGCACCGCTCGTACCCAGAAAACCTTTATCAACAATGATGACTTTGACTCCTTGGGATGCGGCTGCCCATGCTGCCCATGCTGCGGCAGGGCCACCACCAATTACCAGCACATCGGCAGATAGGTGTAGTTCATTTTCTGTTAGCAATTCCTTTCCTCCTTATTTAGCAGTCAACATATTTCTTTGCCACTGTGAGCGGCTTCTACAAGCAAAAATCCACCCACCTGCATTTTCCACAACCTCTAAGCACCACTTTTTGCTAGTAATTTGTCATCGGTGCAGTCTTCGCCAATGAGCTTCTATACTGGCGTGTTTTGCTCATCGGCTTTTTTGTCTATAAACTTGCGTTAGCGATCGCTATACCGGAGGTATCGCTGATTTGTCTGACTAAATTATGCAGTAGATAGAGTTTGCACAATATATACAAAGAGTGTGTACGGCAAATTATATTTAGCATGATACCCTAATTATTAGCTTATCAAACATTTCAGTATTACAAGTTAATTTCCGATCCGATTAGAACTGGTGTACTTGAAACCGAATGACAGAGTGAAAATAAATTCTTTCCTCCTGCCCCTGCCCTGAGCGAAGTCGAAGGGCTGCCCCCTGCCTCCTTTGAGTCAACAACTAAGCAACTTTTTGCAAGTGCTGCACGCGAGGCATAACTTCTTGGGCAAAACGTGTCATCTCCTGCACAAAGGGATTAAATTGCAGCATGAAAGTGTCGATACCTGCATCAACGAAAGCTGCAACGCGAGTTGCCACTGTATCATAGCTGCCAACCAATCCTGCGGCTGTGCCACCATTGCCGCCAACAGCCGGATTTTTAGCGAAGAGTTTGAACATGGCGGCTTCTGGGTCAATTCCTTTAGCAACACTTAACTTATATTGTTCTTCCAACTTTTGCAGTGCCATGAGTCGTTCTAGTTCTGCTTGTGCTTCTTCGTCTGTAGTTCGGGCAATCACAAAGGCTGACAAACCAAAACGGACTGGTTGGGCTAGGAAACGTGGTCGGTCTAAAACTTGTTTAATTACTTTGCGGACATCTTCAATCGGCTGACCGTTGATGAAATAAACATCAGCTTGTTGGGCTGCTAAAATTTGTGCTGGGTCTGATGCTCCTCCCAGGTAGATACGAGGATAGGGTTGAGCAACAGAAAAAGGTCGAAAACTCAAATCTTGGATTTTGAAATATTCACCCTTGAAGTTCACCCTCTCACCACTCCATAAAGCTCTAACAACCTGCAACCATTCACCAGAATAGCGATAACGTTCATCATGGGGAGGGAAGGGGATATTAGTACGCTCCATTTCTGGGCGAAACCAAGCACTAATTAGGTTGATGGCAAAACGTCCGCGACTGATTGCATCAATACCCAAAGCCATCTTTGCTAGAACGGCTGGATGAAATAATAAAGGTTTAATCGCGGCGATAATTTCTATGCTTTCCGTAGCTTCAGCTAATGCGGCACAAGTTGTCCAAGTTTCCAACTGTTCTAAATCTAGACTACGGGGATTAGCAAGGTGCTGTGCGACTAAGGTTGTCACATATCCTAAACGTTCTGCTTCTAATACTAGCGATCGCGTGCGTTCATAACTAGCATCAATCGGTTCATCTGGCGTATTGAGAGGGCCAAAGTTACCCCCAACAGGGGCCCAAATACCGTAGCGTGGTTGTGACATTCTTGCCTCCAAATTAAATGGGGACTGGGGAAATATACTTTAGTTTTTTATCCTCACCTATGCAAATCTCATAGTATACTACTACAAATCTACCGATTTACAGTATGGTTTTTAAGGTGCAAAAATAAAGTTTTAGTGCCGACTACAAAGGTTCTAGAAAGCTATGTCTGAACCACACTATGGGATTTGGATTCCCGTTTACGGCAACTGCGGCGTGATGAACCATCCTCTTGAACCTCGTGATGCTAGTTACTTACGAGCCAAGAATTTAATCCAATTGGCCTAAAAGTGCGGATTTACCACAACTTTAATAGCGCAACATATCATCAATCCCAGGAACCAAGAACTTGTCTGCGACGGGTGGTTCCTGAGCGCAGCCGAAGGGCTGCGCCTACGCTAATTTGAAAATAGGGGCTAGAGGCTAAGAATTTTAGATTTTGGATTTCGGCTTACCTCAGCTTTGCTCGGCACAAGTTGCTCAGTTGAACGATTTTAGATTTTGGATTAAATTGTTCTCCACTATCCAAAGGAAACTTTATGACAGCAATACTTACTCGTCCAGCTTGGACTACTGATTTAGAACTGGACTTACGCAACTGGCACAGGCGACCGCTAAATTTGAGTACATATGTATTGTATGACTGACGCCACACGGAACTGGCACAGGGCGATCGCATTTATATAGCAATACGGTTCAGTTAAGAAAGCTTGTCTGTGGAGGCAAGGGAACAGGAAACTCTTAACAGGGAACAGAAGGAAGAAAAAACAGGCTGATCTGAACTGTATTGATTTATATAGTACAGGACTTACGCAATTGGTACAGCGCAATCGCTAAATCATAGTACATAAGTATCAATAAGACAGATAATAGAAAGGTATTGCTGAAATTAATAACACTCCCTCATGCCTCGCAAGTCAAAGTCAAAGTTAGCTTTGGTTTTACAGTCTAATCCTGATGGTCAACCTATTGCAGGTGTCGGCTCTGGTGTAGGATTAGAGTTTATTAAAACCTATTTTCCAGAAGCTGAAAATACAATTCGTATTGCTAGTGCTTACTTTAGCCTGGTTGGATACAAGTTGGGTCGTAAGTATGTGGCATCGGAGGTACAATTTCAAATCCTAGTGGGGTCGGGAGGAAGGAAAGCATGTCCGAGCCACTGTCATTGATGAGATTACGGCAGATTTGGGGCAGTGTGATACAGATTTGTGGAGAACAGTTTTTGAATTAGTTGAACGCATGAAATCCGGACGCTTCATTATTCGAGATGCCCGTGAAATGCAAGTGCCTTTTCACTGTAAATTTTACATCTGTGATTCAAAGCTAATATGGCATGGTTCATCAAACTACAGTCGTAGGGGACTTTGCCAATCAGCAGAGCAAGTGAGCGTTAGCCACGATTCTGAGCGGATCTGTTTGTTTACAAATTGGTATGATGATGTTGCTCAAAATGCCCAAGATTTACTGGCTGAACTGATCAAAAAATTAGAGGATTGGCTTAATCTCGCCACCCCATTCGAGGTATATCTCAAAACACTTTTTCTGCTCAATAACTTAGCTGAATATCCTTTGTGTTTAGGTGCGTATTCTCCTGTGTATTATCAGAAGGGTGTAATTGCACGCGCTCTTCGTCAAGCTAATGAGTATGGTGGCGCACTTATCATAGCTGCGACTGGTCTGGGTAAGACTGTTATAGGTGCTGAAATTGCTTTACGTTTGCAACCAATAGGCAGAACCAGTCTAGTTATTTTAATTGCTCCTAGTGGAGTACGCGAAAATTGGGAACAGCAGCTTGAAAACCGCAATGTTTACTTTAAGTTTTTTAACATTGATCTGCTGTTTCGCAAAGCTTCTGAGGAATCTCGCCATCTAACAACTCAGTTAGAGAAGCTGCTTCAACGAGCTAATGATAATACTGTCATTATTATTGATGAGGCTCACTTCTATCGAAATGAACTTCTACGGGAGAAGTCCAAGCGTGGTAAGAGTTTGGTTTATGAACGTATAGTACCAGCAGTCAAAGCAGGTGCAAAAATCTTTCTTCTCACGGCTACAGCATACGGCACAGATTACTTAAATCTTAATAGTTTGCTATATCTTCTACCTCATCGGTTTTACAAACCTAATCTATTGGAAGAGCAAATTCCTTGGGAAATTATTGATGCCGAAGAATTTTCCCGCTTACCAATTGTGACCATTTTGGGGTTACCTCATGTCTTACAAATGGCTCGAAACAGAGGTGATATTGATACAAACGGACGAACTTTTATTCAGTTTGGTGATGAACGACGTTATCTACCGAAAAGCCTTAAGCTATATTCATTACGCTACCAGTTGTTCTTGCAGCCTGAACTACAAGCTGCTTTTGATCGCCATTGTTTTGATCAAGCTTTTAAGTCTCCACATAAATGGTTTGATGATGACAAAATGGCTTTATGCGAGAGTGCGATCGATACAGTGTATAATGCTTCACTTACAAACTGGCTTAGTTCACCTGTAGCAATGGCATACAGTATTGAACAAAACCTTGCGACATTAAGCTTTTGTGAACAAACAGAAGACTCCTCTCAACTCACTCTAAACCTATGGGAACAGTCTGCTACTAATATTCATAATCAAGAACATCGTTCTTTTAACGTGCTTGATACACAAAATCGGTCTCATAAAACACCGATGTATATAAGTTTGGAAGAGCGTAGGAATACTCTTATACCACTATTGGCACGGCTTAGGCAGAGTAACTACACAGATGACAAGTTTCTGAAATTGCAGAACATTATTGAGGAGCATTGCCTAGATACAAGGGGTAAAGTCATCATATTTGTCAAGAGATATCTTACTGCCCAGTATTTACTAAGTATGTTGGAGAGAACATTTAGTGAAGCACTTAGGATTGGTTGTACAGTTGAAACGGATGAAGGTAATCTGCGATTAAAAGCTGGATTACAGCGTTTTGAAGTACTAAAACAATTTTCGCCACGTTCTCATAATTACAATGCCAGCCGAGAGTATGACGTACTAATTTGTACTGATGCAGATGGTGTAGGTGTTAATTTAACGTGAGTTCGATGAACCTCTCCCCAACCCCTCTCCGAGGCGGAGAGGGGCAGAAATATTCTTAGTTGACAACGAAAAAATTAGGGTTTCAAAGCCTCTCGAAGAGTGGGGGAGAGGAATGGAAGTGGGGTTTTTAGAGCCGTCGAACTCACGTTAATTTACAAGATGCCGATACTGTTGTGAATTACGATCCACCTGAAGGAGCGGATGAGCTATTTCAAAGGGCAGGTAGAGTGTTGAGGATGACCGCAAATTCTGAACGAGTGGTTCAGTTCTATACACTTGTACCGTTAATCATAGATCAAACAGACAGCCTTTCCCGCGTACAAAACGATATCTGTAAGAGATTTACTCGCATTGCTCATCGCCACAACAAATCGAAACGCATTTTGGGATCTGATGTCATATCAAAAGAAGAGCACTCTGAAATAACGCTTGATAGAGATTTAGATGTGGAGCAACTTACACGAGATAGTCAATTTTTAAAAGATATTGGTGGACTTGGTGCTGAATCCATGCTGACTCATGTAGCAGTGCTTGAACAATACCGGAGTCGTGCAGAAGAACTGCCAGAATATTTACTGAGTGCAAGGAGCTATTCCAAGCCTCAACCCCGTATCTTTGTACTGCTTAAGTATGAAAGCAAGTATTGTCCCATACTTTTCAACTTGTCAAGCAAAAAGCTTGAAAAGCAAGATGAACTTGCTATTCTTGACTTAATTGCTTGTATAGAATCAGAACCTTGTGCCGCAATTCAAGCTGCTGAGATTGAGAAGATAGCTAACCAAGCTGCCCGTGCTTGGTGTGATTTTGAGAATATTTCCGTAGATCGGGTAAGCAAAATTTGTGGTCTTTATCTCGTACCTCTTGACAAGACAGCAGAAATAAATCGGTTGCTAGATGACAAACTGACAGAGGCGAACGCTAAAGTTTAGTACTTATGTATTGCTTGTAGAAGTCCTTAACCCTCTTTTGTCATCACTGTTTATTAGGCGAATATTGGTCAGCAGAAGATTCACTTAACGTCCTAGCATTTTATCCCGCAGATGCTTAATGCGATCGCGCAATTTTGCCGCTTCTTCAAATTCTAGTTTCTTTGCTGCTTCTTTCATTTGCGTTTCTAACAGAGTAATCAATTGGGGAATCTGTTCTAATGGCAGTTCATCTAGATGTTCATCTACTACTTTTAAATCAGTTGCATTTAACCGCCGAGATACATCTAAAAAAGCCAAAATCGCATTACTTGATTTTTTCACAATCGGTTGTGGTGTAATCCCATGCAGTCGATTATGTGCTGTTTGAATCCCGCGCCGCCTGTCTGTTTCATCAATAGCTTTAATCATGCTACCTGTGAGATTATCGGCATATAAAATCGCTTGTCCCTGAATGTGACGCGCGGCTCTACCAATAGTTTGAATTAAGGAACGCTCGGTTCGCAAGAAACCTTCTTTATCTGCATCCATAATTGCTACTAATGAAACTTCCGGTAAATCCAAACCTTCCCGCAGCAAATTCACACCAACTAATACATCAAAATTTCCCTCGCGCAAATTCTGCAAAATCTCGATGCGCTCAATAGAAGTAATTTCGGAATGTAAATATCGTACCCTGATACCGTGGTCTTGCAAATATTCGGTTAAATCTTCCGCCATTCGCTTAGTTAATGTAGTAATCAAGACTCGTTCATGGCGGTCGGCTCTATCTTTAATTTCGCCTAACAAATCATCAATTTGTCCTTCTGTGGGACGCACAGATATTTCTGGATCGATCACGCCAGTTGGTCGAATTACTTGTTCAACTACATGGTCTTCAGAAACTTCTAATTCCCAATTTCCGGGAGTTGCTGAAACAAAAATACACTGATTTACCTTTTCCCAAAATTCTTCGGCTTTTAAAGGACGGTTATCAGCAGCACTAGGAAGCCGAAATCCATGTTCAATTAAAACTTTTTTTCTCGCTTGGTCGCCATTATACATACCGCGAATTTGGGGCACGGTAACGTGAGATTCATCAATAACTAATAGCCAATCTTTGGGAAAATAATCAATTAAACATTCTGGTGGTTCTCCAGCTTGTCTTCCTGCTAAATGACGGGAATAGTTCTCAACGCCGTTACAGTAACCTACTTCGCGCAGCATTTCCAAATCATAGCGTGTACGTTGATCTATGCGTTGCGCTTCTAATAATTTGCCAGCTTGTTCTAAGTCTAGTTTTTGCTGTTTTAACTCTGCTGCAATGTCATTACAAGCTACTTCTAACCGTTCTTCTGGGGTGACAAAGTGACGCGCTGGGTAAACATTCACCGCTTCCAAACTTTTGAGAATTTCACCTGTTACCGGATCGATATAGCGAATTGCGTCAATTTCATCACCAAAGAATTCGACGCGAATAATTCGGTCTTCATAAGCTGGGCCAATTTCTAAAACATCACCCCGGACGCGAAATTTTCCCCGACCCCATTTCGATGTCGTTACGGCTGTATTGAACATTTGCCAAATCTCGTAAAATTTGACGCTGATTTACTTCCATACCTATCTGAAGGGGGATGGCAGCTTTCAGATATTCTGCTGGCATTCCTAAACCGTAGATGCAACTGATGGAAGCAACGACAATGACATCACGACGTTCAAAAAGCGATCGCGTTGCTGAATGCCGCAACATATCTATTTCATCATTAATCGCCGCCGTTTTTTCAATATAAGTATCGGTGACGGGAATATACGCTTCTGGCTGATAATAATCGTAGTAGCTGACAAAATACTCGACTGCGTTATTGGGGAAGAAATCCCGCAACTCGTTACAAAGCTGTGCAGCCAGGGTTTTGTTATGCGCCAGTACTAAAGTCGGCTTGCCAATTTTCTCAATAACTGCTGCTACCGAAAATGTTTTGCCAGTTCCAGTGGCTCCTAGTAAAGTTTGGTAACGATTGCCTGATTGGATACTAGCAGAAAGTTTAGCGATCGCTTGTGGTTGATCGCCTGTGGGACTAAAGGGAGCTTGAAGACAAAATTCTGTCATACAGTTTTGCTGTAAATACCCTATCTCATGGTGACAATTCCGCTCTGTATCTATTGTAGCTGGCTGATTAGAGCAAATAAATAGTAATAATTATTTATAAAAGTTATTGCTTTAAATTTACTTATGTATTAGTTTTAAAGATTCTTATATCTATATGAGGTTTTTTAAGGTTAAACTCTAAGGTATATGGGAAAAAATTTCATCTTTCCTTAATTATTGTAAAATTCAGTTAACAAACTAGAGGTGTTCGTTTATGACTAATAGCAACACTGGCAAAGCAACCAGTTCTCGGCAGAAGTATGCCAAGTCTACACAGGAAGTTGAAAATCAACAAGACCAGAGCTTGAATGCAGATAAAGCCGAGGAAGTTAATGAACTGCCAGTAGGAGCTTCTGGAACACTCGCCATTTCTGGAATTCGCCCTATAGGCGCTAGCGACATAGAAGTTGCTGAACACCTTTCAATTTCTGGGGTGCGTCCTGTTAGCACTAGTAATTTGGAAGTAGTTGAAACCTATAATGCAATGGGTATTCGACCAATTGGTGCTAATAGATTCCAAATTGTTGAAAGTATGAATCTCTCTGGGATTCGTCCAATTGCCTCAAGTTCATTAGTAATTGATGAAAGCTATTCGACATTCGGTAATCGTCCGATAGCATCAAATCAGATTGACAATCCTGAAAACCTGATGGGTTTTCTAGATTAAACAACAAACATCCCCATAACTTTATTAACCCATTTTCTATAGGAAACTGGGTTTTTTTATTTAAAAAGTAAAAATTACCATTTGTAACATTTATTCTATGTCTTTTAGCATAGGTAACTAAACTATTCTCACTTTATTTTATATTCAATTAACAGCCAGAACGCTTATTAAAACTAACTTTCTTAATTATGAATTACCAATTACGAATTCCGAATTATTGAATCTTCCTTGTGGTAGAAGGCTTTAGCAAAAACTTTAAGTTAATGTGTAAAGGTAATAACAAAGAGTTTCAAAGTCAGTTGATAGCTTTGAAATGAATTTTTAATTGAATCAGGAGTATCAAAATGAGCATAGAAGATCGCGCAAAGGCTGCTGCTAAAAATGTTGAAGGTAAAGCCCAAGAAGCATTAGGAAACGTTACTGGAGATCCAGAAGATAAAGCTAAAGGTAAAGCAAAGCAAGCCGAAAGCGAAGTACGTCATGGTATTGAAGACGTGAAAGATAATGTCAAGAAAAACATTGACTAGTAATTCATGATTTTTTTTGCAGAAACTCTAGGGATATAAATGGGGTGGATTCCATTTTTGCAAGAAAAAATTACGAAATGCTAAATATTCAATGCTATGCGCCTTTATTCTATTCTTAGCAAGCGTTGAAAGATAAAGGACTAGCTTGATTGACAGAAATTTTATAGAGACGTAATTAATTACGTCTCTATATTTATGCTTAATTTCTTTTTACAGCAGATTGCAAGTTAATAGACCTCTTGCAAAAATCCTTGAATCACCCCTCCCCGTATGGGTTGGGGAGGGAGCAAGATTTAAAGTTTCCCCTTTATAAGGGGGGATTAAGGGGGGGTAAGAATGTATTTCATTTAGATGCAAAATGCTGTAATTTATTTTTTATAATTATTAAAACTATAAAGCAATACAGTTCACAATGAGCAACAAAAACCTGATGTAGAGAAGCGATTTATTGCTTATTGAAATACCAATCATCTTTAATTAAACCGTATCATATTCTCAAGTTAGAACTTACACACTCAGATACCTCAACCTCCTTTAAAGTAATTTTCCGTTGCAAATCTGTCTACGACGATCGTAGCTAGACAACTTTGCTCAATATGAAAATCATTTAAAATATCAAAAATTGTAGTAATATACCACAGGCATTAACTATCTTCAGCTACATCTGATTGTTAGCGCTCTTAAATTCACAATCGATGAGAATATACCGTGAACCTAACTCTTTATTTTCTCCGTCACGGACAGACAGAATGCAGCCGCAATAATTCCTTTTGCGGTTCTATAAATTCAAAACTTACTCCAGAAGGCTTGGAGATGGCAAAAGCTTTTGCAGATACATATAGTTCTATGGATTGGACAGCAATATTTTGTAGTCCAATGCAGCGAACTGTGGAGACAGCAAAACCTTTGTATGAAGCAATAGGGATAGAACCACAACTTAGAGATGGTTTGAAGGAAATCAATTATGGCTTGTGGGAAGGAAAAACCCCAGAAGTAATTAGCCGTGAATATCACGATGATTATATTCGCTGGTCAGCAGATCCGGCTTGGAATGCTCCAACTGGCGGAGAAATGGCTGTCACAATTGCTTCTCGCGCCTTGCAGGTAATTGAAGAAATTAAACAAAATTACACTAGTGGAAAGGTTTTAGTCGTTTCACACAAGGCAACCATTAGAATTCTTCTGTGTAGTTTACTAGGGGTTGATGTCGGACGCTTCCGTTTTCGTTTGGGATGCCCTGTGGCTTCGGTCAGTATTGTAGAATTTACCTCACATGGGCCGTTATTAAAAGTTTTGGCAGACCATAGTCATTTGGATGAACGGTTACGAAATTTACCAGGAACGTGAGGGAGTTAAAAGTTAGGAGTTAGGAGTTAGGAGTTATTATTTTTGCCTTGCTCTCCCTAGCTATCTGGCTCAGTGTATTTGCAGAGAACGTTGATTCCAATTTTGATAATATATAACACGACAATTGTGGCGATCGCACCATCAATCGGGATGCCATGTACTGCTGCAACGGCAACCAGTGAGCCAATGATACTATTGAGCAAAGAACTACTACCGGGGTTATTAGTGTATTCTTTGATTTTGCCCCGTAAACCATCATCACCACAGATTTCTGCGCGGATTTCGTCGAGAGTCAGCTGCAACAGAGATTTTTTGCCCCTACTATAATCTGTTTTGCCGACTTTCTCTTGCCAGAGTGTATCAAAACTCGCTTCTAGATTACCGTTGTGTTGTTGCAGGGTAGTAAGAGCTTGTTGCGCTGGAGTGTCGTTTGGCAGAAGTTGCTGAAATTCTTGGATTTCGCCAGGGGTTAATTGGAGATTCATGCTATATCCTTAATACGGGATAATTGGGATGCTCAGGATTTGGTATAAGTCGCTGATTTTTACAATCTACTAATAAATCTAGCGTTTCCAGTACTGTTTGCCCAATCAGCACAGTATTGCCTGTAACTAATGTCGCTTCCGTCGTTTCTCGCCCTTCTAATTCTATAATTACAGGTTCCGTCACACCAATAGATTCTTCCATGCGGTTAGCGTATTGGGCAATCTGCTGACCCCGAATTCTCAAACCTAACTGCTGTACAATCGACATTGGTAGTACTGTACGCACAGCCCCAGTATCCACCAGTGCTTCGGTTTCATATACCTGTAACATATTGGGATTAAGCATTCCTCGACTCACAAGAGCTTCGTCTATGGCATTTGTTAGTTTAACTTTGATGCAAACTGCACCCATAGAATCATTGCTGGCATTATTGGAAGTATTAAGATTTACCATAATAGACATCTCCTAGAAAATTACCTAGAGAGAATTTATTAATTGTTGAATCACCGATCGCAGTTATAAGTGAATGTCTTGTCGTCACCAACATTACAATATTAAGGCTTAAGGTTACGACATTAAGGCTTAAGGTTACGACATTAAGCCTTACAGTTACAACATTAAGGCTTAAAGTTACAACATTAAGCCTTACAGTTACAACATTAAGCCTTACAGTTACAACATTAAGCCTTACAGTTACAACATTAAGCCTTACAGTTACAACATTTTGACAAAAGCTTATGCGATCGCTCTTTAGGGGTCGTGTGATTTGTGCGTAGGCGTAGCCCGTCGTAGACATCGCAAGCAATGCTTAAACAAAACTTATTTGAGAAGTTGCGAGATCCCCGACTTCTTCAAGAAGTCGGGGATCTGAATCAACCTAGCTCATCTCGTGCTGTCCAAATTGCCTCGCGTAGCTCTCCAGCGCACTCTTCACCCGTCGCCTCGCGCCAAATGCTTTGAAACTGGCTTTCACCTAACTGCTTGAGCATACGGGCTAAATTACTGATACGATAACCAATCCAATCTTGATTATGCTCTAGGTCAATATCTAAAGCATAAATGTAAATTGGCAAAGCCTTAGCATAATTTTCTTGAGCTTCTAAAACCGTTGCCCATGTACCCAATGCTAATGAAGCTTTATGCCAATCGTGGGATTGCTGGTGAACTTCCAAAGCTTTTTGATAATAGTTAATTGCTACATCAAACTGCCTTTGCTCTTGGGCTACCATGCCCAGTAGGAAATAATCATTAGCAGCAGAGTCCAAATCTCCAGCTTCTTCATGAATCTTCAGCGACTTGTGGTAGTAATTAACAGCCACATCAAACTGCCCTTGCTCTTCGGCTACCATGCCCAGTTGCTGATAGTTACTAGCAGCAGACTCCAAATCTCCAACCTCTTCATGAATCTTCAGGGACTTGTGGTAGTAATTAACAGCCACATCAAACTGCCCTTGCTCTTCGGCTACCATGCCCAGTTGCTGATAGTTACTAGCAGCAAACTCCAAATCTCCAACCTCTTCATGAATCTTCAGGGACTTGTGGTAGTAATTAACAGCCACATCAAACTGCTGTTGTTTAGAGGCAACATTGCCCAATTGGTGATAGTTGCTAGCAGCATTGTACAAATCCCCGGTATCTTCATGAATCTTCAGCGACTTGTAGTAATAATCAACAGCCACATCAAACTGCTGTTGTTTATAAGCAACATTGCCCAGTTGGTAATACACTTTAGCAATAGCGTACAAATCTCCAACATATTCAAATATCTTCAGCGCCTTATGGTAGTAATCAACAGCCTCATCAAACCGCTGTTGCGCTTGAGATGCGCTACCCAGTTGGACATAAACATAAGCAGCATTGTAAAAATCTCTAGCATCTTTATATATCTTCAGCGCCTTGTGGTAGTAATCAACAGCCACATCAAACCGTCGTTGAGCATAGGCTACTATGCCTATTTGGTGATAGTTACTAGCAGCGGAGTGAAAATCACCGACATCTTCACAAATCTTTAGTGCTTTGTGGTAGTAATCAACAGCCTCATCAAACTGTCTTTGCCTTTGGGCAACATAGCCTAGATTATGATAAGCAAGAGCAATTTTGTCATTCACTGAGCAATCATTGAAAGCTATAAGTTCATCGAGTATTTTTTGATAAATTTTCCTTGCACCTGCCAAATTAGCACTTTGCGCTGCCTCATTAGCTTCATTACCCCGCAAATAAATCCAGAAATTAACAGCAGCTTTACCCTTTGCTTTTGCATCTGCCAAGTGTATACCGATTTGCTTCAGCGCCCGTTGTCGCAGTGACTTAAATTCGGGTTTGCGCCCAATGCGCTGATAAACTTCTCCCAATGTTTGCAAAATTGTTTGTGCTTCGAGCCATTCTTCTTGCTGCTCGGCTAGACGCAAATTTTGTAACAGATTTGGTTCTTCGACTTGCAGCACAAAAGTTGCTATTTCAGCTTTACTAATGAGTTGCTTGTCATAGTGAGCAGCCAAATAAGTGTAGAAAATCACCAGCTTTTTTTCGAGTCTATTAATCACCTCCTGAGAAGCTATTGTGTTTAACTGTTGGCGCAAATACCAAGGTAATGCAGGGTGAATTTTATAAATAGTCTCATAACCCAGATATTCCATAATACCTGCGGCGGTGGCTTCATTAAGCAGCTGCAACCAATCAGTTTTTTGCAAGTTCTCGCTAAACACCGCCCGATAAGCTTGTCCATAGCTATTATCTGGACTTACTGAAAAACGATGTAACAACTCAGTATCCACCCGTTCCGAAAACAGCGCCAAAAATGGTAAATGTCGTCGTGTTCGTTCCGACAACTTCGCAAAGGAATAATCCAACGACACAGTAAGAGATTTTTCTCTCCCTTCTTCCTCTTGTCCCCTAAAAGTATCCAACCCCCGCCGCAACGCCTCAATTAACTGCACGGGTGTCTGTGTCTTTAAATGCGCTAACACCACCCGCAAAGACAAGGGATGTCCCCCCAACAATTTCAGCAATTCCAAATACTCTGCTGGCAGGTTCTTTCTCTCCACACCCACCGTTTGCAAAATCTTTGCGGCTAACTCTTGGGCATCCGCTTGAGATAACCCCCGCAAATTGATTAAACTATACCCACAATCCAACCAAGCTTCTTCGCGGCGACTGGTTATTAATACCCAAGATTTACCACCCCGCAATTCCTTCAGAAACCGCTTCAGCTTATTTCTTTCTTCCCCACTCAATAATGGTTCATTCCCCGTAGGAAAACCGTTGACAGGTTCAAAGTTATCCCAAATCAACAAGCAAGGATGAGTTTGCAGATATTGCCGCACCACAGCCTCTTGTTGTTCTGGCATCATTTGGGAAAATCTCTCACCGCCCAACGCCCTACCAATTTGGTTAATTACCTGACTCAACCCCGCACCCTGTTCAAAGGAGGTAAAGAAAATACCCCCAGTCCGTCCTTGAGTATCATCCAACCACCGGGCGAAACCTGCGACTAACTCAGTTTTACCGACACCGCCCATTCCCTGCACCAAAACCACATGATTTTGCCGAAATGCTCTCTCTAAACGCAAAATCTCATAATCTCGCCCAATAAAACCATAAGCGCTTTCATCAGGTAAACCTACAGCTTTGCTGCTTTCTGAAATGTTGTCCGCTTGCGCCATCAAATCGGCAAAACTCGGTGCTGTCTTTTGAGGAACAAAAGGCGTATAGGGTTCCTGCTGATACAGCACTGGTACAAGCCAATCTTGTAAAGGTAAATTTCCTTTAGGACTGGGGCGCATTTTGTCAATAGACATGGACTTGCGCCCAGCTGCAACTGCTTTGGCGATACACTCTCCCCTGACTAATTCCCCATACAACCGCCCAATAAAATGTTCAGCACCTTTGGCGTAAACTGAATACGCCATTGCTACCACACCCTTTGCCCCCAGTTTCACCAACTGTCCCGCTACAGAAGAAAAGGCTTCTTCCCCGACTTGTCCAGACTTACAAGCATTCAGCACAAAAATCGGTACGCGGCAATCTGTTAAATATTGGGCAATTTCCCTTGCGCTGACAGCTTGCTCGTTTCCCTGCTCATCCTCAAAGACTAAAACGCCCTGTGTCTGGTTGTCAAAATTCCCATGTCCATCAAAATGGACGATATGATAAAAACCTTTATGAGCTTGCAATTCTGCTTCAAACTCTTTCAAGCTAGGGGGACGCAATACCTTGAGATTGACTCGCTGACGTATCGGTTGCAACGCCGCCAGCAAGGGACGGGCAATAGTTTTAAAATTTACGTCTTGCTCATCGTCAGGACGAGCAATAACTAATAAAATATTCAGTTGGTCATCGGGCATTGGTGGCAATGGTGCTTTTACGCCCTGACTGCTGAGACTGCGATACATTCCCGCCAGTGAAGGTGCAAGAAATTGATAGTCGGGGGAATACAGCAATTCCCAAGGTAAATTCAGCACCTTGGCGTTATCAGAAATGATGCCCAGTTCGCATTTATCAAGTCCATCTCGTGTGGCTTCTTGAAAAAACTCTCTTCCTTTCTCTGTGCTGCGAAATACTAGTTCAAATAATTCTTGTCCCCACTGCTGTAACTTTTGTTCGATTTTTGCGGCGTTATCTGGAAAAATACCGTAAGGAAACTGTAAATAATCTTCTAAATACCAGCGCAATTCAGCCGCGTTTTCTTCATCGAATGGTTGCTGAAAGGCTACTTCTGGCGCAAGGCGAGGACTTTCATATCCGCGTTGCCAAGAAAGTTGGATTGTTTCGCCTTGATGCGTAATCCGCAACCAATTTATTGCCATTGCTGCTGTGCTGGTTACTGGGTAAATTGATGCTAGCTTAATTTGAGTAATTCACGCAGAAGCACAGAGAGGAAGATTGAGTTTTAATTCAGTACAGATACAGCGATAATGTACTCAAATTATCAGCGAATTATTTTATGCAGCCAGATATTGAGACTATTGTATTACGTCAAATGGCTTCGGGCGATCGCCTATCCTTACAACTATACAAATTCATCGGCGCTCAACCCGGTAAAAAGGTTTACATTCAATCTAATCTGCACGGTGCAGAAATTGCTGGTAATGCCGTTATTCACCAGCTAATTGAGTTTTTATTAACAATAAATCATACAGATTTAACTGGAGAAATTTGGCTAGTTCCCGTTTGTAATCCAATGGGGACGAATGAACGCGCTCATCATTTTTCCCCTGGACGTTACTGCATTTACGAAGCCAAAGACTGGAATCGCATATTTTGGGACTACGAAAAAGAAGCTGATGATTTAGTAGCTTTTACTAAATCTCAACTTCATCTCGATCTAAAGGTCATTCGACAAAATTATCTAACTATAATTAAGCAACAATTCATGAAAATTTTAGAAAAAATTAATTCTCCTAGTGCAGTGCCATACACTGAGCTTTTTGGCTACAAGCTACAAAATCTGAGTTTAGATGCAGACTACTTAATTGATTTACATAGTTCTACAAATCAAGCTTTAGACTACATTTATTACTTCCGAAATCGAGAAGACAGTGCAAAATACTTCCTACTCGATTTTGGAATCTTGCTTAATAAATACGATGGTGATGCTTTTGATGAAGCTTTTATCAAACCTTGGTTAGCGCTGGAAGCTTGTTTTCAAGAGTTGGGTAGAGAAATTAAGTTTGATGTGGAAGCTTGGACACTAGAATTAGGCTCAGGAATGCAAATGAATCCTGATTCAGTCGCTAAAGGTGTACGGGGTGTAAAAAATTATTTAGCACAAAAAGGTGTCCTGCAAATGTCTGATTTATCAGGTGACACAAAAACCCATGAAATGACTTTTGCATCTAGCAGCAACCGAAAAAAATATTATGCGATCGCAGGTGGTATGATTCAATCCAGAATAGAATTAGGCACTTCAGTAAAAGCTGGAGACAAACTCTATCAAATTCTGAGTTTTAATAAAGAAGGTAAGTTACCGAGTGTAATAGATGTCTGCGCTCAACAAGATGGATTGGTTTATGATGTGGCAACTAATCAGGCTGTGAATGAAGGCGAGTTTGTATTGGGAATTGTTAGTTAGAGGGTAACAAATATATCAAGTGATTTTAAACAATATCTTTATTAATGATCTCGCACTGCGTTTCTATTCCGTCTCAGAATGAACTCCGAGTCTCATAGCTGAAGCCCTGAACTTCACTTCTGGGTGGGATATCGATGAGTGTGACAGTTTCACTTCGTTTAGGGTTGTAGAGAGGTGCGATGCTTTCTTAAAGAAAATCAATTTAACTTCAACTACTATGTTGCTGTTCCAACCAAGTTACTAAATCATCCATCTCAGACATTCTTAAGAGCGCTCGACATAAAGCCTCTAATTGTTCAATTCTCAAACTTTGAACTTTTTGATAAATTGATTCATCAATCTCACCAAAACGTTCTTCTAGCAGAGACATACATAAAGAAAAAGCTTCTTGTTGTTTTCCTTTTTGCAAAATATCTTGATAAATCACTGATTCTTGCATAATATCCTCACTTAACAATTGACGAATCAAAGTTTTGTCGAATCGCAAACCAGCTAAAATTTCTGTATACCCGGCAATATTTTGTTTTGTCTCTCTATCTGAAATTGTAGCCACTTTTTCCGCAACCTGGGACAATAAACTTTGTGGGGAATCAGTACGACTCAGAATAGCCAGAGGTAATAAATTTGCATTATTTAAGAATACACTCGAATCTTGCTCCCACATCTGTATGACTTGATAGCGGTGTACTGTCGTATCATCCACATATTCTTGGGTAAAAGCAATTTTATCATTTGTTTCTTGCAAAAATATGACTACCTGCACAACTGGACATTTATACTGACGCTTTAATCTCACAGAGTAATCTAGCATTCGGAAGGTAATTGCAGGGCTAGACTGTGTTAAAGTCTGAAACTCAATATGCAGAATCCTGTTTTTAGTTTGAATAAAAGTCACAGAATCTGCACGAATTGGTTCCAAGCTTAATTCAGTTTTTAGCACCTTTATATTTGCCGATTCCTCAGCAATTAACCACCGAACAAAATCTGCTGGATATTTTTCTGCCAGCAGCTTACAAACATTATCAAAACTCACAATATTAACAGACCTAATATTATGATTATATTACAGCTATTTTCAGGTAAATAGACCACACGTCAAGGGACGCAAGGCTTTGTGCCCCTACGACAGGGGTGGTTCAAATACATGAAATAGCATTTTTAATTTCCAACACCTGTACAATATCAAACTCTACTAAACTTTGTACTTTGATAGGCACAGTATAGCTGCGCCTCTACCATATATGTTTAATCTCCCAAATAAATACTCATACCACGAGCGGTTTTAACTAAAGTACCATTGGGATCGACAGCGCTATATTGAGCGATCGCTTCTGTAATTGGTACAGTTAATACTTGGCGATTTTGCCATGTCACCATGCGATCGTATCGCTCTTCGGCTATTAGATTAACTGCTGCTACGCCAAAGGCTGTTGCAACTAATCTATCCAGTGGTGAAGCAGTTCCACCTCGTTGAATGTGTCCTAAAACTGTGACTCGCGTTTCTACACCAATGTGCTGAATAATTTCATCGGCTAAATATTCACCAATTCCCCCGTATCGAGATTGACCCTAAGCGATTGGTAATTGTCACATTTTCGCCGTCTTGGGTACGAACTGCTTCAGAAACAATAATCAAACAATAGTTTTTGCCTTTTTCTTGGCGTTCTTTGATTTTGTGGCAAATGTGTTCAACTGTATAAGGTATTTCGGGAATTAAAATTACATTTGCTCCCCCCGCAATTCCCGCAGCTATGGCTATGTGTCCAGCATCACGACCCATTACTTCCAAAATCATGACTCGGCTATGACTTGCAGCGGTAAAATGTAACCGATCTAGTGCTTCTGTGGCAATATTTACTGCTGTATCAAAACCGATAGCGTGTTCGGTAACGCCAATATCGTTATCAATGGTTTTGGGAATACCTACTAAATTAATACCACCTTGTTGAGCGAGGCGACGCAAAATTGCCAAGCTACCATCACCGCCGATACCAATCAAAGCGTCTAAACCTAGTTGATGATAACCTGCAATAATTTCTTCGGAGCGATCGCATAAACTTCCATCCGCCATTGGAAAAGCAAAAGGGTCGCCTTTATTGGTTGTCCCCAACATTGTGCCACCCGCAGTTAACAACGAGTCAACTTGGTCAACTTCCAACTTGGTGAATTGTGGCGGACGCGCCATTAATCCTAGAGTCGCTTGACGAATTCCCAAAACCTCCCAGCCGTAAGTATTGACAGCACAATTTACTACAGCCCTAATCACAGCATTTAAACCAGAACAATCACCTCCACTCGTCAAAATTCCGATGCATTTGGGTTTTCCCACATTTTTTGTTGACATTTTGATCCAAATGTATATGTTCAGCAGTCGATGAAAATTAAGCCAAAGTTAGCAGCAGATTAAACTTAAGCAAAAGTCCTCCCTGTTAATGCCAAAGTAATTTTATGTTTCTTTTGGATCTAAAAACAAAACAAAGTCTAAAAATTCCGCAACTCTTGAACCAGAAGTCATAATTTATGTGGGTTTGGTATGATTGCCGATGAAATGAGGTAAACTTGGAGTTTAATTTTTTTAATATTCTGACTACTAAATTCTGACCGAAGCTTTCGGAGTATGTGGCTTTGCTCTTGAATACTACAACTAAGGCGATCTCAGCTGTAAAATATAAGTGTAGAGCCAGTAGTAGATTAAACCTCGGCAAAAGCAATCCCTAAAAATGCCAGGGTAATTTTATGCCTATTTTGTGTCTAAGAAAGAACCAAGTTATCCCAGCTATCAAATATGAGGGTGGAGCCAAAGGTGACTAGTATTGAAAATTACAACTTCTCTTTTCCAGGAGAAGTAACAATTCCCCAGGCTCCTCCTGATTTTAAATCAGGTTTTATCGGCATTGTTGGTCGTCCAAATGTCGGTAAATCTACTTTGATGAATCAGTTAGTAGGACAAAAAATTGCCATTACATCACCAGTAGCACAAACTACACGTAACCGTTTGCGCGGTGTATTAACTACACCAGAAGCGCAGTTAATATTTGTAGATACGCCAGGAATTCATAAGCCCCATCATCAATTGGGTGAAGTATTGGTGCAAAATGCCAAAATTGCTATTGAATCGGTAGATGTAGTGTTATTTGTGGTAGATGGATCTGTGGCTTGTGGATCGGGCGATCGCTACATTGCCGATTTGCTTAGTCGCAGCAAAACACCAGTAATTCTGGGTATGAACAAAACCGACCAACAATCGGCTGATTCGCAGTTTCTAGATGATAGCTACGCTCAGATGGCCCAATCCCATCAATGGGAAATCGTGAAATTTTCTGCCAAGACTAGTACCGGATTACCGCAACTTCAAGAATTATTAATTAAACATTTAGAAATTGGGCCATTATATTATCCTCCAGACTTGGTAACTGACCAGCCAGAACGCTTTATTATGGGTGAATTGATCCGAGAACAAATTTTATTATTGACTCGTGAAGAAGTACCCCATTCAGTAGCGATCGCCATTGACCCTAGTAGAAGAAACTCCCAGCATTACCCGCGTACTTGCTACTATCAACGTCGAGCGTGATTCCCAAAAAGGCATACTCATCGGCAAAGGTGGAGCGATGCTCAAAGCAATTGGTAGTGAAGCCCGCGAACAAATCCAAAAATTAATCGCTGGCAAAGTTTACTTAGAATTATTTGTGAAAGTCCAGCCAAAATGGCGACAGTCGCGGATTAGTTTAGCAGAATTAGGCTATCGCGTAGAAGAATAATAATTGGTCAATTGTCATTAGTCACTTGTACTGAGCGAAGCCGTTGGCGCAGCCTCTCGTAGAGAAGTATTAGTCATTGGCAAGCAAAAGACAAAGGACAAATGACAAGTGACAGATGACAAATGACTCTTAATTAATCAAAATGTCTTTAGAAACTCGCTATCCCTTAAATTTACCCGTCAATGCTCCGCCATTGCGCGTGTTAATTGTCGAAGACGATCCGATGATGCAATTGGGATTAGAGCAATCGTTAATGGCTCATCCTCAGCTGGAGATTGTTGGACAAGCTGAAGATGGTTATTTGGGAGTCCAAGCTGCACTGCAACTGAAGCCTGATTTGGTGGTTATGGATATTGGGTTGCCGCGATTGGATGGCATTGCCGCGACACAGCAAATTAAGGCAGCGCTGCCAGCAACTCATGTAGTGATGCTGACATCTCATCAAACGGAAACAGAAATTATTGCGGCACTATCTAGCGGTGCAGATGCATATTGTATCAAAGGTGCAAGTGTGGAAAGATTGTTAAGTGCGATCGCAGCCGCAGTTGATGGTGCAGCCTATCTCGATCCCCAAATTGCGCGGCGAGTCATTGATAATCTCAAACCGCCTTCACCCACCACCAACACCGCCAACTTATCTGGGCGCGAGTTAGAAGTGTTAAAGCTGATGGTAGACGGGTTGAGTAACCCAGAAATTGCCGAAAAACTTTATCTTAGTCCCAATACCATCAAAACTCACGTCCGAGGGATTATGAATAAATTATCAGTGGACGATCGCGTGCAAGCAGCAGTTGTGGCACTGCGTTCTGGGTTGGTTTAATATCAGAAGTAATCCAAATCTTTACTACTAAATATCTGGATCGGTGTGTATAGCGATTCCTACTTTGTATGTAATACCAATTCAATTAATGATTGCAACACATTCTTGGGTAAAGACGCGATTCATCGCGTCTCTACAAATGGTCTATTTGTCGCATTCTTTTTTCAAATTGGTATAACTTTCAAAATACTCAATACCAACCTTTGGGTATATTTCTAACTATTCAAATAGTTGTAAAACTTTTAAATTTAGCTAATTTTTTGTTCCATGCGCTCATTACTATTTCAAAACTTGAAGCTGACTATTCCGACAGCTTTAGGATTTACGATTCTGGGCTATATTCTCAGTCTACCTCTGAGTTTACTCGTCAACTCAGAAGCAGCAAGATGGCAATTCTATCCGCAATCCAGAGTATATATTAAAACCCAAAAGCTTGATGAGCTTGGAAGTTTTCAAGCTAGGGTAGCACTTGGAGGAACAGCGCTCGGAATCTTAGTAGGTCAAACAACTTTTATTGTGTATATATTTGGACTTAGCAATCGTAGCACTAAGCAGTAATATCTTTGACGAGATATATGTAAATACAGCCTTTAGACCACCTGATGCAGTTGTATCTTATGGCGATCGCCACACCTTTGGCTTTCAAGTTGGCACGCATTTCTAACTCAATTTACAATTAGAGGCGTACATATATATGTACGCCTTTATAGTTGATTAATTTGTTGCCAAGATGTTGGAAAGATAGTCTACCTCAATGCATTTTAGTTAAAAGAGTTTGAGAATTCATTAGGGTCTACATTAGCAGGAAATAACAAAATTTCCTTACCTTCTAAACTTGCCTTGTGGTGAAGCAAAATTGCCTTTTCCAAAGAACAATATTTAATTGGAACCCATCTGTCGCTATAAAAGTAGACAGTTACTCGGCTCATTGCATACTCTTTCAACAGCAGTGGAAGAGACCAGGACGAGTCCACAGTTTGAACCTTACCTGTTGAGTCCATGCTTTGAACCTCAGTTATTAAGTATATTTACTTTCACTGATTGGAATGATTTAGAGGAACTATCATAAGTAATAAGAATCTGTCTTAAAACTACATCTTTAGATAAAAATTAGAAGAATTAAAACTGACTTCACCCTTAAAGGCTAAATGCGATCGCTAAGTAGAACGATGTGGAAAAACCAAACTATGTTAATAAAAATTAAATAGACTCAAACCCTCTTCCCTCCTGCCAACTGAGCCTCCTGCCGACGCTCGCGGACTCGCTAACGCTGCGCTATCCTGCCTCATCCAAACGATAAATATTTACACCGACCCCTACTTACTTTTGGTATCTCATCAGCAGTCGTGACTGAGATCGCCATTGTAAGAATAAGTAGGGATTTGATAAAAGAGTGCGACAAATAGATCATTTGTAGAGACGCGATTCATCGCGTCTTCAACCAAGGATGTGTTGCAATTATTAATTGGAGTGGTATAAGTAGGGATTTGATAAAAGAGTGCGATCGCATAACCTAGTTTTTTACAGCTATTTTCAGCAAAATAGCTGTAAGCTTTATGCATCTAATTCTTAACAAATGTCCACTCTAGTACCTCGATCGGCGCTTCTTGTAGTGCTTGAGTTAATTCGGCGCTGCTCTCAAATTTTACTTGGGAGAGGTCGCAAGCTTCGACGTTGACCGTGAATTTATCGTTTTGGAAGGGCCAGGGTTTGACAACAACCAAGTTATCACTGCGCTGCATAATGTCATAGCGCTCACCTTCAGGGCCCTTGCTAATTTCTAAAAACCGCTCATCTTCAGGTAGTTCCTGCTGACATAAAATCAGAGAAAGGCGATCGCACCATTGCATAAATGCATAGGCTGCATCAACTTCCTCCTTTTTGATGCCCAATTCTTTACGCCAACGTCGCTGATTTTGAAGTTGCTCGTTTAAAAGTTTGTCTAATTTTGAAGACTTACCCCGGCTTGACTCATTTAAACGGCTGATGTGCATAGAAATTAATAGAGCTACCCATCGTCCACGGTAAAGGGCATTCCTTGCCAAATTAGCCAATTTATCGACACCTGCATCTAAATCAGCATTTGTGGAAAGCATAAAGTCCTTTGGCGCACCCGCTTCAGTTAGAATATCTTCTTCCCACTCTTTTTCTAGATCGTCGTGATGAGAAATTGCAGCTATTGTTTCATATAATCTTGCAGGAGCATCTTTACGTCGCCATTGTCCAGCCAGTTCAGCTGCTAATAAAGCATGGGCACGATGATAAATTACTTCCCAACCATTTGGCGTAGGGTTGACAATCACAAGTTAATCTCCGGATTTTTAGTTGAATTAATTTCTAAAGTCAGAAATATCGGGGTAGAAATTGAAGCAGGGGCGCAAGGGCTTGCGCCCCGACGACAGGTGCGGTTCAAATACATGAAAATTGCTGAAAATAAAAATCCCGACTTCTTAGAAAAGTCGGGATTTTTTTGCTCGCTAAATGTAGCTAAACAGCCCAACATTTTTTAAACAAGGTAAGCTATTTGCCCACCAGATTATTGGGAGTTGTTCAGAACCAGCCAAAAACCTTTTTGCTCAAAATCAACCTATATTTTGACTGCAATCTATGCAATTAAGAGTGGCTTTCTAGTGGATTAGCAATGTATTTGAATGTTGGCTCAGAATTCCAGGGCCCACGCTCATCTTGACCGTTTCCGTTTGTAGATAGATTGTAGTAGAGAGCAACAGTTTCATCTGGCTTAATATTACCAAAGAAAGGATCTGTCAGCTTACCTAGCGAATCTAGAGCTTTCATAAACATCTGAGTATGAGAAATTTCTCGTGTTAACAGATGGACTAAAGTCTCTTGGGTTCCTTTGTCGGTTGCCAACTTAATCAATTCTTCGTAAGTCTGACGAGCGCCAGCTTCAGCTGCAACGTTAGCTCTTAAATCACGTACTACATCTCCACCCTCATTCAAGTAACTTGCAGTCCAAGCATTACCTTGGCTATCTAGAAAATGAGGCCCAATTCCTCGGACTGCAAAAAGAGTACTCTTGTAAGCCTCTGTTTGATCTACATTTTTAGTATGAGCCTCAATGAGTTTACCAACCATTTCTAAATGACTGAATTCCTCGATCGCAATATCTTGGAGCATATCTTTAATGCCAGCATTTTCGACATGGAATGATTGCACCCAATATTGAAGCGCTGCGCTAAGTTCTCCAGTCGCTCCGCCAAACTGCTCTAGTAGCAACTGAGCAAAACGAGGGTTTGGTTCACTAACGTTAACTGCATGAATAGGCTCTTTTTTGTGGAAAAACATAGATTTACACTTCTCAAAATTTGGTGTTACAGAACGAATCAACTTATCTTTCAGTTTTTTTCCAGATAGAGCTAAATTTGATGTTTTATAGCTTCTTCAACTGGTGAACTAGAAGACTGAGTAAAATACAGTAGTTATCTCAGGGTTGATAACTGCCAATCAGCGGTTATACATTGCTGCTTCTTCTGATTAATCCCCACATATAAATAGCAACAATTGCACCAAGCACAGCCACTAAAATACCGGGAAGAGTTAAACCAGCGCCAGCCGCAGTAATTTGCAGAGTTCCTGTTCTTAACAAGGTAAATAAAGTTCCACCGACGAAAGCACCAATGATACCCAAAATCATTGTGGAGAGAATTCCGCCGCCTTGAGAACCAGGATAAATAGCTTTAGCAATTGCACCTGCCAAAAGTCCTAAAACTATCCAAGCAATAATACTCATAACCGCCTCAACAATCTCACTCACTTAATATCTAAGCTATCAACTCTAATTACGAATTATTTCTACCAGATGGGGTAAATGTTAAATCCAAAAGTTATACACAATACTTTATATTCAGAATTGGATGAGAATTTGCGTTTTTTAAATCTTTTTAAGGTTAAACGAAAATTTTTGCGTATTGTAAGCTAGAAGTTATTAAAAACATCTAATCATAGACATAGTTATTGTCGGCAAAACTAAATGTTAATTAAGTAATCAATATATTCTTTTTTATCTCTCTCTTAAGGTATAAAGTTCGTATCTAACTTATTGGGGATGTATGAAAAATATTTCTTGATTCAACTTTTGAGAATTTTCGCGATCGCCGATCGTTAATTACCTCTATAAATAATTAACCAAGATTTTTGTTACAGATTTTTATTTAACAACTTTATTCCAATTACCTTTTGACTGGCTATTCCGCTTGCACTGCGCTTCATGCACCACACACACAAATAAGTTCAAACATAAAATCGGATTACTATAGTCTTAATAATATCCCCTCAAATTTTATTTTTCAGGTAGATTGAGGGGATAATATGTGGTAAAGATTTGCAGAAGCAATATCAAATGGCGCGGGAGAATTTTGTCTCTCGCGTTTTTGTGTGAGTATCAAAGATGACGGCAATATTTCTTACTAGCAATCTACCGATGTCGGTAATCTGAATCTGATTTTTTGATAAACTGACTAGACCATCAGCTTCTAGTGGTTTTAACGCCTCTAGTTCTTCAGAAAAATATTCATCAAAACCGATCTGATATTTGTTTTCAATATCTTGCTTATAAAGCTGAAAATGAGACATAATACTCATAATCACATCCCGTCGAATAATATCATTCTGACTTAGTTTGATACCTTTACTAATAGGTAAACTACCTATTGCCAGTGTTTGATAATAATCCTTTAACTCCTTGTGGTTTTGAGCATAAGCATCTTCTAACATACTGATGGATGTTGCACCAAAACCAAATAATTCTGTCTCGGCGTGGGTAGTATAGCCCTGAAAATTGCGTTTAAGAGTACCATTACGTTGAGCGATCGCTAGTTCATCATTAGTTTTAGCAAAATGATCCATTCCAATAAATAGATATTGGTTTTTCGTTAATTCTTCAATGGTCATTTTCAGAATCTCTAACTTTTCCTCCGCTGGCGGTAGCGCCTCTTGAGGAATATTTTTTTGTGTCGGTTTGAGCCAAGGTACATAAGCAAAGTTAAACACAACAATTCGGTCAGGATCTAACTCAATCGTTTTTTTCAGCGTTTCTTGAAATGTCTCACGTGTTTGATAAGGTAAACCATAAATTAGGTCTACATTCACACTTTCAAACTTAGCTTCTTTGATCCAACTCATGACATCAAAGAGCATTTCTTCAGGTTGGACGCGATTAACAGCTACTTGAACTTGGCGATTAAAATCCTGAATGCCAAAACTAATGCGATTAAATCCAATCTTTCTCAGAAAGAAAATGTAGTTTTTATCGATATAGCGGGGATTAATCTCAATTGAGATTTCTGCTTGGGGATCGATGTTGAAATAGCGATTGATATTTTTCCATAAAAATTCTACTTGGTGACGCTCCAAATAATTAGGAGTACCACCTCCCCAGTGGATTTGCAGCACTTTTCTATCAGAATCGATTAAAGCTGCGGTGTTTTTAATGTCTTCAACCAAAGACTCCACATAAGGTTTAGCAATATTCTTGTTGTTGGAAATTACTGTATTACAGCCGCAGAAGTAGCAAGCACTTTGGCAAAAAGGGATATGGAAATATAAACTCATAGGAGTTTTACGTTGATTTGATGCGGCGATCGCGGTCTTAAAATCAGTTTCAGTGAATGTTTCGCTTAACTCTGTAGCGGGCGGGTAACTAGTATATCTAGGTGCGCGAGTGTCGTACTTTTGAATCAGATCCAGATCGAACTTAACACCAGGTAATAGAAAAACCATTGAGTTGCTTTCCAATAAATGAAGGGAGTAATTAATGGGGAGCAGGGGAGCAGGGGAGCAGGGGGACAAGGCGGACAAGGGGGGCAAAGGGGGACAAGGGGGACAAGGGGGACAAGGGGGACAAGGGGGACAAGGGGGACAAGGGGGACAAGGGGGACAAGGGGGAATTATTGAACAAATCTCTCCCAAGTCTTCCCCCTCTTCCTTGTCTACCTTGTCTCTTTTCCATGCCCAATGCCCAATGCCCAATGCCAAAATTAATTAGCCGCAGCTATTTCAGGGCTACCTGAATTGTGAGAACGAGTGAGGCTATTAAAGAGAACTTGACCGAGTGCTTTAATTAAACTTCCCTCTAACTCTTGAGCCATCTTTAAATTGAACCCAAAGGCATTATTAGCTTCTGCAACAATCCGTTCTGCTGTTATATCATCAACGGGTAATGCATTTAATGCCTGACGATACTTATCCTTAAATGCCTTTTTGTCAGGAATTTGCTCAAAGTCGTAAAAGGATGTGCCTTCATAGCCAGAAAGCTTTAGGGCTGACTGAGCAACTTTTTGTAGCATTTGACCCCCAGAAAGATCGCCCATGTAGCGAGTGTAGGCATGACCGAGCAATAAGGCTGGTTCACTAGCAGAAATTTCCCGAATGCGGTCAATGTAGTTCTGGGCAGCAGGTGAGGCTGTAACTTCCTTTCTCCAATTATCCCCATAATAGAATACCATGTCTTTTTCAAGTGAAGATTGGCGATTAAGTTCAGGAAAATAAACCGCACTAATCACAGGATGCTCTTTATGCCTCTCTAATGCCGCTTCTAGTTCGCTGTAGACGTAATACAAGTTGCTTAAAAATTTCGCGAAGCAGTCTCTATCCACAACTCCTTGCAAAAAACATTTCATGAATGCCACATTTTCTGCTGAGGTGTGGGCTTGTTGAGTTCCAGAGCGCAGTTTGATGGCTAGATTACTACTCATTGTTGCTTCCTTCATGTTCAAACGCAAGGCTTCTGGGCAGTCACCGACTCAGGATGCCTGCCAGTACCAGCTAAAAAATTGTTATTCTAGGTTGAGAAAGGATCTGCATCACTTTATCTGGCAAATACAACTGCCATGCAAATCCCAGGTATTTTATTTCTCCTAAGATTATTTAACTCTTAACTTATATATAACTATTAAGATATTAATATTTATTTATGTTTTTATGATGCTTGTATTCAGGTACATTCCAGTTGAGTAGTAACAAAACTGATTGTGGAATAGCCATTTAAATTCTGAAACAACGGATAATAAGTTTATTTATTACAATTTACTCTCAAGAATTTAACTGATGTCTACAAACGACAAAAACTCAAAGCCTGGATTTGCCTGTTTTTAAAGAAGACGAGAACCTATAATACAAACTGGAACTCTTTTATAAGCAGGTGTACCGCTTTGCGGATCGATTTTTGCTTTAAATAAAACATTAGCTTCAGGATAAAACATAAAAGCTACACCTTCAAGAATCGCCCCACAAATAATTTCAATATTGTCTAATTCTTGCCGATCTCCTTTGACTATGACTCGCTGATGCTCCTGGAATCCCGCTTTTTTGACATCTAGAGAATTCATTAAAATACAGTGACGATGAGGCATACCTCGATATTTATCTTCACTGCGATAAACTACAGTATTATGTTGACCGTAGCTGCGTCCTGTTCCTAAAATTACCACAATTCCTGGCTGATTTTCTGCCACACCAAACGCTGCTTTAGTTGGTACTGATAATTGCGGTAACGGTGTGACAAACATCTGTGCTTTACCATCAGGTGTGGGAAATTTCGGTTCATCGAAAATCCGCCCTCCAATGATAAACTCCTGCTTGTTTTGGTCAATTGTGCCAATCTTCTCATAGCCAGGAATAGTTTTAGCAATTAATTCTCTAACATAAGTTGTATCTTGCAGCTTACGCCAATTTATCGGGGTTTCACTATGTAAACGATGAGCAATTTCTGTAATTAATTCTATTTCCGAAATTAGCTCGGCATTAGGCGCTTTTAAATGACTTTTACCTTCATCATTTAATCGCACAAAATTATTACCCGATTCAGTTGTTGTTTTATGAGGATTTTCAAAACGATTGAATACAGGTAATATTAAAGTTTGCTGTTTTGCTAACCCGTGGAAATGTCCCAAGTTTGGTTTGGTGGCTACATAAAATATGGTTTCTATTTGCGAGAATGCCTGTTTTGCTTGCTGTAAGTCTGGGTTAGCTGCATACAAATTTCCTCCTAAACAAAACAGTGTATCGATCTTTCCTAATTCTGCTGCTGTGATTAAGTCACGGGTATGATAGCCAGGAGTTTCATTGAGAGTTTTTCCTAATAATTGAGATAGTGCTTGTTTGATTTCTTCTCGCAAGTTTACAGTAACACCCATTGAACCAAAACCTTGCACATTGGAATGTCCTCGAATGGGCATTGTCCCAGCACCAATTTTACCAGCGTTACCTGTAATTAAGGCTGTATTAGCAATACTAAAAATATTATCCACGCCGTTAGAGTGTTGAGTTATCCCCATTGCCCAGGCAAAAACTACACGCGTTGATTTACCAATTATATAAGCTGTTGCTGTAATTTCTTCTTGGGATAAGCCACAGGTGCTAGTGATGTTATCCCACGATATATTATTAGCGTAATCTACAATTTTTTGCCAATCTTGTGTATAGGATTTCAGATATTCTATGTTAATTAAATTCTGTTCAATCAGAGATTTTTGTAAACCGACAAATAATGCAGCATCACTTCCAGGAATTGGTTGTAAATATAAAGAAGATATATCTGAACCTCCTGTGAGTAAAGATTTGATCGGAAATGCCGGAGACGCAAATTTAACTAAACCGATTTCAATTTGGGGATTAATAATAATTACTTTCCCGCCTCTTTCCCGCAATTCGATCAATTCGTTCATCAGTCGTGGATGATTTGCAGGGGCGTTAGAACCAATTAAAACTATACAATCACTATGTTTTAGGTTTTCTAAGCTCACCATCGATGTACCTGAGCCGAAAACTTTTTTTAACCCCACTGTTGAGGGTGCGTGACACAAATCTGAACAGTCTGCTAGATTATTACTACCTAGCGATCGCATTAATAATTGTAGTAAATACGCAGCTTCATTAGATGAACGTCCAGAACTATAACTAGCAATTCGTGCTGGTGGGAAATTAAAGGCTTGTGTAGCGATCTGGTAGACTTCTTCCCAGCTTATACGTTGATAATGGGATGAACCCGCTCTGAGAATGACAGGATAACTTAATCTACCCAAGGAATCGCATTCTTGAGAAGTCAGTTTTTGTAATTCACTAATGCTATTTTCTCGGAAAAAATCTCGTTTAATTCCTGGTTGCAATTCCGCAGCGATCGCCTCTACACTTTTAGCACAGCGTTGTAAATATTCTCCCGCTTCATTAACAAACCCTCCTTTTTGTCCACCCGTGCCCCAAGCGCAGGATAAACATGCACTTTTATGATTGAGAGTTTGCCATAATTTTAATCCTTTTGATGAGAGAGTTTTTTCTACCCAATACTGAATCACAGGTAAACCACCCCCAGCAGGGGAGCTAGAATCGTTTTGAGGTAAGTTATCCATACTGAGCTAAATCTCAACTCGCTTAACTTATTATTGCTAAAAATTATTCGGCAAGTATTAATTTCAATTGAAACTATTTGTAACACTTACGTAAAAATGCTTTTCTGGCTCTAACTATATAAAAGAGAGCGATAGAACCAATTTAACTTAATCTTATCCTTTTTTTGATTTGTTCTTAGTTGTGTTAAGACTTTTAATACAATAAATTCTATTTAATCAGTATAAGATTCTTTTATAAAAATCCGATTTTAGCTTTGAAAAGCTTGCCTGCTGTAGCTTTGGGTGATGTAAATCAGAACTTCAGGATACTTAAAAAGATTAATACCGGATTATTAAGAGTTCTATGTGATATTCTCAAAGCAGGTTTAAGGATTCAGCTAACCGTTTGGTATTGTCCTCACTAAATCAGGATAAACTCTATGTATCGATTCGAGATCAATGCATACACGCAAACGGGCGAATCCATTGGTCTGGTGGGTTCTACTCCAGAGTTGGGATTGTGGGATATTAGTAAATGTGTTCATCTGCGTACAAGTGGCGATCGCTATCCTTTATGGTGGACAGATGAAATTGGCATTCAAGAGTCAGGTGGTCAACAGAGAGTTGAATACAAGTATGTGCTACTCGATGTCAACGGCAACGCCCAATGGGAAAGCTTAATAGATACAAACCGCTGGATTCCGATTGACTCTAGCGATCGTGCCAGCACAATTATTGTGGATGATGGCGCATTCGGTTATTTACAAGCTTATCCGTTTGGATATATTGAGAAACCTGCTGTTAAAGTCACCTTGGATCGAGAGTCTGAAGGTTTAAAAATCGTAGTCATTGGTAGTTCCGTTGCATTAGGTCATAAAGCCTGGTTTTTGAAAGGTTGGGTTTGGCAGTTGGCACAAGCTTTACAGCAAAAATATGGGCATAAACTGGTGAACGTGTCGGAGGTGGGAGCGAATGTCAGCAGAACGATCGCTCGATTTCCCTGGTTTGTCACCCCAGAAAAACCGGATATCGTTATCATTGCCCTATCTCTGGGTAACGAAGGGTTAGCTTACTGTTCCCCTCACGAACGACGAGCAGTACAGCGACGGTTTGAAAGTGGCTTGCAGCAACTTGTGAAAATGACGCGCGACATCGGGGCAATTCCGATTTTAGGCAGTGTCTATCCCAATGGCGATTATTCCCAGGAACATTACTGGCTGATCCGAGACACACACAACCGGATGCTAAATTGGGGCGTATCTGTACTGGATTGGTTGGCAGCCGTCGATGATGGACAAGGAAGATGGAAAGCGGGGGCATCCTTCGATCCGGCTCACCCGAATACAGTCGGTCATAGCCTTATGTATCAGCAAATCGACCAGCAACTATTCGATATTGACAAAGACGAATTAGCAAAAGAAAAACAACGCTTCCGGCAACCGAATGAATTTCCTATCTACTTTGATAATGGAGGCTTTCATGTCTTTGTGTGTATGAAAGAAAAGCGTTTACGGATTGTTAATTCATCGCCATACAGCTACACGATCGCTCCCTATTGGCAAGAACTACAAACTGCACTGCAAAGTCAGGCGGGATTGATACCGGGTATTTACATTGCAAAGAATACCCAGGCGGGGACGCTCCCTTTCTTGGCTGTAGAGGATGGCGCGATCGCAACTACAATAAACATCCCCCCAAATACCGATCTAGAATATAGCCCCGCCCTCAATCTCTTTTCGCCGAACAACGTTTTATTCTATGACGGACATCTGGGGATTTTGCAAGCGGATGAACGCCACCTCTGGATAATCAACGAATCAGACAGCGAGTACAACATCCAGCCAATGTGGACGGAAGTTTGCAACGCCCTTAAAGCCATGCCATCGGGTGTTTATGAAGATCCGCTTTATCCCGATGTCCCTTTTCGCACAATGATGATTGGTAAGGATGGGCTAGAAAGCCGAGTAAAAGCACCACCTAAGTCTGCGGTGTTGTTCCAATACAAATGTGAGTTATCGGATATCAGCCGTGTGGCAATTGTTCCCCTTGGCGATCGCTGTGCCGTCCGCATGATGTTATATAAGATGGAGTACGATGGCCCCGCCTTTCCTTTCGATCTAACGCGCACTACTAATATTGCAGATGTTGCAGATGCGATCGAACACGGTTTTGATGATATGTGGAACCCTGCTTTTTTGCATTACAGTCCCGATGCAGGTAGAATTTACCACGGTAAGTGGTCGGGTTTATCCTTTGCCCATGAAGTCGAGGAGACAGACAACGCTGTTCAAGATATGTCTCCCGTCTATGAACGGATGCGGGTTCGTTACACGGCACGCGCTGAAAGGTTTTGGTATACACTGCGGCACTGCGACAAAGTGCTTTTTGTTCGCACAGGAATTAGCGATGCCTACGGCGGCAAGCTACGCGGTGGTGTGATCGATTTAGTGAACAAGCTGGAAAAACAATGCCAGGGGAAGCCATTTCATCTCTTGCTTCTTTCTCCCCAAAGCGGTGATGAGTTTTTAGACCTTCCCAATGTGCTGCATTACAATGTCGAGTTTAATCCCGATCGTATGTATGACGATTTGGGACATTGGATGTACTGCACAGAGGTGATGCGAGGAATTCTGGAATCCCTTGGTGTGTCTAGTAAAAACCTCTTTTGGTGTCCGCCGAAAATACCGAAGGGGTGGGAAACTGGGTAGAGGCGATCGCAATACTGTTCGGCTAAGGCAAGAGACGCGATGAATCGCCGTCTCTACAATAATTAGTCATTTGCTATTTCGGCGAACGCAATTGCTATTTCGGCGAACGCAATTGCTATTTTGGCGAACGCAATTGCTATTTTGGCGTACTCATTTGTTATTTCGGAGTACTCATTTGTTATTTCGGCGAACGCAATTGCTATTTCGGCGAACGCAATTGCTATTTCGGCGAACGCATTTGTTATTTCGGCGAACGCAATTGCTATTTCGGCGTACTCATTTGCTATTTTGGCGACTGGGTTGTTTGAGTTTTTTAACTTACCGTGAGTTGGTTATAGCGCAATAGGCTTGGGTTGGCGTCAAAAACCATAAACTGCGTAGGTTGGGTGGAGGAACGTAACCCAACATTTTCGCGGGTTGTAGCCTCGTTCCCAGCCTCCGGGCTGGGAATGTATTCAAAAGAGGTTCCACCTCTTGTCAAGCTATGGAGGCGGAGCCTCCCAGAATGAGTTCCCAGCCTGGAGGCTGGGAACCAGTCAGGATAGGGTTATAACGGTGAAGTTTAATTGCTGCCATTTTTCAATAGCCCAATGGATGCCGGAAATCACCAACCACTTTGTCAAATTCTTGAGCGATCGCTAACAACTCCATCTCGCGCCATCGTTTGCCAATAATTTGGATTCCAATCGGTAAGCCATTATGAGTTTGCCCAATAGGAATCACCACCGCCGGATGACCGCTGAGATTAAATGGCATAGTGTAAGCTCCGTTTGCCACTGCATGAGGATAGGATTTGCCCTGAATATCAATGGCGCTCCAAGCCGGACAATGGGTAAATGCAGGGGTTGCTGTCACAGGAGTGAGCCATACATCCCATACTTCTAAGGCTTCATCCATTTGGGAAATGAAGCGATCGCGCTCGGTGAGTGTCTCGAAATATCCTTTTAAGCTGGGATTCAAAATTTCTGGCAGAAAGCTGCTGAAATTCCCCAATTTTCGCAATTTTTTGTCGCCTTGAGTTGCCGTGCGAAAAAGTAATTCTAAGCTGCGTAGCACATTATAGCGATCCTTGGGTTGGGCGTAGTTGTTGATATATGCTTCCATCCGCCCGCAGAGGTTCCACACTGTCGATAAATCGAAGTCTTTGGGAAGCCAGCGTTCCACATAACTACCTGCTTGAGCGAGTTTTTGTACGACTGTTTGTATTGCGCCTCGAATTTCCGCAGCAACGGGAACTTCCACCCATTGATCGATCCAAGCAATTTTAAGATCCTGCAAGGACTTGCCTGATGGAGTATCAAGGGGAATCGGTGGCACATCTGGGCGACGCAGATCCGCACCAGCAATCAGTGAGAAACAAAGGCGAATATCTTCGAGCGATCGCCCAAAACAGCCAATAGTCAACATTTGTCGCAAACATAGCGGCATTCCCGGTACTTCAGGGATACTTCCGGCGGTGGAAATACGGCGATCTGTTGGCTTTAAGCCATACACGCCGCAGAAAGTTGCAGGTTGGCGCACAGAACCCGCTATATCGTTGCCTATATCTAATGCTGAAAGTCCGGCGGCAACAGCAGCAGCACTACCTCCAGAACTGCCACCTGCTGTATAGTCAAGATTCCAGGGATTATTTACCCGTGGAAATAGAGAATTTGTACTTTGAAAATCACCAGCCAGTTCTGCCATGTTGGTTTTTCCCAGGATAACGGCTCCTGCTGCTCGCAACCTGGCAACAACGGTAGCATCCTGTTGAGGAATGTAGTCTTTGAGAGGAATGTAACCTGCTGTGGTACGTAGTCCTACTGTTTCAAAAATGTCTTTGATTGTCACAGGGACACCGTGCAGAGCGCCCCAGTGTTCTCCTCTAGCTAGGGCTTCATCTGCAAGCTTTGCTCTGGTACGAGCATTGTCTTCGTCTAACGTGCAAATCGCATTCAGTTTTGAGTTGTGTTTATAAATCTGCGCCAGGTAAGCATCGAACACTTCGACAGCAGAGACTTGGCGATCGCGAATCATCTGAGCAAGTTGATGAGCGGGTAGAAAAACTAAGTCACTCATAAATCACCTCATTTGTCCTTTGTCCTTTGTCCTTTGTCCTTAGAAACACAAATGACCAATGACTAATGACCAATGACCAATGACCATCCCTATCAGCAAAATAGTTCAACCACCGTCGGCTTAGTCACTTTCCCCATCGCGTTGCGCGGTAATTCTTCAACGATCAAAATTTGGGTTGGCACTTTATAAACAGCTAATCGCTCTTTTGCCCAACTCCTGAAAGCTTGTAATGTTAAAGGTTGTGAGCCTTGCAATACTAAGGCGGCACACACCCGTTCGCCCCATTCTAAATCAGCAACCCCAACCACTGCACATTCTTGGATATCTGGATGGGTTCTTAGTACTTCTTCAATTTCTAAAGCAGAAACTTTATACCCTCCAGTTTTGATGATATCCACACTCATCCGTCCCAGAATTCGGTAGTTGCTGTTCTCAACTACGGCGGTATCTCCAGTACGGAACCAGCCATCTTGGAAGGCTTTGGCGGTTGCTTCCGGGTTTTGCCAATATTCGAGAAACACTCCGGGGCCTTTAACTTGGATTTCTCCTGGTGTTCCGGCTGGAACTAACTCTCCGTTCTCATCTACTAATCTCACTTCAACTTGAGGCAGAGGCTTGCCGACATATCCAGCCAACCGTTCACCGTGTAAAAGGTTTGATAGCGCCATGCCGATTTCAGTCATACCATAGCGCTCTAGCAGAAAATGGCCGCTGATGGTTTGCCACTTTTCTAAAACTTGAACTGGTAACGCTGCCGAGCCAGAAACCATCAGGCGCATTTTAGCACAGCCTGCTGACATGATTTTTTGGCGTTCTTTAGGGGCAGTTTCCCAAGCCGCAATTAGCTTTACATAAATTGTTGGTACTGCCATAAATAAGGTTAAGTCACCATCACAAATTCGCCTCCAAACGGTTTCGGCATCAAATTTGCTCAATATATGGCACTCCGCGCCAGCCCATAATGCACAAGTCAGTACGTTAATAATCCCATGAATATGATGTAGTGGCAGAATATGCAAAATGCGATCGTCCGATGTCCATTCCCAAGCGGTGATTAAACTAGTCACTTGCGCTTGAATATTTTGGTGAGTCGTAACTACACCTTTTGGTTTACCTGTTGTACCACTGGTATAGAGAATTAAGGCGCGTCTAGTGATATCTATCTCTGGGAGGCGACTAATGTTATGTGGAAGCGTTTCTGAGGTGAGGATAAATCGTAAATTGTATTTTTCAGCTAGCGAGCGCAGTATATCCTCAAAATTAGGATGAGCAACAATAATCGATGCTCCAGAATTAGTAATTACATACTCCAATTCTGGGCGGGGATGGGAAATACACAGAGGTACAGCTATGCCACCAGCCCGCCAAATTCCCCATTGAGTCGTTACATACTCAAACCCAGGCGGAATGAGAAAGGCAACTCGCTGCTCTTGCAAATCTTCTGTATTTTGAAGAAGACTTGTTGCTATTTGACTGGAAGTGTGTAGCAAATCCCGATAGGTAAATGCTCCGTCTGTTGTCACAATTGCTGTTTTCTGGTTATATTCTTCAGCACGAATAATCAATGGTAAATTCACGTTTCTTTGCCGATTTAGGGTTGATTCAGTTTATTTAAATAATATATATAGTCATCGCATTTTAATTTATTCTGCACCAACAGACTCAAATAAATGGCTTTTTAATGAATCGATAATCTTGTTATTAGTAACTTTATATATTCTACAGCCAACGTTGTTTTTTAGCATAGGCAATACTGCCAATCACAATTAGTGCCATCATACAGATTACTACAGGGTAAGCCAAAGGTTGTTCTAATTCCGGCATATTTTTGAAGTTCATACCATAGAAACCAGATATAAAAGTAATTGGTAAAAAGATGGTCGATAAGATAGTCAGGCGATTAATTCGTTCGCCTGTTTTACTAGCAATATTATCGCGTTGAATTTCCATTAATTCTGACATCCAGGCTCTTATAGCTTGATATTCTTGCCAGAGTTTATCAACGTGATGAACTAATTCTTGATTGAATAGTTCTTTTACTGGCTGACCGATCCATTGGAAATCTTCATTATCCATAATAGCCATAAGTAACTTGATGCTTTGAAAATTACGGCGCCCAGAACGAGTAGATTGCCTCATTGTGGCAATTTTTTTGTACGTTAATTCATCACCAGAATTGTCTAAAACTTCATCTTCTAAATCATCAAGTTTTCTAGAGATATAGGTAAATACAGTTTCGTAGTTATTTAAAATGTCTTTAAATATGAGATAAAAAAGATAGTCAATTCCTAATTTCTCAATATCTAGAGATCGCTTTTGGAGATTATTAGTTAAAATAGTTAAAATTTTTAATTCTGTGATTTCAAAAGTTATGATAAAATTATTTCCAACTACAATGTTGCCACGCACCACCTCAAACTCATTATTTTTTATTTGAGAAGTTAGGATTTCATAGCTGTCAAATAAACAATCTTCTACGTCTTCATCAATTCCTACAGGGGAATGGTTGAAAATCATGTTAACACGAGATGGATTTAGTCCAAAGTGCTTGATAATCCTGGCTGTTCCAGTGCGATCGCGGAAGTGAACACAACGCAACCAAATATTGTGAGAACCATCAATTCTTTTCAGTACCGTATCAACATCTCTATGAGTAAATATTTCCAGGTTATCTGGATAAAAAGTCAGGAGAATTAGCATATAGTAATCCTAATTGAGTCGTAATACAATGCAGTGACTCATGGGAATTAATCAGGAATTTAGTCCTTGTTTTCTAAGCACTAAAGTGCTTACTACAAACCATAAAAACTAGCTTGATAAAGTAATATCGTAAATTTGTAAAATAAAACACATTTAAATAGCACAATCACTCTCTAAGAGTTTTGACCGTTGATAGCCAACACTATATTGAGTAGTAGCTCAATTTTTTTCTATTTTCCCAGATTTCGGGCGACTAGTTAGAGCTGGCGCTGAATTATTTTGTAAAATTGCAATTTCCCGCCGTGCATCTTGATAACTATCTTGTTCCCCTTGCTGTTGGAATAGTTTTGCAGCTTTTTTGAAATCTGCGATCGCACCCGATTTATTTTTCTGCTTAGTGCGAATCACACCCCGGTTATAATAGGCTAGGGCGTTGTTAGGATTAATTGCGATCGCTCGTGAATAATCCTGATTTGCAGCTTTTTTATTTCCCAGTTCCAGATAAGCGTTACCACGGTTGTTGTAAGCTGCTATATTATTAGTATCTAGTTTTAGTGCTTCAGTATAATCTTGAATAGCCCCTTTATAATCTCCAAAAGAAAAGCGGTGAATACCTCTGTGAATATAAGCTGCAATAAATTTAGGATCGATCTGTAAAATAGTGTTGTAATCTTCAGTAGCTTCTACTTGATTTCCCAGATCGCTGTAAATATCACCACGATTCAGATAAGCTTCTATGTATTTGGGATTGATGTTGAGTGCATCTGTGTAATCTTTAATTGCTTCATCTTTTTGTTTATTAAGAGATTGAGTTAAAGCCCTTTGATAAAAAGCTTTAGCATCGCTAGGATTAATCTTAATTACTTTATCAAAATCTTGGATTGCTTCAATTCTTTGTTTGAGGCGGCGGTGGAGAATACCTCGTTGCAAGTAGGCTTCGGTATACTGGGGTTTAAGAGCGATCGCTTTACTAAAATCTTCAATTGCATCTTTATTATCCTTCAATTGAGCACGAGCTAATCCTCGTCCATAGTAAGCATAAGCATCTTTAGAATTTAACTTAATGGCTTGAGTATAATCTGCGATCGCTTCTTTGTATTTGCCTAATGCCGAAAAAGCAAATCCTCGATCGAAATAGGCATTAGCATCTTGAGGATTGAGTAAAATAGCTTGGCTAGAATCTGTTTGTGCTTGCTCGTAGTCTCCTAATCGATAATAAGCATCACCCCGCCTATTATAAGCCAAAGCGTTTTGCGGATCTAATTCAATAACCTGATTGAAATCTGCAACTGCTCCTTCATAGTTTCCTGACTCATATTTATTCACTCCCTCTTGGTATAATGTCTGTTGAGCATCACTTACAGGTTTTAGCAACTTAAATTGCCAAGCTGCGATACCAAGTGCAACACAACCAGCTATCCCCCCTATAACTAGTAATAATTTTTTTTGATGCTGTTTTTGTCGATTGTCATCAACATTTATTAACTTTTTTAGGTCTTCTAAGACTTCTGTTGCATACTGGTAGCGCTTCCGATAATCAAAACGCACCATTTTATTAATAATTTTTGCTAATTTTCTGTTAACTTTTATATTTTTATCGCGCCAAAGTATTTCACCTGTCAGCTTATTTTTCTGACTTCGCAAATTAGATATTTCCTTTGTAGGTAAACCTTTCAGTGCGGCGATCGCAACAAGACCTAAAGCATATATATCACTGTTGTATTTGAGGTTGCCGTTAATTTGTTCTATAGGCATATACTCAGAATTATCAACAGTATTAGCGATCGCTTCATTAAAAGTACCCAAATTAATCAAAACTAATTTTTTATCTGATTCCCGGCGAATAATATTTGCTGGTGTAATATTCCGATGAATTATGCCATAGCTATGTATAACTACCAAAGTTTCTAATATCTCTGACAAAAGACTAATTACTTGGTCTTCCTTGAGAAGTTGTCCCTGGATAATTTCCTCAGTTAAAGGATTACCCGGTATGAATTCTTGGACTAGATAAAATTCTTCATTTTCTTCGAAAGAAGCAATGAGCTTTTGAATTTTATCGTGTTCTTGTCCGAGTTTTTCTAAAGTTGCTGCCTTACTGTCAAACAAGCGGCGCAGGATGGTTAAAGCTTGAGGATTGCTATTAGGAAGAGATAACTGCTTTACTATAAATTCTTTACCATTAAGGTTAACATCTTCAACTAGATAGGTTTTCTCTTTTTCCCCATCATTGAGAACTTTTAGTATTTGATAATGTCCATCTAGTAAATGACTATTCATCAATATAAAATTCTAGTCTGATAAATTGCTCGATTATAGCTTACGTGTTATTATTACTGATTTTAAAATATAAATATTTATTTATTAAGCAACTTCCAATGAGATCGATGCGCGGGCTGCTACCGCGTGTATATTGCAAAATCCCTCTCTCAAGCTTGCTACGGTGTATACACAAGTCTGAAATAGCTGAGTAACCAGGGTTTTCCCCCACCCTAACCCTCCCCTTATAAAGGGGAGGGAACCGGATTTTTCTTGTTTCCCCCCTTTATAAGGGGGGACTAAGGGGGGTAATAATGTGATTAAAATTACAGCAAAGTACTTTTCAAACAACCTCTAAGGGGGGTAATTTGAGTTGTGTGTAAACCGTAGCCCAAGCTTGGGAGAGGGATTTAGGGTGAAAGCTCATTGATTCAGATTTTACGCTGGCACGACAAATTTCTCGCTACCAGCTAGTTCAAAGGCTGCATGAATAGCTTGCAAAGCTTTAACACCTTGCTCTTGTGCCACAACACAACTAATTTTAATTTCTGAGGTGGCAATCATTTGAATATTGATTTCTTGTTGGGCTAAAGCTTCAAACATTTTAGCGGCAATACCTGGTTGTCCTACCATCCCTGCACCAACAATACTCACTTTCGCGATCGCACTATCTAAAACAACTTCACCCCATCCTAACTCTGCTGCTACTTGAGTAAGCATTTTTTTGGCATTTTCCCCGTCTATCCGCGAGACTGTAAAGGCAATATCTCGTCTGGGAACACCATCAATCACCCGGCAACGCTGAGATTGGATAATCATATCAACGCTGATATTATGTTGCGCTAATAATCCAAACAACTTCGCCGCCATTCCCGGACGATCTGGCAATTGGCGAATCGCAAGACGCGCTTGATTCAAATCGAGGGCGACACCGCGAACGGGAGGAGAGGGAGGAGATAAGGGAGACAAGGGAGAAATTTGTTCAATGATTCTTCCTTGTCCCCCTTGTCCCCCTTGTCCCCCCTTGTCCTCCTTGTCCCCCTTGTCCCCTTGTCCCCCCTTCCCCTGCTTCAATCTCAAAAGCAGTGCGGAGTGCCAAAACGGCGCGATCGCATTCTGCGGCATTGACTACGCAACTTACTTTCACTTCGCTGGTGGAAATCATTTGAATATTCACGCCTGCTTCAGCTAAGGTAGCGAACATCTTTGCAGCCACACCAGGACGCCCAATCATTCCCGCGCCAGCGATGCTGACTTTAGCAATATTATGTTCTAGCATTACCTCGGCTTCGTCAAATTTGGGGTTAGATTGACTTCTCAGTGCTGGGGCGATCGCTGTTGCTACTGCTTCTGCCCGTTTTAATATTGGTGTGGTGACAGTAAAGGCAATGTCATTACTATTACCATCATGAATTGACTGAATAATCAAATCTACATCTACTTTTTGCCGAGAAATTTCGCCAAATAACCTAGCTGCTACACCTGGTTTGTCGGGTACGCGCAACAAAGCAACTTTTGCTTGGTCAGTGTCAAATTCTACATGATCTACTGGACGGGCAATTTCTAAATTGATTAGCGATCGCCCTTGGGGTTTGGCTGATGTCACCCAAGTACCTGGTTGATCTGTCCAACTAGACCTTACTACCAAAGGAACACCGTAGTTACGGGCAATTTCCACAGCACGAGGATGCAGCACTTTTGCGCCCAAGCTAGCTAGTTCCAACATTTCATCGCAGGTGATGGCATCCATCAACTGAGCTTCGGCAACTAAGCGGGGGTCTGTAGTGAGAATACCTGGAACGTCTGTATAAATTTCACAAAAATTCGCTTTTAATGCGGCGGCGATCGCCACTGCTGAGGTGTCGGAACCACCACGCCCCAAAGTCGTAATTTCCATCTCTCCGACGCTAGAAATACCTTGGAACCCAGCTACTACAACTACTTTACCTGCATTTATGTGGCGAGTTAGGCGAGTAGTTTCAATATGCAAAATCCGAGCGCGACTGTGTTCAGCTTCGGTAACAATTCCTACCTGAGCGCCAGTCATGGAAATCGCAGGTTGTCCGAGTTCCTGCAAAGCCATACTGAGTAAGGCAATCGTTACTTGTTCGCCAGTGGAAAGCAGCATATCCATTTCCCGGCGATTAGGATTTGGAGAAATTTCAGTAGCTAGTTTGACGAGTCCATCGGTGGTTTTGCCCATTGCCGAAACCACTACGACAATAGAGTTTCCAGCTTGAACAGTTTTATAAACACGCTGTGCAACAGCTTGAATACGTTCGACTGAACCGACAGATGTACCACCGTATTTCTGAACTATGAGCGCCATAACTTTTTTTAATCAATTGTGCCTGCTTTCATCAACGCTTCCGCTTGGTTAGGAAGCCTTCAAGGCTTATCAGTTATATAGTTTACTAAATATTGCGTCGAATGCCCTATAATAATTGACTATTCAAAAACCACATCTTCGTAAAGTGCTGCCATTGTTTCCTCAAAATCCACGCTATTGAGTCGAAATGATTGATGTTCTGATGTGTAAGATTGTAAAACCCACAACCCTTGTTCATTGCGTCGAAAACACTCAACTCGCTGACGTTTTGTATTAATTAAAACATACTCTTGCAGACTTTCCAATGTTTGATAATCGGCGAATTTGTCGCCCCGATCAAAGGCTTCGGTAGAATTAGATAGAACTTCCACAATTAAACAGGGAAATCTTTTATAACCTGGCGTTTCTCGATCTCGTTGGTCGCAAGTAACCATCACGTCGGGATAATAAAAGCGATTCAGAGATTCGATTCGAGCTTTCATATCAGCGATGTAAACACGACAACCACAGCCGCGCACATGATTACGGAGGAAGGTAGCAAGGTTTCCAGCTATGGTTACGTGTGGATCGAGCACCTCAGCTATCGCGTAAATATAACCGTCTATATATTCATGCTTAATATCGCTCTGTTCCTCCATTTGGAGGTATTCTTCAACAGTAAGATAGTTTTGTTGGGGCGAGGCTATCATATTTTAAAGGTTTTATTGTGCCGATTTACCTGTGGCGGTGCATTAGGCGCAGTAGACTTTATAATCAGGTAAGGAACTTATGTAAGGAGCCTGGATAATGGCTAGTGCGACCATCACCACTAAAGGGCAAGTAACTATTCCTAAAGAAATTAGGGATTATCTTAACCTTGATACAGGTAGTAAAGTTGATTTTGTCATTGATGAAAATGGAATAGTTAAATTAATTCCCCTGAATATCTCCATCCAAAGTTTATCAGGGATTTTACACCGTCCGGGCATGAAAAGCGCAACTTTAGAAGAAATGGAAGCTGCAATTAAAGAAGGCGCAAGTGATTGGACTTGATAGAAATATTTTAGTGCGCTACTTAACAAAAGATGATGAAAAGCAGTGGGAGCAAGCTGCTGAAATTATCGAAGGGGGAGAGCAATGTTTTGTTGCTAATATAGTGATTTGTGAATTGGTATGGGTTTTACGGAGTAATACTTATCAATTTAGTAGGGAAGAAATTAGTAACACTATAGAATTAATGCTGCAATGTTCGGTATTTGAGCTAGAAAATCGCTCTTTAGTTTATCAAGCATTACAAAGATTTAAGCAGGGAAGTGCAGATTTTTCTGATTATTTAATTGGGGCGATTGATCAAGATTCTGGTTGTAGTTCAACAGTGACTTTTGACAGAAAGTTGAGAAGCGAAAAGGGATTTGATTTATTTGAGTAATCCTATATTTTAATTAACATTGCTGTGTTTGATGAGATTTAAAAGAGCAATCGCTTATTGATTTACACTTTGTAGTTAAAAATTAGGTAATAAACCTGCTTGTTTACATATTTCATTAGCAGTAATACGATCAATGGTACGATGCCGTTTTACAGGAAGAGTTTTTATCTAATTAGTATAAATTTAATGATTTCCTCCTTCCCTTAATAAATAAAAGCCATTTTGCTCTAAGTATTTAATTAGCTCTTTTCGCTTGACTAACACACTCAAACCTCTATAGGAATTTGTTCGAGCAAAGAACCACCTGTGGGAATTTCTTTATTTTGTTGGCGATAGGCAAGAATCATTTCTTTGATTGCATCTTGTAACATAGCCCTGCATTCTTCTAAGGTTTCTCCTTCTGTGATGACTTCTTGCCATTCAATAAGTTGTCCCATATATCCGCTATTAGTTTTTGTATATTTTGCAGTGTATGTAATTAACATTGCTATGTTTGTGAAGATAATTATATGATTTATCGTAGCTGATTTTTTGTTGTGGGAGACATTGCTCTTCATCATTCACAACTGCATAATAGCGATCGCCTGTTGATTTAACTTCTTTTCTAAAGCGATATCTCCGACGGGCTACGCCTACGCCAGCTTTTGGCTCAATGATATACCAAAACGAATGCGTGAATTACTTAAATGAGAAAGCAAACTGAGGTTTGAGAAAGTAAAAGCTGCTTTTGCTTGCGGAAAACACCAAAATGAGAAAGTAAAAGCTGCTTTTGAGTAAGTCAAAGCTTATTTTGCTTGCGGAAAACACCAAAATGAGAAAGTAAAAGCTGCTTTTGAGTAAGTCAAAGCTTATTTTGCTTGCGGAAAACACCAAAATGAGAAAGCAAACTGGGGTTTGAGAAAGTAAAAGCTGCTTTTGAGAAAGTAAAAGCTCTTTTTGAGTAAGTTGAATGGCATTTTTACTTAGTTCAATATGAATTTTAGTCTAGGCGATCGCGCTTTTCAGTTTTATTACGGTATGCTTTGCACAAAACTAGCTTATTCTGGATTTGGGGGGAGGCGATCGCGCAAATCTGCTAAATTTTTACGCACAGTAACAGTATTAGGATGATCTGCACCTAACCGTCGCTCAAAAATCTCCAAAGCTTGCAGATAAAATGGTTCAGCTTCGATATAACGTCCTTGTAAGTAGTAAAGTTTTGCCAGGTTGTTGAGACTTTGTGCGACATCTGGATGTTCTTCACCCAGCAGCTTGCGCCTGAGTGCCAAAGCTTGGATGTAAAGGGGTTCGGCTTCGCTGTATCTGCCTTGAGAGTAGTAGAGTCCCGCTAGGTTGTTGAGACTACGTGCGACAGATGGATGTTCTTCACCCAGCAGCTTGCGCCTGAGTGCTAAAGCTTGGATGTGAAGGGGTTCGGCTTCGCTGTATCTGCCTTGGGAACAGTAGAGTGCCGCTAGGTTGTTGAGACTTTGTGCGACATCTGGATGTTCTTCACCCAGCAGTTGACGCGTGAGTGCCAAAGCTTGGATGTGAAGGGGTTCGACTTCGCTGTATCTGCTTTGGGAACGGTAGAGTTCTGCTAGGTTGTTGAGACTAACTGCGACATCTGGATGTTCTTCACCCAGCAGCTTGCGCCTGAGTGCTAAAGCTTGGATGTGAAGGGGTTCGGCTTCGCTGTATCTGCCTTGGAAGTAGTAGAGTAACGCTAGGTTGTTGAGACTTTGTGCGACATCTGGATGTTCTTCACCCAGCAGTTTGCGCCTGAGTGCCAAAGCTTGGATGTAAAGGGGTTCGGCTTCGCTGTATCTGCCTTGGGAGTCGTAGAGTCCCGCTAGGTTGTTGAGACTAACTGCGACATCTGGATGTTCTTCACCCAGCAGCTTGCGCCTGAGTGCTAAAGCTTGGATGTGAAGGGGTTCGGCTTCGCTGTATCTGCCTTGGGAGTCGTAGAGTCCCGCTAGGTTGTTGAGACTTTGTGCGACATCTGGATGTTCTTCACCCAGCAGCTTGCGCCTGAGTGCCAAAGCTTGGATGTAAAGGGGTTCGGCTTCGCTGTATCTGCCTTGGAAGTAGTAGAGTTCTGCTAGGTTGTTGAGACTTTGTGCGACATCTGGATGTTCTTCACCCAAGCGCTTTTTAGTGACTTCTAAACACTGTTCATACCAAGGTAAAGCTTGGTTATATAAACCTTGAGCATTGTAAAATGTAGCGTTGCCGATGAAAGGCTCAACTAAATCATCATCGCTGACGTATTGAATGAGATGATTCGCTACTTCAGCTATATGAGGAATAGCGGGAGAAATGGCGGTGATTTGCTCAAGGGTGGACGATTCAGGAATATCTTGGGCAACTGCTACCATTACCCAACAAAGCGATCGCTTTAATTCCTCTCCCTTATCTAAACCTGTAAGCTTATATTGAAAAAACTCCCGTAACAGTGGATGCAGTTGATAGATTCCCTCACCTTTGCGCTGAAGTAAATGCAGATTCAGCAAGCGATCATCTCTAATTTCCTCTAAATGTTCGGCATCTTCTTCTGTTACACACTGTTCCACCAACTTCCAAGGTATGGGTGCGGCTGCAAATAAACTCAATAAACAACCCAATTGTTTATCGTCGTCTTCTAATTCTTGCCAACTCAACTCAAAGGCTGCTAACACACCTCGTTGTGCTGTCATGTCAACTTCCGACTTAGATTTAGACAGAGAACGCTCATCTAATCGCTTGTTCTGCAACCGCCGCAACATTTCTGCTAAAGATAAATCCTGTTTCCGCGCCAGATAGCGCCCCACTAATTCCACACCTAAAGGTAAATATCCCAGCCATTCACACAACTGATTTGCTAAAGCTAATTCTTTTTCAATTCGCCCCGGTATTTCTTTGAGTAAAGACTTTAATAACTCCAGCGCCGCCTCTGTTTGCAGCACATCTAAAGATAACTGTGCGATGCGTCCCCCCCAACTTCTGGCGGGTAGTCATCAACACTTTAAACCGAGAAGGTAGCGACTGTAAGTAAGGCTTAACTTGCTCGTAGTCGCTGACATCATCCAGCACTAGCAGCACATCACCTTCACGCCAACGCCGCCAGCAATATTGCACTTGCGCGAGTAAATCAAAATCTTCTGGCGGCTTTAAATCAAGCTGCGTTCTGGCAAACTGCACAACTTGAATGCCCACATCTCCAGTTTTTGGTAGCAACCAGCAAAGTCCACCGTTATATGTTTCGCGGCGCTGAATGGCATATTGTAAGGCGAGTTCTGTTTTACCAACTCCACCCATCCCAGCGATCGCAGCAATGGCAACTTGTTTATTATCCTGCAAAAGTTGGTGAAGATTTTGCAATTCTTCCTCACGTCCGACAAATTCCACCACCCCACTCAGGGGCAAATTTTGCGGTATTTCAGTAGAGGGATTTAACTTTAGCCGTTCCCGTTCGGGCGGCTGTAGTCAGAAATTAAAGGTTTGGGTTCGGTTATCATTAGAAACGTTCCCAACATTGCCGCCATAATTTTTATCTACTGTGTTCGTAAAATTCTGGATAATAGAGGGTTGAGATTTAACAGCATCCGCCACTGCCTCTACAGCTTGAGCAATTTCAGGATCTTTCTTCGCCGCTTCCTCTACTTGCTGCCCAATGAGATAAGCTTGACCATAATCTAAAGCTTGTGTTTCAGCCTGTTCGATAAGCTTTGCCGTACTAGGTTTCTTGCGTTTCAGCAAAACTAACAACTTTTCGCCTTCGTTCCAAGCCTTTTCGCCGATGATTTCCCCAGTTTTTTCAAAGGCTTTGATGATTACCAGAGTGGCGATCGCACCTGCTGTCAGTGATACTGGCTCCATAAGTTTGTAAAAACATACGAGATTTTACTTATGGCTCTTAGTTTAACAGCCTCTTACCAGTTGTACAAAATTCATTCTGAATTCTGACTTCTGACTCCTGAATTCTGTTTTGATAAAACAAATTAAGGGACGACTTCAACAGGTGAAATCGCCCCTCTCAAATTCTAAAAATGAAATATTCCCTATCTGCTTACTCTTGCAGGTTCAACCCACTCATCCCAAGAGCTATCGTAGCCATCATAAGTAATTTTATAAAGATCGTTACTAACTTCTAAAACCTGTCCTGGATACCATTTTCCTTTCCACAAAATTCTCACTGCATCTCCAGCTTGAAATGATGCCCGAAAGCGTGCAGTGTCAACCCATTCATCCCAGGAACTATCATAACCATCGTAGGTAATATAGCACTTGTCATCATTAACCTTAAGTACCGTTGCTGGATACCATGATTCTTTCCAAAGAACCTCAGCCTTTTGTCCCACAGAACAGGGTGAAGCAGCAAAAGCACTGGGAATTAATGTTCCTACCCAAGTTGCCATGAAGATGGCGCCAAACAATACTTTATTTTTCATGATTATTTCTATCCTCAAACAGTAAAACCAAATTTTGATGGTGATTTCTGGAAATCTACTTCAAAATTTGCAACTAACTGTTACTATTTTTGTGGTATTTGTTTAGCGATCGCCTCAGCAAAAATTATGAATTTCTGCCGCCGAATGTGAAGATAGCACCGCAGAATTCCGCATTTAAAAATAACGGTAGTTACTGATTTTACGAATTTGACATAAATACCCCTCACCCTAAATCCCTCTCCCAAGCTTGGGAGAAGGGGTTGGGAGATCGGGGCTTTTGATTCATACAAGAGTTCTATTTTTTAATTCCCCTTTCTAAATCTAAGCTCATAAATTCCGAGCAAACCTGCTGCTACTAGCAAAGGTAAGAAATAGTAGACTCCCCGATAAGCTAACATTGAACCCAAAACTGCCGCCGCCGAAACTTTTGAAGATAGAATCAGCAAAATTATAGTTTCAAATACTCCCAAACCACCGGGAACATTACTAACTACACCTGCAAACATCGCTAGTAAATAAATTCCCAAAAAGTCTAAATATGACAAAGATATATTGCTAGGAAGTAAAGCATAAAGAACTGCTGCCGCCAGAATCCAGTCAAAACTAGAAATTGCTATTTGAGCCAGGGATATTTTAAAAGAAGGAAATCGAAATTCATGTCCCCGAATTATTAATGGTTGTTTGATAAAAATACTTCCTAGTAAGTAAACTGCAACTAATAGCAGAAAAATTCCGCCGATGGGACGCACAGTAGCAAAAGGTAAATGTAATTGAGTGGGAATCTTCAGGGGGTTGATGATAAATAAGAAACCTGCAACGGCAAACATTCCCAACCAAAAAGTAAAATTGGCGAAAGCAATTACTTGAGCGATCGCCACTGCTGGCACTCCCCAACTAGCATAAAATCGATAACGGATAGCACTGCCAGTTAGCAAGGCAAAACCGATGGTATTACTAAATGCAGAGCTAATAAAGTTAGTGAAAGCTATCTTATTCCAACTTAAAGAACGATTAATGTAGTTAAAACCTAAGATATCGTACCCAATCATCACTAGATAGCCCAAAGCTGTCAGCCAAATTGCCCAACTTACGCGACTTTTGGGAATAGCAGCTAAAGAGTTGAGGATATCACGATAATTATACTCACGTAATTCGTTAGCGATCGCCAACAGGGAAAGCACCAGCAGCAACAAGCCAAACAAAGAACTGAAATTCAGTTGCAGCTTTTTAAGCATAGTAAAGAAACTTATCCTAACCTTGACTTTTAATTTACAACCAGTCGTAAAGTTTCCATTCTGTTGACACAGCGTTGACATATCATTTGCATAAGATTTTGAAAACAAGCAACGACTACCTCATGCTCAATTCCCTTCAAAGATGAACTACAAACAACCTAAAACTCTCTTGCTATTTTCAGTATTAACTCTAGTTAGCTGTAATTTTTACCAAAGTGTCGTTGCAAAACCACCGCAACAGCAGGATTTACAAACAACGCCTTCCGTTGTTCCAATCCAGCGCAATACTAGCAACTCACAAACTCTCCTAACCTACAAAATTGAAACCTACGATAGTCAAGCAATGGGTGCAAGTCGCACTTATGGCGTTTCTTTACCTCCTGGCTATGAGCAAAACCCCAAACAAAGGTATCCTGTAATCTTTCTCCTCCACGGTGGACATGGTAATCCCAGTGATTGGTTTATTCAGAATAAGGGACAAGCTCTCAAGACTGTAGAACAACTTTATACTACAGGTAAGTTGCCACCCAGCATCATCATTACACCAGATGGCAACGACAAACGTGGCTCTAGTCCCTACCGAGATCCAGAATATTTCGATGGCCCTAATGGTAAAGTCTCTACAGCCGTAGGCGATGAGTTAGTAAAAGTTGTGCAAAGCCGTTAGAGCTAATTTGTAAACTCAAGTAAAGTACTTGTCTTGCAAGGATTTCAGGAATTTGAGTCAAAAAAATACTTATTCGCTGAAACTCAGACCTAGTAACGAGTTGAGTATCCTTCAGATTTTCTTTACGAATCAGCTCTTATCGCACAATAAATAATCCAAATTTTTGGGCGATAGGTGGTTTATCTTCTGGTGGTTGGGGAGCAATGAATGTCGGATTACACAACCTGGATCGTTTCTCGATTTTATTTAGTCATAGTGGTTATTTTAATGATAAAAGTGGCCCAGCAAATAGCCCAATATTTTATATTAAAACCATTCCTATACAAGCTCAAAAAAGGTTAAAAATCTACCTGGATTCGGGTACATCAGATATTGATGAACTCAAGGAAGCAGAACAATTTAGTAAAGTACTAAATCAACTGAAAATTTATAATTCATTTCGTCAGTTTCCTGGTAGTCACACTTGGCAGTACTGGCGGAAGCATTTAGCAGATTCATTAACATTTGTCGGCGAACAATTTCGAGCTTCAGAAACAGCAAATATGGCTGATAAAACTTTAAGTATTAATCATAAAAAAATGCTCAAAATAATTAACAATCCATAGTATAGCCGCAGTTACACAGGTTAGAACCTTTGGAAAGGTGAATGCTAGAGTTAGCAATAGTTTTACCTCCAGCAAGAACTGCTATACAATGTCTAAGCTAGTAGTCTGCCAACCCAAAAATGCGCTTGTGAGAAGGAAAGAGGGGAAAAGGTTAAAGGTTAAAGGGAAAGGGAAAATTCCATTTCTTTCCCCTTTCCCCCTTCCCCTTTCCCCCTTCCACCCTCCCCTTATCCCCTTCTTGGGACCCCACCTTCCCCTTTACCCCGCTTGCGTTCGCTTGGCGAACTACTAGTAGAAATAATATTATTTTGCCAACCAGTTAATACTTTAAAACCACAGTTAAAAAGTATACTGACATTTGTAAAATATTCATTATAGTAAGTTCTAATGGAGGTAATTTTTTTTAAGTTAAAAGAATATAAAGAATATGAAAATTTCTAAATTTTTAATTGCCTTAGTAGGAGCGATCGCACTCCTGGCTAGCGCTGGTTATTATTATGTATTCATTTTAGGTGCGCCACAACTAGACCCACCCCAAGAAGAGGCAAATACCGGGCTAAAGTTTCAATTAGCAACCTTCAACTCCCAAGCGATGGGTACAGTCCGTAACTACGGCGTGATTTTGCCCCCTAGTTATAGCAAAAATCCCCAAAAGCGCTACCCTGTGATATTCTTACTACACGGGGGTCATGATGATGCTCGTGCTTATGCTGATAAATACGCACTTTTAGATGTATTGCATGAACTTTATCAAAGTAGAAAATTACCGCCATCGATTGTGATTACACCTGATGGTAATGATAATCGCGGTTCTAGTCCTTTATACGACCCCGATTACTTTGATGGGCCGAATGGCAAAATGGGGACTTTGATTGGTTCAGAATTAGTACAAGTTGTCAAGTCGCGCTACCGCACTTTGGAAGAACCCCAATTTTGGGCGCTAGGAGGTCTATCTTCTGGAGGATGGGGTGCATTTAATATTGGATTACGCTATCTCAATAACTTTCAGATTTTGTTTAGCCATAGCGGTTACTTTACTGATGACAGCGGTTCACAAAATAGTCCTCAACAAATTGTGCAACAGCTACCAGTTAAAGATAGGAAGCGATTGCGTGTTTACCTAGATGCGGGTGTGAACGATCCTAATTTGTTAGCCTCTACCAAAGCCTTTAACGAAACCTTAAATAAATTAGGGATTGCTCACGTATTTTATGCATTTCCTGGCGGTCATGGTTTGTCTGGTGCTAATGTAGGCTGGAACTACTTCCACAAACACCTTAAAGATTCACTCTCTTATGTCGGAGAACAGTTTAAAAAGTCAAAGTAGAGACGCGATTAATCGCGTCTGTACAGGAGTTAAGAGTTAAGAGTTAAAAATTGAAAACTCCTAACTCCTAACTCCTCACTCCTAACTACTAACGAAAAATGACAAATAATTTAAAAACTCAGATTGGACTTTGGAGTGCAGCTTTCCTAACAGGTTTAGTCGGAGTAGTAAATTTATTATCAGCCGTGACACCTAACCTGTATGGACGGAATCAGTGGTTAAAGGAATTTTTACCATTTGAAATTCGTGCCAGCGGTCATATATTTGCAGCATTGACTGGGTTTGTTTTATTAACACTTGCTACTAATTTATTACGCCGTAAAAAAATAGCCTGGTTACTTACCATTGGTTTACTAATAATTTCCATTTTCAGCCATTTGCTGAAAGGACTGGACTATGAAGAGAGTCTACTCTCTGGAGTTTTGCTGCTGCAATTAATCTTGATGCGGCATTATTTCACGGCGCAATCAGACCGTCCTTCGATTGCACGGGGAGTCAGAGTGCTGATAGGCGCTTTATTATTTACTCTGGCATACGGAACTATTGGATTTTACTTGTTAGACGGGAAATTTTCAGAGAATTTTAATTGGCGAGAAGCGATAGTTCAGACTTTGGCAATGTTCTTCACCGAGGATAATTGGGGACTGCAACCAAAAAGTAGATTTGGAGAATTTTTTGCTAATTCTATCTATATTATTGCCGCAGGTACTTTTACTTATGCAATAGTAATGCTGTTGCAACCTGTGTTTTGGCGCAATCTAGCAACTACAAATGAGCGACGAAGAGTTAAAGAAATTGTCGAGCAATATGGATGTTCTTCTTTAGCAGCGCTCACTCTCTTAAATGATAAAAGTTATTATTTTAGTCCTTCGGGTAATAGTATAATTGCTTATGTTCCCAAAGGACGGGGCGCGATCGCTTTGGGAGATCCCATCGGCCCCATTGAAGACCGCAAAGAGACAATTATTGCTTTCCAACAGTTTTGTCAGCGTAATGACTGGTATCCTGGCTTTTACCAAACTATGCCCGATGATATTGAGCTTTATAAATCGTTGGGGTTTAAGGTACTCAAGATTGGAGAGGAAGCGATCGTTGACTTAAAAAGTTTTACCTTACAAGGTAAAGCCGGTAAAAACTTTAGACCATCAATCAGTCGGTTAACTAAGCTAGGATACCAAATCGACTTTTACCAACCACCAATCGCTAATGATTTATTGCATCGGCTCAAATCTGTGAGTGATGAATGGCTAAAAATGGTACAAGGTTCAGAAAAACAATTTTCTTTGGGTTGGTTTGACGAAGCTTACCTGCGAGAGTGCGAGATTGCTGTGGTGCATAATCCTGAAGGTGAGATTAGCGCCTTTGCCAACATTATCCGAGAGTATCAACTTAACGAAGCGACTATTGACATGATGCGACATCGCTCATCTCTTGAAAATGGCACAATGGACTTTCTATTTATTTCCCTGCTCCAGCATTTTAAAGAGAATGGGTACGACAGCTTTAATTTCGGTCTTTCTGCACTTGCTGGAGTTGGAGACAACCCGGAATCGCGCCGCTTGGAGAAAGTATTGCACTATCTTTACGAGCATTTGAATCGTTTCTACAACTTCAAAGGACTGCACGCCTACAAAGACAAGTTCCGTCCCCGTTGGGAACCGCGTTACTTGGTTTATCCCAGTTTAGCCACCTTACCAGATGTAGTTGTAGCATTGATTCGCGCAGATTCAGGCGATCGCCTCTTCGATTATTTCAAACCCGGAGCCTAAATCTAGACTCAAAACAAAGCAATATCTACCAGCGGCTACGCCTACACAGCTTGTTCTTTGTATGATACAATTGTACTATAAACTTAGGCAAGGCTGTTCTTCGCGTTGCCTAAATTCCTAGCGAATAGACTCAAAACTTACTTTGCGTTCCTCTGCGCTATACTCTGCGCGACGGCAGTCGCTACAACGGGGAGGCAGCGTGGTCTTGGGGGTTCCCCCCATGAGCGACTGCCGTGGGAACCCCCGCAACGCGCTGCCTCCCCTCTGCGTTTAAACTTAAACCCTCAATCTCCACGAACTTACCATGAAATTTCACACGGTAAGAACAGTTTATTTTGGAATATTAATAAACTTCAATAACCGTTGTTATCAAAGATTATTGACCTTATTCGCAAGGTGAGAATATGAGCGACAATAAAATTTCTCTAGTAGAATTAATCCAAATTTTTGCACAATATCGCAATAACATTATCATCAATATCAAGCACCTACAAGAATATTATCAAAGAACAGGTGTTAAGCGTATTAGAGGCATTAGAAACGAAAATGGAGAACTGTTACAACCTTGGTTGACAACAGAATATATAGATAATGCTGAGTACGTCGATCTGGGAGAGTTTAAGTTTAGCCGCAACACTGCTACTATCAATATGCTTGTCAAACGTAGAGTTAAACTTATAAAATTTGAAGATCAAACTCCTACTATTGAAGTAGCAGGATTGTTAGTAAATGACCTCAAAACCTTTAATAATTATACAATTGTAAGTGACGGCAAAATGAATGTAAATTCATTACAAGTCAAAATTAGCAGTAAAAAAGTCTTTGATTTACTCAAACAAAAAGGTATATTGGACGCAGAAGAATTTGACTTCCGAGCAGAATATACGATTCAGTTAGATAAATTGCCACTTGTAGCTGCTAATAGTCGTTACAGCAGTATTGATGGATTATTCAATGAACTGGCAGAAATTAAAGTACTGACTAGTATTATTTCTGCTCACTTAAAAAAGGAATCAGATGTATTTATCGAGGCGCAGTTAGATGAGTTTAAAAAGCACTATCTATCTAAGAATACTTACATCAACTTTCCTACAACCAATGAATACACTGATATCAGCGAAGCTTTAGCTAATGGTACTATTGACTCCAAATTGAGTTATAAAATCGATATCGGCAGTCAAGATATTCTGAATTTGAGTAAATTACCTTCTGCTAACAAGTTTCTCAATAGAATGTATCGCCTTTATGACAAAGAAACCGGAGAAATTATCATGAATCCGAGTTTCGAGATGGCATTTAATCAGAATCTCGCTGTGAGGCACAGATTACTGTCATCCCGTACCAAGATTACAAAAGCTGACGAATTGATGAAACCAATTTTTGATGATTTTCTTGGGCTTGAGCAAAATGGCATTGTTGAAGGTATTCTTCAGAAAGTTGGTGCTGATAGTTTAGCGCAGTTATTGCGGGACAAACAAGCTGGTAAGCAAATCGGCAAAGAGGAAATGGTTTTAGTTTTAACAGTGGCAAATAAAAAGTTAGAAAAATATGCAGAAAATATCTACCAAGATAAAATATCTCCTTTGGTATTTTACATTGGTTGTACTGGACTCTTGCCAGATCAAATGAAAGCCAAAACTATGACTGCTGACGAAGCTGCTGCGAAATACCCAAATTTGCAATTTTCTAAAAATGAGCAAGAAGGCAGTTTTTTTGCAGTTGGTGATAGTATTATCAGTATCTATACCAAAACAGAATATTACAGTAAAGTTCTTTATGCCATTACAGATAATTAGATTATTTAGCAATTATAATTTTTGCTGATTACACAGGAGTGGCACAAATAGTTGTGTCACTACAAATATATATTATGAATTTAATTGATAACTACTGGAAAAACCTCATAGAAAATCCCAAAAGATTAAAGGTTTTTAGCATTTTTGCACTTCTTTATTGTCAAGCAGTAAATGTCGAATAGGAATCTCAATTATAAATGTTGCTCCTTCTCCTAGAGATGAAATACATCGCAGTTGACCCTGATGTTTTTCTGTGACAATTTGATAACTAATTGACATCCCTAAACCAGTTCCCTTACCTACTACTTTAGTTGTAAAGAAGGGATCGAATAGACGTTGTTGAATTTCTTGTGACATTCCCACTCCATTGTCAGCAATCTCAATAGCAACCCAATCTGAGTTGAGTAACTCAGTGCGAATAGTGATTTGTGGATTACAACTTGACTCCTGGTTATTGACATATAACTCTTCCAAAGCATCGATCGCGTTAGTAATAATATTCATAAACACCTGGTTAAGTTGACCAGCGTAACACTCTATTAGAGGAAGTTGAGCATACTCTTTAATAATTTGAATTTGGGAACTGTCAGGTTTGGCTTTGAGGCGGTTTTGCAGAATCATTAGCGTACTATCAATACCGCTATGAACATTCACTGCTTTCATTTCTGCTTCATCCAGTCGTGAGAAGTTCCGCAACGACAGTACAATGTTGCGAATGCGATCGCTTCCCATTTGCATAGAATCTAGCAGTTTTTGTAGGTCTTGAATGACAAAATCTAACTCGATTGCTTCTATTACTTCCTGAATCAATGGTGTTGGATGAGGATATTCTTTTTGGTAAAGTTGCAGTATTTTTAGCAATTGTTGGATGTATTCTTTAGCATGAGTAATATTGCCATTAATAAAGCTAATGGGATTATTAATTTCGTGAGCTACACCCGCAACTAATTGTCCTAAAGAAGACATTTTTTCTGTTTGAATTAGTTGTGCTTGGGTCTTTTGTAATTGTTCAAGGGTTTCTTGAAGTTGTTGATTTTTTTGAGTTAATTCCTGCTCCCTTTGTCGCAAAGCAGCCTCGGCTTTTTTGACAGCAGTGATATCTAAACCCATTTCCACAACCATCGGCTCACCATTTATATCCTTGAATGGATAATCGTAAATCTGATATACCCGGCCTGTTTTACTATCCACCCATTCCCAAAGTTGCGGAGCATTACTATCAAAAACACGAAAGGTAGGACATTCAGGACAAGGTTGTTTTAATCCGGCGATCGCTTCGTAACAACGTTTCCCTGTGGGGTCTCCAAATACCTCGCAAAAGCGTTGGTTATAAAATCCCACCCCATAATCCTTGGGTTGCAGATAGAGAAAAGCTGGTAACTGATTGAGTAGGTTATAAAGGCTTTCCCGTTCAGTTTGTAGCGCTTCTATTCGCCGCAGTTGTTGGCTAATGTCTTTACCTACTGCATAAATGAGTCCTTTTTGAGAAGTTGATAAACTCCAACACAACCACCGATAACTACCATCTTTATGAAGATAACGGCTGTCCCATTGCAACTGTTGCTGTGGTTCCGTTGGCAAGTGACTGATTGTGATATCATCTGGATGCACTAATCCCAGCCACGGATGCCCGATTAAGTTTTCCGCTTTCCATCCCAATACTTGTTCCCATGCTGGATTAACTTGTTGGTAAAAACCATCTTGTCCGATGATACAAAATAGATCAGATGAAAGGTTAAAAAAGTCTTCCAGATCAAACACAGTAATCTTGCCACTCAAGTTGTGTCTTTAAGGTAACTAAGCATATCCACTAACTTCAATGTTAAGATTACTGAAGTAATCACTATCCAATACTTTTCAGTATTCTTTTAAAAGACTGTAAATATAAGCACCATTTTTAGGGATTCCCTAAAATACAGGTAGAGCTTGGACTAATTACAGAAGAAATTGACCTTGTGGGTGAAGACATCAAAACAATAACACTACCTATAATCTGTAAAGACAATAACAAAATAATACTGTAATAAATAATTTTTAAATCTTTATTAATGATTTGAAAATAGCGCTCTACAAAGGAAGAATAACCTGCAATTCCCACAGAGCCAAAACTTCCAATGATTAATAATCTCATCAATAATTCAATGGAAGAGGTAAATGGCGATCGCTCCCGATCCAAACAGGTCATAAAATTACCTTTTTCAATTACAAAATTTCCTAACACGGAGTTAAATAGCTCTGGTTGCACAACCATTAATTGTGGACTTATTTCGTAAGGATATTTAACTAAATGATTATTTATAGAATGCCATTTATTACTATATTGACCTATAGATAATGTACTCGCCATTGATTCTCCAGATGGTAGAAGTATAGCAGCAATACTCAAGGCAATACTAGTAGCAGCAACCACAAATTTTTGCTTGATTTCCATTTAAATTTTCCTTGCTTTTGCCTAAATATTTGCTGTTTACATCCCCAATCCTGACCGGATAAAAAAATCAGCAATCCTACCAAGTCCGATGCCAAAACCCGGAACTATAAATAGAACCATCATGGCAAAAAGTCCAAATTGAGTATATTTCAATGGTTTTAGCTGAGGAAAAATTTCACTGAAGACATGAAAGCCGTCGAGTGGTGGAATCGGCAAAAGATTAAACAAAAATAAGGTCAAATTTATCCGAGCTGCTAGGTAAAGAAATTCGGCACTGAATAGTCCTGAAAGACTCAAATTAGCGAGAATTTTAAGCATCATAATAAATAAAATACCTAAAGCCAGATTTGATATTGGCCCAGCAGCGGATACCAAAATATTGCCTAGCTTACCTGAGCGAAACTTGGATGGATTGACGGGCATTTGTCCCCAAGCTATACCCATGAGACAGAGAAAGATGAGAGATTCTTGACCCATATGAACTACAGGATTAAGCGTCAGATGACCAGTTTGTTCTGGAGTGTCATCTCCCTGACTCATCGCAGCCCAGCCGTGAGCAAGTTCATGCAAAGTGATGGAGAATATAACAATTACAACGATTCTGAAAAAATGAATCGGGTTTGTGATTAGTGTTTCGATAAACATACGTTACTAAATTTTGGTAATGCCCTATCTACGTAATAACAAAATAATGGTATAAATTTTACTAAAATCGGTACTTAAATAGCTACCGTAATTTTTGGTATATTTTATAAATTAAAATTTACTACTTATATTAATCTCAGTTGATTTTATAGCTTAAAAAAAGTAGTTCATAACACTTTAAGGATTTTAAAACCTGGGAATAACTACGTATTTATTTTATTTTTTAGTATCTAAAAACTTAATTGGTTAGCTATAGACTTAATTGAATGTATAAAAAAATACTTGTATGCGCAAAATCACAAATCACAAATAGATGAGCTTTATTTGTGTCTAACTGCATCTATAGTTTTATGTTTCTTGACTCAAAACAGAGTCACTATTAGACTTCTTGCAGAAGTAGGGAAAAGGGTAAGGGGGAAAGGCAAAAGGAATAAAAAAACCTTTCCCCTTTTCCCACCTCTTGCAAAAGTTACTTTTGCAAGAGGTTTATTGTCTTGTTATTTGGGTAGATCGCTTTGCAAAGTTAATTTTATTACCTGATATAGCAATAGATTTACTAATAATCTTTAAGAAAATTACGCAGAGATCAGCTTCAATGAGACAATCTGACCTAATCTTCTCAACCTAAAGGAAGACATGAACGATCGCACAAAGGCTCTCCAGGCTCTCGCCGCTGAACGTTGGCGGGTATCCCTGATTCTCAGTGGAGCTATGATGTTTATTTACTTTGGCTTTATCCTATTAATCGCGTTCAATAAACCCCTGCTGGGGTCATTAGTAGTTCCTGGTCTCAGCTTGGGAATTTTACTAGGGGCGCTGGTAATTGTCTCAGCATGGGTATTAATTTTTATCTATGTGCGTTGGGCAAATAGTAGTTATGACGACCAAATTGCAAGGCTGACACGCAACTAAAAATGGGGTATAGGGCATGGGGCATGGGAGCAGGGGGACAAGGGGGACAAGGGGGACAAGGGAGACAAGGGAGACAAGGGGGAATTATTGAACAAATCTCTCCCAAGTCTTCCCCCTCTTCCTTGTCTACCTTGTCTCTTTTCCATGCCCAATGCCCAATGCCCCATGCCCAATGCCCAATACCTATTAGCAATTTCTAGTCCCAAATTCAAAATACTAAACCAAAAAAGCATGAATAGTGTGTGGTTCGATCTGCCACTAGCGGCGGATATTACCAGTCTTGGTAAGTTTAACCCATTGGCGATCGCTTTCTTTTTTCTGTTTGTTGTAAGTTCTTTAGGCATTACCTATTGGGCGGCAAAGCTCACCAAAAATACGGCACAGTTCTATACAGCTGGTGGTAAAATCAGCGGTTTCCAAAATGGGCTGGCCTTGGCTGGAGACTTTATGAGTGCAGCTAGCTTTTTAGGTATCGCTGGGCTGGTGGCACTCAATGGCTTTGACGGCTTAATTTATTCTATCGGCTTCCTGGTGGGCTGGCCGATTGTCATGTTCCTAATTGCCGAACCACTGCGTAACTTAGGTAAATACACTTTTGCCGATGTAGTGGCTTTTCGCTTGCAGCAAAAACCTGTACGTATCGCATCTGCAATTGGAACGCTAGTAGTAATTAGCTTTTACTTAATTGCCCAGATGGTAGGTGCTGGGGAATTAATCAAACTATTGTTTGGCTTTGATTATGAATTAGCTGTGGTCATCGTCGGTTGTGTGATGATGGCTTATGTGATTTTTGGCGGGATGATTGCCACCACTTGGGTACAAATTATCAAAGCAGTTTTGTTGCTCGGCGGAACTGTTTTACTAGCTATCTTGGTACTGGCACGATTTGGTTTTAACCCGATCGCTCTTTTCGCTGCTGCATCCCAGAAGTATACAGGTGTATTAGCTCCGGGCAAACTGGTTTCCGATCCCTTTGATGCTATCTCCTTGGGGATGTCGTTGATGTTCGGCACTGCTGGATTACCCCACATTCTCATGCGTTTCTACACAGTACCCGACGCCAAAGCAGCGCGGCTCTCTGTTACTTATGCCACAGCTATTATTGGCGTTTTTTATCTCCTTACCTTCATCTTAGGCTTTGGAGCGATGGTGTTAGTAGGTCAAGATGCCATCAAGCAAATTGGTACTGGTGGTAATATGGCTGCACCAATGTTGGCAGAATTTCTCGGTGGCGATGCTTTCTTAGGTTTTATCGCGGCTGTTTCCTTTGCAACGATTTTGGCAGTTGTCGCTGGGTTGACACTCTCAGGTGCAGCTGCATTGTCTCATGATTTGTGGGTAAATGTGGTGCGCTCTGGCCATGCTGACGAGTCAGAACAACTGAAGGTGGCTCGCGGTGCAACAATGCTTTTGGGGTTAGTGGCGATATTCTTGGGCATCTTGTTTAAAGGACAAAATGTCGCTTATATGGTAGGTTTAGCATTTGCGATCGCTGCGAGTGCAAACTTCCCAGCATTGCTCTTATCCATGCTTTGGCGACGCTTCACTACCAATGGTGCGGTTGCAAGTATGTTAGTAGGAACTGTCTCCTCTTTAGTGCTGATTTATTTATCACCTACTATTCAAGTAACGATTCTCAAGCACGCTTCTGCACCCTTTCCCCTCAAAAATCCTGGATTAATCAGTATCCCACTGGCGTTTATTGTGGCGATTGTCGTTTCACTGTTGAGTACTGAACAGCTGGCACAGGAAAAATTTGCAGAAGTTGAAGATCGCATTCACATTGGTTCTGGGATGTGATTTTGTCATTGGGCATTGGGCATTGGGCATTAGGTTCCCCCTGCCCCCTGCTCCCTGCCTTTCAAGGGCAGGCTTTTAGGCTTTCGATAAATAGTTGAGAATGTTCTCAATTATTGAACGTAGTTTTAAGTTCTCAGACAATGGTTTTGGTTTTAAAATCCCAAAAATTTGTCTAATCAAAAAAACCTGCCCCAGAAAGCTGCTCCCTGCTCCCTGCCCCCTGCTCCCCTGCCCCCCTGCTACTGTCCAAGTTCTTTGATATTATTCATCACTTGTTGGTATAAGTCGTTGTTACCTTGACTTTGAAAAATACTTGCTGCTTGTTGTAAGTCCCTGAGTGCCCCCTGTTTGTCTCCATTGGTGGCGCGGGCATTTCCTCGGTTATTGTAGGCAGGGGCAAAGTTACGATTGAGGCTAATGGCTTGATTGTAATCTGCGATCGCACCCTGGAAATCTCCATTGGCAGCACGAGCATTTCCTCGATTATTATAGGCGATCGCATATTTGGGGTTGAGGAGAATCGCTTGATCGAGATCGTCTATTGCCCCTTTTTTATCTCCATTGGTGGCGCGGGCATTTCCCCGATTATTGTAGGCTTCGGCATAGTTGGGATTTAGGCGAATTGCTTCACTGTAATCTTTAACTGCTTCTCTGTTGTTTCCCAGTGAGGCGCGGGCATTCCCTAAGTTATTGTGGGCTTCGGCATCATTGGGGTTGATGCGGAGTGCTTGATTGTAATCTGCGATCGCTTTTTCCTTGTCTCCCAAATCAAAATAGGCTAATCCCCGCGCGTTGTAAGCAGCGCCATACTGAGAATTTTGACTAATTGCCTTACTATAAGAAGCGATCGCAGCTTGCAAGTCGCCGTTTAAATGCTGATTCTTTCCCTGAAGATAAAATTCCCCACCAATGGAAGTTGTCGCTGAACCACGGCTAGGTTGACTAACTCCTATTTCTGTTACTAATACATTGTCATTCTTACTACAAGAAATACTGCTAGTTGCTGTCAATGTAGTAAAAATAGCTATGGTAAATAAAGTATTTACCCTTGTTCGCTTTCGCCCAAATAAACGCCGTTTCATAAGTTAATATAAACTGCCATAATACCTGAATGGAATTAGTACCAAAATCTAGATTTTAATTCTTTAACTCAATAATTATTCTAACTTTTGATAGTCCTTTCAAGTTAATTGACAAATTTCCCTAATATTTTATATATTTCTCAGATAAGGGAGGAGGAAAGAATTATTAAATTTCAATATTTATTCTTCACAATCACTCTAGAAAATCTGACATTTGTATCAATATGAACAATTTACTCATCCTCTGTTTCACTCTCTGGAGTTTTAGAAGTTAGTCGCCAAGAGGTAGTTTTGTCAATATCTACAGATAGTTGTTCTAGATTTTCCCCTAAATCTTTTTGGAGTTTCTGAGTTAGCGTAATCGGAAAATCTAAATCAATACCTTGAGTTTGTGCTAGCTTTGCCAATTCTGTAAATGCAGCTTTGATTGTAGTTCGTTCATAACTAGTCAGCTTATAATCATAAGTTTCTGATATATTCTGAGCTTGCATAGCTTTTTTTATACGTTCTTGCAAATGCTCAAATTCTGAATTCAACAATTTCCACTGCTGCTCAACTTGCGAGTATCTAGCACTTAGCGAGCTTAAGTCTTCTGTTGCAGGATCGGGGCTGGCTTGGGCTTGTAAGCCTAACAAATTTAGGTGAATTTGAGCAAGATAAATGCAGTCTAGGTAAGCATACTCTATCTGTTCTTCAGTCAGAGGGCGTTTTGCCCAATCACTTTTTTGTTCTTGTTTATCGATATTATTAAAGCTACAAAGTGCTGTAGCTATTGTTTGGAGTTGGTAGTTGGGTAATGGCAAAAGATAATAGGGGATTTTTTTAGCCATTTCCAAAGTGCAAGTAATATTTTTCGCTTTCTTGCTACCGAGAAATTTTAGATCGTAACTCGCGTTGTGAAAAACTTTTTCAATGGCAGAATTTATCATAATTTTTTCAATAAATTCAGCTATAATATTAGGTTGGTCTAATACATCTAAAAGATAGACGCGATCGCCACTCATATCTTGAGGATTATCTAATACCTGAATCAGCGATAATCGGGGATTACGACTTTTATAGTCAGCGACTTCTGTATCTATCCACAATGTTTTAGCGTTTGTATATTCAGCGACAATGGCACGAATTTCGCTAGCCGAAGTAAGGTAGGGCATTGACTAATATTTCCTGATATTTAAAGCATTGTAAGTAAGCCATAGTTTTATAAAGTAACATTTTGCTGGTAAGAATGCTTATACAGGATTGCAAAAAGGCTGAAGTTTGAAATTCGTCATAGACATCGCCAAATTAATTCAAATCTGATAACATCGAGTCACTACTGTGGAGTGGCATAGTCTACCATCAAAAGAGCTACTGTGCATCTACATTAAATTCATCGAGAGCCACAGACTGTGTGTAAAGCCATCCTGGTTAGCAGCCGTCAGAAAAATTGAATTGAGATTTCTCAAAACCGGGTGCAAAATCTTAGCTTCAAGAAATTGCCCAAATTTCAATTTTCAGTAACCTGAGCTATTGCTGAAGCACTTTTGCGACTTCACTTTTAATTGTTTTTTTAAATTTGCTCCTCACCATGACACACATCTCAATTAATCGCTTCAAGTACTCAATTCGGAGATAAATAATGAAAAAACTAATTCTATTATTAGTTAGTAGCATTTTGGTAGTTGGTACTTTTGGCTGCCAAGAGGCTCCTAAAACTAGTTCAGAAACTCCTAGCACAACTAATGAAGCCGCTCAAGCACCAGCAAAACCAGCTTCACAGACAAATCAAACTGTCAAAGTTCCAGAAACACAAACTACTCCTTTAGCAGCTAGTACAGATACTAAAGTTAAAACTGATGCTGAAAAAACAGCAGCAACAAAAGCTAAGAGCGATTTAAAAACTGAAGTTAGCGCCAAGTTAAATAAAGGCTTACCAGGCAACAAGTTACAAGTTGAAAACAAACAGGGTGAAATTGTTCTTAAAGGTACAGCCAGTTCTGTTGAAGAACTTAAGAAAGCTGAAACCTTGGCTAAAGAAGTTCAAGGTGTGAAGACGGTGAAGGTAGAAGCAAAAGTTGATGCTGTAAAAAAGCCATAAAAGAATAATTGAAGCTTTCAGTTAGCATCGACATGGAAACCAAATAGAGACTTATACAGACGTAAGTCTCTATTTTTGACTTACTTAAATAAAAGTCAAGAATAGGTAGTTAATACCCATCGATCTCGTTCCCAGTCTCAGACTGGGAATGCCCTTCATTGAGGCTCCGCCTCCCAACTCGCGGCACCGCCAAGAGTAACATTTTCAGCCTCTGGCTGAAAACGAGATTTTAAAAGGGTTTTGGCTTAAGTTTACACCACTGAGCATTGCTTGTGCCCCTACCGCGTAGTTTATTTACCTGAAAATAGCTGTAAGGTACAAAAACCTCACCCTCAACCCTCTAATAGAATGTTTGAAATTCTATATTTTTATCTTTCAACTTCCATTATTTGAACCTCGATAAATTCGCTCCATCTGCTCTGGAGAAAGTCGTCTCATTGGAAACCATTCAAATGGAGAAACAGACTGTTTCTCATAAGGTTGAACATCATCCTGCTGGTTTTGAGGGGAACGCACTGCTACATTGGTATTTGGAACCCGATCCCTGAACGACTCATCTATTTCTGATTCTGGAACCAAAGCTTGAGGCAAAACATAAGCGTGCTTTTGGGGATCGTATGCGAAAACTTCTCCTGTTTCAATGTGATAAATCCAAGCATAAATGCTGAGTTCCCCCTGATAAAGCTTAGAGTGAATCACTGGATATGTCCGCAAATTCTCAATTTGAGTAAGAACATTTTCGGCAATCATAATCTCTAGCAGTTCTTCTCCGTCGTAGTGGCTATAGTGGTCTATAACTAGCCTTCGAGTTGCTTCTGCATATTTCAGCCAATCATGTACAAGTGGCATTTCATCGCTGAGATTGTGTAACTTCATTAATCCTTTCATTGCACCGCAATGAGAATGACCACAAATAATAATTTGGCGAACATCTAAAGCTTGAACAGCATATTCAATTGTCGCACCTTCACCGCCATTACTTGCCCCATAGGGTGGAATGATGTTGCCTGCATTGCGAATGACAAATAATTCACCAACTTGAGCTTGTGTAATTAGATTTGGATCGAGACGAGAATCAGAACAGGTAATAAATAATACTCTGGGCTTTTGACCATGCGAAAGTTGTTCAAATAATTTTTGATGTACCGAAAAATAGCTAGATTTAAATTCGCGCAGACCTTTAATTAATTTCTTCATTACTAAGTTCTACAAATATTTGCGGGTTAAGAACTAAATCACAGACAGTAGATTGGGGTAGTAAAGAGGACTTTCTTTCTACGTTTTTCCAATTGTAAAGATTACTATATTATAAATTCATTTGGTGCTTTTAATATCCTCTACCATTTGGTTGAGTTACTTTTTTTCCTTACTCCTTCCTGTTCCTGAGCAGGTCATATTGCGGTGTGAGAATGCCTTGAGCCGATTTCAAACTAGTTATATCTTGAAAGAAATTTTTGAATTACAAGTAATTAGTCAGACATGATATTATCTGCTCTGGGAAAATTTTGATGTTCAGTTTGCGACATCAAAATTTGTGTCGTACACTGAGCGATCGCCTGTGGTAAGCCTTTTGGGTAAAGCTTGCAGGCTCACCGCAATGCGTCTACTATAATTTCCAATTCTCCGGTTTACCCTCTTGCGAATTCTTAATTAGTTGATACACTTGTTCTTCATTAGCCCAGCGAACCAGCGCCTATGGTACACATCAAGCGCGTGGAACTTACGAACTTCAAATCCTTCGGTGGCACTACTTCTGTCCCTTTGCTACCGGGGTGTACTGTCATATCTGGGCCAAATGGTTCGGGTAAGTCTAATATCTTAGATGCACTGCTCTTTTGCCTGGGACTCTCTAGTTCTAAGGGAATGCGAGCCGATCGCTTACCGGATTTGGTAAATAACACTCAAACGGCTAAAGGACGTGCCTCGATTGAGGCTAGCGTCACCGTAACGTTTGATTTGTCGGATGAAATTTCAGACAAAGACGCAAAGGCGGAAAGGGAGGAAGTAGAAGAGGCAGGGGAGGCAGGGGAGGCAGGGGAGGCGGAGGAAGTAGGGGAAGAACCAAAATCCAAAATCCAAAATCCAAAATCGGCAGAGTGGAGTGTTACTAGAAGGCTACGAGTCACTCACCAAGGGACTTACACATCGAATTATTATATCAATGGTGTACCTTGCACGTTAACAGAGTTGCATGGGGAACTAAGTAATCTACGGGTTTATCCTGAAGGCTACAATGTGGTACTTCAAGGGGATGTCACCAGCATTATCTCGATGAATGGGCGGGAACGACGGGAAATTATTGATGAATTAGCTGGGGTAGCGGCGTTCGATCGCAAAATTGTCCAAGCCAAATCAACTTTAGATGAGGTGAAGGAAAAGGAAGATAGCTGTCGGATTATTGAAACGGAATTAACTGCACAGCGCGATCGCCTTTCCCAAGATCGGGCGAAAGCTGAAAAATATCAAAAACTCCGCACAGAATTTCTGGCTAAACAATCCTGGGAAGCTGTTTTATCATGGCGTTCCTTGCAAACACAACAAGAAAAGTTAGTTCACGAAATTCAAACAGGCGATCGCAATTTTACCGGACTCACTACCCAACTCACCAGCTTAAATTCTGAAATCGTCCAAAAAACGGCTGAACTCGAACAACTCAATGCCCACGTTAAAGCATTGGGAGAAGAGGAACTTTTGGCAGTACAATCTACCCTCGCCACCCAAGAAGCAGAACGTAAACAACTCCAGCGTCAGCTAACCGAATTACAAACAGCTTCCCAAGAAACTGCCAAACGTCTAGCTCAAACTCAGCAAGAGATTCAAAAACACCGTCATTCCCTACAAGAAATTGCCGAAACCCAGCTTGTAGAGACGCGATTCATCGCGTCTTCCCAACACCAAAGAAATGAAGCCCACCAAGCCTTAGAAACCTCCCGCGAAGCCGCCGCAGAAATCGCCTCGGCTTCAGAAGCCTGGGTGCAGCAACAAACAGCATTCAACCGTCAAATAGAAGCTTTGCTGCACACTTTAGAACCGCAACGCACAGAACAAGCACAACTCAGGGAACGCAATAATCAGTTACAGCAGTTAATCCAAGAGCAAAGCCAGTTAATTGAACGCGACGAACCGCTACTAGCAGAAAAACAAACTGAATGTAATCAAATTGAAACAGAATTTAACACCTCTAGCGAACCCATCCAAAATTTAGCCCAAAATCTCTCAGCCACAGAACAAGAACTGCAAATCCAACAGGAAACCCAAAAACGGTTACTTTCTGAACAACGAGAAAAACAACGTCAGTTGGATAAAATCGAGGCGCAAGCGCAAGCACAGCAAGAAGTCCAAGGAACCCAAGCTAGTAAAGTCATTTTACAATCAGGAATGCCTGGTGTTTGCGGTTTAGTTGTGCAGTTGGGACTGGTGGAACCCCGCCATCAGCTAGCCTTGGAAATGGCTGCTGGTGGACGCTTGGGACATATTGTGGTGGAAGATGACAGCATCGCCGCAGCCGGGATTGAACTGCTCAAACAGAAACGTGCAGGGAGAGCGACTTTTTTACCACTAAATAAAATTCACGTTCCCAAATTTACCCAAGATGCAACGCTGCGTTTTGCTAGCGGTTTTGTTAACTATGCTGTTAACTTAGTTGATTGCGATCGCCGTTACAAAGATGTATTTAGCTATGTTTTCGGTAACACGGTAGTATTTGCCAACCTGGAAGCGGCGCGGAAAAATTTAGGATTGTATCGCATCGTCACCTTAGACGGGGAACTTCTGGAAACTAGTGGCGCAATGACTGGTGGTAGTAATACCCAGCGTTCAGCGTTACGTTTTGGTACGGGTGAAGCGGCGGAATCTGATGAAGCGATCGCTTTAAAAAGTCGCTTGGTGGATATTGAGCGAATTTTAGAGCGTTGTACTGAAGCGATCGCTACTTTGTCAGCTAGAGCCAAAAAACTCACCCAAGAATTAACAGAAGCGCGTCAGACGCGGCGAGAACAGCAGTTGCAATTGGAACAGTTGCAAAAAGATATTAAGAATTTGACAGCGCAATTAGAGGGGACGCGATCGCAACTCGCCCAAAACAGCGAAAAATTAGCCACTGCTCAATCCCGATTAGAAATTTTAGAGCGGGAATTACCTGGGCAAGAAAATGAGTTGCAACAATTGCGACACGCATTAGCAGAGTTAGAAGCATCCCAAACCCCCAGTGAATGGCAACAAATCCAGGCAACCATTAAAATTCAAGAGCAACAATTACAACAACGTGAAACAGCATTACGGGAAGCAGAACAAAGATTAAAAAATTTAGAGAATCAGCAACAACGTTTACAAGAAAAAATCCAAGAAGCAGAAACGCGAATCACCGAATACGAAACCCAACAAACCTCTTGTAAAGACGCAATTCATCGCGTCTTTTCACAAACCACAACGATAGACGAGCAAATCACCCAAACCCGTTTATCGTTGAGTCAAATGGAACAAAATTTAGGCGAAGAGAAACAAAAACGCGACGCTACAGAACAAGAAGTGCGATCGCATCTTTTGCGCCAACAACAATTGGAATGGGAAATCCAAAAACTCCAAGAAACCCAAGAGAAGCGGCGAGAGGAACTAATTGCACTGCAAACTCAATTGCAAGATATGGGAGCAGAATTACCAAATCCCTTGCCAGAAGTGCCAGACAAAGTAGATTTAGAAGAATTGCAGAAAGAATTGCGATCGCTTACCAAACGCTTACAAGCAATGGAACCTGTTAATATGCTGGCGTTGGAAGAATACGAACGCACTCAAAACCGCCTTCAAGAACTCACGCAAAAATTAGAAACACTAGAAGGAGAACGCACCGAACTACTTTTACGGATTGAAAACTTTACCACATTGCGGCAACTTGCCTTTAAAGAAGCTTTCGATGCTGTGAATGAAAACTTTCAATCAATTTTTGCCATTCTTTCAGATGGTGACGGCTTCTTGCAACTCGAAAATCCCGAAGATCCCTTTAATAGTGGGCTAAATTTAGTCGCACATCCCAAAGGTAAACCCGTACAGCGCCTAGCTTCCATGTCTGGGGGAGAAAAATCACTCACCGCCTTGAGCTTTATTTTTGCCCTGCAACGCTACCGCCCATCGCCATTTTACGCCTTTGACGAAGTAGATATGTTCCTAGATGGAGCAAACGTAGAGCGATTAGCTAAAATGATTAAACAACAGTCACAACAAGCGCAATTTATAGTTGTGAGTTTGCGTCGTCCGATGATAGAATCAGCCGAACGCACAATTGGCGTTACTCAAGCACGAGGAGCTTACACTCAAGTTTTGGGGATTAAATTACAATCATCCAATACATCTGCTTGAGTTTTTGTTAATAATAGTGTATAGATAAACCAAACCGGATTCGAGATCAGGACTCGGTATAGAATGACCTCTGAACAGATAATTAGGCGTTCCGACATATTAAATACCCAGGTGATTACCCGCGACAACGGCAAGCGGCTAGGCATCATCAGTCAAGTCTGGGTTGATATCGATCAACGAGAGGTTGTGGCTCTTGGTTTGCGAGACAGCCTGATCTCTATTTCGGGCATACCGCGCTATATGTACCTCAACAACATCAGCCAGATTGGTGATGTCATCCTGGTTGATAACGAAGATGTTATTGAAGATATCGATGTTGAATCTTTCAGTAATTTAATTAACTGGGAAGTAATTACAGAAACAGGTGAAGTCTTAGGCAAAGTTCGCGGCTTCAAGTTCAACGGCGAAAGTGGGAAGCTTGAATCTATAGTCATTGCTTCTTTAGGATTACCCCAAATTCCCGATCAATTTGTGAGTACTTACGAGTTCTCAGTCGATGAAATTGTCAGCACTGGCCCTAATCGGTTGATTGTGTTTGAGGGAGCTGAAGAACGAGTGAATCAATTAACAGTTGGTTTACTAGAGCGTCTGGGTATCGGCAAAGCACCTTGGGAGCGAGATATAGAAGAAGAATACGGCTATACTCCACCTCGGACAATTGCACCACCCAATCAACTGCCTAGTGGAGTGCCATTGCAGCCACCCAGGCAAAAAGTTCGCGCCCCCGAACCCGTAGCGCAAGAAGAATGGAATGAAGACTATGTGGAAGAAGAAAGGCCACAGCGTCAGGTAATGAAGGCGCGGCAGTATGAATCTATTCAATACGAAGAAGACGAGGAAGAAGATAACTGGAGCGAGGCAACGGGCAGCGACAGGTATCAACAACCGCAGCCACTAAAGTATGAAGCCCAGCCCTATAGCAAGCCATACGTTGACGAATACGATGATTATGACGACGTAGACGGCGATGCTTGGGAAGATGCACCGAAGCCTGTGAATATTCCGAAAAAAGTCAAGGAAAGACAGCCAGAATACGAAGAAGAAGGCGGATATTAAGTAGTTCGTAATTCGTAATACTTCGGCTCCCAACTCTTGGAGAGGCTGCGCCCGAAGCGTAGCTATGGCGCAGGCTTTACGGCTTCGCTCAGAGCAAGACGCTCAGTACAAGTTCGTAATTCGTAATTGAACCGGAAAATTACGAAGTATTTTAAGATTAATTCAGCCTTTTCCTTACTTACAAGGAGAGGGCTAATTTTTTAGAACACAGTAGAGAGCGTTAGCAACAGCACAACGCACTGTCTAAACTAGAGGGTAATTTGAGTAAAAGAGTTTCTGAGATCCCTGAAATCAGCTATAGCAAAAAAGATATGCGTAAGGTTGAGCAAGTAATTAAGCAAGCTGATAAAGAGTTATGGATACCCTACATAAAAGAACTTCAAGAAATTAACACACGAATTGTTGAGAAACAGCAAAAATTATCTTAGTAGGCAGGGAAGTGAGGGGTGGAAGGGTGAGGGAGTGGAGAATGGGCTATTGGCTCAGGGGTAGATATTCAATTCGATCCTGGTATTCATCCTCAAACGAAGCTTCCACAATGAGAATTAACTCTTCAACAGTTTGTCCGATGCTTTGGTTTGCATCGATGGTGAATATTCCAGGTATATGGCGACCCTGAAGCTAAATGGTCAGCCAAATGTCCGGGCATAGACTTACGGTTGTTTGTCACCAAAATAAATTCATTGGTTTCGCACCAAATCAAAATCTCTGGATCTGGAGTGCCTTTGGATGGCACATCTAAATCGCCAATGATTCGCACGATCAATTCAGGGTTGCGCCGCACAAGTTGGGAGCGATATGTAGGATTCAGATGTTCATCCAACAGATACCGGATTGCCATTAGCTTTCCTGTAAATGCTTTGGAGCGTTTTCTTCCTGCATCCGCCGAAACCTCATCCTGGCAGGAGAAGGATTTCGCTGTTGTTCTTCGCGCATGGTTCGAGAAAATTCTAACCAATCTACCAGATACGCATCAACCTCTGAACGATGATGCAAATAATACAAAATCGTGGCATAAACCTGTTCCAGCGTCACCGTATGAAATTGTCCGGCAATTTCTTCTGGTGTTTTGCAGCGATAGATATACTCGTAAAGAATGCTCTCAATCCCAATGCGGGTTCCTTTGAGTCGAATGTCATCTGGTGCAAGGGTGTTGAAATACTCTTCCAGTTTCATAAAGCAAGACCCCACGAATGAACATTCCACTTCAATCATAAAAGAACGAACGCTCAAACAGTGTGTAACTAATTAGTTAAGTGTTCAGAAACTCCCCAAAACTGCTAGCGTCAAACAAAGTAAAATATCGCTGTGGACTTTCGAGCTTGAAAACGCGTTCTAATTACTGGCAACTACTGCCTTATATCCGGCTCCAGTGGCAAACCATCACCAAGGGACTTATTGGGATCTTGGGATACGTACTAGCGACTTTAGTGTTGATTAATCTTGCCGGGAAATTGGCAACTCCCTTTGCCCAAGGTAATGTAGTAGCGATCGCTCAAATAACTGGCAGTTGTGCTTTAGTATTTCTTGTTAGAGGCTTGTTTCAGTCTATACAAGATATGTATATGGCGAAAGCTGCTTTGCAAGTTGCTTTTCATCTCCGTCAGCAAGTCTACGCTCATCTGCAAAAGCTAAATCTCAGCTATTTTGAAACCGCAAAAGCAGGTGATTTATCTTACCGCCTCACCGAAGATGTTGACCGCGTTGGCGAAGTGGTAAATAAAGTATTTCACGACTTTATCCCCTGTATTTTGCAGTTGCTAGCAATTCCGATTTACATGATTTATCTGAATTGGCAACTAACATTAGCAACAGTGATAGTTGCACCACTCATGGGTATTTTAGTTGGCTGGTTTGGCGAACGGTTACGTAAGTATTCCTTAAAAAGTCAAAATCGCGTATCGGGTTTATCAGCCATCATCGCGGAAGTTTTCAACGGGATTCGTTTGGTACAGGCTTTTGCTGCTGAAAATTACGAAATTGCTCGTTTTGGCCATGAAGCAGAACGCAGTCTCAAAGCCAAATACTCAGCCGAACGCCTGAAAGCGATTCAGATTCCGATCGTTGGATTTTTGGAAGCCTTAAGTGCGCTATCGTTACTGATTGTGGGAGCTTGGCAAATTTCCCAAGGTAACTTGACAGTGGCGAATTTTTTCAGTTACCTGGCGGCGGCGGCGCTGTTAATCGATCCCATTGGTCATACTACTAACAACTACAACGAATTTAAGCAGGGTGAAGCATCTGTTGACCGTGTTTTTGAATTAATGGCAATTCAGCCGACGACGATCGAAAAGATCGATGCGATCGCTCTCCCCCTAGTCAAAGGCAAAGTAGAATATCGTCATATTTCCTTTGCTTATAAACCGGGTGAACCTGTATTAAAAGATATCAGTTTATTGGTATCGCCAGGTGAAGCGATCGCACTTGTGGGTGCTTCTGGTGCTGGTAAAACCACATTTGTAAATCTTTTACCCCGTTTTTACGATCCCGAAGTTGGTCAAATCTTTATTGACGATGTTGATATTCGAGATGTGAAATTGCATAGTTTGCGGCGACAAATTGGGATTGTTCCTCAAGAAACCATCATGTTTTCGGGGACGATTGCTCAAAATATCGCCTTTGGACAATATATTTTTGACATAAAAGCAGTTAAAGAGGCAGCAAAAATTGCTAATGCCCATCAATTTATTAGCCAACTACCAGAAGGTTATAAGACTTGGGTAGGCGAACGTGGGGTAAACTTATCAGGTGGACAAAGACAAAGAATTGCGATCGCTCGTGCTGTTCTGCTCAATCCTCAAATCTTGATTCTTGATGAGGCGACATCAGCCTTAGATTCCGAGTCAGAAGCACTGGTACAGGAAGCGCTGGAAAGATTGATGGAAAAACGGACGGTGTTTATTATTGCTCACCGTTTATCGACAGTTAGAAGGTGCGATCGGATTTTAGTTCTCGAACAGGGTCAAATTGTCGAATCGGGAACTCATGAAGAATTGTTAGCTCTAGAGCGTCGCTATGCGCGGTTTTATGCTCAACAGTTTAGTTAGATGCAGGGAAGTTTGAGGTTTTGAGACAACCGAATTAGTTTTTGAGTTCACAAATTCGGTTTTTGAGCTAGAAGAATGAGTATCTATACTCGATGAAATTTGGGGTTCCAAAAGAATGAAATTGCTAATTTGGCAAAGTTAGAGGCGGAGATTCAGCAGGGGATGGAGAAATTAGAGGCATTGTTAAAATAATTCGTAATTGATAATTCGTAATTCCTAGTTAAAGACCGTTTGGAACGGGGATTTAGACCTCGATCCAAACAAATTCACGTATAGAAGAAGGAGAATTAAACCCAAAAATTACGAATTACATAGCTTGCTTCTCGCTTTTGGCGAGTATTACGAATTAGTAATTAGTTAAAATAATCAATACAAGCTAACTATGGGAGAAAAAGCAATGACAGTTGCAGCCACTAAAAAGATGACTTTGGAAGAATTTCTTCAGTTTGACGATGGAACGGATAATTTATATGAATTGGAGAATGGAAAATTAATTCAAATGCCATTAGAAAGCGAGCTAAATCGCCGGATAGCTACGTTTTTATTAATCTATTTTTCTAAATTAGGTATTCCTTATTACCGTTTGAGTATGAAAACAGAAGTTTCTGTGAATAGCCGGCAGGTGGGGGTGCGTGTTCCTGATTTGGTGGTGTTTTCTGAGGAGTTGGCGACTGTAATGCAAGGGGCTACACGATCGCTAATTTTGATGGATATGCCACCACCGTTATTGGTGGTTGAAGTGGTGAGTCCAAATCAGGAAAATCGGGATTATCGTTACAAGCGTTCTGAGTATGCAGCGCGGGGAATTGTTGAGTATTGGATTGTCGATCCGATTGCCCAAAAAGTTAGAACTTACGCATTGACAGAAAATTGGTATTATGCAATCTGGATCAACTTCTGTGATAGGTGTTCTAAAATAAAGTCACGGGCTACTTGAAGAGATAAATTTCTTTGGAGTTCGTACCAATTTTCTATTAACTCTTCTGCTCGCATTAATTCTAGCTGTGTAAAAGCTCGAATTGCGCTAAAAAAATGAGTTCTGATGGCCTCAGTTGTCCTCACCATAAATTTACCAACACCACAAACTTGTTTAATAGCTCTGTGGTAACACTCAATACCCCAATGTATTGAGTGTAATTCTTTGAAGTCTGCTCTAGAAATTGATAAAAGTGCATCTTTTTCAGGAATATACATAATGTAATATCTGTAAGCTTCGTTTTTGAAACTTCTGCGAAATACCTTTACCTGACCAAAGTTTTTTAGATACACTACTAAACCAACTTCTGGAATTTCTAAGTTTTGGACTTGAGTATAATTTTTCCCATCGACTGAACATGAACGATTTTTAGCTACTCCTGTTAAAAACCTTAATTCCTTGTCTTTAAAGAACTTGAGGTTTTTCTGACTGGAGTACCAACTATCAGTAGTCACTGTTTTTGGACTAAGACCCCAATCCAAAACCTCAGCAATCATTTCTTGCAAATAATCATTTTTAGTCTTTCCATCCTGTTTGTTATAAATGCGATAATTTCCTGGCACAGACTTAAAAGATACATCCGTGTAATACAAGGTAATTAATTGAATTCCTTTAACGGCACGATGGTGTCTACCTGAGTAATAGTAACCAATTAATTCCGTTATTTTTGGATTGCTATGAGGCTTATCAACTACTGTATCGTCACCACTTAAAGTACCTCCAATTAAGTTGATGTGTGGTTTGATTTCTTCAAATAAATCCTTGGGTTCGTACTGCTCACGCAGCAAAAATCTATTGACGCTATCATGAGACAAATTTTTCATTATCTGCGCCAAACGTTGGCAACCTGAATACTTTGATTCTGCTAGCAAGAACAAAGTGTAAGTGTTGAGGTCACACTTGGCAGTGGATGGTTTTGTAATTGCTCTGATTGTCCGAACCCTAAACACAAACAGGTAAATTATCTGTTTTTCATGCCTCTATTAACTAGCGATCGCTGGTATTTTTCTACATTTTCGTTATACACTTTTTGTTCCACTTGTCAATGCGTAAGTTCTAAAAGTGACGGTTTTGGAGTGGGTGGAGGGTTTTTATGATGAGCAGGTGTATGTGGGAGATAATGCGATCGTTTCCCCTCTATTTGCCGATCTCAAGTTGACTGTTGCTGAAGTTTTGCAAGGATGAAATGTGATGAAAACTATTAATGAAATTCGACAAATTTTATCACTACCAAAGCAATCTCTCTATGAAATTTATCAAATTACAGAAATCGGTATCTTTAGTTCTTATGCTAGAGAGAGCAGACAGAAGTAAGTGATTGATATAGATATTCTGGTTGATTATGAAATAGCATCTACTTTTATTATGTTGGTGGAACTTAGGGATTATTTAAGTCAGCTTTTTGGGTTGAAGGTAGATATTATCACTAAGAACGGTCTTAAACCTCAAATTCGCGATCGCGTTTTGGCTAAGACAATTTATATATGAAGGTTCCAAAAGAACGAAATATATGCGGACAGCAATATTGTATGGTCTTCAATACCCAATACTGTCGTACCAAATATTTCCATCTTCCATAATGGTATTACTGAAAATAGCCTCACGAATGTTATAGAAGCCCTCAACCGAACGCAAATCGGCATTGGTGAAGTTAGCACCACGAAAACTAGAGTCCTCCAGAATAGCGCCCCTGAAAATAGCATGGCTGAAATTAGCACCATTAAAAATACATTGGTTCATTTCAACCCCGCTCAGGTTAGCCCTGACAAAAGAAGTATCATAGAAACTAGCTTCAGCCCCCTCAGCCCCAGTCAAATCAGCACCATTAAGGATAGCCCCAGTCAAATCAATTTGATGCATGTTGCTTCCCCTGAGATTAGCCCCACTGAGATTGGTATTAGTCAAATCAGCTCCTTCCAAAAAGGCTCCTTTCAAGTTGATCCCACTCAGGTCAGCCCCACTCAGATCGACCGCTATCATGAACAAACCAGTTCTGCTGCAATTAACACTCCAAGCGAAGTTTCTTTCTCCCGCTTCATATCTATCCAACATTTCTTCAATATCCATAAGGGACTTCCAAGAAATAAATTATACATCTTGTGGATTGGGCATCTTGCCTGCCCTAATTATGCAAATTAAAGGTGGAACAGCTAACCACTAACCAAGCACAAAAAGTCATAATATAGCGGTTCTCAATTGCATGGAATACAGACCTAACCCCCAGCCCCTTCCCTACAAGGGAAGGGGAGTAAGTTTCAAAGCCTCTCTCCTAAGAGGAGAGAGGAATGGAAGTGAGGTCAGAGTGTATTGCATACAAACGAGAAGTACTATATTAAAAAGAAAGTAGCTGTAAATTGACTACTTCCTAGACTGAATTGCCTTGATTAAATCATAAAAAGGTTGCCAATTATCTTCCTGAGTAATTGCTTCCCAAACCGACTCAATTACAGGTCTTAATAATGCCGTTTTGGGATTATTAACAGCTAGAGTTTGGGCTATTATATCAAGGCGATCGCTATCAAAATCATTCAATATTTTATGGTATGCTATGCACCAATCATCAAAAATTGCTGATGCGCCCGGTGCTGGTACAATATCTGAACTATTCATTACAAAACCTGGTTCATCTCGCCATTTAGATGAAAAAGTACGAGCCATTTCATAGAAAAATTGGTGATAACCAACTTGACTTGTTTTCAAGAATTCAATCGTGAGATTTAAGAGTTCTTCAGCTTGGGGATTTTGCAACTCCACAAAACCCAACTTTTTCAACATCAAAGAATTGTATTCAGCTTGATAATATTCATCAAACCTAGCTAAACTATTCTCCATATCACCTTTATCAATAATTGCCTTTAAAGGTTCCTGGAGCATTTCTAAATTCAGCTTGCAAATAATTGGTTGATTACTGTAACAGTAGCGTCCATAATAATCAAAATATGCAGCGATAAAGTATGGGTCATAAGTAGGGATAAATGCATAAGGGCCATAATCAAAACTTTCTCCCGTAATCGACATATTGTCAGTATTCAGGACTGCATGACAAAAGCCAGCCGCCATCCACTGCGCTACTAGTTGTGCAACCCGTTTAACTAATTCGGCGTAAAACAGGATATATTTATCTTCTTCAGCATTTAAGTGTCGATAATACTGCTCAATTACGTGGTCTAATAACTTCTGAGTTAAATCTGGACGCTGAAAATAGTGCAGTCGCTCAAAAGTGCCAAATCGAATATGAGAACTGCTCATCCTAACCATCACAGATGAACGGGTAGGCGAAGGTTCATCGCCCCGCCAGAGTGGTAAACCTGTTTCAATCATGCTCAGACAGCGCGAAGTACGTACACCCAAGTAGTGCAGCGCTTCCGCAGCCAGAACTTCCCGCACCCCACCTTTGAGCGTGAGCATACCATCACCACCACGGGAGTAGGGCGTTCTCCCAGAACCTTTAGTGCCAAAATCGTATAATTCGCCATCATTGGCGCGGACTTGCCCGTAGAGAAAGCCTCTACCATCACCCAACTGTCCGTTATATTCACCAAATTGATAGCCGTGATAACGCAGTGCCAACAAGGGTTTACGCCCCTGAAATTGGCCAAAGGCTGTGATGAAATCTTCGTCTTTGACTGCTTGGGGGTCTAGACCGAAACGGGGTAATAGTTCATCGTTACGCCAACGCAGGAGGTGTTGAGGAAATTCTGCCGCTGCAACCTCATCGTAGTAGTCGCCTCCTAGAGATTCTAAGGCGGTTTCGTAGTTGAGGGTGAGAAAAGGATTGCTAGAATTCTTGTCGTTTGGAGTTTCAGCCAGAGTCATTACGAGCAAAGCTAATTCATTCTTTCTTTAATACTACCTCTGGCTTCAGCATCATCAGCATAGACGCAAAAAGCGATCCAGATCAAAATCGAGAGCGCTTCAGCAGGCAGAAGTGAGTCACCTTGAAAAACGTGGAATTGAAGCAAGAACGCTGACTAATTTGTAGTTGTATCAAACTGCCTGATAAAATAATCAACGAGAAATTTCAGTTTTGTATTTTTTATTACTAACAAACTTTACATTAAACTATGTTTTATCTGCCTGAAATTATTCACTAGATAGAAGAAGAAGTTTAGTAATAAAAAGTATTCTCTTAAAAACAAAACTAAATAATTTTTTTTCTAAATGCCAATTAATTTCTTTACACCAGTAGAAGAAAGAGAAAAAATCTTTTGTTCAGAACTGGTTCAGTGCGGTGTGTTATATGAAAAAGCGGTTACTGCCGCTAAAATTTTAGCTTCTGGTCAGCCAGATGAGGTTTTGTCGTCTGAAGAGAGAAAAGTGGTCAAAGATGCCTGTGAAAAGTGGTTTGTACAGAATAAGCCCTCTCAATGTTGAAGCTTATACACCTGTATTGGGTTAGGCAACTCAGAATAATTATAACGCTGAAGCTGGCGTAAGTTCGTAGACGCGTGTCAATCGCTCACGAGTAAATTTTTACCTCTGCCATGAGATATGTTGATTCAAAAATTATAGCCTTTTTTTTAACTTAAACTAAATAATGAGCAAAATGAGCAAAAAAAATATTTGATACATCAATCATAAATTTTAAAACATCCTCTAAAATAAATAAAGTTTTGGATATTAAAAAAAATAAGACTGGCTTAATCGAAGTTTGGATAAAATCCGCCAGTCTTGCAAAATTTAAACTTAATGAAATAAAACTGATTTTTTATTTTTTAATTGGTTGTGATGTTGGTGAAGCAATTTCTCCTGGTTTTGATGTTGTTTGTGATACCTGTGAAGCTAGAATTTTTTTCACTTGCAGGTTATAAGCTTGCAAAATTGATTGAACCTGTTTCTGTTGATCTGGATTCAGCTCCAAAGATTTTAACACTATTCTGATTCTCTGACGGGATTGCAGTGCTGCTTTAAATTTAGTATCTTGGGACGGGTTTAATAGAGCCTCAATATCCTTGTCTCTTTGCTGGCGAGCCGCTTGGATTTGTAGACGCTGTTGATTTGTGAGTTTGATTGGCTGGTGTGATGCAGCACTAGTCTGAGTTTTTAAGGCTGGTGTAGTGGCGGAATTTGGGCCTGGTGCTGCCAAGACAACTCCGTTTAAGATGGTAGCAAAAGCGAAGATAGTAGAAAAGACAGATAAGCGCTTTATAGAATTAATGAGCATTTTAAAAAACTCCTCAACTGTTTAAGAAAATTGGACACATTGGCTAAAGCTAACTTTAGTAACTAAGCTTGTTAGCGAACAAGTATTACTATTGCATTTGCCTGTGGAGTTGTTGTGTATTTATGATGAATTTACTATGAATTTGTAAATGTTACAACTGATATATTAAACTCATTCTCATATAGATATGATAAGATTGCGAATAGCTGTAAGATAGGGATTACTCAAAAATTACAAATTAGTATTTGAGTGCAATTTAAAAAATACTTACTTCTATATATTGACTAAACAAGGTTGGTAATTATGAATTATAAATTAACTGATTTAAAAGCAGCTTAAATAGATAATTGAAATAAATAATATTGGCAATAATTCTCAGATTTTTAAATTTTAGGTTCTTTCCAATAAGGATTTGTAAGACTTGTCAAAATATGATCTTCCCATTGCCCATTAATTAACAAATAGTCTCTAGCGTATCCTTCAACGACAAAACCGAGTCTTTTGAGTACATTACCACTGCGCCGATTGTGAGGCATATAGTTAGCCATAACTCGGTGAAAATTTAACTCTTCAAATAGATATTGAGTTGCAGATTTTAAACCTTCTGTCATATATCCTTTTCCTTGTTTATTTTCAGCAAGACTATATCCCACATAGCAAAAATGAGCGGCTCCTCGGACAAAATTGCTAAAGTTGATCGTTCCAATAACTACGGTAGGATTTCTTTTGGTAAAAACAAATAGTTTTAACGATTGCCCATTGATAAATTCTAGAAAACTATTCTCTATCTGATATTGCCAATATTCTTCAGTGAAAAAACCATCAGCCCAAAGAGGGTAAAATGGAGTGAGATAAGTTTTGTTATCAATGAAGTATTTGAGAATTTGGGGTATATCTTCATGGATCGCTGCTCGTAATAATAGGCGATCGCTTGCAATTATTGGCAGTTCTGATATCATAAATTATTTAATCGGCGGGATATCTTCTCAAAATATTCTCTAAATGCTATAAATTCTCTCATAGTCTGCGGTTTAGCAGCAGTTAGATTGGCTGTCTTACGATCGGCACTGACGCAAGTTTTATAATTTTTTCATAAAGTTTGTCAAGAGTCAGGGGTCAATTAACTGATTTTATATAGACTTTGAACTCTTGACCAGCATGACAAAAGATATATGTATGCCCAATGCCCTTTACAAAAGATGGGGTGAGTATTTTTGCTTTTAATCTGCCATTCAACCAAAATCTTGATAAGCTGATGTCTAATATCTAGAGCGGAAGGATTGAGAGCCAATGGGTGATAAAGCACAGTCCAGGGTACAACTTCGATAAAATAGCTTTGCCCAAAGGCTGTACCGCAGCAGATTTAAGCAAAAGACAGCTCAAGATTTAACCCAGTCTACAAGAAGGATAGTGATGTGGTGGGAATACGCTACGATTGGCAGGAATTAGAGATTCGGGCGATATACAACACGCCTTTGCTAGAGCTTATTTATCAAGCTGCTAGCGTGCATCGCCAATATCATGACCCAACAAAAATACAAGTTTGCAAGCTCATATCTATCAAAACGGGAGGTTGTCCAGAAGATTGTAGCTACTGCGCCCAATCTTCTCGCTATAAAACAGAGGTAAAGGCGCAAGCACTTCTAGAAAAGGAAACGGTAATTAACATCGCCCAAAAAGCTAAAGAAACTGGTGTTAGTCGCATTTGTATGGGTGCTGCTTGGCGCGAAGTCCGGGATAACTCACAATTTGAGGAAGTCCTGGAAATGGTCAAGGATGTGACTGCAATGGGTTTAGAAGTGTGCTGCACTCTAGGTATGTTGACGGCAAATCAAGCCAAGAAATTGTCAGAAGCAGGACTTTATGCCTATAACCATAACTTAGATACCTCGCAGGAATATTACAGCACAATTATTACCACAAGGACATATAGCGATCGCTTGAACACAATTGAGAATGTCCGTCAGACAAATGTTACCGTCTGTTCTGGCGGTATCCTGGGCTTGGGCGAAACAGTCGATGACCGGGTTGGGATGTTACAAACTCTGGCAAACTTACATCCTCATCCAGAGTCTGTGCCAATTAATATTCTTTCCCAAGTACCGGGCACACCCTTAGAAAATCAGCCTGATGTTCCCATTTGGGATATTGTGCGGATGATTGCTACAGCCAGAATTTTAATGCCAGCTTCCGATGTGCGTCTTAGTGCTGGTAGGGCGAGACTTTCTCAAGTTGAGCAAGCTTTTTGCTTTATGGCAGGAGCCAATTCTATCTTTTCTAGCGACGACAACAAGATGTTGACGGTGACAACTCCCTGTCCAGATTACGATACTGACCGAGAAATGCTGAATTTACTTGGTTTGGGAATGCGTCCGCCTTCTCAAAGACAGGAGAAAGTAGCAAGTTCGGCTGTGGTAGGGTAAATATCTAATTGTGGGATAACCGAAAGGCCCATCCCACAATAAATAATTGGATATTTTTTACTTGAATTCCCTAAGCAGGTGTCAATAAAATCAACTGCTGTTGCAAAAGGCTTCTTACCCGATCCAATCCCAGTTCTACATTTGTCAGTATCTCTGCAACTGTGGCATTAGCATCACATCTTTGCATAAACTCAAATTCTGCTACAGATAAATTCACAATTTGATAATCGTAATTAAAGAAACATTGACTGGGAAATCCCTCAATACAAGGATTCAGTTCGGGAATCGCTGCTAGTAGAGCGTTATCATCTGACCAGTCGGCTTTGATTAAAGGAGGACGACCGAGGAAAAACTCGTAATGAGTTACTTCTGGGTCTAATAATTCTATCAGGCGATAAAGCTGGCGATCGCTCAATTCTTTTGCTCGTTCTACTAACTCTGGTGCTTTACCCAAAAGTCTGTCTAAATCCCAGAAACTCGGATTCGAGAAACCAATAAATTCCAATCCCGAAGCATCAATTAATTCAAACAGCGTTTCAATGTTGTAGTCAATTTCTTGAGGATGAACGTACATATCAGCAAAGTATTCATCCTTGTTGTTTTCTAGCGACCAACGTTGTTTATCGTATTTGACAATTCGGTTATTTTCTGGTAAAGAAGCAAATATTTGTCGCCCGACTTGGACACCATCGCGGTAGTCGCCTTTTTTGTCACCTTGAAGAAGTGCGATCGCTTTTTGCATGAGTTGGATTTCCCAACGTCCCAACTCCCCGTACACAAAAATGTGCATTAAGCCGCCTGGGGCTAACTTCTTCGCCAAAGCTTGAATCCCACGAATGGGATCGGGGGTATGATGCAAAACGCCAACACAGTTAATTAAATCAAACTCACCTGTTAACTGTTCTACATCAAACAAGCTGAGGTGATGAAATTCAACGCGGTTAGCCCCAGAACGCTGACAACGTTCTTTGGCTACAGCTAAAGCACCAGTACTGAGGTCAATTCCCACAACAGAAGCTTGAGGATTGAGGTGAACTAAGTACTCTGTACCCACACCAGTACCGCAACCTGCATCTAAAATCCGAATATCTTGCTTTTGGGGCTTTTGACCGGTGCAGAAGTTATGAGCCGCTAGCCAATTCCAGCGCCAGTTATAGCCTGGAGGTGGTTCATCCAACAGGGCTTCTGGCGGAAAGGGGTAGGTATTGTAGAGTTTGGCAACAGCAGCACTAACAGTTTGGGAATCGGACATGATGAGGAATAACGCAGCATTTCTGAGTTTAACGGATAGTGGCTGATTAGGGCAAAGATTACTATTGCTTATTTCCTGCTACTTATCCAATAGCAAAGTCAGTAAATTGGCGTTTATAAGGAGCATGAAATCCTAATACAATATCTTCTTTAGGTACTCCAGCAGCAATTAATTCATTAGCGATACCGATTTCTGTACCATCTCTTTGTATCCAAATTTTTTTGTCTTTGATATCAACATGAACGATCGTTCCATAAATTCTCCGTTGTTCTTTCCAGCCAATATTTAAGACTTGATAATGATGGCGTTCCGCGTCAAACAACAATTGAACCTCTGTCCCATTAGCCACATCATTAGCTGAATGGTTATTTAAAATATCTTGAATGATTTGAGAGTAATTTTTTCCTTCCATAAAACAATGTCCTGACTTAAGGAATTAAATATTAAAAGTTTAATTTGATATTCTTTTAAAGAATCTTGAATAAATTGACGTGAGAAAAAGTCTTGGTATGTATCTTGGCTAATTATCCTTGGGACAAATTAAGATATAGTCCAATCTTCTAAACGCAAATTAGGCACTTTTTCAAAATCTTTGCAGTTCCGAGTAACCAAAATACCATTCACTGACAGTGTAATTGCCGCAATGCGTAAATCTTGAGTACCAACGCGAATTTTTTGCTTAACTAACTCAGCGTAAATTTTGCCAGCATCATGACTAAATGCTAGTACGTTTAGATTATTTAAGTCTTCTAATGTATCTTTTAATCTGGCATAAGCAAAGACTAAATCATTTGATGAAGTAGCCCTGTTGAGAGCTGATTCGTAAAGAAAATCTGAAGGATACTCAAGTCGTTACTAGGTCTGAGTTTCAGCGAATAAGTATTTTTTTGACTCAAATTCCTGAAATCCTTGCAAGACAAGTACTTTACTTGAGTTTACAAATTAGCTCTGATAATATTGAGTCGTCCCACCAGTTGTTCTGTTGCTGTAATAATAGTGATAGCAATATTTTGAGGATTCGATTTATTTAATCTCTGGATGATAAATGGATTACCTCTTTGCATCAATGATAGGTGATCCGTATCTAGAATTCTTAAATCATTCAAGTCTAAATTTCCCTCTCTTCATTGTCTGCATCCAATTCACGTCGATACTCTTCTATATATTCCAGCATTTCCTCAAATTGTGGATCATCTTTATATTTACCAGCTATTTTCAACCAAGGATTTTCTACTTTGGGTGCTTCAATTTCTAAAGTCACAATCTTTGCTGTTTGTAACCGAGTTTGCAAACTTTGACTGACTTTTTCGATTGCTTCCGTTTCTGTATTTCCTAAACCTTGGCAGTCTGGTAAACCTAACAATGTTGCTTTAACTTTGCCATCTTGTTGATTTTCAATTAAGACATCGTAATTTAACTTTGGTACAGTATTACTAGTATAATCTTTTACAGAAAAATTCATAATATTTTTAACCTTGAAGTTTTATATTAATTATAACTGCTGACTTAGAACAAGTTCGTAGTCAGGACTTTAGTCATGAATTTTTATTCACTGAAGTACTTACTACAAACCTTTAATTATTTATACTGGCTTGGTGAATTTGTGGTTTGATTTTTATCATATTGTCTTTTGCGATCGCACCAATGATTTACAACCAATCAGAGTTCAATTTACGCTGTGAATGGGGGCCGCAAGGAGTTGCTGAACTCGCTCCTATCAGTGATGTAGTTGTGATAGTTGATGTTCTCTCTTTTTCTACTTGTGTAGAAATTGCCACCAATAACGGCGCGATAATTTTTCCTTACGCATATAAAGATGAATCAGCCATAGATTATGCCAAGTCAGTGCAAGCAGAATTAGCAAGTCATAGACAACGTTGGACTACAACTGGATATTCTCTCTCGCCAAAATCGGTGATTCAGATTTCTGCTGGAACCAGATTAGTTTTACCATCACCTAATGGTTCTTTCCTAACCTTACATACAGGAAATACACCAACTTTGGCTGGTTGCTTACGAAATTGCCAAGCTGTAGCGCAGTTTGCTCAAAAGTATGGCGATCAAATTGCTGTGATTCCTGCCGGTGAGAGGTGGAAAGAAGATGGTAGCCTCCGACCTGCATTTGAAGATTTAATTGGTGCTGGGGCAATTCTCAGTTATTTAGATGGCAGTCTATCACCAGAAGCCGAAGTCGCTGTGACAACATTTCAGGCTTTCCAGCAGGATTTACTAGGATATCTGAAAAAATGCAGTTCGGGTAAAGAGTTGATTGAAAAAGGTTTTGAGTTAGATGTTGAACTATCCGCCGCCTTTAACATCAGTAATTGCGTGCCTTTATTTAAAGATAATGCCTATGTTAACGTAAGTTCGACGAACCTCTCTCTGCCTTGAATTAAAGTCCAAGTCTGTGCTTATCCGATTCCAAGAGAGATGGTTTTGTGTAGTAAAATCTCCAAGAAATTTTTTGATTGAGTCAATTATAGGGACACTATATGAGCCGTCGAATTCACGTTATCTAAATTGCAAAAACAAGGTTAATTAGGTGCCAAGTTCTAATTATGCATATGCCATATTGATATGCCTTTGACTTGCCAAGTTACTCTTGTGTTTTTCCCAAGCAATGGTTGTGTTGATAATCTCATCTAAATCATTGTGTTTTGGTTGCCAACCCAAAACCCTATAGATTTTATCAGCACAAGCTGCAACACAGGCAGGATCGCCTGGACGACGTGGTGCAGCAATAACGGGAAAATCTACACCAGAAATAGCCTTGACTCTTTCAATAACTTGTCGCACGCTGTATCCTTGTCCATAACCGCAGTTGAAAATTTGGCTTTCCCCTCCTTTTTCTAAGTAATCCAAAGCATCTAAGTGAGCAGTCGCCAAATCTTCAACATGGATATAGTCTCGAATTGCGGTTCCGTCGGGCGTAGGAAAATCAGTACCAAAAATTCGGACTTCTGGCTTGCGCTTGAGTGCTGCATCACAAGCAGCTCGAATCAAGTGTGTGGCATTCGGTGACATTTGCCCCAATAGTCCATTTGGTTCCGAACCTGCTACATTAAAGTAACGTAAAATTACGTAGTTTAGTGAAGATACTGCTGCATAATCCTGGATCAGCCACTCACTCATCAACTTTGAACGTCCGTAAGGATTAATGGGCTGTGTAGGATTCGACTCAGTAACAGGATTGTCTTTTACTTCTCCATAGACTGCGGCTGTGCTGGAAAAAATGAACTTGTTAACACCCATGACGCTACAGCAACGCAGCAAATTTAAGGTGTTGCGGGTGTTGTTGGCGTAGTAGTCGAGGGGATGAGCTACTGATTCTGGAACAATCAGACTAGCGGCAAAGTGTAAAACTGCGCTGAATTTATGCTGGGCAAAAACTTGATAAAGATGTCCACTGTCTACTAAATCACCAATAATTAGTTTCCCGTGTAGTACTGATGCTGGTGAACTTGTAGAGCAGTTGTCGTAAACCACGACATCATAACCAGCTTCCCCTAGTTGGCGAACTACATGGGAGCCAATGTAACCAGCACCGCCAGTTACCAATATTTTATTTTTCATTTCTTTTTCCTTATCTACCTTTACCTAACAAAACAACTCGAATCGTTTTGAAGGCGATCGCTAAATCCAACCAAATGGAATAATTTTTGATGTAGTACAGATCGTATGACAGCTTTTCGTAAGCATCTTCTATAGATGCTCCATAGGGATACATAACCTGTGCCCAGCCTGTAATTCCAGGTTTGACCAAATATCTAACTTCATAGTAAGGAATCGCTTCTTTGAGTTTGACATCAAATTCTGGTCGTTCTGGACGAGGCCCAATCAGACTCATTTCACCTCGTAAGACGTTCCATATTTGCGGTAATTCATCAATACGCAACAAACGTAGCCAGTATCCGACTCTGGTGATTCGTGGATCGCGTTGACTAGCCCACTGCGCCCCCAACTTTTCTGCATTCTGATACATGGAGCGAAATTTATAAACTCTAAATGGTTTACCGTATAACCCACTTCGCTGCTGACTGTACAATACTGGCCCAGGGCTATCTAGCCTAACTAGTAATGCAACCAATAATAAAAGTGGTGCAACTAATACTAGTAAAAAGAGGATCAAGATGAGATCGATAACTCGCTTCAGTTTCATACTGAAGTAACCAGGCATTAAGTTAAAACCATCACTAAAAGCCAACCATTTGTCTTGTAACAGCGACGAAGGTAGTTTATACCAAAATGTTTCGTAAACATCTGGCAATGTATAAACCGGAATGCCTCGCAACCGCATCTGCATTAATTGTTGTGCTTGTGACTTGGAAAAGTTTATCTGCGCTGTCACTATAACCCCAGACCAGGATTCTTGACTCCATTGCGACAAATCGCTCAGGCTTCCCTGATAACTCAGATTTCTTTTTGGTAAGTCTATGGTTTTTTGGTTTTCCTCTGCTAGAACAGTCAACTTTCCTAAGGGATTAAGTTCTAGCAATTTTTGTGTAAATTTGATGGCATTATCCCCCGATCCTAGTATTAACCAACGGCTTTTTAAAGCGTGCGATCGCACCCATCTCACTGCTACCACGCGCAATATTATTGCCCAGATAGTAAAGATTCCTAAGCTGGGTAAGAAGACACTCCGCCACGATATCGGGTTGTATTTGGCAATATCTGACAAGTAAATTAGTGCAGAAATCAACAAGGCGATCGCAATGCTACAAACAATAATTCGAGCGGGCGCTCTTAAACCTGAAATTTGCCGATCTGGATGGTAAGCATCTGCTAAATAAAATGCTGCAAGTATCATGCAGACAAATGTATAAGGTAACGGATTTAGCCAATGTAAGGGTTGATCTAAACGCAACCATTGTGCGATCGCTAAACAAATTAGCAACCCAAAAATATCCCCTAACAAAAGCAATATCGGTAGGCTGCGGACTATATTTGGCAGCCTAGTATTGATAGGTAAACTGACATAACTTGTGGAAGTCATTGGTTTTTATTATTCTTCAGTATCCTGATATCGATTTCTTCGTTAAAACCAGCAACCGAGTCAAATAAGGGAATATTAAAGACTAGCCGTATTGTGCCAAAGCATACAAAAATAAGAAAGTTTGTATGCTCTGTTTGTCAAAGAAATTGGAGATTATGTATTACAAACTAGGAGGGGAACTATCTGTGCGTCGGTATAGCATATCTGTAGGAGATACATCTTAACTTGCATTGGCTGTACGAACTACACTACGGCTTCAAGGTTGTTCTTTTGACATTTGCATTATGCCATGAGTGTAGTCAATCTGAACTTTATATTTAATTTTTTGATTAGCGTATATTTGCTGTTAAAGTAGCTGTTCACAAAGTAACAAAATAAAGAAAAAGCTTATGCAAGCTGTTGAAATGCTGTTATTAAATTAATACCAAAGAAGTAAGTGGGTAAAAAAAAACATAATCATGTTAACCAAGATAAATGAGGCTAAAAGCTTCTTCCTTCCTATATCTTGCCTTCTACCTCCTGCCTGACCTCAACTATAAATATTTATGCTTTTCTACTTAATGAGTTAAAATAAATGCTTTTTAATTTAATTTAAAATTTTAGAAAAAAAAATTAAAAACACCTTGACATTCAGATAATATTTCTGGGATAAATCTAAGGAAATCTAATAAAAAGCAAACATTTTAAAAAATACGGATACTTATATTATGATTTTTTATACAAATAACTAGTAATTAATCCTAATTATGTCCAAATGGCTATCTTGGACTACCAAAATTGTGAAGCAAAATTAGTAAAAACAATTTCAGGTATTCGTAACATACTCCATGCCCTCTAACCAAGAAGACCAAAACTCCTTAGATTTGCAGCAATACTCGCTACTTCTGAAAAGGCGTTGGCTAATTATAGCTGCGGTGACTGCCTCTATTTTTGGGCTTTCAACTTTAAATGCTATCAAGCAAAAACCAATTTATGAAGCAGAAGGTAAGTTGCTTTTCAGTAAAACTGACCGCGTTTCTTCGCTGACAAATCCCTCGGCACAAGTTGGGGAGTTGAGAAGTGTGACTGAAATCAACAGTCCGTTGGATACAGAAGCAGAGGTCATTCGTTCTAATCCAATAGTTGAGAAAACTATTGCTAGTCTCAGGTTGGTAGATAAGCAAGGAACACCCTTGGAAATAAATGAGTTTCTCAAACAAGTCAAAATTAAGAGTGTTCGGGGTACAGATATTTTGGCGATTTCGTACAGCAGCAGCAATCCAAAAGAAGCCGCAGATGTTGTGAATTCGCTGATGAGATATTACCTGGAGAACAATATTCACGTTAACCAAGCCCAAGCGACAGTGGCAAAGAAGTTTTTACGCAAGCAATTGCCTGAAGTTGAAGCAAGGGTAGCTACATCGGAAGCAGCTTTGCGTCGATTTAAAGAAGAAAATCGGGTAATTGCTTTAGAGCAAGAAGCAGCAAAAGGAGTGGATAAACTCGCAAACTTATCAGACCAGATTACCCAAGCCCAGGCAAATTTAACGGATGCTGAGACTCGCTCAAAACTTCTGCAACGTCAATTGAGATTGAATTCGCAGCAGGCTGTGGATATGGGGAATTTAAGTCAATCAAAAGCTGTGCAGGAAGTATTAACACAATACCAACAGGTACAAAACCAGTTAGCAGTAGAGAAGACTCGTTATACAGACAAACATCCTACGATCGTTAATTTGTTAGCAAAAGAAGCAGCCCTCAAAAAGCAGCTAGAGACGCGAATTTTTGAGAATGCAGATAGAGAAAAATCTGTACCAGCCCAGAATTTAGGGATGGGAGAACTCAAGCAGACCTTAGTGGCCCAACTGGTACAGTCGGATGTAGAACGTTCAGCATTAGCTAACCGAATTACGGTTTTGCAGAATGCATACACACTTTCTCAAAGACGATTGAGTGTTTTACCGCAACTGCAAGAAAAACAGGAGCAGTTAGAGCGACAGTTGCAAGTTGCTACATCTACTTATGAAGAACTGCTAAAGCGATCGCAAGAAGTCGATGTAGTAGTAAATCAGAATGTCGGTAATGCCAGGGTAATATCTGCGGCTTTACTTCCTCAAAACGCTATTCCTTCCAAAATTGTCTTTCAGCTAGCACTGGGTGGATTTTTGGGAATTTTGCTGGGTGTAGGCGTAGCTTCGATCTTAGAAGCTATGGATCGATCCCTGAAAACTCTTGAGCAAGCCCAGCAGTTATTAGGTTATTCTTTACTCGGTACGATTCCTCGCTTGGATCGAAAAGCTAAAAACAGTGGGGAAGGTCTAGTCGAACTACCAGTCAAAGATAATCCATGTTCAGGAGCAAGTTCAGCCTTTGAGATGCTTCAGACGAACCTGGATTTTACTATCTCCGATCGACCATTAAAAGTAATTGCCGTAGTTAGTTCGGCTCCAGGTGAAGGTAAATCATTTGTGGCTGCAAATTTGGCAGTAGCTAAAGCACATATGGGGCGCAGAATCCTATTAGTAGATGCGGATATGCGTCACTCCTCTCAACAGGAAATCTGGAAATTATCTAATCCAGTCGGACTAAGTAATGTTTTGGTTGGTCAAGCAGAGTTTCGCAACACCACTCAAGAAGTATTAGTTAACTTAGATTTATTAACGGCTGGGACAATCCCATCTAACCCCGCAGCATTGCTAGATTCGCAGCGTATGGCTTTGTTAATTCAAGAGGCAGCCAAAGACTATGATTGTGTGATTATTGATACTCCTGCTTTGAGTTTGTTTGGTGATGCACTCATGCTGGGCAAGATGGCAGATGGGATATTGCTAGTTGTACATCCAAAAGTGCTTGACCGTGCTGTTGCTAAGAGTACGAAAATCATGCTAGAGCAAGCGCGCTCGCATGTTTTAGGAATGGTGGTAAATGGGGTTACTGCTGAAAAGGGATCTGATTACTATCACTCTAGAGGATCTGATGGTGGAAAAAGGTCTACTTTGAGTCAGATAAATTTGCCTGGGATTAAGAGCTTGATGAAGTTTATTTATTGACTTGACTATAAGTTAACTCTGGGATAGGTGTATTTTTATGATCGGAAAACAGACGCTCGAGCCTCGGCAGAAATTAGTGATTAAGGCAGGGCAAACCGAGCAGCAGTACTGGCAGGATATCTGGAAGTATCGGGAGTTGTTTTACTTCTTGGCTTGGCGAGACATCTTGGTGCGCTATAAGCAAACGGCCATCGGGCTGGCTTGGGCGTTGCTGCGACCTTTTTTAACAACAGTTGTGTTTACGGTTGTATTTGGTGTTTTACTCAAGGCTCCGTCGGCGGGTGCGCCTTATCCGATTGTGGTGTTTTCGGCAATGCTACCTTGGCAGTTCTTTTCCAATGCCTTGAGTGAGTGTAGTAATAGCTTAATTAGTAATTCTAATTTAATTTCTAAGGTTTATTTTCCGCGTTTGATTGTGCCAACGAGTGCGGTGATTGTGAGTTTTGTCGATTTTATGATTTCTGCAATCATCCTATTGGGATTTATGGCGTGGTATAACTTTGTGCCGGATTGGCGAATTTTAACGCTGCCGTTGTTTATTGCGATCGCATTTGCAGCAGCAATGGGGTCGGGGTTATGGCTGGCCGCATTAAATGTGGAATATCGGGATTTCCGATATATTGTGCCGTTTATTGTGCAGTTTGGATTATATATTTCGCCAGTGGGTTTTAGTAGTAGTGTGGTGCCGGAACAGTGGCGACTGCTTTACTCATTAAATCCAATGGTGGGTGTAATTGATGGTTTCCGGTGGGCAATTTTAGGTAAAAATTTTGACATTTATTTACCAGGATTTCTCTTGTCGATGGCGTTAGTGATATTAGTGCTGATTACTGGAATTTACTATTTCCGCCGAATGGAGCGCAAGTTTGCGGACATTATTTAGGTACAGGGTTTCAGGAGTTGTTAGCACAGGTTGGAGGATTCATGTCGGATACGGTAATCAAGGTTGAGAACTTAAGTAAGAAATATGTGTTGAGCCATCAGCAAGAGGGGCGTCGCTATAAGGCGTTGCGCGATGTCATGGCGGACGGCACAAAGTCTTTATTCAGCAAAATCCAAAATCCAAAATCCAAAATCCAAAATCCTTCTCGTGAGGAGTTTTGGGCACTCAAAGATGTATCGTTTGAGATTAAGCAGGGCGATCGGGTTGGAATTATTGGCCGGAATGGGGCGGGAAAATCGACACTGTTGAAGATATTAAGTCGAATAGTAGAACCAACAAAGGGAAGTATTGAAATTCAGGGACGGGTAGCGAGTTTGTTAGAGGTAGGGACGGGGTTTCATCCAGAGTTGAGCGGAAGGGAAAATATTTATCTCAATGGTGCCATTCTGGGAATGAGCCGGGAGGAAATTAAGCGCAAATTTGATGAAATTGTTGATTTTGCTGAAATTGAAAAGTTTTTAGATACGCCTGTTAAGCGCTATTCTTCAGGGATGTATGTGCGGCTAGCATTTGCGGTGGCGGCGCATTTGGAACCGGAAATTTTGATTGTGGATGAACTGCTAGCGGTGGGGGATGTGCAGTTTCAGAAGAAGTGTTTGGGTAAGATGGAGGATGTGGCTAAAGAAGGGCGAACAGTTATATTTGTAAGTCATAATCTGGGCACTGTTCAGGCACTTTGTAGTCGTGGGGTTTTGCTGGGGCAAGGAACAGTATTAGCTGATGGTACAGTAGACGTAGCGGTCAACACTTACCTCCAAAATCTTGAACAAGCCTCTTTCCAGAATCTTTTAAAGCGTACAGATCGTCAGGGTAAGGGTCATGTGCGACTTTCTCAGATCGGAATTTCGACTGGTGGAAGTTATCCCTCTACAACTTTGGCAACAGGGTTTCCGGCTGTTTTCACCTTCCATATCACTGGAATTCTTTCGGGACTTTCCTGCTGTTTCACTATTTACGACCAATATGGACAGCCAGTCACATATTTTGACTCTGCTATGCATAGTCAAGAGGATATGACTAATCCGCAGCAAGAGACCAAGTTCATTTGCAAGATTGATGAACTGTTGCTTATGCCTGGTCGCTATCGCATCAATGCTGCAATCATGGACAATGGAGAATTTCAAGATGATATCAAAGGAGCTGCTCTTTTTGATGTTGAACAGGGAAACTTACGAGGTCGCCCAGTAAACCCAACAGTTGGATACGGCAATGTCTGTATTCACCATCAATGGATTGTCCCTGCATAAATTGCTATTTTCACTCGCTATTGTCCGTATGAAGGGGCAGACTTGATCGCAGGTTATTTACGGGATCAATGTCTGGTTTGCCCGTGGCACAATCTGCCAATCAATTTAAATGACGGGGCTAGCCCTTGTCAGTCATTACCAAAGCTAACAATTCTACAATCTACTGCTGGAATAGTTGAGAATGAGTTGGACGCAGAAATAAACGAACATAATTTTAGTTAATTTGAAGTGACTTTGAGAGAATTTACATGAAAACGCTAGTTGCAGGTTGGTTCAGCTTTTTTAACTATGGGAATGCAACGGCTGGTGATTTGCTAGCCGCAGAACTGGTGGCTGATTGGCTTGAAGATATTGGTTGCCCCTATGATTTTGCACTAGATCCTCCGTTTCAAGGAGGCATTGATTGGCGTTTTGCCGATCCCGAAGACTATTCACATATCGTTTTTGTATGCGGTCCTTTTTTTAATTCAAAGGAAACACAAGAATTTTTAGCACATTTTGCTGGCTGCCGGATGATAGGACTTAACTTAACTATGATTCAGCCAGTGAATGAATGGAATCCTTTTGATGTTTTGATTGAGCGCGATAGTTCTGCATCTGTTCGCCCTGACATGGTTTTTCTAACACATCAAAAGTTAGTACCTGTTGTAGGTATTTGCTTGGTAGAGCCTTATGGTGCTGCCTTTGAAGAGGGGGCTTATGCTGCGATTCAAAGACTTGTAGCATCGCGTGAAATGGCAATAGTAAATATTGATACTCGCCTAGATACGAATAGAACAGGACTTCGCAGTTCGGCGGAAATAGAGTCACTGCTTGCTCGTATGGATATAGTGATAACAACACGCCTACATGGAACAGTTTTATCTCTTAAGAATGGAGTTCCTACAATTTCAATTGATCCAGGAGGTGACAGCTTTAAAATTGAAAAACAAACAAAAAAAATTGGCTGGCCTATGACATTTACATGTGCCAATATAACTGATAATAAATTACAAGAAGCCTTTGATTATTGCCTGACAGAAGCTGCACGAAAAAAAGCTAAAGAATGTTCTGAACTGGCAAAGCAAATAGCTGTAGAAATACAGAATGAGTTTATCACTGTTTTTGACCAAACAGATAAATTTATTTGTAATAATGTTTGCCACAATTCTGTTAAAAAAAAATATAACAATGAATCAAAGACAAATATAAATAAACGTATTTATGTTAGTCTAAACCATAGTATTCCTTGGGGCAAACTTCCCACTCAAAATCAAAATATTATTCGGCAAAAGTTGATAAAAATTGGTCATAATTTTACAAGGCTGATGAGAAGATTGGGTAATTGATGGCGCGACATTAGCACTTTTTGTACTGTCCTTTCTAGTCTTAAAGGATTTTTCTTATGAACAAAGAACAGTTAAAATTAATAGTCCAAAAGACGTTACCATATCCTATCCACCACTGGCTAACAACTCAATTGCAAGCTTATAAGCACCATCCTCCAGTAGGCAGGGTCAATTTCGGAGACTTAGGACGCTTGCAACCTATCAGCCGAAATTGGAATGGTCGAGGACAGCCTATTGACCGTTACTACATTGAAAAATTCCTGTCACGCAATTCAGATGATATTCGGCAGCGGGTATTGGAAGTCGCAGATAACAACTATAGTCGCAAATGGGGCGGGGAGAAGGTTACAAAAAGTGATATTCTGAATGTGATAGAAGGAAATCCATACGCAACGATTGTTGGAGATTTGGTTGATGCTCCTCAGATTGCCTCCAATAGCTTTGATTGTATTATTCTGACACAAGTGCTTCAGTATATTTACGATATACAAAGTGCCTTGAAAACCATTCATCGTATTCTGAAGCCAGGTGGAGTCGTACTAGCAACTCTTCCAAATATTACCCCACTTCTCGATCCTGATGACAATGATGAAAGTTGGGGGACATCCTGTTGGTGTTGGAATTTTACTAAAATATCTGCACAGCAACTGTTTGAGGAGGTTTTTCCTAAGGAGAATATTCAAGTCGAAACCCACGGAAATGCTTTGGCAGCCACAGCTTTTCTTCAAGGATTGGCAGTTCAAGATATACCCAAGGGAAAGCTAGATTATCATGACCGTAGCTACGAGGTAACTATCACCGTCAGAGCAGTGAAACCTGATATGAGGTGATGGAATGAAAATACCTGGAAGTGACAAATTGCAGCGAACGATTCGACGGCTCCAGAAAAATTTAGCATTTTCTAAGGGGCTGATTTTGATGTACCATCGCGTCGCTGAGGTAGAATTAGACCCCTGGAGTCTGTGCGTAACTCCCCAAAACTTCGCCGAGCAACTAGAAGTTTTACAAAAATATTACCAACCCCTTAGCCTCAAGCAATTCGCGCAAGCACATCGAGATGGCAACATTCCAGATCGAGCAGTGGTTGTCACCTTTGATGACGGTTATGCAGACAATCTCCATCATGCCAAACCTCTACTAGAACGCTATGGTATACCAGCAAATATTTTCGTGAGTACTGGCTATATTGGAAGGGAGCGTGAGTTTTGGTGGGATGAATTAGAATGGCTACTTTTGCGACCGGGTAAATTACCGGAGAAACTTTCTTTGAATATTAATGGTAGCCTTTGTCACTGGGAACTGGGTCAAGCCGCCAATTACACTCAACAAGACTATCAAAGCGATCGCATTTGTAAAGCCTGGGAAGCTAAACCCGGTTCTCGAATGTCTTTCTATTACTCAATTTGGGAAGTATTATTACCTTTACCAGAACGGGAATGTTTAAAAGCTCTAGACGAGTTAGTAATTTGGGCTAATGCCGAATCTACTTTACGCAAGACTCACCGCTCCCTTTTACCTGAAGAGATTTGTGCTTTGGGACAAGGGAAATTAGTAGAAATTGGCGCTCACACAGTCACCCATCCATTTCTTTCAGCACAATCAACAGAATTACAAAGGCAAGAAATCCAGCAAAGCAAAGCTGCTTTAGAGGAAATGCTCAATCGTCCTGTGACGAGTTTTTCCTATCCATTTGGCAATTACACCACAAAAACCGCTGAACTAGCTCGAACTGTTGGATTTGACTGTGCTTGCACTACAACTAAAGATATTGTCTGGCAACAGAGCGACAGTTTTCAATTACCTCGCTTCGGGATCGAAAACTGGAATGGGGAAGAATTTGCCAAGCAACTATCGAGGTGGTTTCATGGTTGAACAGATAAATAGTAAACCGTTAGTATCCTGCATAATCATCTTTTTTAATGCTAAAAAGCAGAACTTCTTTGAAGAAGCGATAGAAAGCATTTTCGCGCAAACCTATGAAAATTGGGAACTTTTGCTAGCAGATGACGGCTCAACTGATGAGAGTACAGCCATTGCTTTGCAATATGCCCAGCAATACCCTGACAAAGTGCGCTATGTAGAGCATAAAGGACACCAAAATCGCGGTATGAGTGCAACGCGCAATTTGGGTATTCGCCACGCCAAAGGAGAGTACATTGCTTTTCTAGACGCTGATGATCTTTGGTTGCCACACAAGCTAGAACAGCAAGTACCTATTTTAGAATCACATCCCGAAGCAGCAATGCTCTACGGCAGAACTCAATTTTGGTTCAGTTGGACAGAGAATAATCCCGTCAATTCATGGAATTCTGAAAATGGACAGGATGGCCTGATGACAATAACTAGTGCCAAATTTGATACGCTGATTAGACCAACAACACAGCTTCTCTTGTTTTTACAAAACAAAGAAATTTATCCTTGTACGTGTAGCATTCTAATACGTCGTCAGGTTTTTAAGGATATTGGTGGATTTGAAGAGGATTTTCGCAATGCTCATGAAGATATGGTCTTTCACTCCAAGGTCTTTCTGAAAGCACCTGTATATGTATCCAGTGAATGCTGGGATAAGTACCGAATACACCCAGATAGTTACTGGCGACATGCAGATATGCAAGGAAAAGGAGTAGAAATACGCCGTATTGGTCATTTAAAATACCTGACTTGGTTAGAGAATTATTTATCTGAGAAAGAAATTAAAGTTCCTGAAGTTTGGAAAGCGCTCAAAAAAGCGCAGTTTCCTTATCGCCATCCTATCTTGTACCGTCTGATTAGATTTATTCATCAACCTAAACGGTATCTGATTATTTTAGCTACTATTTTTTGGCATTTTTTAGAGAAACCAATTAATGACTGAAAGAAATTATTTGATTACAGCAGTAAACAAACAAATTAACTGAACAAGTGAACTGACAAAAAGCCAATTATGATGAATGAGCTACACCCTTATCGAGCTGTTATTCAATCTGTGCCCGATAGCGAAACACGACCTTTATGGTCTGTTATGATTCCCACGTACAACTGTGCAAACTATCTGCGTGAAACACTGGCAAGTGTATTAGCCCAAGCCCCTGGAGCAGATGTTATGCAGATCGAAGTAGTTGATGACCACTCTACCAAGGATGATCCTGAAGCTGTTGTTAGAGAACTAGCAGGCGATCGCGTTAGTTTTTATCGCCAGCCAGAAAATGTAGGTCATATCAGAAACTTTAACACCTGCTTGCAGAGATCCCGTGGTCATTTAATTCATCTACTGCATGGTGATGACTGTGTACAAGACAGTTTTTATCAGAAAATGCAGCAATCCTTTGAGAAATACTCTGAAGTTAGAGCTGCCTTTTGTCGCTATATCGGTATGGACGAGCATGGGCACTGGTTATGGTTACCCCCATTACAGCAAATAAAAAGTGGAATTTTGGAAAATTGGCTAGAGCAAATTGCTGTAATAAATCACCTACAACCGCCGTCAATGGTTGTGCGCCGTGATGTGTACGAAAAGCTTGGGGGGTATGATAGTCGTTTATCCCAATTTGCAGAAGATTGGGAAATGTGGGTTAGAATTGCTGCACAGTACCAAGTGTGGTACGAAGTTGAGCCATTAGCAATTTATAGGATTCATTCATCATCTCTTACAGGATACTCTATACGTACTGGTCAAAATGTTAGAGATCTACGCCAAGCTATAGAGATTATTCACCCTTACTTGCCTAAATCAGTTAGCAACAAGCTGTATATAAAAGCAAGAGAAAATTGGGCACTTTATGCAATTAGCGATATAACACCACGGTTATTTGCTATAGGTGATTTGACTGCTGCAATTACTCAAATTCAAGAAGCTTTAAAGTGCAGTTACTCACTAAAGGTAATTCAGGCATTAATTTTTTTGCTTCCTTGGCGCACAGGAAAAACTTGGTTGAAGAAGACAAGACGCTAAAAACAACATTACTAAATTAACGTATGATTAATAAACAATATCCTTACCGTGCAATAATTTCACCAGTGTCAGAGGGAACAAAACGTCCTCTTTGGTCAGTGATGATTCCCACTTACAACTGTGCAAACTATCTGCGTGAAACACTGACGAGTGTGTTATCACAAGACCCAGGGCCAGAGATAATGCAAATAGAGGTGGTTGATGACCACTCCACCAAAGACGATCCTGAAGCTATTGTTAAAGAATTAGCAGGCGATCGCGTTAGTTTTTATCGCCAGCCAGAAAATGTTGGACATGTTAAGAACTTTACTACCTGCTTAGAGCGATCGCGTGGCAAACTCATCCATCTTTTGCATGGTGACGATTGCGTTCGGGAAGGCTTTTATCGCAAGATGCAACAAACATTTGATACTCAGCCGGAAATAGGAGCCGCTTTCTGTCGTCACATCTTTATGGATGAAACAGGGCACTGGCGACACTTTTCTGAGATATTACAACCTCAAAGCGGCACAATTGATAATTGGTTGGAAAAAATTATAGTTAAACAATATATTCAAACTCCCTCTATTGTCGTTCGCCGACAAGTATATGAAAAGTTAGGTAGTTTTGACCATCGGTTTTGTTTTTATTATGAAGACTGGGAAATGTGGGTGCGAATTGCCGCACAATACCCTGTATGGTACGAAGTTGAGCCACTAGCTATTTATCGGCTACATTCTGTATCTAATACTGGACAAACTGTGCGTACAGGCAAAAATATGCAAGAGGTACGCCGTGGGTTGGAAATTGTTCAGTCTTATTTACCTGCTTATCTGTCACAATCAACAGTCGATCGCCTGATCGATGCCAATAAAAAACACTCGGCAATCTGTGCTCTCAGAACAGCCCAGAATATGCTGATGATTGGCGATTTACCTGCTGCGATCGCCCAAATTAAAGAGGCATTTAAATGCAGTATTTCACCAAAAGTTATGGCATATTTTATTTACTTTGCTACCCAAGCTGGATTGAAACGTTCCCTGTCATTTTATCGAAGTTAAATAAACTAAATAATACCAATTGTGGCAAGTAATTGAGATAGTCTCTCCAGTCATTAAAATGCTTCCAGGCTTGTTTATTGTTTTACGACTTTAGGACTTACGCACTTTACAAACGCATCATCTCATGTATCAACTTTCAGGAAGAAAGGTATTGTCAAAATGCAAACTCCAGTTGCGTTCATCATTTTCAATCGCCCAGATAGAACCGCAAAAGTGTTTGAGGCAATTCGCCAAGCGCGTCCACCGATGCTTTTAGTTGCAGCGGATGGACCCCTCGTGTAAATCGAACTGGAGAGTCCGAAAAATGTGCACAAACGCGATCGATAATCGAGCGCGTAGACTGGCCCTGCGAAGTCTTAACCAATTATTCTGACATCAATCTGGGAATGAAGCAGCGAGAAGCTACTGCTTTTTCTTGGGTATTTGACATTGTTGAAGAAGCTATTCTTCTGGAAGACGACTGTTTACCTCATCCGACATTTTTTCCCTATTGCGAAGAATTATTGAGGTATTACCGTCACGATCAGCGGGTTATGACAATTTCTGGAGATAATACCCCCTTGGGCAATCCTAGAAATCGGCAGACTCAGGATAGCTATTACTTTTCAATTTATGCCCGAACATGGGGATGGGCAACCTGGCGTAGGGCATGGCAACATTACGATCTGGAAATGAAAAAATGGTCAACCATTCGCGACGAGGGTTGGCTAGAAGACATTCTTAGAGATTCTAGAGAAGTCCAATTTTGGCAAAACCAATTTCAATCTACCTATGATGGTTTTGATACTTGGGACTATCAATGGATGCTCTGTTCCTGGTTACAAAATGCCTTGAGCATTATCCCCACAGTTAATTTGATTAGCAATCTGGGATTCGATCTGGATGGAACCAATACTACAGATCGAGGCGATCCACGCTCCAATGTTCCGACACAACCTATGGAATTTCCATTACAACATCCGCCCTTCACGATCCCAGATCGCCAAGCCGATCGCTTCACAAGACAAAATGTTTATATGCCAAGTCTCTTGAAACGTGTCCAGAGAAAGCTCAGAAAAACATTCAAAAATTTCAAATAATTTGTCAATCTCTTAATGTTTAATCATTGAATCTATTTATGCAAATTATTCATACTAGTTATTCTGATTTATCTGGAGGTGCTGCTCGTGCAGCTTACCGGATTCATCGTTGTCTGTTACAGGCAGAAATAGACTCTCGGATGCAAGTTTTGTCAAAAATTTCTGACGATCCAACAGTTAGAGGTAATTCATTAAAAATCGGAAGAATAACAACAGAAATCCGTACAGGTATTGGTTTATTAGCCAAAAAAACCATCAAAAGTTCCGATCCAACGCGTTTTTCAGCGGGGATTCTTCCTTCTAATTGGGTAAAATCTTTCCATGCCTCTGATGCAGATGTGATAAATCTTCATTGGGTAGGTGCAGAGACTTTATCCATTAGTGAAATTGGTCAGATTCGTAAACCAATAGTGTGGACGTTTCACGATATGTGGGCATTTTGTGGAGCAGAGCACTATGCAAACGATGGACTTAATGCTCGCTGGCGTGAGGGTTATCGAGCAGACAATCGTCCCCAAGACGAGTCTGGTTTCGATTTAAATCGTTGGACTTGGGAACGCAAGCAACGTCACTGGAAACATCCTTTCCATATTGTTTGTCCTAGTAACTGGCTAGCAGATTGCGTTCGCAATAGTGCATTGATGGCAGATTGTCCCGTCTCAGTAATACCAAATCCCTTAGATATAGATAGCTTTCGCCCGATTGAAAAAACATTAGCACGACAGCTTTTGAATTTACCTCAACAGCGATCGTTAATTTTATTTGGTGCCTTGGGTGGAACTAACGATCCTCGCAAAGGTATTGATTTATTATTACAAGCCATCAGTTTTCTTGAAACTCAACAGTTAAAAGATATTGAAATAGTAATTTTTGGACAATCAACTCCAGCACAAGTTCCTAAATTGGGTTTCCCACTTCGATACACAGGACATCTTGCTGATGATATTTCTCTCGCTCTACTCTATTCTGCTGCTGATGTTTTTGTTGCACCTTCTAGACAAGATAACTTACCAAATACAGTTGTTGAAGCAATAGCCTGTGGTACTCCTACTGTTGCCTTCAAAATTGGAGGAATGCCTGATTTAATTCAGCATAGGGTGTCAGGTTATTTGGCACAACCATACGAAGCAGAAGATTTAGCAACAGGAATTCAATGGGTTCTACAGCAACAAAAGGAAAGTAAATCTCTTAGTTTAGCAGCCCGTCGTCATGCAGAATATATGTTTGACCCAGTTCGGATCGCACAGCAGTACGTTGCGGTTTATAAGGAAGCAATGAATATACAAAAAAAGTGAGTGAGTAACTATATAGGGCTTGTTGAAAAACCCCGCACTGTGGATTTAGAATTCACGCAGCTTGATAAATACTAGTTTCGTAACAGAGTCTCATCAAATTCATTTAGCAACCTCTCAAAGAAAGTGCAAGGGTTTTGAGTCTATAGAGGTGATAATGTTGCACTTATAATATCTAAAAATTATGCTTCTTAAATTCATCCCAGAAACAAATAAAATTCATTCAATACATAAAGTTTTTTCTTTATTTGGCAATTTAAAAAATTTTGTTTTGATATTTGGTCTAGCTATTTGGGCTATTATTCCGTTATTAGGTGTAGTTTTTATACTTGCATATTGCCAAATTAATATCTCCCAAAACAAAATAGTCGGAAACCAAAAACGTATACTTAATATATTTCCAATCTTACTAGTTTTATTTACAATTACTACATATATAGCCAGCTTTGAGCCATTTCAAGATACAATTGTATATCTTGATATTTATTCTTCGCTTCAGAAAGAAACAGGGTTGACTATTCCAGATATCGAACTAGAACCAGTCTCTTTCATTTTGCCTAAATATTTGAGTGTATTAATAGGGCCTAGTCAACTGAGTTTTTTATTCCTTCAATCTTTGAGCATGAATACGGCTTTTACCGTTTTCTCCATGCTATTCATGCCCGATTTTTATCCATTAATCATATTAATTAATGTCACGACTCAAGGATACTATTTTCAACTATTTTGGATGAGGCAAATTTATTCGTGGATATTTATAATACCTGCTATTTATGTTGATAGTTTTGTGATTGCTTGTCTTTGTATATATGTCGGTTATTGGACACACAAATCTTCTTTGATGTATATTTTTGGCATATTACCTGGACTATTCAAGTATAAATTTATTAATGCATTAAATCCATTAAAATCCTTTTCTAAATATTTTAATAACAGATTTAGTATTATTATTTGTTTTGGCTCGATATTTCTATTTTCATCAGTAATAATGAAATCACTGCTAGATTTGACAAGTTCATTGTCATCTTTTGATGGTTCTGTATCTCAAAGAATCGATATTTATGGCGGTGGCGGTGATAACTACAGTCTTGGAGATAAAATTAAAAATCAAATACGTCCTATTCTTGATTATATTATTATCTCTATATTTATCTTGAGAACTGATATAAACAAAATAAATAGAGTATATAGCAAAACCAATAGAAGATATATAAGATGGATTACAACATTCTTTTTGCTTTTCTTACTTTATTTTGGGTCTTTGACATATGGATTTAATTTGAGAATTACCAGTATCTTTTTTTGCATTCCTGGTTTTTTTTATATTATTGCTCTTTCTTCAAACAAACTTGATGGTGCCTATAGTTATGATACTTTTATATTTATATTGGCAATTGTTTTCAGGATGATTTACTTTTTTGTTAGTATCACACTTCCTCAAAGCTACCTAACTTTTTGGAATGGTGAACCGTTAACTACACCAATCAGTGAATATTTTTACCTTTTTTATCAGTTTGTATTAAACCTAATTAATCATAACTAATATGAATAATTGTCAAGTATCAATAGTGACGATATCCAAAAATAATTACCAAGGATTACAAAAAACCTTACAATCAGTCAAAGAACAAGACTATAAAATGATAGAGCATATTGTTATTGACGGAGATTCTTTTGATGGAAGTAAAGAGTTTTTAGATTCATATATCCATTCTAAAAATTATATTTATTTGTCAGAACTAGATAATGGGATATCTAGCGCATTTAATAAAGGTTTACAAAAAAGTAATGGGGATTTAATTTTCTTCTTAAACGCGGGAGATGTATTCTTTTCCAAAACAGTGATTTCTGAAGTTGTGCAAAGCTATATGCAACATAAATGGAAATGTGCTATTGGTGTCACTGTCACTACAAGTTTTGCTGGAGAAACCATATTTTATCGTCCGCCGCAACTTTCATCGAAATTTCTAAAATATTTTATGTTTTTACCACACCAGGGGTTTTTCTGTGAAACTTCTCTACATAAGAATTACAAATACAATGAATCTCTAAAAATTTCTATGGATTACGAGTTATTTCTGCGAATGCTCAAAAATATAACAATCTTTTATTTACCTACAATAATATCAATACGCGAACCTGGAGGTATTTCTAGCCAAACTCAAAAGAGAATTAGTGAACATTCACAAATACGTTTGATTTACGCTAATAAAATACATGAAAAATTGATAATTAGCATTTTAAATACATTAATTCTACTTAAAAACTATCTCAAAATTGATTCACTTTTTGCATCAAAAAATGAATAAATCAAATATTATATTAGCGAATATTTACTAAAATTGCGTTTTGATCCATTTGTGAATTATGCATATAATATATCTTTTTAGACCGAAAAATCCCAGAGTACATCATTGCTCAGAATCTTTTTACAAAGCAATGACACTAAATACTGGTTTTGATATAGCTAGTTATTCCGTAAAATACTTGTATTCCGTCACTTTACGAGAAATTTGGCCATTAATCAAACAGTTCGTGAGCCTAAATAAGGAAGAAGAAATCTCAGTATTTTTCTTTTTAATTCAGTTAGATTATTTAGTATTAGCTTTACTTGTAAAAATTATTACTAAAGTTTTAAATAAGAACTTAAAAATTTTTTATTTAATGCATGAACCTAAATTTGAAAAAGGAAGAATTAACCCTTTAAAAGCATATATTGTATTTTTATATCATTTAATTTTTGGTTATATAGGAGATAAAATATTATTGCCTAGCAATGAGGCATTTTTGAAAGCAAAAGACTTTGTTAATAATGATAAGCTTTACAAGTTAAACTTATCATTTCTTTCTCTACCAGAAAATATTTTACAGAACAATTTAACACAACTAAAGTATAGTTGGGATAGAGAAAAAACTTTTTTATTGTTAGGTCGAGCAGATAGAGATAAAAACCCTCAAGGATTTTTATCTCTAGCAAGTATAATTAACAAAGATTACCCAAAACAAGCGAGATTTATTCGGGGTGGAAGTGAGAGGAATATACAAGTTAACTACGACGAAAAATTAATAATTAGATTTCCTGGCTTCATTTCAAATAGTGCTAAAAGTTTCCTACTTGGTTTAAGCCACTTTGTTGTGATTCCCTACTCATTCTCAACTCAAAGTGGTGTGGTGACAGAAGCTTTGAGTTATGGAAAGCTTTTAATTATTAATGATATTCCTACTTTTTCATATTTAAAAGGTCTAAGTTTTGTCTTTTTTACTGATTTTAATGACGAAAGCTCAATGTCAAAATGTATCCATGATGTATTTAGTATGGACATAAATGATTATGAAACCCGCTATTGGGAAGCAATAAGATACTTCCAAGAAAATCATTCAGAAGCTTATCTTTCAAAAACCTTGCAAGAAATTTTATAAACACATTTTTGTTTTTGATACAGAGGTGAAATATATCCATGTCGAATACAGTACCTACAGTTTCTAGCAACATACAGCCAAGCATTACAGTGGGTATTCCTTTTTACCAAGGTAGCAATATTGCACATCTTCGTGCTGCTATTGACTCTATCTTATGGCAAAGTGTACCAGCAAAGGAAATTCATTTAATTCAGGATGGTTTGGTTTCAAAAAATTTGGAGGAAACTATTAATGAATATACTGCAACTTATCCTCATATAAAACACCTCTTAATTTCTCAAAACATGGGTTTAGCTCATGCACTTAATATCTCTATATTAAACTCTTCATCTACATACTACGCAAGAATGGACTCTGATGACATTGCACATCCAGACCGATTAAGCAAACAAATAGATTTTTTAGAAAGCAACTTAGATATTGACATTTTAGGTACTTGGGCTTTTGTCTTTGAGGATGAATTTCCAAGAGAAAATTGCTCAATTAGGATAATGCCTGTATGTAATCAGGAGATACATGCACTGTTTCATTATCAAAATCCGTTAATACATCCATCTGTGATGTTTAGAAGTAGCGTTTTTGCTAAAACAGGACTTTATAACATAGAATTTCGTTCTGAATGTGATTTAGAATTGTGGGCAAGAGCATTGAAATTGAGAGTTGGTATTTCAAATTTATCTGAACCTTTACTTTATTATAGAAATACAGGCGTTATAAGTAGAAGGTCTGCGGCTTTAGGACAGCAAATTAAAGCACGATATCAATACAATACTCTTTCACTAAAATTAAATATTCTCAAAGTAATGTCTTTACTATTTCGCATTCTTCCTTATAAAATGCAAGTTTGGGGATACAAAAAGTTTAAAAAAGAGAGCAATTTTAATCAAAATGCTGGCGAATTTTTAGTTAAATATAAATCGAATATTTCTAATTAATTATATTCAAACTATAGGTATTAATTATTACCATAAAAATTGGTTTATTTAATATCATATCTATTTAATCTCTATAAAAAATATTTATCATACTCTATCTCTCAGTATAACAAGGGAATTAAACATAAAATATATTTAATTACGCCACATAGCTCAAACTTCTTCATCCCTACTTCTCGGAGTTAATAAATATGGGATAAGAAGTTTGGAGAATTTAGATGTCTTATATTTAATTACTAAGCTTATTAACTTATTTTACTTGATACAACTTTACTTCATAAGGATTTAAACGAGTACTGAAACTTGCATTAGGAAATAGGTTATTAATAGTTTTTTCATTAAAAGTAACTATTTTACCAGCTAAACTCTGAGTCAGTTTTATTACGAAATTTATTGGAGTCGAAGTGTGATTAACAGCTATAATTAAAGATTTTGTAGTATTAGGAATAGGAAATAATTTAACTTCTATATTTGGGTTGTTTACTTGTACTGGATTACTTAAATCTTCTCCTCTAACGATTGCAGGAATGTAATCTCGGAATTCTTTAATAGTAGGATACAAAACTGATTCATTCCAGAAAGGTGAAGAGAGATAGTGTATCCAAAATAGCAGTCCATCAGCCCCTGTAAGGACTGATAAATAAAACATATAGCGAAATTCTAACTTTGTTGGTAATCGAAAATCGGTCTGATTTCCTTTATAAGCTTGTATTACGTTCCAAAACTTTTTGTTTTTAACATCAGCAAGGGAAATGACATCGTAGAGTGCTTTTCGGTAAAATGATACCCATTGAAATTCTCTAACCCCGTATTTACAAGGATAACAATCCCACATCACTATATCCATTGCATCGCTGTAAGGTTCAATTTTTTCTATTTTGTGAAAAACTAATGCTACTGGCTTTGATTTATCTTCTTCCTTAATAGCTTTGTATACCTTTTTTAACAAATTTGGAGAAATTGGTCTAGGTTGTTTCATTTCTGGTTCATCATAAAGATACCAAGCATAAACGGAAGGATGGTTTTTATAAGTACGAATAAAGTCTTTTACTCCTGAAATATTTTCTGATTCGATTAAAGGACGAGGAATCTCAAGCAGAATTTTTATTGGTGTTTTTTTAGAAGCATCCAAAAATGCCTGGATTTTTGCCTTACCTTCTTTTTCAACATAGGGCATTAATAAGTCAATTCCTTTAGAAGATGCTTTGAGTGGTACATCTATATTATTGATATTGTCATACCATCCTAAGAAAAAGGGTAAACTTCGTTTTCGATTAGTTAAATATTTTTTGGGATTTAAACTGACAAGTATGCTGCTAGTACTAGCTAATAAAAAACCAGGAATTAAAGCTATAAATTTACGTCGCGTTATCATTAGCAAATATTAAATTTCAGAACAAGCTTAATTAAACATCACATTGATTGGTTTGGCAATATTTGATATTATCTATGAACCATTGCAACTTATTCAAGGACATTTGAGTACATACCTTATAGCTCAGTAGCGATGTAAGCAAACGTTTGTCTGCGATCAAACTGGTCACGTCCAATTTTGGTGATATCTGCTGGTTATATGAAAATCATTAGCAATATTTAGAATTATAAATATGTTGTAACGGTTTCACTGCGTTAGCATTTTTTGTAGTGAATTTGAAGCGATCGCTACCACTAACAGTTATGCTTTCTTTAGTCACTGTCTCTTTTTAAAAAGTGACATTAATATACAAGTATAACTTTATACATTTAATTGAGTATCGTCGTAGTGGTGGGCTTCACTGTTGTATACCAGAGTTGGTATTTGAAATCTAGTCTTTGCTCACTTGACAACGGTGCTGATATTTTCTCTGGAAGCGCATTTGCCGGAGTGACAGCGAAAATAATTGCGATCGCACATAGGTTAGCATTGAATCAATAGTTAAATTTAAAACTTTTGTTCTTAGCATTTACCCTTAATCTTAATACTGACTATTTCCAGATTAAACTACCACACATTAAAAATTATTTATCCTTTAGTGTCAGTTTTAACATGCCTTTACTTGTAACAAAAATCACTTAAAATCGACGAATAACCACTGGACAGTGACTAAGTGCAACCTTTAATTAATGCATATAGCCAATTCTTTGCCTGCCTCTGCGCTTCCCTCTGTGCCCCTACCCTTCCAGAAGGCGAAGTGCCTATGCCTTTAAATAAAAAAGAAATCGGTAGACAGTTCCTAACCTACGACTAAGTTACAAAACTTAGACTTAATCTCAGATAAACTGGGGTATGCACTTTTAAGACTGGAGATGAAGATACAGGTTCTACATACTTCTTAATAAATCCGCCTTGAGAACGCAAAACGTTCTAATCTAAAAGCTAACTGGGTTAATTTACTGGCAGTTTTGCAGGCAAAACTCTCAAGCTCATAAAGCATAGACACGTCGATGTGTCAAGCCTCAAAACAATCCAGACTTAACATATAAACGCTTATGATGGGAGTTTTACAAATCCGATGAGTGTTAAGGCGAGTGGTGGAAGCTCGGTTGCGCGTCCGCAACTATATCAAACCCTAACTGTATCCACAATTACCCAAGCGGAGCAGCAAGACCGTTTCCTGGGAAGTGGTGAACTAAATGAACTGGCAAGCTATTTTGCATCTGGTGCAAAACGTCTAGAAATTTCTCAGACGTTGACCGACAATGCCGAGATTATTGTGTCTCGAGCTGCTAACCGAATTTTTGTCGGTGGTTCGCCAATGGCTTTTTTAGAAAAGCCCAAAGAAGTAGAAATAGTACCTGTTAGTGCTGTTGCCGGTGCTAATGTTCAGCAAGGGATGCAACTGGGAACTGTAACCTACGTTGAAAGTCGTGGCGGGTTCTTAGAAAATTTACGCTCAATATTTAACTCATCCCCCAGCGGCCCGACACCTCCAGGTTTCAGACCAATTAACATTGCTCGATATGGCCCAAGCAACATGGCCAAGAGCTTGCGGGATTTATCCTGGTTCTTGCGCTACGCTACTTATGCGATCGTTGCTGGCGACCCCAACATCATAGCGGTGAATACAAGGGGTTTGCGGGAAATCATTGAAAATGCCTGCTCTGGAGAAGCCACGCTAGTAGCTTTACAAGAAATCAAAGCTGGGGCACTTTCATTTTTCCGCAACGATGCTGAGGGTACAGAAATTGTGTCTCAGTACATGGATGTTTTGTTAACAGAATTCAAAGCAGCCACACCTTCAAATAAACTGCGCCAACGTCCTTCTAGCGACCAGCAAGGGTTAGAATTGCCGCAAATCTACTTCAATGCCTCAGAACGTCGTCCCAAGTTTGTGATGAAGACTGGGTTATCCAGTAGCGAAAAAAATGAGGTAGTGAAAGCGGCCTATCGACAAATCTTTGAGCGCGACATTAGCCGTGCTTATAGTTTGTCCATATCTGACCTAGAATCCAAGGTGAAGAATGGCGACATCTCGATGAAAGAGTTTGTCCGTCGTTTAGCTAAATCTCCCCTTTACCAAAAACAGTTTTACCAGCCTTTTATTAACAGCCGAGTCATCGAACTAGCTTTCCGTCACATTTTAGGACGGGGCCCAAGTAGCCGAGAAGAAGTACAAAAATACTTCTCGATTATTTCTAATGGTGGTCTACCAGCCTTAGTAGATGCCTTAGTAGATTCTGCTGAATACGGCGACTATTTTGGCGAAGAAACAGTACCCTACCTGCGGGGTCTAGGTCAAGAAGCACAAGAATGTCGCAACTGGGGGCCTCAGCAAGACCTGTTTAACTACAGTGCGCCTTTCCGCAAGATACCTCAGTTCATCACCACATTTGCGGCTTACGAGCAACCGCTACCAGATCAACATCCCTACGGTTCTGGTAACGACCCCTTGGAAATTCAGTTTGGGGCGATTTTCCCGAAAGAAACTCGCAACCCCAGTACCAGTCCGGCTCCTTTTAGCAAGGATACCAAACGCATCCTGATTCACCAAGGAGCAGGGATTAATAACCAAAATAGTAATCCCAAAGCGCGGGGTGAAGCTCCTGGTACCCTTGGTCCCAAGGTGTTCAAATTAGACCAACTGCCTGGTACTAGAGGTAAAAAGGCTCCCAAAAGTTCTAGTATCAGATACTCCGAAAGCTCCACGCAAGCAGTAATTAGAGCTGCTTACCTGCAAGTTTTTGGTCGCGATGTCTACGAAGGTCAGCGCCCGAAGGTATTAGAAATCAAGCTGGAAAATGGTGACATCTCAGTACGGGAATTTATCCGTGCTTTGGCTAAGTCGGATGTCTTCCGCAATCTGTACTGGTCATCGCTGTATGTTTGTAAAGCGATCGAGTATATTCACCGCCGCTTGTTGGGGGTCGTCCGACTTATGGTCGTCAAGAAATCAACAAGTACTTTGATATTGCTTCAAAACAGGGCTTTTACGCGGTGGTTGATGCCATTATTAACAGCGTAGAATACAGCGAAGCCTTTGGTGAAGATACAATTCCTTACGAACGGTATCTGACTCCTGGTGGTGTAGCAGGGCGACAATTACGTGTTGGTAGCATTCGTGATGATATTGCCGCGAAAGTCCAGAAGGAGGTAACACCAAGCTTTGTGACACTGGGTACAGTGACAGAAAAGCGGTCAGAACCAGATATTCAATTCCGCATTAACCAAGGTGTTAGCAAGCAACGGGAACAAACCAAAATCTTCAAATTGGTGGCGAATACTACTGACAAGGTTGCAGTCAAAACTTTGATCAGCGCTGCCTATCGTCAGATATTTGAGCGGGATATTGCACCATACATCGCCAAAAACGAATTTAGCAAATGGGAAAGCAAGCTGGGGAATGGCGAAATTAGCGTGAAGGAATTTATTGAAGGTTTGGGTTACTCTAACCTCTACCTGAAAGAGTTCTACACACCTTACCCCAACACCAAAGTGATTGAGTTAGGAACCAAACACTTCTTGGGACGTGCGCCATTAGACCAAGCAGAAATCCGCAAGTATAACCAAATTTTGGCTACTCAAGGTATTCGTGCCTTTATTGGTGCTTTGGTAGATAGTGTGGAATATAACCAGGTGTTTGGTGAAGATACGGTTCCTTACCGCCGCTTCCCGACCCTGCCAGCGGCAAACTTCCCCAATACAGAGAAGCTTTACAACCAGCTGACCAAGCAAAATGATGACGTGGTTGTACCAAGCTTTAAGCCAGTACAAGCCCGTGTCGGAGTTAGTAACGATACACCGCTTTTGGCACAGGCGATCGCAGATATCGCAGCCCAAACAAATGGTCAGCCATCCTTTGCTGAACTGGGTCGTTCCTACAACGATGCTAGCGGACAAACGGTGGAACAGGGTGTGCGTAAACATGCACGTATTTACCGTTTAACAGAAAACACCAACCAAGACGAAAAACAACAGGCAATCAACGCCATTTATCGTCAAGTCTTGGATATATTTAGCGGTGAAGTGCCTGATAATTTCCGTCGCACTGACCTAGATAGCAAACTCCAAAATGGTGAAATTTCCGTGCGGGAGTTTGTGCGCGAACTAGCTAGTTCCCAAATCTATCGCCAGCGCTTCCTATCACCTTATCCTCATACCAAGGTCATTGAGTTCCTCTTCCGTCATCTGTTGGGGCGTACACCCGCAACTCAGGAAGAAATTGTGCAATACAACAACTTGCTAACCAATAGTGGTTTGTCAGCCGTTGTAGAAGCAATAGTCGAAAGCCCAGAATATAGCCGCTACTTCGGTGAAGATGTTGTACCTTACAACCGCTTCCCATCTGTGCCAGTAGGTAACTACCTTGGCAGTGTAGCGGTTGATTAAGGAGTAAGGAGTCCAAAATAGGGAATAGGGTACAGATTATTTACTGTTCCCTATCCCCTGTAACCTATCCCCTGTCCCCTTCGTAACCTTTCGTAATCCCGCTCTCAGATTGCAGTTAGAACAGCAAATTCTGAAAAGCAATATTACAAAGTATTAAGAGCAGTCATAAATGCTCAACAGAATGCCGGAAAATGTTTTGCGGAAGGTAACTGAGTTTGAAAGCTTGTGTACTTATGTTGACTCAAGCAAACTCGTAATTTATTAGCCGTAGCAGTTGTAAAATTGTTGTGTCTAAAAGGACGAAAAAACAAACTCAGTAAACCAAACTCAAAGTCGCACCAGTTTAATCAAATCCTGGTTTCATTCGTATTGGAGGAATCCATTAATGAGTATCGTCACGAAAGCTATCGTGAATGCTGATGCAGAAGCTCGCTACCTCAGCCCTGGTGAGTTAGATCGGATCAAGTCCTTTGTTACAAGTGGTGAGCGCCGGGTGCGGATTGCTCAAGTTTTGTCAGAAAATCGCGAACGGCTTGTTAAGCAAGCTGGCGATCAACTGTTCCAAAAGCGTCCTGATGTTGTGTCTCCTGGTGGTAACGCTTACGGTCAAGAATTGACTGCTACTTGTCTGCGTGACCTAGATTATTATCTCCGTCTCGTTACCTACGGTATCGTTGCTGGTGATGTCACCCCCATCGAAGAAATTGGTGTTATTGGTGCCCGTGAACTGTACAAGTCCTTGGGAACTCCTATCGATGGTGTTGCTGAAGGTATTCGCGGACTGAAGAATGGCTCTGCATCACTGCTCTCTGGTGATGAAGCTAGTGAAGCTGCTGGCTACTTCGACTACCTAGTTGGTGCCCTTCTAGGATAGGGTAAAGCTGTTTACCTACTTAAACAGAAGTATTGCAATACGGTTGGAAATAAGGAATTAACAACATGGCTCAAGACGCAATTACCGCTGTCATTAACTCCGCAGACGTTCAAGGTAAATATCTAGACTCTTCTGCTTTAGAGAAGCTAAAAGGCTACTTCTCTACTGGCGAACTGCGGGTACGTGCTGCTAGCACCATCAGCGCTAACGCTGCTGCGATCGTCAAAGAAGCTGTAGCAAAATCTTTGCTATACTCTGACATCACCCGTCCCGGCGGCAATATGTACACCACCCGCCGCTATGCTGCTTGCATCCGTGATTTGGATTATTACCTCCGCTATGCCACCTACGCTATGTTGGCTGGCGATCCTTCGATCCTAGACGAGCGTGTGCTCAATGGCTTGAAGGAAACCTACAACTCCTTAGGTGTTCCCGTTGGTGCTACCGTACAAGCTATCCAAGCAATCAAAGAAGTAACCGCCAGTTTGGTAGGTTCTGATGCTGGTAAGGAAATGGGCGTTTACTTAGACTATATCTCCTCTGGCTTAAGCTAAGAACTAGTTTGCGCTTAAGAATTTAGGTGCGGCTTTATTAAGGTCTGGAAATCAGCCGTGAGTGCTAGAACGTTATATTGCTTATCTTGGTAAATTATCAGTGATGAGTGTTGGTGGTCTAGTATTGATGTTTGATTTCCAGCCTTTGAATGATTAAAAGATTTGCACTCAAGATTTTGAGATAAAAAAGTTTTCACAAGGTATACAGGAGATTTTCAAAATATGTCCCGTTTGTTTAAAATTACTGCTCTAGTTCCTAGCCAAACCCGAATTCGGACTCAACGCGAACTGCAAAATACTTACTTCACTAAGCTAGTTCCTTATGAAAACTGGTTCCGCGAACAGCAACGTATTCAAAAAGCAGGTGGCACAATCATCAAAGTGGAACTAGCAACTGGTAAGCAAGGCGCTAATACTGGCTTGTCGTAATTCTGTAAATAGAATATTATTTTAGGGAATTGGTAAGAGGTCGAGAAAGACCTCTTTTTTATGGCTCAGATTTTATGCAAATCAAAAGTTAAACATATTTAAAAGACGATACCCACGAGTATAAAGTGGAACTGGAGCGTCAGCATTCTTTCTATTCTTAGCTTGTTCAACAGTTTCATCAAACACAATTAGCGTTTCTTTCCCAACCTTCAGGCACTCTTCATAAGGCACACTCATATCTTCTTCAATACCAGCAATATTAGGTGCGACCATTGCCCGATAAGCTTCATTGAAAATTTCTTGCTGGGCCAGTTTCTCTGTATCCTTCAAAGTCAGAATTCTTAGAAGATATTCTTGAACAGATGTTGTCGGAGTTAATTAGATGAGAATTTGTTTACTAAGCATTTTATGTTGAATTGTTTGAATAAGATGCGTCATATATGAATTAGGTTTCGGGGCTAATATGTGTTGCCCGATTTTAGAGAATTAGTATAAGTCGTTTTACTTTTTTATAGTTAATTAATGACATTTTGAGCCAGTAATTTTAGAGCAAAAGATCGCAAATTTGACCATAATTATTAATTTTTGTCTCTAAAAGTTAAAGATAATCTTAAAACGGGAATTCTCTATATAGATAAAAAAAGATTTGTAAATAAAAATAAGATTTATGTTGAGAATCGCTGGTTATCGCATAAACGAGCTAATTTATTCGAGTTCCAATACCCTAGTACATCGCGCTCTTAGGGAATTAGATCGAAAACCAGTCATTATTAAACTACTGCGACACGACTATCCCAGCTTTAGCGAATTGGTGCAGTTTCGCAATCAGTATGCGATCGCGAAAAATCTCGACATCCCAGGCATTGTCCAACCGCTGAGTCTAGAACCATATCAAAATGGCTATGCTTTGGTAATGAAAGACATCGGTGGCATCTCCCTACGCGATCGCATCCAGGCTGCCCCTTTGAGTGTCGAACAATTCTGGCCCATTGCCCTGCAAATTGTAGATATCCTCCACCAGCTATATCAGCAACGGATTATCCACAAAGATATTAAACCAGCCAACATTCTGATTCAACCAGAAACGGGGGAGATTAAGCTGATTGACTTTAGCATCGCCTCCCTATTACCCCGCGAAACCCAAGAGATTCAAAATCCCAACGTTCTAGAAGGCACACTCGCCTATATCTCACCGGAACAAACCGGGCGAATGAACCGGGGAATTGACTATCGCAGCGATTTTTATTCTTTGGGAGTTACGTTTTTTGAACTGCTCGCGGGACAGTTACCATTTCCAGTAGACGAGCCAATGGAAATGGTTCACGCCCATATAGCGAAACAACCACCTTCTATCTGCGATCGCAATCCCGATTTGCCCATCATACTCGGTGAAATCATTCGCAAACTGATGGCCAAGAATGCCGAAGACCGCTATCAAAGCGCCCTCGGTCTCAAGCACGATCTGTTGCGATGCCAGGAAGAATATCATGCTACGGGCAAACTCGCCTGGTTTGATTTAGGGCAAAGGGATATTAGCGATCGCTTTTTGATTCCCGAGAAACTCTACGGACGAGAACAAGAAGTTCAAACCTTACTTGATGCTTTTGGCCGAGTTGCCAACGGAGCCTCCGAACTGATGTTAGTAGCAGGTTTTTCCGGTATTGGCAAAACTGCCGTCGTCAATGAAGTGCATAAGCCGATTGTGCGTTGGCATGGCTATTTCATCAAAGGTAAATACGACCAGTTCAACCGCAATCTGCCGTTTAGTGCCTTTATCCAAGCCTTCCGCGACCTGATGGGTCAACTTCTGAGCAGTGATGACGCACAGTTAGCTGAGTGGAAAGCGAAAATCCTGGCGGCAGTAGGTGACAATGGCCAGGTACTCATCGAGGTGATTCCGGAACTCGAACATGTCATCGGTCAACAACCCCCAGTACCAGAACTCTCCGGTAGTGCTGCTCAGAATCGTTTCAATCTGCTGTTCCAGAAGTTCATCACGGTGTTCACCACGCCAGAGCATCCACTGGTGATTTTCTTAGATGATTTGCAATGGGCTGATTCGGCTTCGCTAAACTTGCTGAAACTACTGCTGACAGAACGCGAGCGCGGTTATTTATTCGTCATCGGAGCTTATCGGGATAACGAAGTGTTCCCGACTCATCCGTTGATGCTGATGCTCGATGAGGTCAAAAAAGCCCAAACCTTTATCCATACCCTCACCCTAGAACCTCTGAGCCAAGCCCATGTGAATCAGTTAACAGCAGATACGCTCAGTTGCTCAACTGAACTGGCTCAACCGCTTTCGGAGTTGGTCTATCAAAAAACCAAGGGGAATCCCTTCTTCCTCACCCAATTTCTCAAAGCACTGTATGAGGACGGCTATATTTGGTTTGACTTCCAGACAGGACATTGGCAATGTGACTTAGCAACGGTGAAGTTACTCGCACTCACGGATGATGTCGTCGAGTTCATGGCACTTCAGTTGCAAAAATTGCCGACTGCCACCCAGACTGCTTTGAAACTGGCAGCTTGCATTGGCGCTCAGTTCGATTTGTCTACCCTGGCGATTGTCAATCAGCGATCGCCCGAAGATACCGCACTCGACCTCTGGAAAGCCTTGCAAGAAGGCATGATTGTGCCTATTAGCGATGTCTATAAGTTCTACCAACCATCAGAACTTCAGGTGGCACAAGTCCAGCAACCATTATCGTTTAACTGTTCCTATCGCTTTCTCCACGATCGCGTCCAGCAAGCTGCCTATTCCCTCATCCCTGACGAGCAAAAACAGACGACTCATTACCAAATCGGACAACTTCTACTGCAACAAGTTTCCCCCAGCCGCCAGAGAAGAGCGCATTTTTGAAATCGTCAATCAGTTGAACTATGGAACCACGCTGATTGGAAAACAACACCAACGGGACGAACTCGCTCAACTCAACCTCACGGCTTGCCGCAAAGCCAGAGGCGCAACTGCCTATCAAGCCGCCCGTGAATATGCCACAGTCGGGCTGCAACTGCTGGGAGGGGACGCTTGGCAACGGCAGTATGAAATAACTCTATCCCTGCATGACTTAGCTGCTGAGGTTGCTTTTTTGGCTGGTGCTTTTGAGCAGATGGATGAGTGGATTGAAGCGGTAATCGATCGTGCAAAAACGCCTCTAGAACGAGTGCCAGTCTATCAAGTCAGAATTCAGGCATTAGTCGCCCGCAATCAATTTGTCGAGGCGATTGCGATCGGTCAATCAGTCTTCCGGATGTTGGGCGTAAACTTGCCAGATGAACCAACCCTAGATGATATTCGCCTCCTGAAGCAAGAAATTGATGCTTTAATTGAGGGGTCGTTCCATTGAGTCATTCATTCATCTGCCGAAAATGACCGATCCGCAGCAATTAGCAATTATGCAAAATGCGGCGCGGCTGACACCAGTTTGTTATATGTCCGGCACAAAGCTTTATTTCCTAGTTGTGGCACTCCAGGTCAAATTATCGATTCAATTTGGCAACAGTCCGGTTTCGGCGTTTTGCTACGTAGGTTACGCCTTCCAACTGAGGATGCTGTGGAGCGATATGTCAAAAGTGCCTCAGTTTGGGCAATTAGGATACCAACTCGCCTTAGAACCCGATGCCAAAAACATTCGAGCCGCAACCGCCATGTTAATGGGGGCTTATGTGGGTTCTTGGACAATCCATCTGCAAGACACGCTGCCTATTCTACTAGATGGATATCAAGCCGGGTTGGAAACTGGCAATCTAGAATTTATGGGTTACGATGCCCAGTTGTACTGCTTCAATGCGTATTGGTACGGTCAACCGCTCGCTGAACTCGAACCCCAAATTCGTGCCTATTACCAGCAGTTGTCCGACCTCCACCAAGTCACGGCAGCAAACTGTGTATTGGCTTACTGGCAAGCGGCGCAAATTCTCTTAGGTCAGTCAGAACAAGAAATTCCCTTACGCCAGGATGCCTACGAACAGAAAGTTCTGGATGAGGCAAAAGTCGATTTTTACCGACTATCCTTCTTTTACCTTTATCGCTTCACCTTAAATTACTGGCTGCAAGACTTTGCCAAAGCCCAACACGATGCCGCTCAAACGCGACATTATTTAGCCGGCGGGATGGGAAGTATCGTTGAACCAATCTTTTATTTCTATGATTCTCTGACCATGCTGGCTCATCCTGGTGAATCAATTTCCCCGTCAGAACCGCAATGGCAGCGAATGGAAGAAAATCAAGCTAAGTTAAAAGATTGGGCAGATTATGGCCCCATGAATTACTTGCACAAATATCATTTAGTAGAAGCGGAAAAATATCGCGTTCTCGATCGCAAAACCGAAGCTATAGAATTTTACGATCTGGCGATCGCGGGGGCCAAAGCCAATGGCTATTCTCAAGAAGCAGCCCTTAGCAATGAACTCGCGGCAAAATTCTATCTAAATTGGAACAAAGAGCGCATCGCCCAAACTTACTTGATTGACGCTTACTATGGCTATGCTCGCTGGGGGGCGAAAGCCAAACTCGCTGACTTGGAAACTCGCTATCCCCAACTGCTAGCTCCCATCTTCCAAGGGGCGCAGACACCACTTTCTATTGATGAAACCTTATTTTCCACTGCAACTGTCACCTCGACTAGTAGTTCCTCCACGAGTCTTTCTGATTCTCTGGATCTGGTTGCCATCCTCAAAGCGTCGCAAACTCTTTCCAGTGAAATCGAGCTTGAGCCGTTAATTGCTACTCTCTTGCTGACGGTAATGCAAACCTCTGGTGCGACACAGTGCGCTTTGATGTTGAGTGAGGGGCAAAATCTCACGGTTCAGGCGAGGGCAGAACTTACGGCATCGCGCCAAATCGAAACGCAGATTTTGCATCCAACCCAGTCGCTTGTCGAGAGTGGTATAGTGCCGATCGCTCTGGTAACAAAAGTCAAACGCAGCTTGCAGCCTGCTGTGATTAGCAATGCCGCCCAAGAGCCGCTATTGCTTGGCGATGCGTATATCCAAAATCAACAGCCCAAGAGTCTGCTGTGCAGCCCAATTCTGCAACAGGGCAAGTTGCTGGGCGTAGTCTATCTAGAAAATAACCTGGCAACTGGAGCCTTTACCCGCGATCGCGTTGAGGTACTGAATCTGCTTTGCGCCCAAGCTGCGATTTCACTGGAAAATGCTCGTCTTTATCAGCAAGCCCAAGCATATACTCAACAACTGGAAGAATCTCAGCTTCAGATTGTGCAAGGCGAAAAAATGGCGACTTTGGGTAACTTGGTGGCTGGGGTGGCTCACGAAATTAATAACCCAATTGGCTTTCTCAACGGCAGTATTAACAATGCCAAAGATTATGTACGAGACCTGTGTGAGTATTTAGATACCTATCAGCAGCACCAGCCACCTACGGGTGCGGTGGCCGAATTAGCCGAAGAACTTGACCTGGAGTTTATGTTGGAGGATTTACCTAAATTAATTGACTCGATGAAAGGCGCAACCGATCGCATCAAAAGCATCAGTACGAGCCTGCGTACCTTCTCTCGTGCCGATACAGAACATAAAGTTAAAGCCAACTTGCACGAAGGGTTAGATAGTACGCTGTTGATTCTCAAGTATCGGCTCAAAGGAAATGAAAATCGGCCTGCCATTAAAGTTATCCGTAACTACGGTAATATCCCTGAAATTGATTGCTTCCCCGGTCAGCTTAACCAGGTGTTTATGAACATTCTGGCTAATGCGATTGATATGTTCGATGAAATAGCACAGCAAACAAGCTTTGAAGAGTTAGAAAATCATCCCCAACAAATCGCGATTTCCACTACATTATTATCCGAACAAAATGCGGTTGAAATTCGTATTTCTGACAATGGAAAAGGCATGAATGAATCAGTTAAATCTAAGATTTTTGATCGCTTGTTTACCACTAAAGAGGTTGGCAAGGGAACGGGGTTAGGTTTAGCGATCGCCCGTCAGATTGTCGTCGAGAAACATGATGGTCGGCTGGAAGTTCAGTCCCAATTGGGACAAGGCTCTGAGTTTTCTATCTCCCTCCCGGTTCGGGGTTAAATCAACCATCGCTGCGGCACAGTACAACAACTGTGTTGCAGCCGACAGTTTATACCATTTCACTGATGCTCTGCTATCACGCCACCACCAATCATCGACACTAAAAAGCGCCCCCCTTTCTGGAGAGCGCCTTTGATTTTATTTGACGCGATCGCTGCTATTAACCGTTGATCGCAGGAGCAGTCAGAGCAACAGGAGCGGAATCGCCAGCAGCCAAATCCAGAGGGAAGTTGTGAGCGTTACGCTCGTGCATAACTTCCATACCCAGGTTAGCGCGGTTGATTACATCTGCCCAAGTTGAAATCACACGACCTTCAGAATCAATGATTGACTGGTTGAAGTTGAAACCGTTCAAGTTGAACGCCATTGTGCTTACACCCAAGGCGGTGAACCAGATGCCGATTACAGGCCATGCTGCTAAGAAGAAGTGCAGTGAACGGCTGTTGTTGAAGGAAGCGTATTGGAAGATTAACCGACCGAAGTAGCCGTGAGCCGCAACGATGTTGTAGGTTTCTTCTTCTTGACCGAACTTGTAACCGTAGTTTTGAGATTCGGTTTCGGTTGTTTCACGAACCAAGGAAGAAGTTACAAGAGAACCGTGCATCGCAGAGAACAAGCTGCCGCCGAATACACCTGCTACACCTAACTGGTGGAATGGGTGCATCAAGATGTTGTGTTCTGCTTGGAAGACGATCATGAAGTTGAAGGTTCCACTTATACCCAAGGGCATACCGTCGCTAAATGATCCTTGTCCGATCGGGTATACCAAGAATACTGCACTTGCTGCTGCAACAGGTGCTGAGTAGGCGATCGCAATCCAAGGGCGCATTCCTAAGCGGTAGGATAGTTCCCATTCACGACCCATGTAGCAGAATACGCCAATCAGGAAGTGGAAAATTACCAACTGGTAAGGACCGCCGTTGTACAACCACTCATCAAGAGATGCTGCTTCCCAAATTGGGTAGAAGTGCAAACCGATGGCGTTGGAGGAAGGTACTACTGCACCGGAGATGATGTTGTTTCCGTAAATCAAGGAACCTGCTACTGGTTCGCGGATTCCATCGATGTCTACTGGAGGAGCAGCGATGAAGGCGATTACGAAGCAAGCGGTGGCGGCTAGTAAGGTGGGTATCATCAATACGCCGAACCAACCGATGTAGATCCGATTGTTGGTGCTGGTGATCCATTCGCAGAATCGATCCCATACATTGGCGCTTGAGCGCTGTTGTAAGGTTGCTGTCATGGTTTTATGATTGCGGTTGTTTATGAATCAGGCGGTAAAGTTTTCGCCTGTGAAATTACTTTACACCGCTTTACAAAAATTAATCAAGTGCTAAGAATTTTGTAGAGTCAATAAAAATCATTAGCTTTACTTATTTAAGAGCTAGATGAGTGTCCAGAATCAGAGATAAAAAAAGAGCGATCGCTGCTCTACTCCATGATGCTATAGTGCATTATCGCCACCGCCCATGTAGACTCGTTCCCGACAGACGTACCGCTAGAACCCAACATCAGGGAACCAAACCGTAAAAGCGCCACCTACAGACAAATCTTCGACTCACTGACGACACAATCCGAAAAATTCTTCTCTCGCCACAAAACTATCTAAACCAACACTTGATGCAAATGGTTAACTCTAGTAAGCAAGAAGAATCTCAGGTGACACAAGGTAGATTTGGGCGTTAGTCGTGGCGAAATATCGCATACCAGTTCAATTACATACTGGACTTCTTGGCATTTGTCGGGGTAAAGGGGAGGGCTTTCTGGGGCAGGTTTTTTTGATTAGACAAATTTTTGGGATTTTAAAACCAAAACCATTGTCTGAGAACTTAAAACTACGTTCAATAATTGAGAACATTCTCAACTATTTATCGAAAGCCTAAAAGCCTGCCCTTGAAAGAAAGGGGAGGGTGGGGTCCCAAGAAGGGGATAAGGGGCAGGAGAAAAGGGTAAAGAAACTCAAAATTCTTTCCCTTTAACCAAAACCTTTTCCCTAAGAGCTGATTCGTAAACAAAAGCTTAAGATACCATTTGCTTAATCATCAGACGAATCAATGAACCATAAATCATAGCTTCACTTAACTCTGTGTACAACTCGTAATCCTTGCTCAAACGCCGAAATCGATTCAGCCAACCGAATGTGCGTTCTACAATCCATCGTTTCGGTAATCGCTCAAATGCTTTCGAGTGCCGTTGAATTACCTCAACACGAACCTGTTCGCCGCAAACTTGCCTGACCGCTTGAGCAAAGTTTTCTCCCGAATAGCCTTGATCTACCCAAACAACTTCCAATTTAGACAACTCTACAGCCGCTTCATCCAGTACAACCACTGCACCCAAACGTTCTGAGGCATTCGCCTCGGTCACTAACACACCGATTAACAACCCTTGAGAATCCACAACTATATGGCGTTTACGCCCTTTAACCTTCTTACCACCATCAAAGCCGTAGACCTCCCTTTTTTTTCCGTGGTCTTCACTGATTGAGAATCTGCGATCGCTACAGTAGAGTGTTCATCTCGTCCTAAATCTTGACGAAGTTGATGGCGTACAAGGCCCGTGAATTTTCTGCCAGATGCCTTTGCGTTGCCATTTCTGAAAGTAGCCGTACACAGTGGTGTAAGGAGGAAGGTCATGAGGCAACATTTCCCACTGACATCCAGTACGTTGCACGTAGAAAATTGCATTAAGAATCTCTCGTAAATCTACTTCTATAGGATGCCCAAATCCTTTAGGGCTTGGTAGAAGAGGCTTGAGAATTAACCATTCGCTATCGCTTAAATCACTGGGATAGGGTTTGCGGTGTGGATTTTCTATCGCTGGTAGACGGCTCATCGACAACAACATCAATGTTATTGATTTAGCCTATAACCTGAATACACTGGGGCTTTGTTCTCTTTAGATTTTCTTTACGAATCAGCTCTTAGAGTGCAAAAATATATTTTTGCAAGAGGTCTACTATTTATTATGTAGTCTAGTTATTAATCTACACACTACTAAAAAAACAGAGTATGACAATCTTACAAGTTGTAGATAAAGAGTTTTCAGAAGTTCCCGTCATTGATATTAGTCCATTGGTTTCTCAAACTAGCAACTCCAGTGATGTAATTGCAGACCAAATTAGACAAGCTCTCCATGATTACGGTTTCTTCTATATCGTCGGACATGGAGTTGATGAGCAATTACAAAAGCAGTTAGAACATCTCAGCCAACAGTTTTTCGCGCAGGATATAGAAACAAAACTGAAGATTCGTATGGCTCTTGGTGGTAAAGCATGGCGAGGATATTTCCCCGTGGGTAATGAGTTGACATCAGGTAGACCGGACTTAAAAGAAGGTATTTACTTCGGTACAGAACTAGAATCAGACCACCCACTTGTGAAAACTGGTGTACCAATGCACGGTCGAAATCTTTTTCCATCGAATATTCCCCAATTTCGGGAAACAGTGCTGAATTATATAGATTCAATGACCAGACTTGGACACACCCTAATGGCTGGTATTGCTCTAAGTTTGGGGTTAGAAAAGTCCTACTTTGCAGACCGTTATACAAAAAACCCATTGATATTATTTCGGATTTTCAATTACCCTCCTCATTCATCATTATCTGAATCTAAATGGGGCGTTGGCGAACATACAGATTATGGAGTATTAACTATACTAAAACAAGATAATGTCGGTGGATTACAAGTCAAATTAAAGTCTGGTTGGATAGATGCACCTCCTATTCCTGGTTCATTCGTATGTAACATTGGGGATATGCTCGATCGGATGACACGAGGACTGTATCGCTCAACACCCCACCGCGTTCAGAACCGATCGACAAGTAGTCGCTTATCATTTCCATTTTTCTTCGATCCCAATTTCAACATTGAAGTCAAACCTATTGAATTGAACGGCATAGTAGTGAATGACGATCGAAGCGATCGCTGGGATAAAGCCAGTGTCCACGAATTTCGCGGGACTTATGGCGATTATCTTCTGAATAAAGTCTCCAAAGTATTTCCAGAATTGCGCCAAACAGTGTTCTAGAGTGCTGTTATACCATTTCACGAAAAATCTAACTTGATTCAAATGTTGAGCTATTTTTGCTTGCTTTAGTCTAAACTCCAGGATGTAACACTATGGGCAATAGTGTTATATCTATCTTTTGCGCTAGTCAGCCAGTCGGTTGCTGAAGAGTGAAAACCGCTAATTGAGCGGCGAAAGCCCGCTTGAAGGCGGGCCGCGCTTCGCCACGGGCGACATAGGTAGAGAGATTCGGATAGTCGTCGAGCATACCAGAGTCTTTCAACCTGAGCAGCACTTCCACCATCATCAGGTCGCCTGCGCTAAATGCGCCATCAAGCCAGTCGGCATCTCCAAGGTGACTGGAAAGTTCTAAGAGCCGGTCGCGGATGCGACCTTCGACGACACGCAAGCGCTGCTCATACCAAACTTGATCGCGCTCTAAGTACGTGGCGATTTCCCGATCGACGATTGGCGGCTCCATTGTGTTAAGTGCGGCAAACATCCAGGCGATCGCTCGCGCTTGACTATTGGCATCGTCTGGCAACAGCCCTGTATGGCGCTTTGCGATATGGAACACGATCGCCCCCGACTCGAACAGGGCGAGATCGCCTGACTCATAGGTTGGAATTTGCCCGAAAGGATGAAGCGCACGGTGCGCGGGTTGCTTCATCTCACTGAACGAAACAAGACGAACGTTGTAAGGTTGCCCCACTTCTTCGAGCGCCCAGCGAACGCGCATGTCACGCGCCAGTCCCTTGCCGCCATCAGGCGACCGTTCAAAGGCGGTAATAGTGGGTGTCATTGTCAGGGGTCATGGTGATTTCTCCTTTGGGTCCAATTTTCTGCTTTGGGTGTGTGTTCTGTCCGGCAAGAACAACGCTACACACGGTTACAGCAGAGGTTACTTCATGTTGGACTGCATTGGTAAGGGGAGCAATCTATCAATCTATTGGTAATATTTTATCTGGTAATTGTCACTGAACACAAAAGTGGGAAAGACATAGCAAGACGATCGCCAGTATATTTAACTGAACCATCAGAGCGATCGCTTGAAGGTTGGTATTTTCTCTTGGGCGAAGGTGGCAAGACCAGCTTCGGGTGCGATCGCTCAACAGCCTGTGGTGCGAACTCCACAATTCCGTAATCTGAACTGATAATGCTGGCGAAGCACTCTTGAACATAACAGGATAAATCGCATTGCTCAAAAGAAATAATTGCTACGCCAAGTACCCGATTGTTAACAATTCAATAACTAATTACAGGTGAATATCCACTTTTCAGATATTCACCTGTTCACTAATTCAAGCATTAAAACTATGTATTCATATCTGGTTTTTGTTGATGCTGTTCGCAACGTTTTTAGTGACATTTGTAAATCAGCTTGGCGTTAAAGTATTGTGAGAAAATTCCCGAATTCAAGAAGGAGGAAAACTATGGGAAAGGTCATTGTTAGCTCTTGGGAGTCGGAGGAGTATGGACACTCTACCCATCTGGAGGAGGAAATAGTTTTCTGGCTTAGTTGATATTTTCGTAAAAGAGTTAGCCACCCTTAAACCAATTCGCAATTCGCAATTACGTTTTGTAACGTGGATTTAACCCCAACACAAAACCTGTTACCCTTCTTAGGCAGGGGAATTAAACCCCAAACTTTGTTAAAAATTAATCCGACGATAGATTTCAGTCAGGGGAATTTCTATGTTTAAACTGTGCAGAACAATCGTCCGCTCGAGGTGAGAGTGAACTTGCCATAGCCAGCGATCGTTACTATTACGATCCAAGTTGTGATACTGCTCAATGTAGGGTTCAGTTTGGCTTACAAGCAGATATTCACAAAAGCTGGCAATCGAGCGATATTTTCTGAACTTTTCGCCGCGATCGTATGCCTCGGTAGAGGGCGATAAAACTTCGACAATAAGCATTGGATTAAGAATTTCATCATTGCGTAGACGCTCTTGCGGCTTGTCGTAGACATTGCCATTGAACTCTGGTTCACCATTAACAACCATCAAATCGGTATAAGTCCCACACTGATATTCAGGAATCCAAACTCGCAAGTCGCTATTATACAAGCGAAAATCGGTGTCTCTTAGTAAAAATCCCAAGTAAATTAAGAACTTGCTGGCGATGTCTCACGACAAGCCGCTTCGCGTCTACGCACTGTGAGATTCCGACCCTCCCGACATAGTAATAATCTCTCCGTTACGGTATTCACGGCGTTCGGGGTTGGTTTCTTCCATAGTCCGATACTCGTCTAACGTGAGGCGAGTTGTTATTACATCACAGAGACTGGTTTGAGCAAAGACCACAATCAACCTCTTAGATAATTAGCTCTAAAACTATTATCAGCAACAGGAGGAAGAATTGCCAATTTCATGAGAAATTATGATTTAAAGCACATTTACTAACTTAACGAACAAACTTGAGACTTTCGACACTAAAGCTAAACATATCAAAAAAAAGTAGCTTTTTACCGAATTTGAAATGCTACTGTGAAAAATAGTTATATTGCGATCGCTTTCGGTGGGCGGTTACGCCATCGCCAAATTCTTGGCAATTCTTCGTTATGTCTATATTTGAATATGGTATTAATTAATGCTCATCTCTGCTAATAGCCAAATTCCTTTTCCCCGTTCCCTAGTTTATGCTACCTATCGGGACAAACTAGTTGAGCTAGTTCCCTATATGCCAAACGTGCGCGACATCGAAGTTAAATCACGTAGTGAAGTAGGCAGTAATATTTATACTGTTAATGAATGGCACGGTGGCAGCGAAATTCCAGCAGCAGCAAGAGTTATCCTCAGTGAAGAGATGCTCTCGTGGACAGAATATAATACGTGGAATCAGGCTCTGTTTACAGTTGAATGGCGTATTGAAACTCATGCTTTCACAAAAGCAGTCAAGTGTTCTGGCAAAAATCGCTTTCTGTCAGATGGGAATACGACAATAATTGAAAGCCGTGGTGAACTAGCGATCGACCCAAAACAAATCAATGGAGTACCATTCTTTCTCACAAGTACAATTGCTAATGTAGTTGAAGATTTTTTAGGAAAAAATATACAACCTAATCTACTAGCAATGAGTGCGGGAGTGTGCCAGTATCTAAAACAAAATGCCAGAGATTAAAAGTCAGGATATCAATTAGTAGAGTGTTGATCGAGAAGCTAACTACTGTACCTTTGCTGTACTTGCCAATTCTAGCCATCGACTCAATTCTTTTTGGTTGATGATACGTAATTTAGAGAAAGTCATACGGCGTTTAGATGCCCAGCGGTATCTGACTTTTACCGTTAAGTCATGAAACAACGAAGTAGCAAGAGTTTCAGACTAGACTGTATTCTCAATAACTTTATATTAGTGACAATAATTCACGAGAGAATAGGGCTTTGAGCTAGGGGTATAGTAAGCGTTGGCGCAGCCCGCACAACTCTTGGAGACGCTCTTGCTAGCTTGCTTCCACGAAGTGGTACGACAAGGCTACTTCGGCTGCGCTCAGTACAAGTCAGTGACCATCGTAGACATCGCTCAATCAAGGAGATAACGGTAAACGTATTATGTTTACGTCGTCTATAAGACTCGTATTTGATTGCGTGAAAAAACTCAGTACACATTTATTCTTTCTTCCCTGTTAAGAGTTCCCTGTTCCCTCCCTATCGCGCTTGCGCTGCGCTTCTGTGCGAGACGCTTTGCGAACGCGCACCACGCAAATAATTTCTCCGGATCAAAGCGGATTCCTATAGTCGTCTAAAGATTTACTTTATAAATGGTCTTTTATAGTTGTAAAGCCTACTTATGAGTTATAAGTTATGATTTATGAGTTTTATTTCTAACTCCTAATTTCTAACTTTTTACCTGTACCGATCGTGAATCTACGCCGCCTGATTCCAATTTTTGATAGTTCAGTCTCCAACTGGGCATTAGAAGCGCGGTTGTTGCGCTGGTTAACGTTGATTTGGCTGTTCGTCGGCTTGATCATGCTATTTTCAGCATCATATCCTGTTGCTGATGCTCGTCATAATGATGGTTTGTACTACTTTAAACGTCAACTGCTTTGGGTCTTAGTTTCCTTAATCGGATTCAATATTATTGTTAATTCGCCGTTGCAGAAAATTTTGGGACTATCCCATTGGTTTTTGTTGCTGTTTTTGGGGTTAATTTTTGTCACACTGATCCCAGGATTGGGAAGAAAAGCTTTTGATGCAGCGCGTTGGATTGCGATCGGGCCAATTCCGATTCAACCCTCAGAACTAATTAAACCCTTTTTGGTGCTGCAAAGTGCGCGGCTTTTTGGTCAATGGGAACGAATTAGTTGGCGGGTTCGCTTCGCTTGGTTGGGCGTTTTTGGTTTGGTACTTTTAGGAATTCTTGCCCAGCCTAACTTGAGTACAACGGCACTTTGCGGCATGACTATCTGGCTAATTGCTCTTGCAGCTGGCTTACCCTACAAATACTTGGGAGGAACAGCAATTGGTGGAGTGATGTTGGCAATACTCAGTATTAGTATTAAAGAGTATCAGCGTAAGCGGGTGATGTCATTCCTCAATCCTTGGGCAGATGCTACAGGAGATGGCTACCAGTTGGTGCAAAGTCTACTAGCTGTGGGTTCTGGGAAAACTTGGGGAGCTGGATATGGGCTTTCTCAACAAAAGTTGTTTTATTTACCAATTCAAGATACCGATTTTATTTTTGCGGTGTTCGCTGAAGAGTTTGGCTTTGTTGGCAGTATGGTGTTGTTGGTACTTTTAGCTACATTCGCTACTCTCGGATTAGTTGTGGCGCTGAAGGCTAAAAATATAATACATCGATTGGTAGCGATCGGTGTGACGACTTTGATGGTGGGACAATCATTGCTCCACATCGGTGTTGCTACAGGTTCTCTTCCGACTACTGGCTTACCTTTACCGATGTTTAGTTATGGTGGTAATTCTATGATTGCCAGCTTAATAGCTGCTGGGTTGCTAATTCGGGTAGCACGTGAGAGTAGTGAAGCTGAGGTAGTACCGTTGCGAAAACCTCAAGTTGAAAATGGGCGCAGGCGCCGAGCTTTTCAGAAAAATAGGAATTGAGCGAGCAGGAAGCAGGACGGCAACCTTGATGCTTAACTGTGGTAAGATGATGGCTCTCAGTTACTTAAGTCAAAGAATCAGCTGTGAGTAAAATCATTTTTGTGTGAATAAAAAATGACTAAATTAATGCGTAATGTATATGACACTAGTCTTACTGACTCCTGGGCAAGTAGACTTAGAAAGAAACGTTTCTCTTTGTTCACATCTATATTAGACTCACTACCCTCTGATATAAAAATACTCGATGTTGGAGGAACAGTAAGCTTTTGGGAGAATTTAGGTTTTTTGAATGAAGAAAATAAACAGGTAAAAATTACTCTACTAAATATAAAATTTACTGAAACAAGCTCAACACACCCACAGATCAACCAAGTTGTTGGAGATGCTACAAACATGGTAAATTTTCAATCCGATGAGTTTGATATAGTCTTTTCAAATTCAGTGATTGAACATGTAGGAGATTATGATAAACAGTACCAAATGGCCACTGAAGTAATGCGAGTAGGAAAAAGATATTTTGTTCAAACACCTAATCTTTTTTTTCCGATTGAACCCCATTTTGTTTTTCCTTTATTTCAATTTCTTCCTATAAATCTTCAGGTATGGCTACTAACCAATTTTGCTCTTGGATGGTTTGACAAGGTATCTGATAAACAGCTGGCTAGAAGGATAGCTAATTCAATTAAGCTGCTGAGTAAGAGAAGATTCCTGAATCTGTTCCCCAAAGCGCAACTTTATGAAGAAAAGGTTTTCGGTTTAACTAAGTCTTTTATAGTCTATGGAGAATCTCCCTAAGAGGATGTTTTAAAAGTATTTTTGGTAACATCAAAACCCTCGTAACCTAACCCCCCAGATCCTCTTCCCTACAAGGAAATGGGTGTTTTAACGTTTTGAGTATACTTTACTACTTTTAAAACAACCTTTATAAGCCTAACAAAAAATCTTGGACGAAGGGAAAGTGATATAGTGGTTCTTGAGCAGATGGGTGACAAGGTGCAAAATATGAGCTTTCCCTACTTCTTATTTTCAAGACAGCCTTCCTTCGATAAACCTTACCTCAGAGGTAAGGGAGTCTTAAATGGGCTATTATTAGGTGGAATTGGGTTAAAGCTAGGTATAGGAGTAGGCTCTACTTTTTTGAGGACTGTGATTGCAAATCCTCTTTGCTGGGGTTGTTGCTTACCAGATATATCATTGACTAGCAGTCCGATTTGAGCGGGGAAAGCTTGATTTACTAGAAACTTAGTTGAACCAACTGCTGGAACATCATTGCCGTATGGTATAAGTTTAACCTGAATATTTTCTCCCTCTACTCTCCAACTCAGAATAGCAGATGTTCCTTCATTGAGAACTAAATTTGGTTGTTCGCTACCGTTAATTTTGAAATAAACAATCTTAAATGGTTTGGGTAATATTGGAATTTTGGATTCAGCTTTTTTAGAACTAATCTTGTCGCTGCCATTATTAGAAACAGCTTTGATTTCAAATGCAAAACTCCCCACTTTATTTGCTAATAAAGGAATATTTTTACATTGCAATTGTTGATTTTGTTGTATACATAGTTTGTTAAGTTTAGGGTCTGTAATATTGCCTTGATTAAATTTGTAAGTAACTGGTTTACCATAAGATGTACCATCATCTGCATTGCCAACAACCTGTAGTTGTGACAGCAATAATGGACGTGCAATTGTCCAACTAAAAAGAATATTTTCACCTTTTGTGTACTGGGGCTTATCTAGCTGAAAATTAACTACTGATGCAATTGGTTTTTCTGCAATTTCTACTTGGGTAGTTTGCGCTACTACTTGGTTAGTTCGGGAAAATATTTGTATACCATTGCGATAAAAGGCTTGTAATTCAAAAGTGTAATTACCTTTTGTTTTCACTCCAGTTTTTACGTTGCTACAAATTAACTCTTGTTTGTCTTGTACCTGACAAGGAGGGATTTCATTAGCACTTCCTTTACCCAGTGTTTCAGGAATGCCATTGTTAAAGTCATAAGTAATCGGCTGAATAGGTTGGGAACCTTTAGCTGTCAAAACTAACTTTTTTAACTGTTTATATTGATGAATTTCCCAGTTTAAAGCTACCTCATCACCTTCAGTAATTTGAGAGTCATTTGCACTAAAATTTTCTAATCTCAAAGGGTCGGGGTTTAAAATTCGCCAAATGATAAATCCTATGCCTCCCAATAACCCCAAAATTGCTAAAATTAATAGAAGAAATTGCCACCAAGGACGGGGTTTCCATACCAAAGTTCCTTGAGGCAGTGTGTTCGGTAGGGGTAAATTTTGTTGGTCTTTGACATCGAGTTGAAAGTTGATCGCTAGCCCTGTACCAAACCACGGTCGTCGCCACCAAGGTTTGGGTTTGACCGTCAAATTAGCCACAGCACTTCTATTAGGTAATAATCTGACTTCCGTAGGATCGAATTTGTAAGTATATAGTTCTTCTTCGTCTCGACTTTTTAAGTTTAATATCAGTTCGCGGACAATATTGCCCTGGTTAGCTAGTGATAATTCGTACTTGCCAAGACTACGGCTAACTTGTCCCAAGATGGTATTAAGTTGTATATCTAAGCGATAATTTGTCGGAATTTGGATATATACCAAATCCAGTAGTACTAAATCTGGAGAGTTTTCTGAATACAAGCGGATTGTCGGAGAATAGCTTCCCGCAAGGGTATCCCCAGGTGGGTGAAATTTCAATAATATTTGACCTTGAGTACCAGGATTGAGTTCTAATGCAGTCACGTCAGACACTAATCCTGGCCCCTCAAATCCAGTTGCAGGATAATTAATTGTGAACCAGTCATCGTCTAAATCTGGACAACTCAAGCGGAATCTATCTACGAGATAAGAGCGATTGTCAACTATTATCTCTACTTGCAGATACTCACTAGAATTGAAAATTAACGGTTTGTTGGGGTTAGTGTTAGGTCTAATGGAAAATGTCGGGTCGTTCACCCGAATTGCGGTCTGTTCTTTTAGCAGAACCTTAATTTGGTTTGGGAAGGTTATGGGAGTATCTTGTGGATAATGTAGAGGAGAATCTACGACTAGTGTATAGTCATAGGTTCCTGGAAGAGCATTTGCGGCAATTTGAAACTCAAATCTTACTTCGTCACTATTTTGCCCTGGAGCTAATGCTAAACTTTCTCTAGAAGAACTAGACCAACCAGTTAAATTTTGAAATACTTCATCAAAAACAAAATATAAGTCAATAACCGCGCTTTGATTTCCCTGATTGATTACAACAATATAAAGTTCAATGGTATCTCCTGGCATCCCAAATTGAATTCCAGGTGGGTTGATAATAACTTGCAGTGGATTGAATTTAGCTTGCATGTCATTGATTCCCTTATTTGATGCGGTGTAATTTGACCTGAAAATCTTCACCACCACTCACAATCATGGTTCCTTGATTGGTTTTCAAGTCGATACTATTGATTTTTTTAGAGCTTTGGTAAATTGTTTTACCTTCTGCTGCTCTTGTTTTGTCAAGCTTATGTTCGGGAGTTAAGTACCACACTACGACTCGTCCATCATCGCCACCACTTACTAAGAGACTACCATCGTCACTAAATGCTAGAGTTCGCACAGATGTTTTTGATGCTGACCAACGGTCTAGTTGTAAACAATTAAGCTCATTTACTTTTTCTAGCGGATTCGGATTTTTGATAGTTTGACACTGATTTAAATCCCAAATGGTAATAAATCCCGCAGAATCAGAAGTTGCGAGGATTTTTCCTGTTGAGTCAGGAACAAAAGCTAATCCCCAAATATAATCTTCAGGACCAACTAATGGGTCTAGTTTTTCTAGATTTTGCACCGATAAACTTGGGAATTGTTTATCAGATTGAGTTTGATTCCACTGCCACAATATAAAACGCTTAAAGTTTCCAGCAATTACTAGAGTTTTTGCATCTGGGCTAAGATTTAATGCCCGGACTTGGAAACCTGAGAGTTTCAATCTACTTTGTACGTCAATAACTTGCGGTTCTGGCAGAAAATCGCTGTTAGGCACTGGTCTTGACCATAGTCTCACTTTACCACTGCCATACCCACTGAATAAGTTAAGTGAGTTTGAGGTGAAAGCTAGGTCAAAAACGCGATCGCCTTTTGCTTTCGGATCTTTAAGGTCTTGAAGTTGGCTAATCTTGGCACCTAAAGGGACATCTCTAAGTTCAATTACACCATTATCTAAACCAACAGCAACACGATTATTTTGTAATGGCATAAAGCGCAAGACTTCTACAGCGTCATCGGTAATGGCCATCAAGCCTTTGGGCTGTTGTGCTTGGTCGCAAGCAAGGGGCTGCCCAGCGTATGTCACCGTATCATCAGGGTTTAAGCTATCAGCACCAATTCTCCAAAGCCTTAAGGTGCAATCATCTGAGCCGCTGACCACAGATAAACCAATGCCACTAAAACGCACTGAGTTGACAGAACGTGTATGCATTACACCTCTTGGTTGCAGGATTAATGCCAGGAGTGCGGCTAATAGTGCGATCGCAGCTAATTGTAGCCATAAAGGTATAATTGGCAGAGCCTCTACTTCTAATGTCTGCGTGGCTGGGTCTGTACTCCCTAAACGTTGGTCGGATAATTCTGATTTAGCCTCCAGCAACAAAGTTTTGCCGATTCCAATCCAAGGACGTTTTGTTTTAACATCGAGGATGACTTTACTTGTCTCTCCTAAATGAAGATTGGCGGTTTCAGGAATTTTTTTAAAAGTGCATTTTCGCCAGTCTCTACCTTGTACCTGCACATTAATTTGCTGATTGAGATTGCTAGCATTTTTAAATAGTAATTCAAAGGAAGCTGTATCAGATTTCCAGTCAGGCAACCAAGCCGATTTATTGGGGATTTTCAGGTGTTTTTCGGTGGTAGTAAAGTCTATAAAACCCACTGGCAAAACTTCAATATTGCCTTCAGCATTAGTTGGATAACCATTATTGCTAACAGCTTCAATAGTAAAAGGATAATTTTGACTGGGCGCTTGCACTACAGAAGGAGGTTGGCATTGGAATGTAGCTTCTGCTAAACCACCTGCATCTAAGGGTAATCGGCGTTCTGCACTGCCAGCCAGCCAAGACGGATCGACGCCTGTAAAACGTAGCATTACCTCAGTTGGTTGTTGCCCCAAGTTCCGCACCCGTACTGGTATATCGACAGAATTGCGGGGATAAACTTGGAACTCTCGTACAGGTAATTCTACACTTAAATGTGTTGGTCTGTTGTCTCGCTCAATTTTCAGGCGCAGCACAAGTCTGGACTGTTGTGCTAATTGCGGTGAAAAAATATTTACCATCAGGTTGACAGTACCAACAAATCCCGGCATGGGTGTATTGAATACGAACACTTGGAAGATGGTACTACTGCCCGGTGGCTTGGCTGCCGCTACCTCTGGTTCGAGTCTATACCAGCGATATCCTGTGTTGCGGATTTCTCCGGCGGCGGTAATTTCTATCTGAAAATTGACGAAGCGATCGCTGTCATTATTGACAGTTACCTCAAATGATACAGGAGTATCACCTGGACGAAAAGTTAGGTTTTGAGTAGAAAGGCTGGCATTAATAACACTTTTTTCCATGTTATTACTTATAATATTTTTTTATATTCTGCATGACTAGCGCTATTAAAAAATTAATGTCTCATAAAAACGTGACAATAGCTTTTTTTCTTTGATTATTGAAATTTATATACTATTAAATATTGTGTAATAAATTGGCCAATTTATAAAAGTCATTTTCAAAGGCGATCGCTAATAGAGATACAGCAGAATTCATAATTCAGAATTCTGAATTCAGAAGTAAAACACGCTTTATACCTGGGTAACAGACTTATTGCTTGTGTACCTCACCAACTTGAAATCTGCTGTATGAGCCAAAACCCTTGTAGAGACGTAGCACTGCTACGTCTCTACAAGGGTTTTGGATAACGCATATTTAATTTCTAGATATGACTCAATACGGTTCGGATAAGTATTTTGAACTCAGAATAGGCTTTGGGGAAAAGGGGAATGGGTTTGCGGTTAAAGGTTTTTTATTCCCCTTTCCCCTTTACCCTTTTCCCTTTAACCGAACCGTATTGGCAACGCCTAAACTCAAATTAAAATCGCTGCCCAATTCCTAGATGCACTTTGCTTTCTCCTTGGTCGTTAATGCCATAGTCAGCCCGAATTAAACCTAGTGGTGAATTTAATCGCACTCCCGCCCCATAACCAAAACCATAACCTGGTTTATCCCGTACACCTGCCGGATCTCCTAATACAGTATCACCAGAACCTAAATCTGAGGCGAAGTCAGCAAACAATACACCGCCTACGATTGGTAAGACGGGAAAACGGTATTCTGCCGAAGCCAACACATAGCTGCGACCACTGCCAACTTCGCCAGAATCGTAACCGCGCACTGAGTTGGAACCACCCAAGTTAAAACTTTCGTAGGGCGGTAAATTCCCAAGGACGGTACCAGCTTGAACATTCACCGCAAATACCTGTGGCTGTTTGCTGTTAAATAACTGCACTGGTAAATATTGGCTGTAATTGGCTTTGAGGCGATTGAGGGAAATATTACCTTCGCCAATGGGTATAGATTGTTCTGTACTCAGACTCAAAACGGAACCTTGAGTTGGATTGATGGGATTATCTCGTTTATCTTTGGTGGCGGTGAAGGATACAGTAGTTAGGTCGTCAATACCAGTTCCACTCGCAGATAGGGGGTTGCCTTGAGCGTCAGTTGGGGTAATATTACCTTGGCGATCGCGAATACTAGTTCGGGTATAGTTTAATCCTAATGAGGTATTCCAATCGTCAATTGGTCGCTGCAAGCTGACACCACCGCCAAGTTGACCTTCTCGCACTTTGTCGCCGTTAGCTAGCTTAATCTTGTCATCAAAGGTTTCCGAAAGTTCCTGACTACGAAAACCATTTACAGTGTAGCCCAAGCGATCGGGGTTAGTTATCCGATAAGGACTGACAAATTTGCTATTAAACTGCAAGTCTCGGCTACTTACCCCAACATTCACACCTAAAGTATCATTAACACCACCGACATTCTGATCTTGATAGCTGATTGTACCTACCAATCCTTGATCGGCATTGTAACTACCACCCAAGTTAACACCACGCGCCCCAGTTTCTTTAAGTTGATAGACTAAATCAAGTTTTGTCGCATCTCCTTCTAAGGCAACATTCACACTCTCAAATAAACCAGTCCGATATAGCTGTTGGATGTCTTGTTTAACGACATTTTCTTGGAAAATTTGACCGGGTTTCAACTTGAGTTGTTGTTGTAAGAAATCTGCTTTGGTGCGTCCTCCAATGGGATTACCCTTGCTATCAACAGTTTTACCCTCATCGTTGACAAAGCGAAATTTGATATCACTTACCAAGCCTTCAGCGACATTCACAGTGAGAATGCCTTGAGAACTAGGTTTAATTGATAACACCCGTGCTAAGTTATAACCATTGTCGGCGTACCACTTGTTAATTTGTGCCACTGCTTGTTGCAGTCCACTGGGACTAATGGTGGTTCCAATTTGAGATTGCAAACGTTGTTGGGCGACTTGATAGGTAAGTACTTTAGCACCAGATAATTGCAGCGATCGCACTATCACTGGTTGGACTTGGTATACTACATTCAATCCAGCCTGAGTGCTAAAGCTATTCACACTGACACTACTAAATAAACCTGTATTTAAAATTGCTGTTACATCTTTTTGTAGCTGGCTTTGACTGGTTTCTCCACCCACCTGGGTTTTAATTACCTGGCCAATGATTTGCTGTAATTCTTGATTGGCTCCCACCACCTGTACATCTGTAGCTCTGACTACCAAATCGCTTTCAGTAGCAGGAGTTTTGGGGGATAAAGGGGAAAAAGAGGGAGTGGGAAGAAGCGTTACTGATGAATTTCCCTTGTCTGTTGATTTTAAGACTACTGGGGAATTTTTGTTTGCACTTGTTTGCACGGCGACAGGATTTTGAGAAAATTGTTGTGCAACTATAGTTTCTGGTGAAGCAATTGTCTCTACCCGTGCGGGAGTGTCTTCAATTATCGGTACCACCAAGTTACCAGCTTTTGCAGTTGGAGTAACGGTTTTAGCAGGTGCAGCCGTTGCTTGCCCAGTAACATTGCCAGCAGCTAATGTAGCTAATGTAAAAATTGCAGTAGCAGAAACTCGCATAAATATTTAACCTAATTAACTGGGAGTTATACTAATTTTGGATTTTAGATTTTAGATTTTTGATTAAAAGTATTGACCAAAAGGCTGTTCTAGAAATTTCAAACAATTACATTCCTATCCAAAATTGGTATTAGTTGTAGGGAAGTAAAGGAATAGGGAAATACTAACTTCCAGCTTCCTTGTCGATTTCCCTATTTATACCTCTTACCCAAACAGACAGTTAATTTTGATATTTTGTTTCTTATGAGTAATTTATCTCGGTCATCTCTAGCTTCTGATTCTCAATCTGCAATTTCTCCTTTGCGGTTACTTGTATTAAGTAATGGGTCATGGGGAAGATGTGATTGCACTTCGGATTTTGCAAGAACTCGTACGACAACCAAACCCACCAGAGATATTTGCTTTACCTCTGGTGGGTGAGGGACGTGCTTATGAACAGTTGGATATCCCCTTTATCGGTTCAGTCCTGAATATGCCTTCTGGCGGCTTTATTTATATGGATGGCCACCAATTAGCGCGGGATGTACGCGGTGGCTTATTGCAACTTACCCTCAGCCAAATTAAAGCTATCCGCCGTTGGGTAAGTTCTCAAAAAAAATTAGGTAATAGGAGAGCGATTTTAGCAGTGGGAGATATTTTGCCACTGTTGTTTGCAACATTCAGTGGCGCTAATTATGCTTTTGTCGGTACGGCAAAATCTGAATATTATGTGCGAGATGAAGCTGGATTATTACCACGAAAATCTAAAGACGCAGGTTGGGAAAACTTTTCTGGTTCAGTTTACCATCCTTGGGAACGTTGGTTAATGAGTCGTCGCCGTTGTAAGGCTGTGTTCCTGAGAGATGCGCTGACAACAGAAACATTAAAACAATGGCCAATTCCAGCTTTCTATTTGGGTAATCCCATGATGGATGGTCTAGAATCAAGGTTTTCACGCCAACAATTTTATAGTCAGAATATCCAACAGCAAGAGACAGTTCGACCTTTTGTAGTGACTCTTCTTCCTGGTTCTCGTCCCCCAGAAGCATACACCAACTGGGAAACAATTATGATTGCCGTATCTGCATTGATGACAAGTTTTCAACAGCGAGATTCAATCTTTTATAGTTCTAACAAAGTAGTGTTTTTAGGTGCGATCGCTCCTGGTTTAGACTCTAATATTTTATCCCAAAGTGTGCAATCTCAAGGCTGGCGCGCTGAATCAGCATCTCCTATCCAACTTGGCGATCCAAATATATTGACATTTAAACAGAGAAATGCTTATCTACTATTAACACAACGAGCCTATAATGATTGCTTGCATTTGGGAGATTTAGCGATCGCAATGGCAGGTACAGCCACAGAACAGTTTATCGGTTTAGGCAAACCTGCGATCGCAATTCCCGGTAATGGTCCACAATATAACCTTGGCTTTGCTGAATCTCAAAGTCGTCTTCTGGGATCGTCTTTGATTTTAATCGATCGACCAGCAGATGTAGCGAAGGTTGTACAATCCTTGTTTAAAAACCCTGATAATTTGCAAATTATTGCTGAAAATGGTGGGCGACGTATGGGAAAACCGGGAGCAGCACTACGTATTGCTAATTGCTTGCGGGAAAAATTGGGATAATGAGGCAGTGGGCAAAACAGTGCTAAGTTAAGAGTTAGGAGTTAGGAGTTATTCTCCCGATCTCCCCATCTCTTTCTTGTCTCAATTCTTCACGCTACTAATCCAGAACGTAAGGCCCTGACAGCAGCTTGGGTACGGTCATCAGCACATAGTTTATTTAGAATATTACGAACATGGGTTTTTACAGTACCAACTGTAATGTAAAGTTTCTCGGCGATTTGACCATTGCTACACCCAGCTACAATCAACTCTAGGATTTCCAGTTCCCGTTGAGTCAGAGGGTATGTTTCCAAAACTTGCTCGTATTCTGTCGCCAGCGCTTCAATTTTTACAGTCTTCGGCTTGTCAGAACCTTGACTTTCTCCAGGAATACCTTGGCGCATCTTCCGCAATACCACGTTGGCAATTGCCGGATCGATCCAAGAGTTACCGCCATGAGTTGCTTGAATTGCCTCGGTTAATTTACTGATACTGGTTTCTTTCATATAATAAGAATCAGCGCCAGCTGCGAAGGCTGCAAGTACAGCATCCTCTGTATGATCCATTGTCAAAATGAGAATCTTCGTAGTAGATTGCCCATTTTCAGCCTGGGAGCGTTTGAATTTACGAGTGAGTTCGATGCCATCCATGTCAGGCAAGCCGATATCTACTACCGCTACATCTGGCTTTGCCGTTTCTAAAAGTTTTAACCCTTGGGTAGCATTTGCCGCTTCTCCAATTACTTTCAATGCACTATGAGACTGTAATGCTGCTCGTAGCCCCATTCGCGTTAAGTCATGATCTTCAATTAAAATAATACTAATTTCATTCATCGCTACACTCACTCTTGCGCTGTTTGCATCTTTCAAAGTATTGCCTTTTGTAACTATTATCTATTATTTTCCCAAACTCAAGATAGATGATATTTCAACCTGTCTGCATCCACCGATAGAAATAACAAGTAGCCAAAATTTTTATATTTAGATAGACGACAAATCTAGCTGGAGATATATAGATACTTACACAAAAAGTATGAAATATTGAAACGAATGCCAAATTGCTCTTCCTTGCTGATAATTCAGCTTTGAGTTGTCATGTTCCATCCGTTAATTAGTATTATTTGGGAGCAAACTTTAAAAAAAGCTTACGAAAATGAAAAAATTACACCGTGTAAAAGTTGCTTTCCGAGAAAGTAAAAGATGGTTGCGAACGATTTTTAATCAAACCTTTGGATTCATCCGATTGATAGAGCCAATAGAGATCCTCATGGAAGGGAATCAACCAGCGTTAAAACTCACTGAAATCAGAAACAGCAAAGTAATTCCTAGTCCTTTGTAACAAACTTGTCCGTCTGACTCACAGGATATAATACAAGCCGCTCTGTACTAACCTCTCCCCTTTTAGGTTTTGAATTTTGCCTAACTTTTGTCGGGAACTTTTCTTTGGAATTAAGCTTTGGTAACTTTGCGAACATCCATAAGTTCGATATACCTAAATAAATACTAACACAGATGTGGCGATCGCTAAGAAAATTGTTGAAATTTCAGGAGGTAGGATTACTTCAGATTCACAAATAGCTATAGATATTACTTTTTTATTTATCTGGTCTAACTAACCTGATAGGTAAAACAGTTCAAGCTTATGGTACACGATAATGGTATGCAACTCTCACCAATGACTGACGACGGTGGCTTCCTCACTCATCTACAATTGTTTTAAGCTTGGTAAAGTATTTTATTTTACTTTCTATCAACGGTGTCTGCTTGTTAATGACTAATTTTTTGCCAGACATTGGTCATTTGTTCAGAGTTAGTTACCATCTGGTAAATTAACCAGATTGAAGATACAACAGACTCAATTCAACCCAAGGAAAGACCCGAAAGAGCGAACGACATACTACTAACGGAGGATAACGAAGTTGTAGAATGTGATGAATGTCAAGCAGGTATTAAAGTGGATCTTTATGCAAAATTTCTTAATCAATCAAATTACAGGTTTTAAATGTCCGAAAATCTTATATTCTTTAGTTGGATAATCTAAAAAGATAAATTTTATACATCAACCTATGTTTGGCGGCGAAAATTAAAACCGATGGAAGAGACGCTGAAAATTTTGGTTGTAGACGATGACGAAGTAGACCGGATAGCAATCTGTTCTGCCCTGACTAAAGCAGGTGTTCGGATAGAACTGTCTGAAGTAGGCAATGGTAATGAAGCATTCTCTGTCTTAAGCATTACTACTTACGATTGTGTTTTCCTCGACTATCGTTTACCAGATCGGGACGCACTAACCTTGATTCAACAGCTACGTTCTTCAGAAATTAAAGTTCCTTTAGTAGTTATAACTGGTCAAGGAGATGAAGAAATTACTCTTCAATTATTAAAAGCTGGTGCTACAGACTATCTCTCTAAGTCTAAAATATCCCCAGAAATGTTGTCGCAGGTTTTGCGGAATGCAATTCGGATTTATCGGGCGGAAATACAGGCAGATTTGGCAAATCAGCAGCTTAGAGAAACTCACGAACAACTCATTTTTAAGAATCAAGAATTGGAGAGGCAACAGCAACAGATTCAAATGCAAAACTTCAAGTTATTGGAGGCATCACGTCTAAAATCACTTTTTTTGGCAACTATTTCCCACGAACTTAGAACGCCGATGAATGCGATTATTGGTTTTTCACAAATACTCTTGCGTCCTAAGTTCGGTCAACTAACGAATCAGCAAGCAGATATGGTTGAGCGCATTTTGAATAATGGGAAGCATTTACTGATGCTACTCAATGAAGTTCTCGATTTTTCCAAGCTGGAGGGAGGAGAATTAGATTTCAAGGCAGAAAGATTTGATATATCAAAGGTAATCAATCTCGTTGTCAGTGAAATGCGTTCCCTCGCTGATGCTAAAAATCTTTCATTGTTAGTACAAACTGATTTGCAAAATCCTTTGATATTTAACGATCCAGTTCGTGTCAAACAGATTTTGATTAACTTGCTTTCCAACGCCATTAAATTTACAGAGTCTGGTGAAATCTCGGTTGAGGTTAAGGAATTACCTGGAAATCGAGTAGTAGTTATCGTTAAAGATACAGGTATTGGCATAGCCCCCAAAGATTTTAAACATATTTTTGAAGCATTTCGGCAAGTCGATCAAACTATCACTCGCAAATATCCAGGTACAGGTCTGGGTTTGGCAATTATAGATTCGCTAGTGCGAATGATGGGCGGTAAAATATTTCTTGAGAGTAAATTGGGGGTGGGTTCAATTTTTAAAATTGAATTGCCACGTCAAATTACATTACCGACTGTAGCAGCAAATGCTCCAGCTTCACAGTTAGATCGGGATGATTTTTTTTCTCCTGCACAAAATCCTCATCATTCCTCTTCTCAAGCCAGAAAAATACCAATAGAATATCCTAAATTGAAAAATTACTTCCAGAAAAACTGATAAAAATTTATAAATCATGTCTGTAGTTGAAAATAATAAAGTTTATCGGATATTAGCAGTTGACGACACTCAAGATAATCTGATTTTGGTTCAAGCAATTTTAGAAAGTGAGGGGTATGAAATTGATTTGGCTTCAGATGGAATAAAAGCTTTACGGAAAATTGAGCAATCTCCACCCGATCTGATTCTGTTAGATGTAATGATGCCGGGGATAGATGGTTATGAAGTCACACGTCGGATTCGGAATAACCCTGCTATCTCTTATATTCCAATTCTATTAATTACTGCCTTTCATCAATCCAGCGTTGTCGAAGGTTTGGATGCTGGTGCTGACGATTTTATTCGTAAACCATTTGATACTGATGAACTACTGGCAAGGGTGCGATCGCTATTACGTCTCAAGCACAGTCTGGACGAACAACAAAAAATGGCCCGCCAACGGGAAGATTTTGTTTCCCGTCTGACTCATGATTTACGAACTCCCCTAGTAGCCGCCGATCGCATGTTGAATTTGTTTGAAATGGAAACATTCTGCAAAATTTCGCCGGAAATGAAACAAGCGATCGCAGTCATGATTCGTAGTAACCAAAATTTGATGGAAATGGTCAACACCCTATTAGAAGTCTATCGCTTCGAGGCGGGTAAAAAAACGTTGAATTGGGAGGAATGCGATTTATGTGAGATATCTCAAGAAGTAGTCAACGAATTAATTCCTCTAACTAATGAAAAAGGCTTGACTCTGGAAATTGATACCCGTCAATTAGATCCACTGAGTCCAAATGCTGCTATTATCATGGGCGATCGTTTGGAATTACGGCGAGTGTTAAACAACTTGATTGCAAATGCCATCAAATTTACAGATACAGGAGGCATAACAATCCGCATTTATGAAACATCATCTAATCCAGGAGATCCAGATTCGGTAGTAATTGAGGTAGAAGATACAGGATATGGAATTGCGCCAGAAGATCGGGCAACAATTTTTGAGCGATTTCGCCAAGGCAGAAATAAACGATCGGGTAGTGGCTTAGGACTACATCTATCCCATCGCATTATAGAAGGGCACGCAGGAACTATCAAGGTCGCTTCGGAAGTAGGGAAAGGTAGTTTATTTACTGTGCAACTACCTAAAAATGCTTAAGTTGTTCTCCTTCACCACCGATTATTTTGCGGATATCTCCCAAGAAATTACATTTAATTTTGAATGTATTTTGATGCGCCCAGCAAAAATAAAATTAGCTTAAATTAATATGGATTAATTACAGCAGCATTTGAAGGTTAATCCAATCAGAATATTGCTGGATAACTTGCCTCTTCCAATATTTGTATACTCCCAACGGTAGATGTATCGCTCGATTAAAATAACTAAATCTACTTTTGTATCATTCTATAGATAGTAGAAATAACTATTTTACAAAGTTATTATTCAACATATTAATGCCTGAAAAACGTGTATGCACCCTGGAATCATAACCCAGGGTCTTTTTTATAAAAACCTAGATAATCATCATTTTTTCATCATTGACTACTGTCCATGTCCACTCTCAACTTTTAATAGGGTGGACATGGACAGCAGTTAAAAAGGATTATAAAGTAAACTAAAATACAGACCGTTTTCTTGTAATGTTCTCTCATTTGAGTTAACAGATACCAAAGGAATACCCCAGTCAAGACGAACGGTGAAGCGATCGCCCTGTGCCCAACGCAACCCCAGACCAACAGCAGCTAAAGTATTGCGATCGGGATTCTCTCTATTAGAACTGTTCCAGCCAACACCAAAATCCACAAAGGGGATAACCTTTAAGGTGCTATTTATCTGGGGTAAGCGCAGAATTGGGACTTGAACTTCCGCAGAAACAAAAGTGCCATTATCTGTGAGCAGATAATCTTGACGGTAGCCGCGAACGCTATCCTGCCCACCTATGCCAAATTGCTCAATAGGCAGAAGTGTTGTAGATGCAAGTTGCGTATTTAAACGAAGTAACAGTAAGGTTTCAGGAGCTAAAAGGCGGGCCCACTGTGCTTGCCCTTGCCAAGCAAAAAAACGGCTATCAGGAGCATCTTGATTAACTGTGGCATTCAACACATCTATGCCCAAACTGAATTGAGAGCGTAGGGCGATGACTTCCCGACTGTTACGACTCGTCCATTCTTGAAAAAATCGCAACGCAGATACCCTAGTGCGTCCCTCTTCATCAGCACCAGGTGAAAGTAGAGAGGGGGGAAACCCTCCTTCGCTCTCTTTTTGTAGTTTCCACGAAATATCACTTTCGCGTCGGGAAGCTGTTAACCCCAGAGCAAACTCTTGTGTAGGAGTTTGAACTATGGGCTGGCGGAATGTCACTTCGTAGTAGCGAGAAGCCGATTCGATATCTAAAGTGTCGAAAGGAGGCTCAATGACATTACTCGACGTAGTGCCATAGTTAAAGCTAAGAGTTCCGTTGCGGGGATTAAGAGGCAATGTGTAACTAGCATCAAAGGAGTTGCTACCATCAGTATTGGTGTAGCCTACACTCAGACCATCCCCCAATCCAAGTAAGTTGGCTTCATTCAATCGTAATCCGCGTCGAAAACTGCCAACACTAGGCGATCGCCCATTATCAAGAATTATTTGACCACTAAAGGTTTTTGCCTCACTGATTTTAACTTCCAAAAGACTCGTACCCGTTTGCGATCCTGCTGAGAGTTCAGCAGTCACGTTTTTAATCAAAGGATTAAGTTGCAAAAGTTGCAAGGCTTCTAATAGACGCTGGCGATTCAGAGGTGGTGATGTCGCAATTGCTAGTCGGCTGCGGACATAATTCGGATTCAGCCGCCGAGTCCCAGTTACCTGAATATCTTCTAATTTACCTTCAACCACCTGAATTTTGACAACACCAGATTGGATTGTTTGAGGTGGAATATAGGCGCCAGAAGTAATGTAACCATTTTTGACATATAGATCGGTGATTTTAGAACGTGCTTGATACACTTGGGTCAGTGAGATCGGTCGTTTGGTAAATTCAGCAGTGGCTTGGGCTAACTCTTGGGCGCTAAAAACTGTGCTACCAACAACTTCAAAGCGTTCAACAACAATAGTTTGAGGAAAGTTGCCAGGGAGTGGTGTTTCAGGTGTGGGAGTTGGGGCAGAGGGTGGAAGTAGTTGTGCTGGTGGGGGGAGTGGCTGTGGCACTTCCGGTGAGGGAAGTGGTGAAGGTGTGGGTGGTTGGATATCCTGTGGTGGTGGAATTCGTTGTGATAGGATGAAATTACTAGTTGATAATTGTGTAGTATCAACAGCCTGAGCTTTCAGTGGACTTAAAGATGTACTGCCAAGTAATAGAAACATACTCAGCGGTAAGCAGGACAGTATAAGATTCTGAGGGTATTTATCAATCATCGCACTGGACTATTTTTGTCAGTAACTATGGGATTATACGAGGACTGCTTCAGATGTGAATCTTACTTCATCTTTTGTCGCTAAAGTTGATATCTTGAGCAAATCTCAATTTAAAAGCTAAATCATCTGATGATTGCAGACTTAAAAGTATTAATAAGATATCTGGTGAAATGAAATTAATTATGCGTTGCTCGAAATCCTTGTTAGGCAAAATTTATGTAGTCAAAGGCTTCCCGTACCACTACGTGGAAGCAAGCTACGCGTAGGATTTCCGTGCTTTTTTTACAGTTTAAATCTGATACCAAATTTCTGATTTAGTGTGCTGCAATCAGTGTAGGTCTTTCCCTTATGTGTCTCTGAAAGACAAGCCTACACCGCTCATTGAAACCTCCCACTTGCTGCCTTCTTCACTAGACTTCTTGTATAAGTCGGGAAAAGGGCAAAAGGTTCTGTATTGTCCCCTTCCCCTTTAACCTTTACCCTTTTCCCCTCTCTTGCAAAAGTGCTTTTTGCAAGAGGTCTACTCCATACCACTTTCCTTAAACATTCCCATCAATTTACGTTTACGAGCGTGAGTTTGCATCAAGTTTTCCCGATAGCTTAACCAGTCAGCTTTCTTCCCAGATTTCAGGTAGGCATTACGCGCCTTTTTTAACCATTCAACCGCGTAATAATAGTATTCGGCTTTACCTGCATCCATAATCTTTTCAGCACGGCGACGAGCATTAGCAATCACCCAACCAGGATTATGAGGGATAGCAGCATCCATGACTCGGTGAATTAACTCTGAACGATCGGAACTTAGTTCGCTAGCGATCGCAATTGCATCATCAATTAGCCCTTCATGCAAAAATATATCTACCTTGGCTGATTCTGTTCCCCAACCATTACAAGTACGAACAATTCTCAGCAGGTCTGTTTTGACACTTCCCCAGTTTTCCCCAGCCAATTCTGCCATTTTTTGGTAGTCCACCAAGGAGGGCTTCACTTGAAAAGCCGCCTTGATTGCTAATAAAGCAGCTTCACTATTACCCAACTCAATAGCTAAATCACTTGTCCAAATTCCCAATTCGTACTGACAATTACCGGATAAATTTAATCCACTCTCGGCTATATCTAATGCTTGCTGTAATGCTCCCTGAAGGCTGAGTGTTTTCGCTAGGGCAAAGGCTTCTTCCATTGAGTTCATCTGGGTTTGAGCAGCATCAATTGCTTCTTCCACCCTGCCTAAACGCCCCAACATTATCAGATATTGCTGGGTTTGCCCTTCCGCTTCTGCTAAATACAGGTATTCTTGATAACGTTCTTGACGTTCGAGAATTTTCAGGCGAATTAATGCCAAATCATCAGCATAATCTGGTACGTCTTCTTCCCAAGCTCCCCTTTCAGTAATGTTACCTTGGAGAACTTGTACTAGTGGCGGATAATCCCAACCTTGGCGTAAAGCCTCCATAACTAGACCAAAATCAGCATTCCACTCATCTTGCCAAGCTTCCAAATTTATTTGAATATCAACTTTTTCTTCTGGAGTAAGTTCGGTGCTGAGAATTGCTTCACACCAAGCATTATTTAATTTTGCGACAACTTCATCATTTTCAGCGCCATATTCGGCAACATCATCCCAATTTTCCGCACAGGTAGAAGTAATCGCCTCCAAAATAGCGATCGCATTTTCACCTTCTCCCCGTTCGCTAAAAGTTACCGCAGTTTGCACTACACTCAGCAAATCTTCGCCAATTGGGTCTTCTTCGTATCCCTCCTCAAAGTAGCGCACGGTATCCTTGAGAATCTGCCGTACTTGCCGCCGAAACGGAGCCGGATCGAGAGTATTGCGGCGTACAAATTTTAGGGTTGTTTGGTTATCAGCAGGATTCGTCATCCAACTTACATGACGGTCAATCGCCTCAATTAGGGGGGGGTATTCTGCTACCAACTCTTGCAGCAGCCTTTGAGTTTGGATATAATCCAGGCGATTTAGTAGTTCCTCAAGGGTGGGGCGCTGCTCAATATTTTCTGAGTTACGCGCACAAACGAGCATCGTGGCGACAATGTGTTTGCACCACCCTTCATAGTCGTAGGCACAGGTGCATTTTACTGAGGTTAACCCACTGCTATCGAAATTCAGGCTGACATGATAAGGTCTAGCTTCGGTGCCGACAACATCTGCCTGAAGCCGATGACCACGTTGGATAACGGCATGAACAGCACCAGCGTTATAATATGCCTCGCCCCGCTGGAAAGATTTGGCGTTGGCATGACGGCGGATAGTAAATTCACTAATTTGAGGAATAGACATCGAGCGATCGCCTGCGTAAATCTTCTGGATCAATCCTAAATCCAGCTTAGTGTTACGCTAACGCGCTGTAAAGAAAAAGGTGTGGCGATTCTGAATGAGACTGCAATTTCTATTCATTAACTAGCTCATAACAGGGAATCAGTTTCATTACCCTGCAAATACTCACTTCATTTCTTGTCGCTTTTCTGGGAAAACCAACCCATATAATGAAAATATCCATATTTTCGCCAGAAGTGAGTGAATCATAATTTGAGTTAGCAATACCCAAACCTGAAATCAGTGAACAGTCAACAGTAAACAGTCAGGGTAATGTAAGGTAAGGGATTTAGAGTTCAGCGATAAAACTGATAACTGATAACTGTTAAAAGGGTTGCGCTGATTGTCGGTCAAGTTGAGAATAAATAGGCGAAGCAGACGGGGAAACTAACGTGAGTCAAGGATATGATTACGATTTAGTAATTATCGGCGCTGGTGTAGGCGGACATGGCGCAGCCTTACACGCCGTAAGTTGTGGTTTGAAAACAGCAATTATTGAAGGTGCTGATATGGGAGGAACCTGTGTTAATCGGGGCTGTATTCCTTCTAAAGCGCTGCTGGCAGCATCTGGACGTGTGCGGGAGTTACGCAATGCCCACCACCTCAAGTCACTGGGAATTCAAATTGGTAGCGTAGAATTCGATCGCCAAGCGATCGCTAATCATGCTAACGATCTCGTCTCGAAAATTCAAGGCGACTTAACCAACAGCCTCAAACGTCTAAAAGTCGATATTATCAGAGGTTGGGGAAAAATCGCTGGGGCACAAAAAGTCTCGATCGTCGGAGACGGTGGCGAAAAAACCATCACAGCCAAAGACATTATCCTTTCGCCTGGTTCAATTCCTTTTGTGCCTCCAGGGATTGAAGTAGACGGCAAAACTGTCTTTACCAGCGACCAAGGTGTGAAGTTGGAATCACTACCAGAGTGGGTAGCAATTATTGGCAGTGGTTATATCGGCTTAGAATTTTCTGATATTTACTCAGCTTTGGGTTGTGAAATCACCTTGATTGAAGCCCTAGATCAGTTAATGCCAGGATTTGACCGCGATATTGCCAAACTTGCCGAACGGGTGCTAATTACTCCCCGCGATATTGAAACGAAAGTCGGGATATACGCTAAAAAAGTCATTCCCGGTTCACCTGTGGTAATTGAGTTAGCAGATTTCAAAACCAAGGAAGATATAGATGTCATCGAAGTAGATGCTTGCTTGGTGGCTACAGGACGCATCCCAGCGACCAAAAATCTTGGTTTAGAGTCTGTGGGTGTGGAACTCGATCGGCGGAATTTTATTCCAGTAGACGATCGCATGGCAGTACTATCAGCAGGTGAAGTCGTACCGCATTTGTGGGCAATTGGCGATGCTAATGGGAAGATGATGTTAGCACATGCGGCTTCTGCTCAAGGCATCATCGCGGTAGAAAATATAGTTGGGAGGGAAAGAATAGTAGACTATCGCAGCATCCCCGCAGCGGCATTTACCCACCCAGAAGTCAGCTATGTAGGCTTAACTGAAACAGCAGCTAAGGAGTTGGGACAAGCTGAAGGGTTTGAAATTGCCACCAGTAGGAGTTACTTCAAAGGAAATTCCAAAGCGCTGGCAGAAAATGAAGCCGACGGTATTGCCAAGGTGATATATCGCAAAGACACCGGGGAAGTCTTGGGCGTCCACATTTTCGGACTGCACGCCTCAGACTTAATTCATGAAGCCTCAGCTGCGATCGCCAACCGTCAATCTGTCCAAAGTCTCGCACATCTAGTTCACGCCCATCCGACACTTTCGGAAGTCCTGGACGAAGCTTATAAACGAGCCATCTAAAAGTTAGAAGTGAAAAGTTAGGAGTGAAGAATTAATATCCCTAACTCCTGTACAGACGCGATTAATCGCGTCTCTACTCCCAACTCCTAACTCCTAACTCCCAACTCCTAACTCCTAACTCCTAACTCAGCACTAATTATGCAAATCCGTCGCCGTTCACCTAACCCAGCTATTTCCGTGTCCATGTTACGTTATCAGGCTGCCGTACCTGATGCAGCGCCAAACAACATTTTGGAAGAAATTGTCTGGCATAAAGAAGTTGAAGTTGACCAAATGCGTGAAAGGCTGCCTTTACGGGAATTGCAACATCAAGCACTCTCTGCGCCACCAACCCGTGATTTTGTTGCTGCTTTGCGTCAAGGTAAGACAAAGCCAGCATTGATTGCCGAAGTTAAAAAAGCTTCACCGAGTAAAGGCGTTTTACGAGCAGATTTTGACCCAGTAGCGATCGCCCTATCTTATCAGCAAGGAGGTGCTAGTTGTCTTTCTGTACTCACAGATGTCAAGTTCTTTCAAGGTAGTTTTGACAATTTAGCCAAAGTCCGGGCTGCCGTAGATTTGCCCCTACTGTGTAAAGAGTTTGTCATCTATCCTTACCAGATGTACTTAGCACGGGTTCAGGGTGCAGATGCGATTTTGTTGATTGCAGCTATTTTGAGCGATCGAGATTTGCAATACTTCTTGAAAATTGCTAACAACCTGAAAATGGCAGCCTTGATTGAAGTCCATAGTTTGGCAGAACTTGACCGTGTGTTAGCCTTAGATGGAGTCTCCCTGATAGGAATCAATAATCGCAATTTGGAAGATTTCTCTGTCGATCTGCAAACTACTTGCCAACTTTTGGCTGCAAGGGGTAGACAATTGCAAGAGAAAAATATCCTTGTTGTCAGCGAGTCAGGACTACACAACCCAGAAGATTTGAGTTTAGTGCTGACAGCAGGTGCATCTGCTGTACTCATTGGAGAATCTTTGGTAAAACAACCAGATCCCGGCGCTGCGATCGCCCGTATATTACCGAGGAATTTTTGAAATAAACACCCCATCTGCCCTAAAAGGCGCAGGGCTGCACATAATAGTTGAGCAATTGGGCATACTATGCGTATACACGCAGCACTTTGCTATCAAATATCATCAATATCTTTGCTAAATCTTCATTGCTAATCAAACCAAAGCCATAAGCAACTAGTTATTTATTATGTAACAATTTATTAACAAGAAATAAACTGTGACTAATACAAAATCCCAAATATGAAATCAAAAGTTAACTTCATGGAGCAAATTCCTCTACCTTCGCCTATTCACTACGAACTTATACTTCAACTCTTAGAAAGACAAACTATGTTAGCAGTCAATGATAATCCAGATTTACGGCATCAGGTGAATCAGCTAATTATTACTCTCCGTAAAGCTGCTGTACAGCAAAAGCGACTAGAAGAAATTTGCGAGTTTTCCTCTGTAACTATCGATCACCGTTGGTCAATCAACCATCATAACGATAGCAAAGTTGTTGCCCCCGATTGAAAAAGATTGTCATCTTTATCAGATTTTAGTTCAGAGAAAGTTCATCTTGATTTAGACAAAACTGGAGATCGGTTAAAATAAAATATTGATGAGATTCTCTCTCGAATTTGACGAAAGATGAAATACAACAGCATTGATGAACTCCTCAGAAATAATCAGGCTTGGGTTGCCGAAAAGCTAGCTCTAGATCCAACTTACTTTCAAGAATTATCTAACGGACAAACACCACCTTTTCTATACATTGGCTGTTCTGATAGTCGTCTGGCATTAACAAAATTTACCCGTACAGAACCAGGAGAGTTATTTGTACATCGTAATATTGCCAATCAAGTTTCTCTAACGGATATAAACTTTTTAGCCGTTTTAGAATACGCAATTTTACACCTGAAAGTGGAACACATTATCGTTTGTGGTCACTACGATTGCGGAGGAATTAAGGCAGCTTTAGAAGGGCGAACTATCGGAATTCTTGATAACTGGGTAAATCCGATTCGGGAACTGTATTTAGAGAAACAAGAAGAAATTGATACTTTGCCAACAAGAGAAGAACGTCTGAATCGCTTGGCAGAAATCAATGTTGTGGCGCAAGTGAAAAATCTTTACCAAACTTCCGTCATGCGTCAAGTACTCCATGAGCGAAAAGCACCTATGGTTCACGGCTGGGTATTAGATATAAGCACTGGGTTAATCAAAGATTTAAACGTTTCAACTGTGCAATGGCAATTGCACATCTGCCCCTTGCTTCTAGAATTTAGACTCTATGCCATGTTAAAAAGTTAGAGTTAATTCGGTATTTACCGCCACACATAAGCCGACATTAAAGACTTGATAAATATTGTTTTTACAACTTTTATTTAGATATCGCGTTTTCTTAAGTAGTGTTTATATATATTTCAAAAATAAAATAGTATTTTTAGAGCTTTTTGTTTAATTAAAGTTACGAATACAAAGTAGTTAAGTTCATAAACTTTTTTATAGAGGCAATTTATGAATCGCCTCTATAACAATCACTAACACAGATATTGGTACGCTTAACCTACTTCTACAAAGAATTATTTCTTAGCAATTATCCATACTGCATGAATAATCCCAGGAATGTAACCAAACAGCGTCAAAAGTATATTAATCCAAAAGTCTATACCAAAACCTACTTGTAAAAAAACTCCCAAAGGCGGCAGAAAAATGGCACACAGAATCCGAACTAAATCCATTTAAACCTCCTGTTAATCTCAAAAAAGACAGCTTGTTGGCAAACTAATTTACCACTGTTCAAGCATATTTGTACTTCTCAAAGATAACATTCCCTCTCTTAATCTAGATAGCGCTTAAGATACGGTAAACCGCACTCAAAATTAGCCACCGCTAATTTTGGCTTTGTAACCTAGCTTGGTCAAAATCTCAACAATTTTCTGTTTGTGTTCGCCCTGAATTTCAATTTCGTTGTCTTTAAGTGTCCCACCTGTCCCACACTGGGTTTTCAACTGCTTCACCAAATCTGCTAAGGTTTCCGGTTTGGCTTGAAAACCGCTAATTACTGTGACGGTTTTGCCTTTGCGTCCTTTGCGGGAAGCTTGTACTTTCAAATTTTGTTGTTGTGGGGGTAGTTCTGGAATCGGTCTTTCTGTGGCGGCGGAGTTGTCATTGCCAAATTCGCGGTAGACAAAGCTTTTGTCAGAAGATTGAGACTTGGAAGAAGACATAAAATGAATGTTTAAGAAAAATTTCAAAAGCAGTGGAAACTTCTACGCAACCATTCTGCTGGGATACAATTTCTAGGCTAACATTACACATCCATACATCATAACCAAACTGACGTAATACTTGAACTGATTCAGGAAAATGGCTTGTCTATATCTATAATTAAACTAATTTTACCTAAACCATCTCAAACTCTAATTGATGACTCTTAAGAAAATCATGGGTGAAATGATCCACCATATTGGTATCAGCTAGTTCCAAATTATAAAAATCCACAGCTTCATGGTCAAAATGGGGGCCAGCGTGCCAAGTACCCTCATGTAGCTTGATAAAACAATTTCCCGGAATGCGGAAAGCAGCAATATCTTCTAATGCTGGTTCATTCACATCATTATGAGGAGGACAAACTGCAATTAACCAATCCTTCCCTTCCAAAGAACCCAGACATTGAGTGCATTGCACATGGCGAGTAATTTTGTGAAACTTTCGTCCTATTTTCTCCAATCGCATAAGATAAAATCGTGGAATCCCGTTTTGCAGGTTTAACTGGGCATCTTCCCCATCGTAAGTTTTGCCATCAAGACTTGCAAAAATAACCTGTCCATAAGGCCGAAAGTTTTCAGGAGTCACCCATTGCACTTGCAACTGTTGCACTGTCTTTGATGTGCTCATATCAAATCATTAAAAGTGATTATCTAAGTTTATTTTCGCCCATAATGACTGAATTTTACACAGTTATGATAGTGACTTCCTGAGTTTAAATGCCCTAAATTATGAAAAAATAACCTCAGCTAGCTAGATAACTACGTACTTGTTCTTTTTGGCGCCGGAGGAGACTAAGAGCTTTTTGTTCTATCTGACGCACCCGTTCTCGACTAATACCCATGCGATCGCCAATCTGTGCTAAAGAAAGTTCATACCCATCCGTTAGACCAAAACGTAGGGTTAATATTTCTCGCTGCTGGGGAGACAGCTTTGCCAATAAGTCTTGTAAGTCTTGGTGGAGAGATTCTTCAACGGCATAATCTTCAGGAGAAGGACCATCATCCTCCAGTATGTCTTGCAATTCTGTATCTTGTTGTTCGCCAACTCTCGCCTCTAGAGAGAAGGGCTGACGGGCCAAGTACAAACACTCTCGAACCTGGCTAGCTGTCAAAGATAAGGCAGTGGCAATTTCAGCAGTAGTAGGAACGCGACCCAACTGTTGAGATAATTCTCGCTGCACCCGTTTAATTTTGTTCAGTTTCTCAAAGATGTGGATCGGTAAACGAATTGTACGTCCTTGTTGAGCGATCGCCCGTGTAATTCCTTGACGAATCCACCAGTAAGCGTAGGTAGAAAACTTATAACCAAGGGCGGGATCAAATTTATCTACCCCTCGCTCTAAACCTAAAGTACCTTCTTGAATTAAATCCATAAATTCCAGGTTGCGGTGCTGGTATTTCTTTGCCACAGCTACCACTAACCGGAGATTAGCCTGAATCATTTTCTGTTTGGCGTGGTGTCCTAAATTTAGCTGTTGCTCTAGCACCTCCACAGTTAACTCCACCCGATCTGCCCATTCTTGTAGCGTGGGTTCGTGGTTTAATTTGACAGCCAATTCATCCTTAGCAGCTAATAAATTCATCATCTGCTGCACTTGTTGGGCAAAAATAACCTCTTGTTCGCGAGTCAACAAATCTACACGTCCGATATCTTGCAGATAACTACGCACAATATCATCTGTAGATCGAGGCTTTTTATCTGCGGTTAAACTTTTTTTCTTCGTTTTTTGAACTTCGGTATGTGGAGATGTTAAGTTGCTCATGGTTATTTGCTCCTCTGTAACCTCATCAATTTATTGGTATCAAGTCTAGATATTCAGACCCACAGCCATTTCACACTGCTAATCATAGATATCTTGCAAAAGTACTTAACACCCCATCCTTTAATTTCCTTCCCGCTTTTGGGGGAGGTAGACAAAGCAACGCTTTGCGAGGTGGGTTTATTAATTTGTAATTTATGCAAAAGGTCTAATCAATTTGCAACACTGATGAATTCTGATCTATGATACATTACAAGTTAATTCTTGGAGATAATAAACCCAAAATCAACCTACTCCTTAATAATAACATCATCATCAGTCACAAATCAATTACCTAAAGTATCATTAGCATATCCTTGGAAGTAATTACATTCCTTTATTATTGATTTTTGCATTTTCTAAAATTCAATTAACAATTAAATTTAGTCTAGTTATCCAATGCGCTTACTGGAAAAGTAAAAAATACTGAGCTACGATTCCATTATCTAAAAGATAAATTATTAATAGCAACTCTGAAAAATCACAAAAAGTTCATTTTTGTAATTGTTCATAGTCTAATTATCAATAAATGTAATTCATGAAATAAAAACTCATTAAATATAAAATATGCATTTTTTACCTCATTTTTTTGTAATACAATCTAAGCATATCAAGCCAAGTACATAGTGGGCGATCGTTAAATATGAAAGAAAGAATTTCTCCTGCTTCCCCTCTTTAATAACCGCTTTCTTTAAGAATCTGGTCAAATACTTTAGTAATGAGGCATCTACTGAAATTAATTATACGATATCCAGAACACCTGCACAGACGTAGCACTGCTACATCTGTACATTCATTCTTACTCATATCTCTTTCCTGAAATTTAGGACGATCCAGAAGACGCAGATATCTGTGACAATTGCACTTGTGTCATAATTTAACGCAGACATCTGTATTGGATGCGGTACAATCAACTCGATTACTACTAGAGAAATTTTATGGACTAAAAGTACTAACAGTGGTAGTATTAACATCAAGGATAATACTTGGCAAGACAGCAACACCCGCGATCGCCCTAACTAATATTCTCTTGAAGCGAAAAGATTTTTGTGTAAAAGTATCTAGTTGATTGCTGTGCAGCATTGCTTAAACAACAACATTCCCACTTTTTGGAGAAGTCGGAAATAGTCTAAAACTCCTAATGAAGGAATATCTCACAGCTTTATCGCTTACTAGTTTTAACTTTTAGTTGCACAAAAGCACAATTATCTATCTACATAAATGATTGGCTTATTGCAAAGATTTTTGGGAAAATGGTACTATATTGAAGTTTTAATCTAACTCTTCAACTATGACTTTAGTAGATATTGGTTAAGAAAAGCATTCACCTCATTGGCGCATAACCCAACATTAACTATTTTTCCTGCAATTCTTGAGAATGTCTAATCCTTTACCATTATTGCAGTGGTCTGGATCGAGTATAGATACATATATTTCATGTATCCGACAATCTTTAGCGATCGCTAAAGCACATACAGGTGTGCGTCCATGAAAAGAACAAGGTTCAAGAGTTATATCATGTCGGCTAATCACTTATGATTAACGTATCTGTGCAAAAATCCCAAAAGTCTCTTTCCCCCAGCTAATAGCCCCCAGCAAGAACTGCCCTCTAAATAATAAGTCTTCAACCTGACATGATATTACATACATTTTCAACAAGTTGAAAGCTTTACCTTGAATCTGTTTAAGTGCGTCAGCTTCAGCATGGTGTTTTCCTGGTGCTTGCGTGTATCCTTGAGCTACTATCTCTTGGCCATATACGATCGCACAGCCTACTGGTGGGTTCGGCAAACATTCCGGCAAAGCTTTTCTGCTTTGAGCTAAAGCAGCCAGCATAAATATTTCATCCATATTTGAGCGTAAATTATCTAGATAAATCACACTACCAAGAATTAGCTATTTTTTGTTAAAAAAGTTCCTAATATCAAAACTTAGTAACTGTCACACTAATACCAGAATCCAGTTTCGGAACTTTGAGATACTCAATTGGTTCAGTACTTTGAGTCTTGATTGGCTCCTGACATTGCTTAAAAAAAGCGCTGGGGTTATTGATGAACTCAAGCGGGTTAATTTTTTGGCATCCTCGCTCCTGCATTAGCGAAATTGATTCAGCAGTTTGTTTGGAATTATTAGTCTGTCCGATCAAATTACTCCATGTAGTATTAATCGTAGCTGGTTCTGTCAATAAAACTCCAGCCCGATCGCGATCGCCTATTTTTATGGGAACATTCTCTTGATTAGCATAGGCACTTTGACTGAGAGTGAATGCGCTAATCACAATGCCTAAGATCATAAAAGAGGATTTCATAATTCAATCTCTCAACATTTAATGTCAGTTTAATAATTACAATTGCCTAAATATAAAAACCAAGAAATAGCAGGCTAGCTTGAGTACCTTAGATTAACACACGTAATAATAAATATAGGGAAACTTCATTAAAAATATGTGAAATCTAGTAGAATCTGACGGGAGTTTGCCTAACTTGAACAAGTTGCTTAAGCTATTTGTCTGCTTAATTGAGATAGTAGCTGGATTTTTGCTATTTTGTACTAGTCTGATATAGACTAATTTCTCGATTTAGTCACGCTGTTATTTGATGCTCGTTTGTTGGACTGCGTTAAATTTAAGCTGGAGCCAATTTACTTAGTAATCGTATATATTTCATTTGTGTTACAAAAATGAATGTATTTCTACATAAAGGCAAATTAAACTGATTGCGAGTCTTTATAGGTTCAATACCTAAATCATGCAATTTTATGATTGCTAGTACCGTATTATTACCAAATTTGACTATTATTTAGAGCAAAAATAAATTGTTAATTAAAGTTTTGAAGTAGCTTCTGTAAAGATTCATCCAGTCTTTCTAGGTATCTTTTTCACTGTCTAAAGCCTATCTCTGAAGTGCTTCCATTGCTTATATACTGACACAATTCTTCTATTCCTTACCCGGAACGAATTAACTCCTCTTGTCTTTTAAGAATTAGCAGACTGAGAATGAATATATTAGTCTATTGTATAAATTTTTTGTAAAGTTATAAAAATCAATGTTTTTACATAATATGATAGTGATTGTTAGCTTACTAATCAATACTTGCATTAGTAGTAGCATAAAACGAAGTTAACTAAAATTAAGTAAGCCCCAAAAATGGAAAGCGACTAAATCAGGGATAAATTTGTGATTTATCCTGTTTTTGCTCTCATTATAGTATCAGTATAAGTTAAAATTACAGCTTGCAAAACTATTAGTTAACTTCAGATATTGAAGAAACTCAGCAGCAAGTTATTAGCTACGAATTCATGCAAATATTAATATCGCAAAATAGACTTTATTAGGAATGTAGTCACAATTTTGAGAACAATTTGCTGTAAGTAAATAGTCTTTTTATAAAAGTTTACATATATTATGACAATGGAATCTTTACCAAATTTTGAAGAAGTAAATATTCAGAAATACTTAGAAGTTCTTCAACGGCGTTGGCTACCTCTAGTTGGAATTTTCGCCATATCTGTTAGCCTTGGATGCTTGTATGCATTTTCACTAAAACCTTCATACAAGGCAGAAGGAAGTTTGATGATTAAAACAAATCGCTCTTCCTCACTCACAGGCTTACCGGATGACATAGGACGCCTAGAAGCTTTGAATGTGAACGATAATCCCCTAGAAACTCAGGTGAGAGTTATTGGATCGAATCCAGTAATTGAAAAAACGATTAATTCCCTGAATCTCAAAGATAGTCAAGGCAAACTGCTCTCGATTCCTGATTTGGCAAAACAAATAAAAATAGAAGGAATCAAAGGCACTGATGTTGTACAACTTTCTTATAAAGGCGGCGATCCAGAACTAGCTGCTAAAATCGTCAATAAAGTTATTGACAGTTATATCGATCTAAATATCAAGGCTAATCAGAATGAAGCGCGGACAGCCAAACAGGTTCTTGTAACGGAAGTACCTAAAGCTGAGGAAGTTGTCAGAAGAGCCGAATCAAAACTGCGGCTATTTAAAGAAACGAATAAAGTTGTTGTTCTAGAACAAGAAGCAGCCGCAGCAGTCGATACCATTTCTAAGTTAGGAAACCAAATTTCTCAAGCTTTAGCTCAACTAGATGATGTGAAGGGTCGTCTAGAACAGTTAAGCAGTGAAGCTCAGATAGATTCACGGCAAGGTGTAATCGAATCTGAATTGAGTCAAGCACCTGGAGTTCAGAAAGTGCTAGCCCAACTTCAAGAAACAGAAAGCCAACTTGCACTAGAACGTACCCGTTTTTCACCTGAACACCCTACAATTACTAACTTAGAAGAAAAAGTCTTAGCTCTTAAGAACTTGTTAAAAGAGCGGACAGGACAAGTAGCTGGTGGAGCACAGATAACACAGGGAAGTTTACAGGTTGGACAACTACGGCAAAGCCTAATTGCAGATATTACTCGTGCTCAGGCAGAACGTGTTGGTCTGGAGAGACAAATTGCCACACTCAAACAACAGCAAAATGCCTATATCAAACGAGCAAATAATTTGCCAAGGCTAGAACAAAGTCAACGAGAGCTAGAACGGAAATTGCAAGCAGCTCAAACGACTTACGAAACACTCTTAAAGAAACGCCAAGAGATTGATATTGCACAGAATCAAAAGATTCCTAATGCTCGTGTTATTTCCTATGCTTTAACCCCTGATAAAGCAGAAGGGCCTCGGAAAATGCTGTTTATTATTGGTGGAGCAGGAGTTGGTTTTTTCTTAGGTATCATTGTCGCCTTTACTTTAGACTTGATAGACCGCTCGGTGAAGACCGTCAAAGAAGCCAAAGAAGTCTTGAGATACAGTGTTTTGGGAGTAATTCCTACACAAGGTAGAAATGGTAAAGATCATTCTTCTATACCAGGGCTGGATAGAGCTATTCCCAAAATTATTGGCAGAGATATTCCTTACTTCCCTGTTGGTAATGCATATCAAATACTACAAGTAAACTTGAAGTTCCTCTGTTCTGATAAACCGCTCAAAAGCATTGTAATTACAAGTTCCGTTGCCAAAGAAGGAAAGTCTGACGTATCTGCAAATTTAGCTGTGACTATGGCTCAGGCGGGGCGTAGGGTGTTGTTGGTGGATGCAGATATGCGTCATCCCATACAGCATCATATCTGGGGACTAACAAATACAATGGGATTAAGTAATGTAATAATCAATCAAGCTTCTTTAGATACAGTTGTTCAGGAAGTTATGCCTAATCTGGAAGTTCTTACTTCTGGAGTTTTGCCTCCCAATCCAGTGGCAATGCTAGATTCTCAACGTATGGCAACATTAATTAGTAACTTTGGGAAAGATTACGATCTTGTAATTTTTGATACTTCTCCATTGTCAGGAATAGCAGATGCTGCTGTTTTAAGTACTTTGACTGACGGTATCTTATTAGTCGTTCGTCCTGGAGTGGTTGACTTGAACAGTGCAAATGCAGCTAAAGAGTTTTTAACTCAGTCAGGTCAGAAGGTATTAGGGATAGTCATCAATGGTGTGAATACTAAAAATGAACCTAATAATTATTTTTATGACACCAAAAAACGACAAATTGAACAAGATTTGGTATCTTCTAGCAGCTTAACTAAATTTCGCAAAGAGCGTTAAGTTTTTTTATAAATTGTGAAAGCTACCATCACTAAAACTATCTAAACCTAATTTCGTGACTGTAGGAATAATGGACAAACCTAAAATCAAAACTTCTTGTTTAATTAATAATTACAACTATGCTGAATTTCTATCTGAGGCAATTGATAGCGCTTTAAATCAGACAGTCAAATTTGATGAGATTATCATTGTTGATGATGCATCTACAGATAATTCTGTAGAAATTATCAATAAATTTACTCAAATAGCAAATGTTAAATCTATTTTTAAAGAACAAAATCAAGGACAACTATCATCTTTTAATGAAGGTTTTTTAGCTGCTACTGGTGACATTCTATTTTTTTTAGATGCCGATGATATTTATGAACCTCAGTATTTAGAAAACGCCTTAAGTTTTTACAATAGACGCAGTGAATGTGATTTTGTATTTTGTGCGTATAAAAAATTTGGAGCAGTAGAAGGCATATTTCAAGACGATGTAGTTGATTTAGATTTAGGTTATTCAGTAATTAGAACTTTATATAATGGTGAATGGATTGGTTCTATAACTTCAACATTATCAATACGTAGAGAAATAGTCAGAAAATTTTTACCTATTCCAAATTTAGAAGATTGGCGTGTAAGGGCTGATGACTGTTTGGTGTGGGGAGCTTCTTTGGTGGGGGCTAAAAAGTTTTATATGTCTAAACCTTTAGTAAGGTATAGAATACACGATCATAATAAATATCATAATAAGAACTTTTTAGATGTAGACAAAAACTATGAATACAAAAGATTCTGGAAACGTAATTCTCTCTTTAATTACATCCTGCAAAAAAACAATTTTAGCTCTCCATTATTTTTAGCTTTTACATCTATCAATGAATTACAAACAATACCATGTCCAAAATCTCAAGATTTTGTTACTTATTTGAAAATAATATTTTTATTTGAGCAAAGTTTGTATTGGAAAATCAAGGGCATTATTTTCCTATTTAGCTATTTTTTGAAAATTTTAATTAGTGGTAAATTAAAAACATCGTTAACGCTCAATCATATAAGTTCATAAGAAATACACTTTATTTCGGATTTTCCAAGACAACTTGCACTAACAAGATAGATAAGTACAAATAATGTCAAATGATTAGTTCATAAAAATAATGTTAAGTAGATTAAAAATCAAAAACTTATCGCAATTTAAATCTCGTTCTGGTCTGCGTGCAATTATTGCTAATACAGGTTGGTTATTTGCTGACCGCATTCTACGTATGGGTGCAAGCTTAGTTGTAGGAGTATGGGTAGCACGTTATTTAGGAGTACAACAGTATGGTCTATTTAACTATGCTTTAGCTTTTGTTGCCTTATTTAGTCCAATTTTTACTCTCGGACTAGACGACGTAGTAGTTCGCCATCTTGTGCGTCAATCATCAAACAAAGAGGAAATTTTAGGAACTACTTTTTGGCTAAAATTTTTAGGTGGAATTGCTTCTGTTTTATTGGCAGTTAGCACAATGTTTTTCTTAGGTGAGCATGAAACACTAAAGATATGGCTAGTGGTAATTTTAGGAACAGCAGGAGTTTTTAGGGCATCTGATACTATTGAACTGTGGTTTCAATCACAGGTGCAGTCAAAGTATACTGTGATTGCTAAAAACACGGCGTTTCTGCTAAACACTGTCATCAAAATTGCATTAATTTTAACAAAAGCACCATTGCTAGCTTTTGCTTTGGTAACATTAGCAGAATTTGTAATGAGTGCAATTGCCTTACTGATTGTTTACCAAATCAAAGGATCTTCGTTGTGGTTATGGCGTTGGAGCATTGCGGCTGCCAAAACTCTTCTGAAAGAGAGTTTACCTCTCATTTTTTCGGGGTTCGCCATCATGATTTTTATGAGAATAGATCAGGTGATGTTAGGTCAAATGATTGGAGATAGTGAGGTTGGAGTTTATTCTGCTGCTGTGCGTATTTCTGAAATTTGGTATTTTATTCCAGGGGCTATTGTTTCTTCTGTTGCTCCGGCAATTTATGCAGCAAAAGAAAAATCAGAAAGTCTTTACTATCAGCGAATAGGACAATTACTTAGTCTAATGACATGTATATCTTTAGCAATTGCTCTTCCAATGTCCTTTTTATCTGACAACATAATTATGGTGATGTTTGGAAGTGGATATGCAGATGCAGGAGCAATATTAGCAGTTCATATTTGGACTTCTTTCTTTGTATTTATGGGTCTTGCAACATCGCCTTGGTTTATTGCTGAAGGTTTAAACCACGTTTCTTTAGGTAAAACTTTATTTGGGGCAATATTAAACATTATTCTGAATTTATTACTTATTCCTAAATATGCAGGACTTGGAGCTGCGATCGCAACAATAATATCTCAAGCTGCTGCTGCTTTTATATGTAATGCATTTGATTCAAGAACACAAAAACTATTTAAAATTCAAGTGCGATCGCTTATTCATTTTTATAGATACTAATCGTTGTTACTGAAATTTTATTATTATGCAAACACCCGTAACTTTTATTATTTTTAAACGTCCACAAACAACAGAGAAAGTTTTTGAAGCTATTCGCCAAGCCAAGCCAACAAGACTTTTTGTAATTGCAGATGGACCCCGCACTGACCGCGAAGGTGAGGCAGAAAAATGCGAAGCAACTAGGGCAGTTATTGAGAGAGTTGATTGGAATTGTGAAGTAATTAAAAATTATTCTGATATCAACTTAGGTTGCGCAAAACGAGTATCAAGCGGCTTAAGTTGGGTTTTTAATAATGTTGAAGAAACAATTATTTTAGAAGATGATTGTATTCCTCATCGAACTTTTTTCAGGTTTAGTCAAGAACTGCTGGAAAAATATAGAAATGATACCAGAATCGCCACAATCTCTGCTCAAAATCTCCAACTAGAAAAAAAACGTACAAATTACAGTTATTATTTTTCTCGCTACAACCACTGCTGGGGTTGGGCAAGTTGGAGACGTGCTTGGCAACATTATGATTTGACTATTAAACTCTGGAAAGAGGTGCAAGCAGAAAATCTTTTACATGACATTCTTATAGACCAAAAAGCGGTAAATTCTTGGCAACGAATATTTCAATCTGTTTATGACAATCCTACAGGTATAACCTGGGATTATCAATGGACATTTGCTTGTTGGATGCAGGGAAGCTTAAGTATTATTCCCAATGTCAATTTAATCTCTAATGTTGGTGTTGGTGCAGACGCAACTCATTTCACTTCAAATCAAGAATTTTCCTTCATCAATATGCCCATACAGGCAATGGAATTTCCTTTAAAGCATCCACCATTTATTGTCAGGAATGTAGAAGCAGATAATTTTATACAAAAAACAGTTTATCAAGCAACTACATTAGATATTTTTAAAGAAGAAGTGAAGAAAAGATTGAATTACTTAACGATAAAAAATAGGTCACTTAAATCTCAGAAATGAAAATAAAACTAACAGAAAAAATATTAACTATCTTGCTACTACTAATTTCTGTAGGGGCATTAACAATACACCCCGCACAAGAAGTTTCAATGTCTACACTTGGAGGTGATAAGCTAGATACTTTGTTCAATATAGTTTCATATTTAATCCTATTTTATTTTCTAATTTCATACTGGAAAGGTTTTCTTTATGTAATTATTAGAAGTCCGCTACAGTTTTTATTACTAGCAATAGTTATATTTTCTCTTTTATGGTCAGAAGACCTAAGTTCTAGTCTTACTTATTTAAGAGGTCTAATCAGAATATATTTTCTTGCCATCTATTTAGCAATGCGTTATCCCCTTAAGGAACAAATTAAGCTGATAGCTTGGGCACTTGGGGTAGCTGCATCATTATCTATGCTATTTTCTGCATTTGTACCAGGTTATATTCACGAATCACCTGAGTTACTAGGTATGTGGAGTGGAATTTATGGTCATAAAAATGAATTAGGTTACATGATGGCTTGGAGTGCAGGAGTTTTTTTGCACCTGGCTCTTAGTGGTCATCGATATCGTTGGTTGATGTGGGCACTATGTGGGATATCTATATGTCTAATTATCCTTTCACGTTCAACAACATCTTTAACGATTTTATTGACAATGATATTGCTTTTACCTGTCTATAGATCCCTGAAGAAAACTAATTATAAGTTACAAGTTATTACGATAACTTCAACTTTGATGTTGCTGATGATTTCTTCAATATTACTTCTCAATAATGCCGAAACTGTAGTTGGTACTTCTGGTAAAGACCTTACCTTCAATGGACGCTCTGACCTCTGGGAGCTAGTAATTTCTAAGATTTTGGAGAGACCCTTGGTTAGGTTATGGATTTTCGGGATTTTGGACTAGTAATGCTGCATCCAAATTAAGAGCTACTTACGATTGGGCAAGTAACGCCCATAATGGTTTTTTAGAATTATTGTTAGAATTGGGATTCTTAGGGTTTTTGACTTTTGCAGTCGGGTTTGTCCGGTTTTTCGTAATGGCATTGACTCGAATTATTTCTGTCGCTAAAAAGCCAGAAGATTATTGGCCAATGCAGATGCTAATTATCATTGTCATAGTGAATTTTTCAGAAGCCAGATTATTAACTCCAAGCTGGAATTGGTTAATGTATATCACCACGTCATTATCTTTAACTGTTGAATCTCAACGAAATTATAAAAAGATTTTATTCAATTAGTTTTTATGGCAGTCAGAAATAGTTTTAGTGAATATTAAGTTAATAAAAATGAAAATTTTACATATTAGTACCCATGATATTAGTGGCGGTGCAGCTAGGGCTGCATATCGTTTACACATAGGTTTACAGAATATAGGACTACAGTCACAAATGTTAGTACAGGAAAAATCTAGTAATGATAAAACAATAATTGCACCTAAAATTAGACTGTTTCAAGGCATCGCTAAAGCAAAGCTGACAGTTGAAAGTTTGCCATTAAAGCTTTATCGTCAAAAGAAAAATACCCCATTTTTTACTCAATGGTTGCCAGATAGAGTTATTCCTAAAGTTGCTCAGATTAATCCAGATATAATCAATCTGCATTGGATTAGCGGAGGTTTTATGCAAATAGAAACCTTTGCTAAACTGAAGCGCCCTTTAGTTTGGACTCTCCATGATATGTGGGGGTTTACTGGAGGATGTCACGTTACTGGAGAATGCGATCGCTACAAAATATCCTGCGGGGCTTGTCCTCAACTTAATAGTGGTAATGAATGGGATTTATCCCGCTGGGTATGGCAGCGCAAAGCAAAAGCTTGGAAAAATTTAAATTTAACTCTAGTTTCACCAAGTTCTTGGCTAGCAGAGTGCGCTCGTTTTAGCTCTTTATTCCAAAATTTGCGAATTGAGATAATTCCCCACGGATTAGATACTCAAAAATATCGACCGATTAATCAACATTTTGCCCGCGAAACACTCAATCTACCTCAAAATAAAAAGCTGATACTATTTGGAGCTATAGAAGCAACAAGCGATAGAAATAAAGGATTTCATTTATTGCAACCAGCTTTACAAGAATTGAGTAAATCTGGCTGGAAAGATGACTTGGAAGTTGTGATTTTTGGAGCATCTCAACCCGAAAATCCACCTAATTTAGGCTTCAAAACCCACTATTTGGGACATTTACATGATGCTATATCTTTAGCAACTGTTTACTCAGCTGCTGATGTAATGCTTGTACCATCTCTTCAAGAATCTTTTGGACAGACAGCTTCAGAATCATTCGCTTGTGGTACTCCAGTTGTGGCGTTTAATTCTACTGGCTTAAAAGATATTGTCGATCATCAGCAGAACGGCTATTTGGCTAAACCTTATGAAGTTGAGGATTTTGCCAAAGGAATTATCTGGGTTCTTGAAAATGAACAGAGATTGCAAAAACTGTCATTTTATGCACGTGAGAAAGCCGAGCAAAAATTTACCCTGGAACTTCAAGCACGTCGTTATTCAGCCTTGTTTCAGGAAATATTGATGATAGCAAAGAAATCTTCATTGAGTAATTAACTTATTAAATCAATACTTCATACTATGTCAATACCTATAGCTTTTATAATTTGTACAGAACCTGGTCGTTTAGAAGGTCAATCTTTGATGCTTGCAGAAAGTATTCGTAAGTTCTGCGGCGAATTGAAAAATACACCTATATATAGTTTCCATCCTAGAGTAGGTGAACCGATTTTAAAGCAAACCCAACAAGCCTTTGAAGCATTGCAGGTAACTCATCAACAAATCCCGATAAATCGAGAATTCCATGAATATTATTTAGCTAATAAGCCCCTAGTTTGTGCCTATGCAGAAGAAAATATCGATGCAGAAATATTGGTTTTTTTAGACAGTGACAAATGCTTTTTTTCTGAACCGAAAGAATTTTTATTGCCCGTAGATTGTAATGTGCGGATGCGTCCTGAGTATGGCCAAGGAATTGGTTCTACAGGTTTGCAAGATCCTCAAGAATGGTATTGGCAAAAACTATATGAAGTACTAGGAGTAAAGCGTGAGGTATTTGTTGACACGCCCATTGGTAATAAAAGAATCAGAGCCTACTGGAATTCTGGTTTGATTGCTGTAAGAAAAAGTGCCGGTATATTTAGAACTTGGAAAGAGAATTTTGAGAAAGTAATGCGCTTGGATATTACTCCTCCCCAGGGTATTTATTTTGTTGAGCAGTCTGTTTTGTCTGTAACTTTATGTGCCTTGGAAGAAAACGTTGAACATCTTCCCCCTAATTATAGTTATCCATTACCTTTACATAACCGTTTATCAAACAAACTAAAAATTAAACATTGGGATGATATTGTATCCATTCATTATTTCAACTTATTTTTTTATAACGATTGGCATGGACAAATAAAAAGATTGAAAAAGTTGAATGTCAATTCTAAGAAATATCAATGGTTATCTGAAGAGGTTGTCAGACTTAATATGCCTCGTGTATCAGTTTGGCATAGATATTTGTTGGGAGTCAGAAGAATGGAACAAAAACTAAAAAGCTTTAACTTAGATATTAATTTCAGTGGATGGATAGAAAACAGAGTTAAATTTTAAACTGACATCACTATATATGAATATATGAAAGTTAAAATTTTGATAATTAAGATTATGAATAAAATCCATCCAAAACGTCTCTAAATTTATTATTTAGATTGACTGCTTTTGTACATATTATTATGAGGGAAATGAGATGAAGAAAGCGAATATAGCTGTAATTATGACATGTTATAACAGACGGAATATAACTCTTGCCTGTCTAAACGCTTTATATCAGCAAAAAAATTGTTGTGATGTTTATTTAACCGATGATGGAAGTTCTGATGGGACTACAGAGGCTGTTAAAGCAGAATATCCAGAAGTACAAATTCTTCTAGGTAATGGCAATTTATTTTGGGTGGGAGGAATGCATCTAGCTTTCAGTGAGGCAATCAAATATCAATATGATTATTATCTGTGGTTGAATGATGACACATTTTTGGAAGCCAATGCTGTGAGTAAACTATTACAGGTTCATCAAAATTTGACAGAACTTGGTTATCGAGACTCAATTGTAGTTGGTTCAACTAAAGACTCAATTACAGGAAAAGCAACCTATGGAGGAGCGGTAAAATCTAAAAAGTGGTATTCTAATAAATTTGAATTTTTAGAACCAAGCTCCGTTATCCAACAATGCGATGCTATGTATGGTAACTGCGTGCTAATTCCTAAAAGTGTTGCCGCGAAAGTTGGTAATATTGATACAGCTTTTGTTCATAGTTTAGGAGATTTAGATTATGCCCTGAGAGCGCGTAAATTGGGTTGTAAAATATGGGTAGCTCCTGGGTATATTGGTACTTGCACTAAAAACTCTATCCGCAATAGTTGGGCAGATACCAATTTAAATCTCTTAGAACGCTTGAAAAAAGTACTACAAATCAAAGCCTTTCCATTGAAATCATGGACTATATTTTGTAGCAGACACTCTGGGCCATTCTGGATATTGTACTGGTTCTTACCCTATATTAGAGCAATTATTGGTTACAAAGATTTAGCAACTTCTCCGACATTTTCTGAGGATATTAATCAAAGTAACTCAGAAGTTTAATAGTTGCACGATAGTTATTGATGCATGGTATTTAGATAAATTGTAACTATCTTAATAATTTGACAAATGTAATTTCAAATTATAAAATAATCAACAATTATTTTATGGGTAAACGTTTACTGATTGTCTCAACACTCGATTCTAGTCAGCCATTTGGTGCATTTACTAGACCTTTTTATCTAGGACAATATCTTACTAAACATTTTGATGTTTTTCAACTAGGTTTAGATTGCTCATCTGTTAATTATGCACCTTCTCTTTCTATTGGCTCAAGAAGCTTGAAGTCATATATTCAATCCATAGAAAAGTGCATCGACGAGTTTTGTCCAGACATTGTGTATGCTCAAGAAACACTACCTGGATTGGCTGCTTTAATTTCACTAAAGCTTAGAAAACACAGTAGCTCCTCTCTTGTCTTAGATTTTCATACATTTTCGCCTTATGAATACTGGATGCGCTTGTTTTCAGTTACCAATCCTTTCAAAGAGTTTGCACAATGTATTAAGACATATATTGCTCAGGGAATTTTAATATTTTCTGGTAGTCCAATTATTGCAGCAGGTGAATCAATTCCTAAACTAATTTCCCAATGGTATGGAAAAACTCCACAACAAATTTATTCTATTGGGAACGGAGTTACTGAAGACTTACTCAATACTGAAGTTTTTCCAGATAAAGACCCCTATCAGGCATTCAGGCCAGCTAAAATAGTCGTTATCATTGCTCCCAAGACATTTCAATTTCCAACTAATGATATGTCTGTATCAATGGCTATTGAGGTTGCTAAATACCTTGAAAATTATCAAGAAAAAGTACATTTTGTTGTCATTGGTAGGGATAGTAGTGATATTTCAGAACCAATACCCTCTAACATTTCTTTTTTAGGCTTTTTACCTAAAAGGGAAGATTTTATCGTCCATCTGAAATATGCAGATATTGCTTTATTGCCATTTTCAAAACAAGCAGTAGCAGGTGGCGCTCGCAATAAAGCACTAGATTATTTCGCTAGTAGAAAATTAGTTGTATCAACGCCAGAAGGTTTGCGAGGTTTAGAAGAATTTCGCCACTTGGAACATCTGTTGGTAACAGGATACTCTAGCGAAGAAGTCGCTAACACAATACTGGATGCTGTTTCCAATATTGATAAATATCAATCACTTGTAGATACAGCATATAGTTTAATTACCGAAAAGTATTCGTGGAATGCAAAAGCACAAAATATCGCAGACATCCTCATAAGAATAAGTGCTTTTTAGTTATATTTAGATAATAATTTTAACTAAAAAACTTAGGTGTTTCAATATTTAAGTACTTTTGTATTGAAATATTGCTGATTGATTTTACAATACTCACCTTGACTTTGAGATAACATCTCATATTTATCAAAATAAAAATAAGATATGAAAAAGCGATTTTCTTATAAAATTATTGGTGCTCAAGTAGATGCACTGTCTATCCTTGACTTAAATTCATTGATTGAAGAATCTATTGATCGTGATGAAAAATGGATTATTGCTAATCACAACTTACATAGTCTTTATCTCTTCCATAACGATCTAAAAATGCAAGCTTTTTATTCAAAAGCAGAATATACCCATATTGATAGTATGCCTTTGGTGTTTATTGGAAAGCTGTTGGGTTTTCCAATTAAACGCGAACAAAGAGTAACCTATGCTGACTGGGTATGTCCTCTGATGGCAGAAGCTGCTACTAAAGGCTGGCGTGTATTCTATTTAGGTTCAAAGCCAGGAGTTGCTGAAAAAGCAGCAAATATTTTATGCCAAAAATTTCCTGGTTTACAGATTGCTTGCGCTCATGGCTATATTGATATAAATAAAGATAGTCAAGAAAATCTCGCCACTGTAGCTGCAATTAATGCTTACAAACCTCATATATTAATGGTGGGAATGGGTATGCCACGCCAAGAGTATTGGATTTACGAAAATCTTGAACATCTTCATACCAATACTATTTTGAATAGTGGAGCTTGTATGGACTATATAGCAGGAGCAATACCTACTCCTCCTCGCTGGATGGGAAAGGTGGGATTAGAATGGTTGTATCGCTTGTTGTCTGAACCGAAAAGACTTTGGAGACGTTACTTACTAGAGCCTTGGTTTGTTGGCACATTATTTTTACGAGAAATTTGGAGTATCTCAAGTAAACGAAAAAAAAATAACCTTCTGGTATTTATAAGTACGAAATTTCAAAAGTTCGTAGCTTGATCGAGTCTCTCAGACTCTTACCAGTAGGTCGCTCAATTCGTCACGAATTTATGAAATATTGTACTAAGATTTAATGATTGATTAGTCAGGAAGTCTTATTCAACTTTCATAATCGTGAATAACTAAAAATATTTGCATTTATTTTGCTTAGAATAATCCTTAAAAATACTATAGCAGTTCCCGGCATAGTGAGGTACATTTTCAAAGCTACTAAGCTTGGTAAACAAGATCTGGGTGTACCTCAGTTGCTGAGGAAATACTACATTTATGCCTTAGTGGAGTATTAAGTTGATTCCTGAAAAGCCTGGGCTATAGCATTGCGAGCTGGTTTAGATTGCAGGTTCTCATCGAAGGGAAGCGGACGCAGAAATTTCCAGAGACTTGGATTGTTTCTAAAGGTTTTTCTTGGCATCCACTTAGGGTGACGTATCCAGGTATGACGGTCGGTAAGTCCCCATGTAATCACAGTATCGACTTGATTCTCAAAGCATAGGTCAAGATATCGCTTGTAACTATCGGCTACCATTTGGTCTAGGCTTTTGATACTATCGGGTAGCGGGGTATCAATGATAATATCTAATTCTGTAATTATTGGTTTCACTTCAAGATCGTTAAGCCGTTTTAAGACCGAATTCAGTCCTTTCTCGTCAAAAGGATATGCAGTAGAAAACCATAGATGTGATTGGAGACCTGCCCCGTCAATTTTAACGCCACTATTCTTCAGATATTCGACCATTTTCAAGAAACGATCTGATTTCCATGTAGCGCCTTCGATGCCGAAATCGTTTAGGTAAAATTTCTTGCTGTTATCAACTGAAGCGGCAATTAAAAATAAGTCTCGAATTAATTCTGGTTTTACCCCTTTACGCAAACCGATTGTTGCATTATCAGTTTCATTTTCACTATCAGCGATAATTTCATTGGCAATGTCCCAAGACTTTAAAACGGGACTATTGCGATAATGCCCCATGACTCCGTTAACATGGCGTTCGATCATCTTAAGTGTAGGAGGGTATGTTGCCCAGTCTGGTCTTCCCATGTGCCAGAAAAGGGTATGCCCATGCATATCTATATTATGCTTTTGGCAGAAATCAGCGATCGCATCTGCTGATTCAAAGGTAAATTGTCCTGGCTGTGGTTCAGTAGCGTCCCATTTTAATTCACCATTCGGTGTCACAATGGAACATTCACGAGCTATTAGGTTAGCGTAATCTTTCTCTGTTTGCAAAAATTCATTAGAAATTGCTGCACCATAACGCTTTCCTTTGGCGGCAGCTAATTGCCGAAGGGGAGAATTTAAATTTTTACTTGTATAATCTGCTGCAATAGAATTCGTGTTTTGGTCTTGTTTTTGGTTATCCTTTTGTAAAAACCCCATAGTTAATAAGGCAGAAAGGGTTGTGTATCCTGCTCTCCTTAAAAAATTTCTTCGATAAGTCATAAATTACACTTAATAAAAAATCCATTGATTATTATTTTACCGTATAAAAATACACTGATTCTTATTTGACCATTCTACCTCCAGAATTTACGGAGTTTTTCCAAATCAAATCATAGTTTCATACTTAAGTGGCAAAGATGAAAATTGAGAAATATTACATCTAGGGCAAAACTAGATTAAACTATATCGACGCCAAAGCGATCGCTATTTTGGAAACTGTCGGTTTAGGATATCGTATAAATTATTACCCAAAAAACCTATCTGGAGGGCAAAAACAACAAGTTGCGATCGCTCGTGCTTTAGTTAGCCATCAATGAAGATTACCTGTTGAATGAAAAAGGGGCGAGCGCAATTGCTAATAAGTTTGCTATTTGCCCGCAGAACTATCAACAGCGGGTTGAGCGAGCGTTTGCACTTTTAGCTGCCGATGCAAAATCAATAACTGAGGCGATCGCGATTCTTGAGGCGATTGAAGATGATTTAAGTCAATGGTATGGAAATCGGCGATTAGCAATGTAATATTCCCGTCCCTGTACCCCACAAAAAAGAATAAATTATCTAAAAGTCTTTTCAAACAAAGACTTTTGTCATTGAGTACATTATTAATACATATTAATAGATGCAGTATTGCAGATGAGATATTAATAGATGCAGTATTGATTGAAAGTTAATTTAAAAGCCTAAAGGTATTAACAAACTATCCTTTAAACACGGAGTAAATCCTACCGTGAAATCTTTAATGCAGATAATACACTTACTTTCTAGTACTGGCTATTTCTGATTCTTATATTCGCGTGTTCTGATAATACAGCTTAGAGGCGGGGACAAAAATCATATTATGAACAAAACCTTTGCAACCATTGACGGCAATGAGGCTGTTGCCCGTGTTGCTTACAAATTAAATGAAGTGATTGCCATTTATCCCATCACCCCCTCTTCAGCAATGGGTGAATGGGCAGATGCTTGGTCAGCAGAAGGTCGTCCCAACCTCTGGGGTACTATTCCTAGCGTCGTGCAGATGCAGAGCGAAGGGGGAGCAGCTGGCGCTGTGCATGGAGCATTGCAAACAGGTTCTCTGAGTACCACTTTCACGGCATCTCAGGGATTATTGTTGATGATACCCAATTTCTACAAAATTGCTGGTGAGTTGACTAGCGTTGTGGTTCACGTTGCTGCCCGTTCCCTGGCTACCCACGCTTTATCAATTTTTGGCGACCATAGCGACGTAATGGCAGCTCGTGCGACTGGCTTTGCTCTGCTGTGTTCGGCTTCAGTGCAGGAAAGTCAAGATTTTGCTCTTATTGCTCATGCTGCTACCCTAGAGACGCGAGTCTCCTTTATGCATTTCTTTGATGGCTTCCGTACATCACATGAAGTGCAGAAAGTCAAACTGCTTTCAGATGATGATTTGCGATCGCTCATTCACGATAACCTAATACTTGCCCACCGCAGCCGCGCCCTCACCCCAGATCGTCCCGTATTGCGCGGGACTGCCCAAAACCCCGATGTCTACTTCCAAGGGCGTGAAGGCGCGAACCCTTATTACAACGCCTGTCCAGAAATTGTCCAACGCATCATGGATGAATTTGGAGAACGCACGGGAAGGCATTATAAAATCTATGAATATTACGGTGCTAACGATGCCGATCGCGTTATCGTTCTTATGGGTTCAGGCTGTGAAACCGTCCATGAAACAGTAGATTACCTTAACGCCCGTGGTGAAAAACTTGGTGTAGTGAAAGTGCGACTTTACCGCCCCTTTGATGTCCAAAGGTTTGTTGCAGTATTACCAACTAGTGTAAAAGCGATCGCAGTTCTCGACCGCACCAAAGAAGCAGGTAGCGCTGGTGAACCTTTGTATTTAGATGTAGTGGCTGCTATTCATGAAGCGTGGCGAGAAGAGGCAGGGGAGCAGGGAGCAGGGGAGGCAGGGGGAGAAAATACTTTCTCATACCCTAAAATTATTGGTGGTCGTTATGGTCTTTCATCTAAGGAATTTACTCCGGCGATGGTGAAGGGCATCTTTGATAATCTTGCCCAAGCTAAACCAAAAAATCACTTTACGATTGGGATTAATGACGACGTTAGTCATACTTCTTTGAGCTATGACCCTAATTTTTCTACAGAATCGGATAATGTTGTTCGGGCAATGTTCTATGGGTTAGGTGCTGATGGTACTGTTGGCGCTAACAAAAACTCTATCAAGATTATTGGTGAAGAAACTGACAATTACGCCCAAGGCTACTTTGTCTTTGACTCCAAAAAATCTGGCTCAATGACCGTCTCTCACCTCCGCTTCGGTAAAAAGCCAATTCGCTCTACTTATCTAATTGACCAAGCTAACTTTATTGGTTGTCATCACTGGGGATTCTTAGAACGCATAGATATTTTAAAGTCTGCTATTCCTGGAGCAACTTTGCTGCTTAACAGTCCTCATGATGCAGATACCGTTTGGGAATATCTGCCGTTGAAGGTACAGCAGCAAATTATCGACAAGCATTTGAAGTTATATGTAATCAATGCTAGTCAGGTTGCCCGTGAAAGTGGTATGGGTGGCAGAATTAACACCATTATGCAAGTATGCTTCTTTGCCTTAGCGGGTGTCTTGCGGCAAGAAGAAGCGATCGCTAAAATCAAACAAGCGATTGACAAGACTTACGGTAAAAAAGGCGCAGAAGTTGTCCGTATGAACCTGCAAGCTGTAGATAATACCTTAGACAACTTGCATAAAGTAGACATACCACAGACAATCAATAATCTAAAATCTAAAATCCAAAATCCAAAATTGCTCGATTCTGCTCCCGAATTTGTGCGAGAAGTTCTGGGTAAAATCATGGTGTGGGAAGGTGATGACTTACCTGTTAGCAGACTACCATTTGATGGCACCTTTCCTGTAGGTACTGCCAAGTGGGAAAAACGTAACGTTGCCGAAGAGATACCTGTATGGGAACCGGATGTCTGCGTTCAATGCGGTAAGTGCGTCATGGTTTGTCCCCATAGTGCCATCCGTGCCAAAGCTTATCAAGCGGATGAGTTAATTAAAGCACCAGCAAGCTTCAAGTCAATTAGTGCAAAAGATAAAGACTTTGCCAATCAAAAATTTACCATTCAAGTTGCCCCAGAAGACTGCACGGGATGCACGATTTGTGTGCATATTTGCCCTGCTAAAGATAAATCTGAGCCATCGCTCAAAGCGATTAACATGGCAAAGCAGTTGCCTTTACAAGAGCAAGAGCGGAAAAACTGGGATTTCTTCTTGAGTTTACCTAATCCTGACAGGCGATCGCTAAAATTAAACCAGATTCGCCAACAACAACTGCAAGAACCTTTATTTGAATTCTCTGGTGCTTGTGCAGGTTGTGGTGAAACACCTTACTTAAAATTATTAACACAATTGTTTGGCGATCGCGCCATCATCGCCAATGCCACAGGTTGTTCTTCAATTTATGGTGGGAATCTTCCTACAACTCCTTGGACAACCAACGCCGAAGGACGCGGCCCCGCATGGTCTAATAATCTATTTGAAGATAACGCCGAATTTGGTTTTGGCTTTCGCCTCTCCCTCGACAAACAAGCTGAGTTTGCGGCAGAATTGTTGCAAGAATTGGGGAGTGAAATAGATGAAAACCTTGTCTACTCCATCCTGAAAGCTGAACAAAAATCTGAAGCTGACATTTGGGAACAGCGCGAACGGATAGAACTGTTGCAGCAAAGGTTAGATGAAATTGTAACTCTCGATTCTAATCGTTCGACTGAGCGTAGCCGAAGTCTCAAATCCAAAATCCAAAATCTCAAATCCCTTGCAAATTACTTGGTGAGAAAAAGCGTCTGGATTGTTGGCGGTGACGGTTGGGCTTATGATATCGATTTTGGCGGTATCGATCATGTAATTGCTAGTGGTCGGAATGTCAATATCTTGGTGATGGATACAGAAGTGTATTCTAATACAGGCGGTCAATCTTCTAAAGCGACGCCAAAAGCCGCAGTGGCAAAATATGCCGCCAGTGGTAAGCCAGCACCAAAGAAAGACTTAGGAATGATTGCCATGACCTACGGAAATGTCTACGTAGCGAGTGTAGCCCTTGGTGCTAGAGATGAACATACCCTGAAAGCATTTTTAGAAGCAGAAGCTTATGATGGCCCATCAATAATTATTGCTTACAGCCATTGCATTGCCCACGGCATCAACATGACCACAGGGATGAATCATCAAAAAACTTTGGTAGAATCAGGTCGTTGGTTGCTGTATCGGCATAATCCAGAGTTGCTTAACCAGGGTAAAAATCCATTGCAATTGGATATGCGATCGCCTACGCAATCTGTAGAACATTCGATGTATCAAGAAAATCGTTTCAAAATGCTCACTAAGAGTAAACCTGACGTTGCCAAACATTTGTTAAAACAAGCCCAAGCTGAAGTAGATGCACGTTGGCAGATGTATCAATATCTAGCAAAACGCGACACTCTTTGAACATTAACCCTAATTTTAGTTATAAAAATTGCGACTTCACTTAACTCAAGTCGCAATTTTCGTTATAAAAACCCCTTTTTTTGTTACAAATGTCATAATTTTCGTTACAAAGTCCCCATTTTGGTTAGTAAAATTGTTTTTTTGCTACAAATGTCATAATTTTCGTTACAAAATTACCATTTTGGTTAGTAAAATCATTTTTTTCGTTACTAACGCTGTAATTTAAGTTGTGCTGAACCCAAGTTTTAGCTAATAAACGCACAAATGTTGAATTTGCTTCCTCAAGAGAATCTGTAAGAAGAGTCCAATATCGACTACAGGCTACGCCTACGCAAAAACTTTATATAGCACTTCATAAAATTCATTCTAACTTTACCAAAATTACACTTAGCCTCTTGACACTGCTGAGAGATTCATTAGAGTATTTAAGTGATTTAACAGTTATTAAAGTATTAAATTAATTTTTGCTTACAAAATTAAATCGGTTGACTAGCTGATATCAAAAGGCCGCTATCAAGAGAATTTATAACTGTAAGCTTGTAATTCGTGATTAAACTTCCTAATTATGAATTACGAACTATTCAATTCCCCCTATTGGTTAGATGTGGCAGTAAAAGATTATCACAGAGGATAAGCAGGGGGATATTAATAGAATTGTAGCCAAATTTTAGAAAATATATGATGCGTAGACGTAGGCCGTCGTAGATATCGCACAATCTATAACGCAATCACAAATTGGCAATGTAATGCCAGTAGGGGAGAGATGAAGAGAGCAAATTGTATTAAGATTTTTTACAATAATTTCGAGCAGCTTGTTACTCAGCTTTATAGTATGCCACCGGCGTAAATAGAGCAACCATTTAAAATCCTTAAAAAATCCATTCCATAATACTTTTAACTTCCGCTTTGCGGCACTAGTGTCTTCGATCGTGACTAACAAAAAATAACTCATAAAAACTAACACTGGAGAAATGATGGCAAATTCAACTTTTAACTTTTCGGATCTCAACGGCACTAATGGCTTTGCCATCAACGGCATCAATCCAAATGACGACTTAGGTTTCTCTGTCAGCAGTGCGGGAGACATCAACGGCGACGGTTTTGACGATCTGATTCTTGGGGCACCAGACGCCTCACCCAACGGCAACTATTCAGGAAAGAGCTACGTAGTGTTTGGCAGACAGGGGGGTTTTGATGCTCAACTTAACGTTTCCACGCTTAACGGCACTAATGGCTTTGTCATCAACGGTCTCAATCCAGGTGATTTCTTAGGTAATCCTGTCAGCAATGTGGGAGACATCAACGGCGACGGTCTTGACGACCTGATTATAATGGCAAAGGGTGCCTCCCCCAACGGGCCGAATTCAGGGCAAAGCTACGTAGTTTTTGGCAGCAAGAAAGATTTTAGTGCCAGCTTTGACCTCTCCACCCTCAACGGTCTTAACGGCTTTGCCATCAATGGTATCAATCCAGGTTTTTTGTCATCATCAGGCAAGTCTGTCAGCAATGCAGGAGACATTAACGGCGACGGTCTTGACGACCTGATTATTGGGGCACCACCACCAGCTTCTTTTCCCAACGGCTACTTTTCAGGGCAGAGTTACGTGGTATTTGGCAGCAAAAAAGATTTTAGTGCCAGCTTTGACCTTTCCAACCTCAACGGTACTAACGGCTTTATCATCAACGGCATCGATTTAGGCTACTCTGTCAGCGGTGCGGGAGACATCAACGGCGATGGCATTGACGACCTAATTATGACGTCAAGAGGTAGCGACGCCAATGGCCGCTTCTTAGGGACGACCTACGTGGTGTTTGGCAGCAAGTCCGGTTTTAATGGCAGCCTTGACCTCTCCACCCTCAACGGTACTAACGGCTTTGTCATTAACGGCATCGACTCAGGCATCTCTGTTAGCAGTGCGGGAGACATTAATGGTGACGGCATCGACGACCTGATTATCGGGGCGTATGATATATCCTCCTCCAACGCCTTCTCAGGGCAGAGCTACGTTGTGTTTGGCAGTAAGTCTGGTTTTGATCCCAAACTCAACTTCTCTGACCTGAATGGTACTAATGGTTTTACCATCAACGGCGTCAATGACGGCGATCAATTAGGCATCTCTGTCAGCAGTGCAGGAGACGTTAATGGCGACGGTATCGACGACGTGATTATCGGGTCAAATAGTGCAGGTCAGAGCTACGTGGTATTTGGCAGTAAGTCTGGTTTTGCTGCCAGTTTTGATCTTTCCAGCCTCAACGGCACTAACGGCTTTGTCATTAAAAGCATTAATCAAGATTTCTACTCACCAAGCAGGTCTGTCAGCAGTGCGGGAGACATTAACGGCGATGGTCTTGACGATCTGATTATCGGGGGGCGAGGAGGTTACGGTTATACGGTGTTTGGCAACAGCGCTCCTGTCCTCGACCTGAACGGCAACTCTTCAGGAATTAATTTTAGCACCACCTTTAGCGGCACTCCAGTTTGCATCATCGATCCCAACTTCACCCTCAGCGATAACAACACTACCCTAGCTGGTGCCACCATCACCATTACCAATCTCTTAAATGGCGCAGCCGAAAGTCTCAATGCCACTGCCATTGGTAACATCACCTCTACTTACAATGCCACCACAGGTACTCTTACCCTAAACGGCACTGATACCATTGCCAATTACCGACAAGTTCTCAACAGCCTTACTTACAACAATACTGCTGCCACTACTGTTAACACCATAATTGAGTTTGTCATTGATGATGGGCAAGGTTTCAGTAACACTAGCGCAGTGGCAATAACCAGCTTGGGTGGCCAGAAATTTATCACCGGAACTGCTGGTGGAGATATTCTCATCGGTACGCCTGACAATAACATCATTCAGGGATTGGGTGGTCAAGATAAATTTATCTTTCACCCTGGCGATGGCATCAACACCATAACCGACTTTAGCGGTGTAGGCAAAGGTTCAAAAGCTTCAGTATCAGTGATTCCTCAAGTGGACACGTTGGAATTTACAGGTAGTGGATTGACTGCTAAAAATCTGCAATTAACTCAAAATGGCAACAATCTAGAAGTCACTTTTGAAGATACAAGCAATACCAAAGTCATCCTGGAAAACTTTCAACTAGAAAACCTGGAAAATTTACCTGCGTCGGGTAGCGAACCAGCGCTCGGCAATATCCTGTTTGATAACCAGACTAACATCGCTGACAGTTTCGATGTCTTCGATGCCAACTCCACTCAAACTAACTTATTCAATAAAAACACAGTGACTTTCCTCAATGACCTTAACAATAACATCACAGGTTTTGACAACTCTGATGATGTGATTAATGGTCAGGGAGGTGATGACATCATCGATGGCAAGAGTGGCAACGACTATCTCCGTGGTGGCGCTGGCAATGATACCCTCATTGGTAGTTCAGGTAATGATACTCTTGTTGGCGGTGCTGGTGCTGATATATTCCTTTACAACACTAGTACTGATTTTTACGGCTCTGATGTTGGTGTAGATACTATTAGTGACTTTAACAGTCTTGAAGGTGACAAGATTGTACTGGATAAGACTACTTTTAGTGCGATCGCTTCTACTCCCGGAACAGGTTTTAGTAACAAGAGTGATTTTCAAATAACATCTTCCGCCGGAACTAGCACAGCGAAAATTGTCTATGACGCTGTGAGTGGGCAGTTGTTTTACAACCAAAATGGCAGCGCGGCTGGTTTTGGCAGTGGCGGTTTATTTGCAACTCTAACTGGTGCGCCGACTCTTACAGCATCTGATTTTGTCTTGCAAGCGTAGTTTGCCCAAAACACGGTGTACCTACTTGAAACATGAAACTTCAAGCTTGGAACACCGAACTGAATCCTTTACAGAACAATCTCTAGGCTATTTAGATAGACGAGTCATTTCAAACAATTGCTGGGCATTACTTCCTAGAAAAGCATCAAAAAGCTGCTGCTTTCCAGATTCCACTTCTACTAGATAGCGCTGGGCAATTTCATAATAGGCGTAAGTCCAAGGAATCTGAATTTTTGCACCACTGTTATCATCTAACACCGTCACCATTTCTGTTACTGCTTGAGTTGCAGTTTGCCGCAAACCATAAGCAACATTTCCCTCTATCTCTGCTTTCATTGGTACACCCAGGTTAGCCAAAGCATTAGCAGTAGTATCAATGTCTGGATATTCTGGGGTATTCTGTCCATTAACGTAACCTGTAAAGTGGTTGACAGCATATCCGTGCAGTAAAACCCAAGCTCCATACTGAGTAACCCGATTCACCTTTTCGACAACAGAACGCTGCGGAGGTTGCCAAGGACGGGTAAAAACTTGCTGGAGTTGTTTGGCGCTGGTTTCAAAGTCTGCGTCTTTTTGTAGAAGAGTAAGGGGGGAGATGAGTTTGTTGGGGATTGAAGATACTGTTTTAAAGATGAGTTGGGCAATATTAGCAGGCAATTCATCGACAATCAACTCGCTGATAAACAGCTTGGGTAAATTAAATTCCTCTTGCTGTGGATGACGATAATGACGGGCGTACAAATGAGTTTGAGCAAAAGTATACTCTCCAGCCGCCACGTAACCCAAAGCTTCTGCAAGTTGTCCGAGGTAGTCAATTCCTAAGTTAAGTTTACCTTGTGGAGTATCTACTAATAAACGCAAAGACCGAAAGGCGATGTGGTCGTTGGCGACAGTCCCACCCGCAGTAGTAATCATTTGCTGGTAGGTACGAGCATGATTGACCCTGGCGCTATATTCTTGCCAAAGTAATTTCCATAAATCAAGGGCTATTTTATTTGTCATTTGTCACTTGTCATTTGTTATTTGTTACACCAATTCAATTAATGATTGCAACATATCCTTGGGTAAAGACGCGATGAATCGCGTCTCTACAAATAATCTATTTGTCATTTCCCCATTTATCCTGTGTTCCCCTACTCCTCATCTCCCTGATATTTTAAGAACTTAAAATCTCACTGATAATCTGAAGGGCTATCTGAATTTGGTCGCTGTCGATAACTAGAGGGGGACAGAAACGAATTGCTGCTTTACCGCAACCTAGCAATAATAAACCGCGTAAGAAAGATTCTTGGATAATGCGATCGCGCAATTTATGATCGAGATTACCCTGTTCATCCAATAAATCTACCGCTACCATTAAACCTTTACCTCGTGGCGGCGATACTCTGGGAAATCTTTGATGCAACTGGGTAAGACTAGCTTGTAAGAATTCTCCCATCTGGGTAGCGTTGGTCATCAAACCACTTTCTAGCAATCGCAGTGTGGCAATACCAGCAGCACAAGCTACGGGATTACCGCCAAATGTTGTAGCGTGAGAACCAGGAGGCCAAGTCATTAACTCTGGTCTAGCAAGTATCGCTCCTAATGGCATACCACTGGCGATACCTTTAGCAGTAGTAATGATATCAGGCATGACATCCCAATGCTCGATCGCAAATAAGCGACCAGTCCGCCCCATTCCTGCTTGTACTTCATCCACTACCATCAGAATACCGTGGCGATCGCATATCTCTCGAATCCGCTGTAAGAAACCATCTTCGGGTACGATATATCCACCTTCTCCTTGAATCGGTTCGACGACGATCGCCGCTACTTCTTGCGGTGGTAAAATCGTGGTAAATAGCTGTTGTTCTAAGTAATCTAAGCTAGCGTGAGTGCCATAAGGAATATGAGTTACCCCAGGAACTAAAGGCCCAAAGTTAGCTCGCTGCACTGCTTTGGAACCAGTCAGAGACATCGCTCCATAAGTGCGTCCGTGAAATGCCCCTAAGAAGGCTACGATTAGCGATCGCTTGGTGTAATATCGAGCTAGTTTGATTGCTCCTTCGTTCGATTCTGCCCCGGAATTGGTGAAAAATATCTTTGCAGGAAACCCAGTATCACTCTGTGGGTGGGGAAAGGGAGCGCGAATTGCTAATTGTTCTGCTAGTTCCACCATTGGCTGATAATAAAAATCTGTGCCTGACATGTGCAGCAGTTGCGCCGACTGTTCTTGAATTGCCTTGACAACTTCTGGGTGAGCGTGTCCAGTGGCGGTAACGGCAATACCTGCGGTCATATCCAGAAATACATTGCCATCCACATCTTCTACCATGCAGCCCTGACCGCGAGATACTACTAACGGATAATCGCGGGTGTAAGAAGGAGAAGTTACGGCGCGATCGCGTTGTACAATTGCTTGAGCGCGAGGCCCAGGTAAGGAAGTTACTAGATGGGGTATACGAGGTAAATTTAGGTTAATAGGAATACTTAACATAATATTTTTCTATTTAAAGATTACTGATGATTAAACGCTAAAGCTTGATTGCCGACAGTAGCATTTGATTCTATTACTGTAAGAATTACGCATTTACCGAAAAATTAGAGTATGCGTTAGCAATCGTGAAAAATTACAAATACTTTTTCCTGAATCATTAGAGGTATTTAACGAAAAAGCTTCATAGTAAAGACTTTCGTATTTTTTTTAAACTCTTGCCCGCTTTTATAACACACATTTTCCAGGTGCGTAATCGTAACCCGCCGTAGGCATCGCATCCACAGGAGAATGGCTATATGCAAAAATTAATATAACTCTCTGAGATAATCAACCAATGACTTGGGCATCTGGACACAAGTTACACCGCGATCGGTATGAAATTAAACAAGAGTTAGGACAGGGGAACTTCGCTATTACTTATCTTGCTGAGGATCGGGATGGCAAGAATGTTGTGATTAAAACATTGAATTCCAATTTGCTGAATCAATTAAGTAACGAAGACCGCGATCGCTTAAAATCAGGTTTTGCTGATGAATCCCGCAAACTAGCAATATGCATACATCCGAATATTGTCCAAGTCATTGATACCTTCGAGTCAGGTGATTTAAAATGCATGGTCATGGAGTATATTCAAGGAGATAATTTAGCTAAGATTGTCCAACCGCGAGGATTTTTCCCTGAAAAAGAGGCTTTAGATTACATCCAACAAATTGGAAAAGCACTCATAAACCAGCACCCCCGACACAACAAACCCCATCGTCTTCCACTCAACCACAAAATAGGTAGTAGGCCACGTCTACGCAAAAGTTAGTTTTGAAGTCACATTTGTTGCTTTTGCGACTCCAAAAGTTAGTTTTAAAGTCACATTTGTTGCTTTTGCGACTCCAAAAGTTAGTTTTGAAGTCATATTTGTTGCTTTTGCGACTCCAAAAGTTAGTTTTAAAGTCGCATTTGTTGCTTTTGCGACTCCAATAGTTAGTTTTAAAGTCACATTTGTTGCTTTTGCGACTCCAAAAGTTATTTTAGCAATAGCCAGAAAACCTCAATCTTCGTCTCTGCGCCTCTGCGTGAGCGTAATACAACTAAATTGAATACCATAGGCATTAGTGAAAATGACCTCTGGATAGCTGCTACAGTTTTACGTCATTCATTGACTCTTGTTTCATCTGATAGCGACTTTGAGCGAATGCGACAAGTCAGAGAAATTTCTTGGGAAAGTTGGGTGTAAATTAACCAAGGTAAAAAAACAGCTAATTTACACCCACTCAATTAAAAACTTTTCCACGCATCTAACAAATATTTCCACACCCATTCCCAACGCCGTACTTGTAGAAAATATTCCCCATACTTCGACTGCGCTCAGTACAAGTTTCCCATTCCCCATTCCCCTATTCCCTCTATGGGAATAACCAACTTCCCCTGTTGCTATAGAACTGAAAGCGTCCAAAGCCAAGAAATTGACCGTGAGATTTTTCACCCACAGGGAATGCTGTAACACCCATTAGGTAGACACCAGAAAAGCTGGGATTACTCACAGGACGGAGGGCGATTGTAATTGTCTGTCCTGGAGTCACAGGTGGATCGAAGATTACAGAAACAGTGCGTATCTTGCTCTCGTTTATGACTGAACCTAGATGCAGTTGCGTTTCTTTGCGATCGCGTGTGCCGACAAATGCACGGGTATCATCAAGATTGTAGCGGATGTTTTCTGAGCCTTCTTTTTGGGCGATCGATACCTTCTGAAGCGATTCTCCAGCATTTTCCGGCAGATTGATAGTGAAATAGTAAGTTGCGCCCCAAACATTCACCTCTTTGTAAGTAGTTGTCGCCTTAACAAGTGTCGGCGGTTGGACAAAATAGACCAAGCCATCTCTAAGCTGCACAGCTTGAGTCACCGGAAGCGTAACTTCTCCAATACCTATTGCTATCGAGAGTGTTATTCCAAATAAAGTTGTGAGGCGCATGATTCAGATATAAAAAACGCACTTATTCTCATTCTAGTTCTTTGGGAATCAGTGACTTAGGAACGATCGAAGCTTGTTTTTCCCCAAAGGAAGATTTTGTATACCACCAAGCCCAAGCAATTAAAACAGCTTGCAAGGGAAGTCTAACTACGTGTACCCAAGGTGAGTTTGGTATATGTTCAATCTTAATCAGATTAGCTGCCATGTAAATATTCGCTGGGTAAACAGCAATAAAAAGAGCAAGAAGCCCCCAAGCAGCAGCTTGACTTACAGGCGGAACTAATAACCCGATACCACCCAAAATTTCATAAAAGCCACTGAGATAAACTAATCCTAAAGGATAAGGTAGTTGTGGCGGCACAATTTTGACATATTCTTGTGGAACAAGAAAGTGTGTTATCCCAACCACAATGATGGATATAGCAAGGATGACACGTAATGTTTCTTTATGCTTATTCATGGTTTTTGCCTCTATATATACTTGCCCCTATTACTTCAGTTTGACTGATGGATGTTAATCTGCATTGAGTCAATAGGAGTAAAAATCAACAAAATTTTCCCAAGTATTTACAAGAAAGGCAGAGGGCAGAGGGCAGAAGGCAGAAGTTCAGGAGTATCAATTAAAACTAAAGTTGCAGGGTATAAAGCCCAGTTAAAACTGATAATTATACTGAGACTGCTTGCAGCGAGGTATAAAACGTCCTTGTTTCAATCCCACTCTTTTAAGGGTGGGTTGCCTTCTGCCTTCTGCCTCCTGCCTCCTGCCTTCTGCCTTCTGCCTTCTGAACAAAACGGCATTGCTGAGTAAAAAAGCAATAATTGCACTCAGCACGGGCTAAACCTAGCTATCTGCTAACGGAATTCACAATTGGGCACTCTTGAAAAAAGTGATTGCAACTATAAATAAAACTGATGCACCGGACTGTACTAAAGGATTTATTAACTATGCCACGGCTCGATTAGTAAAGCAAAACAACATTTTTATCAAAAATTTTCTTAACTACGCTTGCAATTTTAACTACTCTTGTACTAGTATAACTACGACAGCCCAAAACAGTAACATTTGCTGCTTAACAATACTTTTGCCAAAATAGCCTAAGACAAGCGCTTGCTTGAATATGAGGCAGAAACTATAATCTGCACTCAGGCTTACACGACAGTTAAAACTACTTCTGTAAAACCATACAGAACAGAATTTTCTTGACGAAATTTTTTGTTACATGGTAGAAAGAAGCATTTAAAATCTTAGGTTTGTTCGATGTCAAGCCTCGTAATTTGGCAAAGGTATTGTTAATTGTGCGTAATTTTTTCCAAATCAAATTGGATTGCTACAGATTCACTTTGACAAAACAATCAAAATTTTGGAGGAAAACAATGACAGCTACAACAACTACTAATGCTAATAATCTATACAATGTACAAAATCAGTGGGGTGGTGCCTCTGCTCCGTGGAATCCTGGTGGAGTATGGGTAATTGGAGCTAGAGCAGATCAGCGCATTGTCGAACTCAAAGTTTCATCCAATGACAACGGTAAGACACTTACTGGAACCACAACATATTCTGGTGAAGGCCCCATCGGTTTTAAAGCTACCTTAACTGGGAGCGACACCTACAACGTAGAAAACCAGTGGGGAGGCTCATCTGCTCCGTGGAATCCCGGCGGCACTTGGGTACTCGGCTCGCGGGGAAACCAAAATGTTGTTGCGATTGATATTACATCAAGCGACGGCGGTAAAACCCTGACTGGAACTATCACTTATGCTGGTGAAGGCCCCATCGGTTTTAAGAGTGCTGCTGTTGATGGCCGTGTCTATAATGTGGAAAACCAGTGGGGAGGCTCATCTGCTCCGTGGAATCCCGGCGGGGCTTGGGTACTTGGCTCTCGCGCCAATCAAAATGTTGTTGCGATCGATATTACATCGAACGATGGCGGTAAAACCTTAACTGGAACTATCACATATTCTGGTGAAGGCCCCATCGGCTTTAAAGGTAACATTGTTGGCAGCAACAACTACACAGTAGAAAACCAGTGGGGTGGTAATACAGCGCCGTGGAATCCTGGTGGGACTTGGATAATCGGTAGTCGTGTGGAACAGAATGTAGTGGCGCTCAACCTCACATCTAGTGATGGTGGGAAGACCCTAACTGGAACCACGACCTATGCTGGTGAAGGGCCTATCGGCTTCCGATCGCACCAAATCTAAAAAGGCGATCGCCCTATACCCGTTCTCGGTTCAGTATTTACTTAACCGCATCCCTGACCCCCCTGCCCACTGTTTCGTGGCAGGGGGTTATGATGTTGAAGCTAAATCTAATTTTTCTCGAACTATTTCCTCATCTCTAAAGCCGACCAACACAGCTGTTCCATCTTTGACGAAAAGTGGACGTTTGAGCAGCATTGCATCGCGAGTGAATGCATCAACCCACTGTTCATCAGCCCAAGTCTTCTTTTCATCTCCTAAAGCGCGGTAGGATTGACCAGAGGTGTTTCGCATGGGAGCAAAACCCAAAGACTTTACCCAGTTTTGAATCATCTCACGAGTCGGCGGAGTATCTTTGGTGTTGATAAATTCATGGTCAATGTTGTTGTGTTGGAGCCACGTCAAAGCTTTTTTGCAAGTGCTGCAATTGGGAATTCCGTAGACTTGAATAGACATAAAATAATTAAAACAATCTTCATATATGACATATTAGGTGGAATTTCTGCCATCAATGCTCTTGTCGTTGAATCTCTACGGCAGAAATTTAAGAGTAGCGATCGCTTTTAGCAATCGGTAATTCCAAGCATGGAACTCGTCGATCCATGATTCGAGGATTCTGAAATACCAAGGAGTAGTTTTACTAACACTTTTATCCATAAAAAATATGAGCGATGCCTTTCGCCGACTTGCACCCTTCATCCAAGAATATATTTATCATCACCAGTGGACTGAATTACGACCAGTTCAAATTGCCGCTTGTCAAGTTATATTCGACACTGATGCTCACTTGCTAGTTACTGCTGCAACTGCTGCGGGTAAAACAGAAGCAGCTTTTCTACCAGTTTTGACTCTATTACATACCAACCCTGTTGCCACAATTGGCGCATTATATATTAGTCCAATTAAAGCTTTAATTAACGATCAATTTGAGCGTCTTAATGATTTACTAAAAGAAGCAGATATTCCAGTTTGGCACTGGCATGGCGATGTTTCGCAAACTAGAAAAAACAAGCTTTTAAAGAATCCTCAAGGGATTCTGCAAATTACTCCAGAATCTCTGGAAAGTTTGCTAATTAATAAAAATAACGACTTACTTCGCTTATTTGGTGATTTAAAATTTGTCATCATTGATGAAATTCACGCCTTTATGGGTTCAGAACGCGGTTGTCAAATTATTTGCCAATTACAACGTTTAGCAAAGTTGACGCAAAAACAACCGCGTCGTATTGGTTTATCGGCAACTCTTGGGAATTACTCAATAGCGGAAAATTGGCTGCGATCGGGAACAGATAAACCAGTAATTACACCAAAAATTGATGGTATAAAACGCCAGATAAAACTAGCTGTAGAACATTTTTATATTACTGATGAAGTAGATGAATCAGAAGCGACAGCAGATGAACAATATATTTTCAACCTCAGCAAGTCTCGCAAATGCCTGATATTTGCTAATAATCGCACACGTACCGAATCTGTAATTGCATCTTTGCGACAAATTGCCACAGAACAAGGACTACCAGATATATATCATGTGCATCATGGGAGTATATCTGCTAGCTTACGGCAAGCTGCTGAAAATGCGATGCGTGAACCCAACAATCCAGCCGTTACCGCCGCCACTCTGACTCTAGAATTAGGCATAGATATCGGTCATTTAGAGCGAGTGATTCAGTTAGAATCACCCTTGTCTGTAGCTAGCTTTTTACAACGCTTGGGACGAAGTGGTAGAAGAGGAGAAGCTGCTGATATGCGTTTTGTCTGCGCCGAAGATAAGCCATTAGCAGAAGCTTCTCTACCAGAACAAATCCCCTGGCAACTTTTACAGTGTATTGCGATAATTCAACTTTATTTAGAGGAACAATGGATTGAACCAATTAGACCAATTAAATATCCTTTGAGTTTGCTTTATCACCAAACTATGAGTATTTTAACAGCAGCAGGGGAAATTTCAGCTAATGCTCTAGCTAAACAAATTTTTAATCTGTCGCCCTTTACTGCTATTTTAAAAGAAGATTTTCAACTATTATTACGTTATTTAATTGATATTGGTCATATTCAGCAGACTGAACAAGGTAAATTAATCCTGGGTTTGGCAGGAGAAAAGGTGGTGAGAAAATTTCAGTTTTATGCTGTCTTTGCTGAACAGCAAGAATATATTGTTAAGCAAGGTACAACAGAAATTGGCAGTATTGTCACACCGCTTCCTGTTGGTAATCAATTTGCTTTAGCTGGCAGAAGTTGGGAAGTCGTAGAAGTTGACTTTAAAAAAAAGGCTATTTTTGTTAAACAAGCTGAGGGAAAATCTAGTATTTATTGGCGTGGCGGTGGTGGGACTATTCATACCAAAGTTTTACAACGAATGCAGCAAATATTATTTGAGAATATCCAGTATAGTTACTTACAAAAAAATGCTTGGAAACGGTTATGTCAAGTTCGCCAAATGGCGCAGCAAGTTGGATTAGATCGGCAGAATATTTTGCAATTAGAAAAAGGTAAATGCTGTATTTTTCCTTGGATGGGTACGGTTGCTTATCGCACCTTAGAAAGATTACTCAATTCATACTGTCGGGAATCGTTGGAAATTACAAGTATTGGCGGAGTAAATCCCTATTATTTGACAATTAAATTAGGCAAGGATAAATTTAAATATCTTTATCGTGAAATTAGTTCATTATGCGAACAAAGAATTATTCCAGAAGATTTAGTCAGTAGCTCAGAAGCACCGGAAATTCAAAAATATGATGCTTTTATTCCTCATTCACTTTTACGAAAAGCTTTTGCTAATGATTATTTGGATATGAATGAACTCAAAAAACAAGTGAAGTTGTGGGGATAAAAAGATAATTCGGAATGATTTCAACAAATTAACTATTTTTTAATTAATTTGTGGAGCGATCGCAAATCATAATTTAAGATTTTTCAGTCTTCAAAAGTTTTAAATTGGAATTTGAATCCAGAATTCTGTGCCTTGTCCTGGTTCTGAGAGACAATTCAAAATTCCACCATGTTTTTCTACTATAATTTGGTAGCTAATTGACAATCCTAAACCTGTTCCCTTACCTACCTGTTTTGTGGTAAAAAATGGATCGAATAACCGCTTTTTAATATCTTCTACCATTCCTAATCCGTTGTCAGCAATTCGGATGACAACAAATTTACTCTCTAAAATTTCAGTACGAATTACAATTTGCGGTTTATAATTTGTTTTTATCTTGACCATTGACTCTTCTAAGGCATCGATCGCATTAGTTAAAATATTCATAAACACTTGATTTAACTGCCCAGCATAACAATCAACTAGAGGCAAATTCCCATATTCTTTAATTATAGATATATCCAAGCCAATTCCATTGTTTTTCCACCGATGATGCAAAATTAATAAGGTATTTTCAATTCCTTCATGAATGTCAACTAATTTTTTATCTGCTTCATCATGACGAGAAAAATTTCGCAATCCTAAAACAATTTCACGAATACGATTAGTACCCATATTCATCGATGATAGGAGTTGAGAAAGGTCATTGGTAAGGAATTCCAAATCAATTTTTTTAGCGAAGTTTTCAATTTCTACTTCCGGTTGGGGATAATGTTGCTGATAAAGGTGCAACAGAGTTAACATCTCTTGAAAGTATTCGTTAGCAAAGGTTAAGTTACCATGAATAAAATTAACTGGATTGTTGATTTCATGAGCAACTCCAGCGACTAATTGTCCTAAGCTAGACATTTTTTCATTTTGGATCAGTTGAGATTGAGTTTGTTGCAATTTATGCAAGGTTTCGGTGAGTTTTTCAGCTTGAGTTTGAGCTTCTAAAGTAGCAGTGCGACTTTGGATATAAAGTTGTGCATGATCGATAGCGATCGCTAGTTGATCGCAAACAGCTTGTAGTAGGCTAATTTCACTGTTATTCCAAATGCGATCGCCACTGCAATGACTGCACACAATCGCTCCAATCTCTCCAGAATTACTTTTAACTGGTAGCATTAGTTGAGATGTAATCCCAAACTCAGTTAAAAGTTCTTGCATATCATAATCAAGTGGTGATTTACTATTAATATTTTCTATACAAATTAGTTCTTGAGAGAGAAGGGTTTGAGTCAAAAAATTACTTTTTTGCAGTGGAATACTGCCTAACATACTTGTCAAGTTAGGGTTTCGCGCTTCATAGGTAATAGTCAGGCTTGGTTGAGATGGGTGCGGTAAATAAGAAAGAAAGTAGCAACGGTCAATTTGTAATAAGCTGCGAATTTCGTTCACAGCTGTTTCTAAGATCATATCTAGGTTAAGAGAACTGCGGATTTGGCTAGCTAAACGCAGTAATAAGGCTTCCCGACGGCTGAGGAGTTCTTCTCGCGCCCAGATTCGGTCAATAGCTACAGCAATATTATTAGCAATCCAATTTAATAAGTTATGAGTTGGTTCGGTAAATAATTGCTTGCTGAATAAAGCAATGATGCCGATTAATTGCTGCTCTACTATCAGAGGATAAGCGGAAAATCGAGAAATTGAAAATGTAGACTCTATAAGCTTTACTGAATTACTAATTGATAATTCTTGATTAAAAATAGCTTGATGGTTTTGAATCATTAAGCCAATAGTATTATTAACTAAAGCGATATGATCTGGGAAATCTTGAGTATCGCTCAAAGCACTACAAGTAATCTCTGTGCAATGAACGCCAGCTTGCAATTGTAGCTGGTTTGTCTGGCGTTCAAATGTCCAGATACAAACGAAGCCGATATCAAGGTATTGGGAAATAGTATTTGTACAATTTTGCAGAATTTCTGGAAGTGTGCCACTTTGAGATAAGGCTAAACTGACTTCTGCACTCAAAACTGACAAGCGCGATCGCTCCAATAAAGCTAACTCTGAAAGCTTACGCTGTGTAATATCTGTACGAATTGATACATATTGATAGGGCTTTCCATCTTGTCCCAACATTGGGGCGATCAAAGTATCAACCCAATAAAAAGTTCCATCCTTGGCTTTATTTTGAATTTCTCCCTTCCATATTTTTCCTTGAGCAATAGTTTTCCATAAATTTGCAAAAAATTCTTTTGTGTGGTGTCCAGAATTGATAATCCGATGATCTTGCCCTAGAAGTTCTTCTGAAGAATATTTAGAAACTTCACAAAATAGGTCATTGACATAGGTTATTTTTCCAGATTTATCAGTAATAGCTACCAGGGAATGAGCATTTAAGGCAAATTTAAAAGCTTCTAATTCTTTGATAGATTTTTGTAGCGCTATCTCATTCTCTTTATTAAGAGTTATGTCACGAGCTACTGCATAAATCAACTTTTCTTCACTGAAACTAGTTGCATTCCATGACAGCCATTTGTAAGAACCATCCTGACAAAGATAGCGGTTTTCAAAGCTAACTGCATCTACAGATTGTGCAATTTTTTCAGCTGCAACAATAGTGGATTCACGGTCTTCAGGATGAACAAATTCGATAAAGGGTTGAGCAACAAGTTCCGGAATTGACCAACCTAATATTTTTGTCCATACCGGATTTAAATACTTAAAATAACCATCAAAGTTAGCAATACACAATAAATCTAAAGAAATTGAAAAAAAACGGGAGTATTTTTCTTCAGATTTGTTGAACTCATATTTAACTAGTTTCATCAGCTTTTTAGGTATGAATCTTTTTTGAAAAAGGTTAAATCAGTTAATACGTTTATTTATTGAAGTTTAATTACCATTTTGATGTCATCTATCAACCCAGGAACTCACGTAATGCCAGTTCTAACCAAGACTGTTGAGCTTACCAATAAAAACGTAATTAACTTGATGTAGAGCCAATAAGTATCTAGTAGTTTCTACTGAGGAAACTAGCTAGTTATTGAGTTAATTCTCTACTAAATAAAGGTTTCCCTAAAAAGCTGTAAAGTAAACATTTAGATTTTAAATTTAAAATAAGAAGTGTTACGTAAACTGAATTCATCAGAACTTTTATCTGTAATTGTCCTTAAGTAGCTAAGGTATTAGTACCGCAAAGCGTAATTTGTAGTTAAGAATTCAATTACGAATTATGAATTACGTTAACCCAGCGTTAGCGTTAGCGAGTATTCGAGCGTCCGCAGGAGCGTGATTACAAATTATTTTAAGCAATACTCCCGCGCTTTCTGGCTTCTTTGTAGGAAGTTCCCACGTTTTTCAAACCAGCTTTAATCATTTGTTGTTCAAGTAGAGCAAAGAAACGCGCTTTATCGCCACCTTTTACTACTGCTTGATTATGCGCTTCGGCGAGCGCTACAGGATAACCATATCCTTTTTGCACTTGTGCTAACATCAGTCCTAGTGCTTGGTCTAACATGGTTGCATTCTCGGCTACCCATACCGGAACTTCGATGCGGGCGATTTCGGTGCCAACGTGGACATAGCAAAAGTAAATTGTTTGATCGCCATAAAGTTCCAAAATGGGGGAATTGCTGCGCCACAAGGTACTGCGTTGTCCCCCTGGTTTGAGTCGGTTTGCCCAAACAGAAGTATCTCGCAACTGTTCAAAAATTTTACAAGGTACTTTTTCTAGTTGATTTGGGCAATGACTTTTACAGTCTGGCGCTGGATGGGGACAAGCTAATAACCGTAAAAAGTTCATTGTTTCGATGCTGCGAGAGGCGCTAAGATAACCCATTAAAGGAATTCCAGCATCACGCATCTGCTGCCAAGCTTCTAGGATGGGGGGTAAAATGCGATCGCGTGCATCCATCGGCAATTGTTCTAAAAACCAGTAAATTAGCGAACCATCTACCATCGCTAGCGCTGGCGTTTCCGCTTGTGCTGCACTACACGCAAGTTCTGCTAACACCGTTGTTTCGGAAGCAGTACGGCGAAAACTCATCCATTCCTCGGTTCTAATTCCCCATTGCCGAGACATATATAAATCTTCTGGGCGATAAAATACTTCTGGCAAACTATCGAGTAATGGATGGCGATTTTGTCCGTAGTGCAAGACGACTCTGCCAATATTTAGCAGATAACAGTAAGCAATTTCATGATGGTTGGGGGCAATTTGGGAACCATCGGTAGCGATGACAGTATGAATTTTTGGGGGAACTGGGATATCGATGCAGGTTTCTAGCGGCTCGATTGGGGTAGCATTAGCAAAGAGAATGCGATCGCGCCATTTTTCCTGGCGATCGATTAAATCTTGTTGACACTCGTAAGCATTTTTTAAATGTTGTTGTGCCATTTCTAAACGCTGACGACTGGCAGCAGCTTCTAATGTAAGATGCTGACTTAAACCCTGCATTTGTCGCGCTAGTTTTGTGAGGTCAAGCATAAAAATAAGTGCTAAGTGAGGAATGAATAGTTATGAGTTATTATTTCACCTAAATTTACAAAACACATAGTTTTATTTAATAGATATCTTGCAAAAGTTCCTCACACTTACCCTTTAGTAAGCGGAGGGGAGACAAAGCATAGCTTTGGCGAGGTGAGATTCAAATTTTGTGATTTATGCAAAAGGTTTAATAGACATAACCAGAAATTAAATATGCATTATTCAGAGCTTTTGTAGAGACGTAGCAATTGCTACGTCTCTTTTTTACTAAATGTTTAATAGATTAAAGCCAAGCTGAGAAATCCTTAGTAAACTGAGAAAGTGATAACAATTGAATTCGCGGATCGTTTTGGGCAAATTCCCGTTCTGCTTGGGTATTATAGCCCCAGTCTGCAAGAAAAAGTTTCACATCCTCAAGGTCTGCTTGCTGTTGGACTAACTGTAATGCCTTGAGTCTATCTTCTACAAACCAAAGACTAACTGGCTTATCACCTGCTGACTGGATTAATTCTCGTAAAATTTCATATTTGGGACGCTTGACTTCTTTGCCAAAAATTGCTTCCGGTGGTAAATTCACCCCTTCTTGTTGCAACAACTGTTGCACAAAACGCCCTTCTTTAGTTGTCACAATAAATAGCTTAACTCCACTGTCAACAGTTAATTTGATTTTTTCTACTACACCCGGATAAAATCTATGTAGACTCAGCCAACCACCTAAATCCGTGGTAATCCATTCATCTCGCTGTCGATCTAATTTTGCAGCAATTTCTCTTGCCTGTAGTTTATCATCTAATAAAAGTTGTGGGGCGATATTTGCCCATTCATGAAGAATCTTATTATCAGGAATTCCATCTAACAAAGCTTTAATTAAAACGGGCATTTCCCAACCAGTTTCAATAACAGGGCGTAGACGATAGAATCTTAAAGCTAAATCATCTGGTGGTGTGTCATTAGTAGGAGACCAAATTTCACAGTAGGTGCGCCATGCTACCTCAAAATATTCAATTAGTCCGTCGCAAATCACTCCATCAAAGTCCAGGGCTAAAATTTTGGGACTACTTGCGGTCATTGGTTTGAGAATAAAACTGCTGTTGTCAGCTTACCCGACAAATTTAAATCATGCAGTAATTTTTGTTAGTCTTTTATAATTTATAACTTGCTTAAAAAGTATGGTGGTATTGTTCAATTTGTTTGATAATGCTAGGTTAACGAGGATCTACAGCAGGTTTGCGATCGACTAAACGAATTTGGTTTTGCTTGACTACTACGGTAATTAGTGGTAAAGAACGTTTAGCTGGGCCATGAACAACTCGACCCTGAGAATCGTATTGAGATCCATGACAAGGACAAATAAAGTGATTCTTCTCAAGATCCCACTTGACTGTACATCCTAAATGGGTGCAGATTGGACTGATAGCGTACTCAGCAATTTGCGGCCCGTTTTGAATAATCAGATAATTTTACCAGAATCGGAATTTCTGACTTTGCGGTTGCTAATAGTGCATTGCCTGAATTTGTTTGCCGTCTTCAGCCAGTGCAACCGATCCTGGAAGATAATTTTGACAGCGTGAATACTTGCGATCGAGTGAAGCATTGGGTTTCTAGGTCTATCTCACGACTTTGGCTGACTTTAGTAGAATAATCTTCCATGATGATTGGATTTACCCACAAAGGTTTACTAATATACTACGGTGCGATCGCATTAATATTAATATGTACATTTGTGTTTACTGTAGGTTAATTTTAATAAATTTGATTTTTTAAGAGTTGCGCCTGAACTGTAATTTTTAATTATTATTTATTTCTGGAGTAGGAGGTTATTTATAAACCTCAGAGCTAGGCTATAACCTAAGATATGTTCCTCACAAAATCTATTCAAAATATATTCTTAAACTCTCTCCAGAGAAAGAACTCTTTATACCCTTGATTTTTTAAGCTGTTGTTAGTCGAGTTCCATATTTTAATAACTGAAAGCGCCATGAGTGATAAAAATCAAGAAAATCAAATTAATCAACCAGTAAGCGAAGATCGGGATTCTCGTGAAAAGCCGGATGTGAACGAAAGAAACCTAACCGCGAATCCAGGAGATAGAATTTCTGATAAGCCTCAATCAGTTGAAGAGAAGGCTAAACAGGCAGCTATTGATGATGTACCAGATATTACAGGCGACAAAATCACAGTACCTACTTACTTCGTTGTCGATGAACCCGACGGCGAAAAGAAAGCACTCCATCACGTTAAAGATGCTGAAGAAATTTCCGACGTAATTCGGGAAGCACGAGTTGACGAAAATGGAAATCGAGTTTGGTGGTAGTTGTTTATTAAATACGCACAGAGGCGGAGAAGTTATTAATAAATACTCTCTCCGTTTCTTTGCGTTTCCCACCCACTGTATCTTCTTTTTGCTTGCACAAATTCCTCGTCTGGATAAGCTTCGGCAAATGTCCGCACATACTTAAGGTTGCGAACCGGAATCTCTTCATCTCTGGAAAAGCTTTCTGCGAGTCATCTGTGTCCCCCAACCCGACTACTGTTGCTGATTAGAATATCTCGAAATTATGGTTTCCATGCTCAAAGGCTGCGATGGGAACTCAAATTTACACTTTATCAAAAAGCGATCGCAATAATCCAGATAACTTAAAGTTGTCAGTACTTACACAAAAGCGAGTGCTAAAACTTCAAGATATTTTCATGTAAAATATTTTTTTTCGCCCACAAATTAAAAATTATAAGAAGTCGTCACTTGTACCTTTGACATCAGAGTGTATAGCCTGAATAATATTCTTACGTAAAAATCCATACTTATATAAGACTCATATTTGATTTTTGCTAAATATACTGAGAGCAAAACCCGATCGGGCTTGCTCTCAGTTAGCTTGGCTATTAAAAATCAAATTTGATTGTTATATAAACTGGTATTAATAGGGTTGCATTATGCATTTCTCGAATTCAAAAACCAGCTTAAAAACTCGTCAAAAAAACAAGAAAATAGGTACATTTATTTTGACTCATAGCAACATTGTACTGCTGAGTGCATATTTAATCACTCTACCGATTTGTACATTAATAATTTTATCTTTATTATTACCCTTATTCAGTGCTAGCTTATTCGCTTCCATTGGAAACTCGTACCACTCTACATCGATTCCTTGGATAGATAATGCATCTGAATGCGAACATACTGGCAGAAATTGGAGCGATCGCAAGTGTTGGGATAATGAACACAATCCCATGTTTTGAATGGAGATTGCAAAAAAGCGACGCCGAATAGCCCGTCGTAGATATAGCTCTCATCCATGCCACTGAGTAAATTCCGCTCTAACTCGTCAATTGCAAAATAAGCATCATTAATATGTAATTATTGCATTAATACGGATTTACTATAGCTTCATAGATGCGATTCTGAATGAGGGAATAAAGATGGATACCCCTGGTGTTTACCAGGGGCTTTTTATTTAGCAGCTACGCCTTAAATGTCAACACCGGACTTAATCGCGCTACAACGTCTACCATTTCTGCTTCAACTTGCACATCAATCACAGACTGAATCGGTTTGTAGGCAGCAGGTGCTTCCTCAATTCGGCGTTCTTCACGCAGGGTGATGCAGTCTACTCCGGTTAATCCCAGTTCTGCCTGACTTTGAGATGCACCTTTGCGACTGAGGTCGAAGCGAGAACGAATTCTTCCCGCCCCATGTGACGCCGAATTACAAAATGCTGGATTCCCTTTACCCACCATCAGATAAGAATAAGCACCCATCGAACCAGGGATAATCACTGGTTGTCCAAGATGGGCAGGGACAAGCGCCCTTGCGTGTTACCCATCCCTGACCTTCTGCTAAGGTGATGTTATGGGGCAAGTCATAAACTAAAGGTGCTTCGACATCTTTGTATACTTCTCGCAAACGCAGACGTAGCAATTCTGCTAACAACAGGCGATTGACAAAAGCGTAGTTAGCAGCAGTGGCCTCAGCTTGTAGGTAACTGGCAACTAGTTCAGGATGAGAAGAAGTAGAGAGAGGAAAAATCTGAGAATCAGGGTACTTTAGACCTTTTTGCCAAGTCGCCTTAGCTCGATCTCGCCACATTCCCCCAATATACTTACCCACGTTTCGAGAACCAGAGTGAATCATAAAAGCTAGCTGTCCCTCGCGCACTCCCCAGGCGTGGGCAAGTGGGCGATTTTCAACTTTATCAACCCGTTGCACTTCGACAAAATGATTGCCGCCGCCAATGGTTGCCAGTCCGCCATCGCGTACTAATCCAGCATCGGGAACCAATTCTTCAGGTGCTAGTTTCCATTCACCATCCATTGAACCATCTAAGAAAATGCGATCGCTCTCTTGGGCAAGTTGTTGTAAATCAGATTTGATTACACTCCCTGTAGGCTCGTCTAGCATGGCATCCAGCCAACCGGGAACTCCGTACTGAAATAGCGATCGCATTGCTTGAGCAGTCATTGTCACATCACGCGTACCGAAGAAGTAATCCCCCTTCATCCGTTCTACGAATTGGTCGCGCTTTGCCAGGAATTCCTCAATTGTCAAATCAACAACATGCAGGCGCATCCCACAATTGATGTCAGAACCGACAGCACCAGGAATGACTTGACCCACAGTTTCTACGACTGAACCAATGGCAACACCCGCATCACCTGGGTGAAAGTCAGGCGTAGCACAGGCGCGACAAACGCATCCACCTGACGGGTGACGGACGCTTGCTAAATTTGCTAACTGCTTTAATGCCTTAGCTTCTACGGGGAAGTCTTCTGGCAGCAACACTTCTGCTACAGGGGCATCAGGAGAATTAACTAAACGAACTGAATAAGTGCGATTGTTATAAGTTACATCTAAACCTTGCCGCTCTAAAGCACGCAGGAGACGTTTGAGATTTTTTGGCTGCATGAAAACTCCAAATAAGGTCTTAAAAAAGACCCTTTGTTGTGAAGAGAGGAGGAGACTTGGTTCAGCAGCCGCGTCTCAATTAGTGCAGAAGGTCATTTTTCCAGAACTGTGGGCAAAACAACAAGTTAATTCTGACTAATGTGGTTATATAGCCTTAATAACACACAGTTTCATCAAATGACAAGTGTTTTGTAGTACGTTGTATTTTTGATGGGCAACGGTTACTCAGTCAATCTAAAGCTGTAAAGAAATTTGAAGTTTGGCGAAAAACTTTTAAAAATCTCTAGACTCTCCAGCCGGCTAGAGAGTCTAGGATAAATTTAAGGCGACTCTCTTTCCAGTTATTTCTAATGTGTGAGAGATACGTCTCAATCATCCAGCCCGATCTGGCTAAGTTGTTCATATTATCCCGTAAATCTATGACTCTCCAACTCACAGTTCCCAACATGGCTTGTTCTGCTTGTGCAAGCACCATCACCAAAACACTTCAGGCAGTCGATGCCAATGCTAGCGTTCAAGCCGATCCAACAACCAAGCTTGTCAGTGTTGAAACTCAAGCATCAGAAACAGCAATTAAGGAAGCATTAGCTGCTGCGGGTTATCCAGTTGCTTAATTTTTAGCAAGAAAGGCAGGAGGCAGTGTTTCGACTACGCTCAGTGACCCACCTGCCTCCTGCCTTCTTCACGCTCCTCACACCAATCACAGGGGTTCATCTAGTTATGGATACTCTCACACTCAAACTTCGAGGCATGAGTTGTGCCGCTTGCGCCAACAATATCGAAAAGGCAATTCGCTCTGTTTCTGGGGTAATTGACTGTAACGTTAATTTTGGAGCAGAGCAAGCTACGATCGAATACGATCGCTCTCTAGCGAATTTAGAGAAAATCCAAAGTGCGATCGCAGCTGCGGGATACTCTTCTTACTCACTTCAGGAAGAATTGCTCACCGAAGAAGATGATGCAGAGATTGCGAGTAGGCAAGCATTACAACGCCAACTTTCCCTCAAGGTAGCGGTGGGAGGTGTAATCAGCATTTTCCTATTTTTGGGGTCATTGCCCATGATGACTGGGCTAAATTCACCCTTGATTCCAAGTTTCTTGCAAAATCCTTGGATACAGTTAGTGCTGACAACACCTGTCGTATTCTGGTGTGGAGGATCTTTTTACCGCAATGCTTGGAAATCCCTCAAGCGCCATACAGCAACGATGGACACGCTGATTGCTTTGGGCACAAGTGCAGCGTATCTATATTCTTTGTTTGTCACTATTTTCCCCAAATTTTTTATTGCTCAAGGCTTGATACCTCATATCTATTATGAAGTTGCCGCCATTGTGATTACCTTAATTTTGCTGGGGCGGTTGTTAGAAAATCGCGCTAGGGGACAAACTTCCGAAGCTATCCGCAAACTCATCGGACTGCAAGCTAGAGATGCCAGAGTTATCCGTGATGGTAGAGAAATTGATGTTCCCATCGCCGAAGTCAGAATCAACGATGTGATTTTAATGCGTCCTGGTGAAAAGATTCCAGTGGATGGCGAAGTGATTACAGGCGCTTCAACGGTAAATGAAGCGATGGTGACGGGTGAAAGTTTGCCAGTCAAAAAGCAGCCAGGAGATGAGGTGATTGGGGCGACGATTAACGGTGCGGGTGCATTTCAGTTTCGGGTGACACGAATCGGAAATGATACGTTTTTGGCTCAAATCGTCAAACTAGTGCAACAAGCACAAGGTTCAAAAGCACCCATTCAGCGCTTGGCAGATCGAGTTACAGGATGGTTTGTACCAGCTGTGATTGCGATCGCGATCGCCACTTTCGTCATTTGGTTTAATTTCACTGGCAACCTTACCTTAGCAACAATGACAATGGTGAGTGTACTAATTATCGCTTGTCCTTGTGCTTTGGGTTTAGCTACCCCCACATCTGTAATGGTGGGGACGGGCAAAGGTGCAGAAAATGGCATCTTGATTAAGGGTGCTGACAGCTTAGAACTAGCACACAAAATTCAAACCATCGTTTTAGATAAAACCGGTACTTTGACTCAGGGGAAACCTACAGTTACAGACTTTGTAACAGTCAACGGCACAGCTAATGGTAATGAAATCCAGCTTTTACAGTTAGCAGCAACGGTAGAACGCAATTCTGAGCATCCTTTAGCTGAAGCAGTTGTAAAATACGCCCAGTCTCAAGAGGTGAGTTTAATAGATGCAAAAAACTTCGTAGCTAATGCAGGTAGTGGTGTGCAAGCAGTTGTGGCAAATCAGCTTGTGCAAATTGGTACACAACGTTGGTTAACCGAACTTGGAATTAACACCATCACTCTCCAGCAATATAAAGATGCCTGGGAAGCTGCTGGTAAAACAGTTATTTTGATTGCTGTAGATGGCGAACTACAAGGAATAATGGGTATTGCCGATGCCCTAAAACCTTCATCAACAGCAGTGGTGAAAGCCTTACAGAAGTTAGGTTTAGAAGTAGTAATGCTCACCGGAGATAATCGTAAAACTGCTGATGCGATCGCTAGACAAGTTGGCATAGAGCGAATCTTTGCGGAAGTCCGCCCAGATCAAAAGGCAGCGATTATTCAATCTTTGCAAGGGGAGATAGAGAAATTTCCCAAATCCAAAATCCAAAATCTAAAATCTAAAATTGTCGCAATGGTAGGTGATGGCATAAATGATGCGCCAGCCTTAGCACAGGCTGATGTGGGAATTGCCATTGGTACGGGAACAGATGTAGCGATCGCAGCTAGCGATATCACCTTAATTTCTGGAGATTTGCTCTTAATTGTCACGGCTATTCAACTTAGTCGCGCTACCATCAATAATATTAAGCAAAATCTCTTCTTTGCCTTTATTTACAACGTCATTGGTATTCCTATTGCGGCGGGAATTTTGTTCCCTATCTTTGGTTGGTTACTCAATCCAATTATCGCCGGGGCGGCGATGGCACTTTCTTCACTTTCTGTTGTTAGCAATGCCCTGAGATTGCGTAACTTTCAACCAAAAAGAATATTCTCAGCCTAAATAGGCAAAATGGTCAATTATTACCTATTCACGCAACAACGCCCTTTTGGGTGAATTATTAAGTTCGCCAACAGTATCGGTTGCTCATTTCACCCCGGACACCGGACGCACATTCAAACAGAGATAACGACGCCCAGCCGATCTGTTGCAGCGTGTGGTTATGCCTTCAGGATACTGCTTCACACAGCTTCCAAGAGTTCGATCATTTTTTCGGCAACGCCTTTGGCAGAAGCGGGATTTTGGCCGGTGACGAGATTTCCATCGGCAATACTGTATGGCTGCCAAGGTGCGGTCTTATGGAAGATAGCGCCTTGTTGGGTGAGGGCTGTCTCCAACTCGAAAGGCACATCAGCTTTAGCGTAGTTTTCTTCTTCGTCATTTGTAAATGAGCTGATATTTTTCCCGGCCAGTAAAAAGGTTCCGCTACTCAGCTTGACGTTGAGCAGCGATACCGGGCCATGACAAACAGCCCCAACGACCGCCTTTCGCTCGTACGTCTCTTTGATAACCTTCTTAAGTAGCGGATGTTCAGGCATATCAACCATCGGCGCCAAACCGCCAGGTATGAAGATGGCGTCATACTGACTAACATCCACGTCTGACAGTTTCTTGGCTTTCTGCATTGAGGCCCATCCTTTTCCTACCAAAAAGGCCAGATTATCGGGGTCGTTAGCTAGATTGAGCGCGTCCAGAAACGGAGTATCTCCGGTAAGACTTGCAAAGTCGATTTGGTATTGTGCTCTGTCGAATTCAGCATATGGATGCGCGACTTCCGGCAAAAAATTGCCTGTCCTTCTGTTGTGTGGACCCAATGACGTAAGCATTTGAAACGACGATCAATACTTTCTTCGACATAATTGCTCCTTGGCGCGGTCAGTTTCAATATTTGGTTCAAAAAGCAGGCTTAATCCCTAGCCTCCCCAGCTCCTTCTGTGCCATCTCACAAAATCGCGTTGCTTTCTCGTAATGCTCGAACGGATAAGCGTGCGATCGCCAATGATATTGAGGCGAGAGCCAAAAAGCCAGAGACATTAGACTTCTTGCATAAGTCGGGAAAAGGGGAAAGTGGGGTCCCAAGAAGGGGATAAGGGGCGAGGGGAAGGGGAAAAAGGTACTGCAAAAGTCCCTTTTTCCTTTAACCTTTACCCTTTTCCCCCTCTTGCAAAAAGCACTTTTGCAAGAGGTCTATTGTATCATTCGATTGCTGCTGTTAATTAACTGCTTGCGTAATCAGCTGTAATTTTAGTTATGTGGTTAAGAACGAAGAAACTTAATGACTTGCAGTGATAATAGCTGCTATCAACTGCTCAATATTCCGAACAAACCAGTCAATTCCAAAGCAAAGAGCAACCTTTAAGCTTGAAAGTTAATGTTGCGATCGCAGGTTTAGCCTTAACTGGATTAGAGTTGTATTGGTTTCTTCTCTATAAAAGTCGTGATTCCTGATTAGTGTCAGCCCTGAGAGGTGTTTTGAATAATCGGACAAATTGTCTTCTCATGATGGTCGCTGGTATTCTTCCAGCCTGAAAGTAATCCATTAATTTCAGAGCGCAAAGTTAACAGCTGATCGATTTGGCGATCGATCTGCAAAACTTTATCTTCAAGCTTTTCTTTGATTTCACCACAGGGAGTTTGCCCTCGATCGTAAACTTGAAGAATATTTCCAATCTCTTCTAGGCTAAGACCAAGATTTTGTGCCCTTTTAATAAATGCTAGACGAGTCAGCACATCCAATGAAAACTGGCGAAAGCCTCCCTCTGTTCGTCTGAATGAATTGATTAAGCCTAAACTCTCGTAATAACGAATTGTCCTGATGGGTATTCCAGTTAAATCTGTTACCTGACCAATTAAAAACAGTTTTTTCTCTTGAGTTAACATGGTAGATTTTCCCAATTCTTGTAATTATTATTACATATTTTCTGAAATATTAAGTAATTTGCGAGTTGAGCCAAATATTGGCATCCGTATTGGCAATTTTTATTTAATTAGAGATTTTACTAAGTTTGAAATTTTCAAATGATCTATTCTAAATGGATATTTGGAATTTAGCTAATATTAAATTTGCATAGTTTTAACATTTTTTATAATATTTTTTCCAGATTTTACTTGATGATTTTTATCTATTTATTGGGTAGCTGTTTCTCATGGTACTGAAAGTAACTGTTTTTTTGAAGTTGCCATGTTATTTCTAGATCAACTGCTTCACTTCAAGTGAAACCATAAAAATGAATCTCAACTCGCAGACTTTTAGCTCAATCCGTAAACCTAAAATTTTCAATAATCCAGAGCGTTTTATTGAGGGATGGTATTGGGTAACACCCTCTCAAAATCTGCGGGTGGGTGAAGTAAAACCTGTCACGATTTTGGGTAGAGAATTAGTAATTTACCGTGGGAAAGATAAAAGAGTAGTTACCTTAGATGCTTACTGTCCACACATGGGCGCTCACCTTGCTGAAGGCAAAGTTGAGGGTAATGGACTACGTTGTTTTTTCCACCACTGGAAGTTTGATGCTGAGGGGATGTGTATTGATATCCCGTGTTTAGATGTACCACCTTCCGTAAAGTTACAAACTTGGCCTACTGCTGAAAAATATGGGATGATTTGGGTTTGGACTGGAGAAATACCACAGCAACCTCTACCTTTTGTTCCAGAGTTAGAGCAAAAAGAGTGTGATGTCGCCATCCATTCCCACTTCTTGCTGAACTGTCATCCCAATGTGGTGATGATTAATGCAATTGATGCTCAACACCTCAATACAGTTCACAAATTGCCACTAGAAATTATTTTTGAAAGACACGAACTAAATGAGAATGCAATTATCTTCAGTAATACTACACCCATCAAAGACAATTTCTTTTTGATTAAGCTCATCCGTTTGTTCTACAAAAATGTCATAACTTACAGTATTTGCTATTGGTACGGTAGCATTGGCATTGTGACACTTGGCCCTGATTTCTTTCATGTCCACATGATGGTTGCAGTTCGCCTCTACGAAGGGGGAAAAACTGAAGGTCAAGTTCTATTGATGACTAAAAAACGTAAAGGAGTTTTTGGTTGGTTATGCAATCGAGTTGTGCTATGGCTGACTAAGATTGCGGCTAAATACTTTCTCATGGGTGACATCAAGATTCTTCAAACAATTCAGTTTGATTTGAAAACCCCCATCAAAGCAGATTACTCAATTATGCAGTTTATTAACCATGTTGAAAAACAGCAATCTCTAATGTGGGGGACTTGGCAAGAAATGCGATCGCGCGATGTGGAGAGCAAGCTCAGGCGTGAGAGATGGGAAGATACAATGAGTAATGACTAACATCATGTTTATATGACCAAAATTCCGTCAGACTGCTTGGCCAATTAAACGCACACGATATCATAACTATTGTCAACAATCTTTGCAAGAAATGAATCGTTTGTAGGGGCGTATAGATGTACGCCTCTACCAATGTATGTTTAGCAAGTATTTTCTGAAATGATATAACACTTAATAAAAATTAAAAGTTTAACAAAGTTACTTTTTTACTGGATTACTAGATAAATAAAAGAAGTGGCAAAGCCACTTCCTAATTCCCAGGTAGAACCTAAGTTATGAGTATAACGACTACAAAAAAATGAAATAGTATAAACAAACACCAATTAACTGAATATCTCTATTTTCCTTGTTTATAAGTGAGTAAATCCTGATTTTTATGTACCAAATAACTGTATATTTACATAAGTCTCATGATTGTAATGCAGACTCAAGTTTATCAAGCTCATCGTTAAGATATGCTAGTTTTGCCTCTTCATCAAGAAGTTGATGTTCTAATTGAAACTTGACTGCCGTACCAGCCTCAATAGCCAAAGCTTTGTTCATCTGCTTAAACTTCTCGCTGCGGATGTCAAATTCTGCCTGAAGTGCGTCTAGTTTTTGTTGCGATCGCACTGTAAAATGCCATTATTTATACAGATTTAGGATATTGGTTACAAGGTAATATTTATGAAAACCAATGAGTAACCAGCAAGAGCAAGACAATATTAATTTTTTCATTCAACAACTACACACAAGTCAGGATAACTCAGTTCTCAAACAGGTTGCTGAACGTTTGGGGTTTTTGGGTGCTGGTAATGCAGATGTAATTAATGCGTTAATTGACCTAGTATGTACCACACAAGATGAACCTACGCGCTGGGTAGGAATTCAAAGCTTAGGCAAAATTGGTACTGATAACAATGATGTTATTCAAACACTAATTAAGCAACTCAGTACTGTTCAGCCACCTACCTGTAGGGTAATAGCACAGAACCTAGCGAAAATTGCTGTTTGTAACGAACAGGCAATTACGACTCTGGCTAGCCTAGCACGTAGCAGCTCTGATGAAGTAACTCGCGGAGCCATTGCTTATACCTTGGGGTACATCGGTAAAGGTAGCCAGGATGCAATTCAAACTTTGATTTATTTAATACACAATAGTTCTTATGATTATGTTCGCCAAACTTCTGCTAAGAGCTTAAAACGCATTGAGGATACTAGTCAAGATACTATCAATGCCATAGTTGAAACTGCGAGGACTGCACAAGAATATGGTACTCGGTGTACAGCATTATCAATTTTAGAACAAATTGCAGTGGGGAATACTGATGCAATCAATAAATTAACAGAAATGTTATTATCTGGTAATTATGAGCCTATTAGAAACTATCAAAAACATAATAGTCAGCGATTAATTGCTCATACTATCGCAAAAATGGATTATAAAACTATAATAAGGTTGGCAGAAAACAACCGTGGCCAAGAGTTGATTTTCATATTAGCGGAGAGTTTAGGTTATGTTAATGTTGGAAATTTAGACGCAATTAATGCATTAATTAAACTATTACATCTGCCTCAGTATGAAATAGCTATATCAGCAATTGTTTACAGCTTAGAAAAGATTGCTATTGGGAATCCAGATGTAATTACAGTTTTAATTGAACTACTTCCAAGAACACATACTTCAATACGTGCTGCGGTTATTAAAGGTTTAAGTACGATTGGTGTCAATAACCAGATTGTTCTGCGTACTTTAATTGATTTAGCTTATGATGCTCAGGATTTAGAAGAACGCCACGCTATAGCTCAAGCTTTCGGAAAAATGACAGTTACTAGTTCAGAGGCTGTTGATGCTTTAACTTATTTAATGCGTATTTGTGATGGCCATAATTTTTGGTATTTTGCAACTGAAACTCTCCAAAAAATAGGTATTGGTAATAATAATGCTATTGCCACATTAATTGAACTACTGCCAACGCTTAAAAGTGTTGATTATTGGAATGTCGTTAAGACGTTAGCGGAAATTGGAGTGGGAAATCCCGCTGCAATTGCTGCTCTTACAGAAACCCTTTCTACCTGCCAAGATGATAATCATCGGCGTTTTTTGACTGGTTTATTGGAAAAAATGAGAGAAAATCAATCCTAATAACTAATCGCTCCCAGAATGTTTTAAATTATTGAATATCAGATATCTGGAATTTTAATTATATCGTTTAATATTTCCTCCATCATTTCACCAAATGAGCGATAACGCTGTGCGCCAAATGAAGCAGTTGAAAAACTACAAAACCAAGCTTCCCATTCACCATCTATTGCAACAATCTGAGGATTTAGTAAAAATATCAGACCCATATCTTCGCTGCTTATTTCCAATGCTGTTTGTAGATACTCTGGTCGGGATATGACATCATATTGCTGATCGCCATAAACAAAATACTCCTCATCTGTTAATGGTGATTCAGACCAAGTTTCGATTAATTCATCTACCCAATCTTGATGGTCAAGAGCATACCATACAATATCTTCAGTTCCACAAAATTCTAGACCATATTCTGATATAGGACGCAACCCATTAGAAGCTTTCAGAAACTCCCGGTAAGAAGGTGGAAAAGTTACATTTAAACGAGCTTCGGTAGCAACTATTTCCTCCTCAGTTGCACCAGGATAACCTAAGTAGCCAGATTTGCGAATTTCTGGGGATAAATCTTCTTCATAATAATATTCAAGAAATATTTCTATTCGCTTTTGGCTCCATTCTCTAATACGGTTTTCCCAGTAAGTTTTTTTCATTCTTTGTAATACTTTCAGAAAACTAAACTGATGTTTAACATACCACTACTCACTTGAATTCAATACAACGATAATTTCTGCTAGCCTGATTCCCAGAGGTTTCCAATGGGAATTGCTGGAGGAAAAAGTACCATCCCCTGACACCGCTTGGTAGTCATTGAGAAACTTTTCAGAAGCATTGGGAGCAGCGTCTACTCGGAAAATGATTTTGCCTTGATAACGGGATAATTTACTACTATCTAACAAAATCGTGCCGCCGTAATCCCAACCCAATCCATAGAGTTTAAAATGACCTAATTTTTTACGTAACTCGCTCAATGGGGTTCCCACTCCAATACCTTCGCGGGTTTTCCAAGCCCAACCCAGGTTACGCACATCTAAAGGTTTGGTACGAGTATTATCACTCCAAACTACCAAGAGCGATCGCCCCTGATTTAGATTTACCTGAGTAGCTGCAAAACTACCTATTCCTTCAGCACCAGAGATAGTTTTATCAACGAGATGGGATGCACCAAACAGTTTGACTAAATCCTGCTTGGTGGTTGTGCGTGTTATCGGGCCAACTCTTTCCCCAGGAACAATTAAGGTATCTTTTAAGGATTGCGATTTAGCAACAGTAATTGGGTGATTGATTTTCTGGGGTAGTGCAAAGGCTGGGTTTGCTGAATAGTTTAGCAGTAAAGCTAAAGTAGCTGTAGCAATGCCTTTGATTGATGAATTCATGGGTTTTATTTTGGTTAGTAGAATATGAGTGAGGAGTACTCATAATTTAACTACTACAAATTACCAACTAAAGATTCCCGATTTCCCAATAACTTTATTTCATCGCTCTAGTTGCGTTTAAAATTGCCAGCATTGCTACTCCGACATCAGCAAATACAGCTTCCCACATTGTCGCTATCCCGAAAATACCCAATCCAATAAATACACCTTTAATTGCTAACGCAAACCCAATATTTTGCCAAACAATTTGCCTTGTTTTTCTAGCGATTTGGATTGCTTCTGCCACTTTCGATGGTGCATCTGTCACGATTACAATATCGGCAGTTTCGATCGCTGCATCTGAGCCTAATCCACCCATTGCCATACCAACATCTGCTCTAGCAATCACTGGGGCATCATTAATTCCATCCCCAACAAAGGCAACTTTACCATCCTTGGCAGCAGTGCTGAGTAACTTTTCAATGGCATTAACTTTTTCTTCAGGTAATAATTCTGCTTCGTAGGTATCTATACCAAGCTGTTGGGCAATTCGGGAAGCGATCGCTTGATTATCTCCTGTCAACATTACTGTTCTCTCTACACCCATTCGCTTGAGTGCTTGAATAGCAAGTCTTGCATCTTCTTTGAGTTCATCAGCAATCACAATATAGCCAGCGTAAATCTTATCCACTGCTAGGTGAATAACTGTTCCCTCTAACTGGCAATTATCGTGAGAAATCTTCTCTCTATGTAATAGGCGATCGCTTCCCGCTATTACTACCCTATTTTCAATCTTGGCTCGAATTCCATAGCCTGCTATTTCTTCATAATCTCCGATCTCAAATTCATCGATTTTTCCACCATAAGCCTTGCAGATAGATTGAGCGATGGGATGATTTGAGTGCGATTCTATTTTAGCAGCTAATAGCAGCAGTTCTTGTTCATTCCAGCCATTTAATGGTACTATCTCTACTACTTTGAATACACCTTTAGTTAATGTCCCAGTTTTATCAAAAACAACTGTATTAACTGCATTTAAAGTATCTAAAAAAGTAGAGCCTTTAACCAAAATCCCACGTCTAGCTGCACCTCCCACACCTCCAAAGTAACCTAATGGAATACTGATAACGAGTCCACACGGACAGGAGATAACTAGTAAAATCAGGGCCCGATAAACCCATTCGGAAGAAGTTGCACCCGAAATTAACAAAGGAGGCAATATTGCAACTACTAGCGATGTAAAAACTACGATTGGTGTATAGTATTGGGCAAATTTAGTAATAAACTTTTCTGTTGCTGCTTTTTTACTTTTGGCATTTTGTACCAAATCTAAAATCTTGGCAATAGAAGATTCATCAAATAGTTTTGTGACTCTAATGACGAGCGCACCTATTTTGTTAATCGTTCCAGCGAAAACTGTTTCTCCGATTCTTACCGTTCGCGGTACAGATTCTCCAGTTAATGCAGATGTATCAACTTGCGAATTACCATCTATAATTTCGCCATCTAAAGGAATTTTTTCTCCCGGCTTGACAACAATAATATCGCCAATGTTTACTGTTTCTGGCGATACTTTCTTTAGTTCTCCTTCTATTTGGATATTTGCATAGTCTGGGCGGATTTCCAATAATGATTTGATCGAATTACGAGAGCGACTGACGGCAATATCTTGAAACAATTCTCCAATTTTATAAAATAACATAACTCCGACAGCTTCGGGTAATTTATGAATTGCGATCGCTCCTAATGTTGCTACCGTCATTAAAAAGGTTTCATCAAATACTCTACCTCGGACTATATTGCGTCCAGCAGTTTTTAAAACACTCCATCCACTTAATAAATAAGCAGGAATGAAAAGTAGATATTCTCCTATTGAGTAGAATGTATTGTGTAATTGATTTTCAAAAATCACACCAGGCGCATATAAACTTAAAATTGCTACCAAAGGCAATAGCTCATTTTTCAGATTGAATTCTCCCCCATGTTCGTGATTGTGGTCATGGTTATGATTATCATCATGATTATGAACATGGTTATGATTCTCGTGATGGTCATGTTCACAGCTGCAACAATCTGAAGATTCCGAATGTACTTTCTGCTTCATTTTTTATATGTAGGCTAGTAAATTAATTGAGATATGAGCCTTTTTTTAAATGTAATGAAAAAAAGAAGTTTTTACAAGTTCATATTTCAAGAACGATAATCTATCTCAATCCGATTCGGTTAATGTTTTTTGATGAAAATTTGAGATCGCTAAAGATGCCATAAATTGCCATCAACACGAAAGACTGATTATTGTGGAGACGGCGATTCATCGCGTCTCTTGTCTTAACCGAACAGTATTAGAATCTATCTCAAATTTATTGCTAAATACATCAACTACCTTTTGATTAAAATTAAGATTTTTAATTTTGTAAAGATAGCTATAGCGGCTTTCAATTGTATATAATTTGTAAAATATAACTTTTGTTCGTAGCGAACAATTTATTGCTCTGTATAAGAATTTAAAGGGCTAGAAGGGCTAATTACTAGCTCTAATTTAATTAAGCTTTTATACTTAGAGCAAGCAAATAATAACCGTCTTGGCAATATACAGCGGATTGAAATTTGCTCAATTGCATAAGCTTGCGTCTAAAAGCGATATATCAAGCCTGTTTGATTGCTGAATTATAATGTAGTAAATAATTTCCGGTCGAACTGGTGTAGAGATGGAACTTTTTTGGGTAACAAGTGTCTATCTAGCTATTCTCAGGGAAAATTCACTTGAAGTTTGAAAGTTAATCGAATACCCTAATCTAATAGACAATTTTCTCAAGGAAATCTATGAACAAAAAAATTCTTCTGAATTTGCTTTCCAGTTCCTCAATTTTTGTGTCAATGATGTCTACGCTGGTAACATTTCATCCTGCCCATGCTAGTGGTAGCATTACACAGAGATTACTGCACACACAAGACGGTCGTACCTGTATCACTAACCCACATGGCGGACAAGATTTTGTGTGCATTCGAGATTCGGAGAGAAAACGTCCGTATACCTCTAAAAGTTCCTCAACAATTGTCACATCAGTATCAGATCGGAATGTTGCCATGTTGAACTTTACTGAAGAGGAAAGCGATGCTGCAATTAGGGTATTTGGTTGCGACTGTCCATTATGTATAAATTCTTTGCGTCAGTTGCAGGGTACTGGAAACTTGGTGTACTAAGATTGAATAGCGCTGATAGCGACTATAACTTTTGTTAGATACCACGATTAATCACGCATAAAAAATATACGAAACCAAAAAAGCATTTTTAACTAAGTACCACTACTATTATTTGATAACATGTAAGTTCATTGCTGGGGCAATTTATGAATTGCCCCAACAGCAACTATTTTTGCATAAGTACTGAGAGAAAAAGACGCACAGAAATTGCCACTTCCTATTTATTCAACCACCTCATTCACAGGGAATCTATCAATCAACTGCATCGCCCGATAGGCATTACGCAAGAAAGAGTCTCGCAAATGGGGAATGTGGGGTATCTGCGACAATAAATCCAAAGTCCGGCGTAAAATTCTCACTACATCGCCTTCATCCAAGGTAGTGTTCTCGCAGAGTTCTGTCCACTCCATTCCCAGCGCCCATTGTTCGACTATGGCAATCAACTCAAATTCCAACCATATCGGCAGTGCTACGTTATAGCGTCGTTGTCGTTGGAACATTTGGTGGCGAATTCCCCGCAATTTTTTCAAAGCTTCTGTCACTTCATTACTTAGATCAAAGTTAACCTTGCTATCTGGACGGGGCGTTTCCATCACCAAAGCCGCTGCTGCTGCTGCTAAATGATGCGGGTCTAAATTGTCCAATTCACCACTAGCGAATACTAAACCCAACCACAATTCATTTTCCCCTCGAATGGCGGCAGCGATTTGCCCTAATTGTGTGGGAACTAAGTTATCCAAAGCGTCAAAGTGTTGCAGAATGGCGATTAAATTGAGAAATTCTTCCCAATGACGTTGTGACTGTTGCTCTACATGCCCTTGCAACTGTTCGAGTTCGGCTTCTAGTTCGACATAACGGGCCCGACGTTTGAAAAGCGTTGCCGCATTGCCTGATTGATGTAGGGGATGAGCTTCTAATTGCTCTTGAACAGCAGTAACGTGACTGAGTTGTTCTGCTACTTCTGGTGCTAGATGCAAAGATTCTATCGGATTGGGAATACGCACGGCGATCGCAAAGCTTTCTTCGTTACCACGGCGCGATTGTCCTGGCTTCAAAGGCATCTCTGGCGGTGGTAATACATCAGGCGGCACTTCAATTCGCGGCAGTTCGGCATACAAATCGACTACATCCCCTGTGGTTGCCACATACCAGCGGTTATCGTGCCCCAAGCATACCAAGTAAGGAGCTTGACCAGAACCGGGTGATTTCCCCACTAAAACTGCCGTTACGGGTGAAGACACTGTGATATTTTTGCCTTTGAGACTCAATAGAGTTCCTGACACTGCAAAGCCTAACATCATCACCAATTCCTCTTGGCGGTCTTCCTGTGCTTGCTCTTGCAAAGTTTTCAATATCTGGCGTTCCACCTTCAGGCGTTGCCGCAATTTTTCATAAACAGCCAGTTCATTTTCATTAACTGCGGCGATTTGCTCATGAAGTTGAGCTAATTGGGTTTGCAATTCGGCAATCTCATCGTATTCTGGCCGTAAATGCAAGGTCGCCATGTACTGCCCAAAACTGCGCTCTATCAGTTCCCTGGTTTGTTCTAGGGTATGGGTTTGCAGCAAGTTGAGTACCATGCCATAACTGGGCGTAAACTGGCTTACTAGAGGGTCTGGCTTGGATGTTCCCAAATACGCGGCTTCTTTGGCTCCTTCAAAGGGAGTTTGGACTGTCACCACATGACCTTGTTTGTCCATTCCCCGGCGGCCTGCTCGTCCTGCCATTTGTAGGAATTCGGAAGCGTTCAACAGGCGGTGTCCGGTATCAGTCCGCTTGGAAAGGGTAGAAATTACCGTTGTCCGGGCGGGCATATTAATTCCTGCTGCTAGTGTCTCGGTGGCGAATACTACTTTAATCAGCCCTTGCTGAAATAGTTCTTCTACCAGTGCTTTCCAAGCAGGTAAAATCCCAGCATGGTGGGCAGCAATTCCCCGATACAGAGGCGCAATTTGTCCAGAACGTCCAGCTTCGGGATTGCGAGCTAAAAAGTCATCAATCTGTTGCCGCAAAATTTGGGACTCTTCATTATTTACCAGCCATAAATCACCCACTTCCGCCACCGCTTTATCACATCCCCGGCGGCTGAAGATAAAGTAAATTGCTGGTAGCATATCCCGTTGCTCTAATTGGCTAAGGATAAAAATTATACCTGGAGCTTCAGGTCTACCATTTCTCCCCCTATCTCTTTCTCCCCCTTTCCCTTTTTTCTTCTGAAGGCGGGGGTTAATTTTGGTTTTGCTATCATTCAGCAGGGGAAATAACCCTTTGGGATTGCAAAAGTGAAATTCTAAGGGGACTGGGCGAAAATCGGAGTAAATCAGGTCAGTTGGGCCGTGAACGCGGTTTAGCCAATCGGTGAGTTGATCGCTATTGGCAACCGTTGCTGAGAGGGCTGCTAGTTGCACTTCACGGGGACAATAGATGATTGATTCTTCCCAAACAGTACCGCGCTGGCGATCGTTCATGTAGTGGCACTCATCAAGGATCACCGCTTCAACGTCTACTAATGAGATGCCGATTTGCCCAATGGGTGTGCCATAGAGCATATTTCGGAAAATTTCTGTGGTCATCACCAAAATCGGTGCATCCCTGTTAATGGAAGCATCTCCAGTTAACAGCCCGACTCGATCGAAGCCGAATTTTTCTCGAAAGTCACGTAATTTTTGATTCGACAGCGCCTTCAGGGGAGTAGTATAAAACACGCGTTTTCCTCGCGCTAGGGCGCGATAAATAGCGTATTCCCCGACTAATGTTTTCCCCGAACCTGTGGGGGCACATACAACTACAGAGCGCCCAGCGTTCAGGGACGCGATCGCTTCTTTTTGAAACTGATCCAGTTCAAAGGGAAATATAAACCCTAAGTCAAGTTCTGGAGACGGTGCAGGATAATTCACTCAATCACATTTGCAACCAGATTGTTTACTATACTAACGAGTCTTTTGTCAACTTCGTTAGTGGTCATTTGTCATTTGTCCTTTGTCCTTTGTCTAAAACTAATGACAAATGACTCTTATTTATTTTCCCAGTTCTTGCGATCGCTCTGTGGCAGCTTTGACTGCTTCAATTAAAGCGGAACGAAATCCTGCCTGTTCTAGCTTGGCAATCCCCGCAATGGTTGTACCGCCGGGACTGGTAACGCGATCTTTGAGTTCTGCTGGGTGTATTTTGGTTTCCTGCAACAGTTTTGCTGTTCCCAGTACGGTTTGCAAGGCTAGTTGATTAGCAATTACTCTAGGTAAACCTGCGGCTACTCCGCCATCTGCAAGTGCTTCTACCATGAGCGCCACGTAAGCGGGGCCGCTACCAGATAGCCCTGTAACTGCATCCATCAGCCCTTCTGAAACTTCCACCACTTCACCCACAGCAGAAAAAATTTGCTGTGCTATTTGGTGATGCAAGGCATTAGTATATGCACCTGAACAAATCGCGGTAACTCCTGCTCCCACAGTGGCCGGGGTGTTGGGCATTGCTCTAATCACTGGCAATTGCACAAATGCAGCTTCTAGCTGACTTAAGGGCACACCCGCCAAAATAGAAACGATCAGAGGTGAATGTTCTCTATTAAGAATATCAATATCTGCTAATTCTTGAGCGATCGCGCTAAACACCTGCGGTTTTACTGCCAAAAATAGAACTTCTTTTGCTTCGGTGAAAACCTGGCTATTATCTGTCGTCACAGCAACACCGTATTGCTGCTTTAAAAAATCTAGGCGTGAAGATAATGGTTCGCTAACTATGACTTCTGATGATTGATAAATTCCACGCGCGATAAGGCGGGATAAGAGCGCTTCTCCCATTACCCCACCACCAATTAAGCCAAATTTTATAGTCATTAGTCATTAGTCATTGGTCATTAGTCATTAGTCGTTTGTCATTTGTCACCATGAGCAAAACTCAGGACAAATGACAAAGGACAAAGGACTAAATACTAATTTAACTTTATTGTGCCATCCGGTTAGTTTCGTTGCCCCAGGTTTGATTTGGAGTACCTGTTGTCGGACGAGAGGGACGTACTGGTGGTTGTGGTACTTCATGAAGAACGCCACCTTGGGTGCTAACTTGGACACAACTTGGTGTAAACAAAAAGATGCTCTCACCGATGCGCTCTTGATGTCCATCTAGTGCGTAAGTACCACCTGCAACAAAATCTACTGCTCGTTGAGCTTGATCTGGGTCCATGATTGTCAGATTTAATACCACTGACTTGCGTTCGCGCAACGCTTGAATTGCCTGGGGCATTTCTTCAAAGGTGCGTGGTTCGAGTACTAAAACTTCCGAAATTCCGTTAATTGCTCCTGGCATACCAATCACATTCCCCATTGGCTTTGAACCTGCTGTCATATCATCTCCCATTGTAGGCACTGGTTCCCGCCAGCGTCGATTTTGAGCGGCTGGACTCTCTTGTGGTGCTGGCTGGGGATTTTCTTGCTGATACAGATTTTGGTAATTATTATTATCTGTTTCTGGTTCTTCTTCGTAATACTCGTATTCTACTTGCTCATTTAGACCCACAAAGTCTCTGAGTTTGGAAAAAATGTTGTTCATTGTGTGTGTACTCTCCTGGTGCGAATAGCCTGCATTGCCTTGGCTGAGGATTGATTGAGCTAGGAGCAATCGCTACATCGGTGGATACTTCAGCAACTGTATTCCTAGTTGTAGCCTATACTACGGGTTTTGGCGATGAACTGACACTTATTGGAAAGGTCTGTGCATCGCCTAAACACAATAATGAGTAAAGATTATATCCTAAGGTTTATCCGAAGGAGACTTCTTTATACCCCATTTTCTTTTGGCGATTGCTCTTGTCAATACTATATCCTTTGTTTCCGATTGCACCAGTCTGTTACAAAATTCTTGTCATCAAATCTTTAGCTTCTATTAATACCCAAGAGTAAGACTGATGATTAATCGGCTAATAGCGATCGCCAAACAATATGGTTCCTAATCGTACCATCGTTGCGCCTGCTTGCACCGCCAGTTCGTAGTCGCCTGACATACCCATAGATAGGTGCTGCATTTTAATATGCGACCAGTTTTGCTCCTGGATTTCTTTGGCTAGCTGACGATTGCGATTAAACACACTGAGAATTTCAGAATCATTTAATCCTGAAGGCGGAATTGTCATCAAACCTTGAATTTGTAAATTTTTGTAAGAATTGAGTGTGGGTAAATCAGCCAAAAGTGCTGGCACACTCCAACCAGACTTGTTGGGATCGGGGAGAATTTTCACTTGCAGGCAAACCTGGGGACTCACTCCTAGCTGTTGCGCCAATTGGTCTAAGCGCTGTGCCAGCTTCAAATTATCTACGGAGTGAATCCAAGGAAAATGCTCGATGGCTTTTTTGGCTTTATTGCTTTGCAAATGTCCAATAAAGTGCCAGGTAATATCCGGTAAGTCTTGCAACTCGGCTTGTTTGCTGGCAGCTTCTTGGATACGACTTTCCCCGAAATCACGAATTCCTGCGTTGTATGCAGACCGAATGGCCTGGACAGAAACTTGCTTGCTAACAGCAATCAATTTGACTGAAGTTGGCAGTGAGGAACGAATGGAAAGAATACGTTCGGAAATCGAACTGTTCATTGGAAGGTGCGCTGGAAAACACTCTGAAGCTGATCGTACTCCTGAGAATGCCCACTGCGCCGCAGAGTACGTAAGCGATTTTCCAACATCATCCTCGCCTCAGTACGTCCTAGAGACTGGAATTTAACACCTTTAACGTCATTCGCCACCAAAAAAAATAAGCGCTGGGCATAAAGTGTGGTGAACAAATCCTGGTTCTCATCAACCATACAGATTTTGTAGAGTAAACCCCAAGTTGGATGGTTTATGTAAGTTTCTGCGTTTTCTGGATTCATTTAAGAGTCAAGGTGTAGTCAAGGTGGAAGTATATATATCTTTTCGCAGTGAATTCCAAACATTCAGACGTAATACCAACATTCGTCAGAATATTTGGTTAAAATGCGAAGCTGCGGTTACGAAGACCTCGATCTAGTTCCTAATGGGCAGATGAAGCTAGTGGTAGTGAAGCGCAATGGTACAACAGAAGCCGCGAAGCATAGATTCAAAGAGTAGAGGCTGTTTGACAAATATCACCATCTGCTTTGGTGACTTCAATTTAGCAATCTGTAGGGACAAGGCACAAAATATTGCCGCTCCTCTGGTTGAAAGTTCGACGTGAGAAGGAAAAACACCCTTTGAAGTTCCCAACGGCAACGGCGAATTTTTCAACTTCTTTCCATACTGCCACAACTGTCGCCCAATGGCACAAAATTAGGTACTGGAAAGAAAACTACTATTTATGCAAAAGGTTTATTAACTATCCAGTATTTTCAGTGGGGGAATTTGTGCCTGAACATTGTGCAGAGATTCATAAGGGTACTCGGTCAAAAATCTTCAGATTAGTTTGTAGTGTTCGCGTAACGCTGGTTAATATCAAAAATCTACAGGAAATGCTAGGGGATCAATTTTATGGCTGGGTAGCTATTCAAATTACCCTACCATATTGTTACCTATAGCTCAATACTGTTTGGTTAAAGCAAGGACGCGATGAATCGCTGTCTCTACAATAATTAGTCTTTGGTAGAGAGGGCGATTTAATGTTTTACTTCTGACGCCTTGGCGGAGCGTCTCCGGCTTTGCTCCTAAATTCTGAATTCTGCTGTATTACCTCTTACCATTTTTTCGGTGCAAAATTACGCTTGAGTTCCGATAGCTAGCCGTATTCCCCAGAATAAGATTAAAGTTGCGATCGCCAGCCAGTCACGCCCTTTTAATCGTAAATCGTGCCACTGGACTCGATGCTCATTGGGACTAGTAAAACCCCGCACCATCATGGCATTTGCCATTTGGTCGGCTCGTAAGAGCAGATTTTCCAAAAGTCTCTCTGCAACTGTCATCCAAACCTTGAATGCTCCTTTTAATCCCAGCTTTTTCCAATTAATTGCCCTTGTCATCACGGAGCGAAATAAATTTTGCACTTCTTCCAAAACCAAGGGAATGAAGCGCAAAGACAAGGTTAAAGTTAAAGCAATTTCTGTGACAGGCAACTTGAAGCGTCGCAAGGGTTGCATTAAGCTTTCTATACCAGATGTGATTTCTTCTGGTGCGGTTGTCAGCAGATAGAGGTTGGTGCTGTAAATAACCGTAAATATAAGTGTACTCAAGCGTACTGCCAAACTCAAGGAGTAGCGAGTTACTTTAACCGGGCCTTTGTGAAATAGCACGTAGCTGTAAGCTTTTTTCTCGGCTGCTGGCTCTTGAATATTATTAGAGTTTGCTTGCTGGGTTAAGATTTGTTCGTTAGCTGGCAAACGTGACTGATAATCTATACCCAGACCATCAGGACTAATGGCTGCGATCGCTAGCACAAAAAACGATAGCATTAATAGCCAACCCATTTGCTGTTGCCATACGCGTCGAGGAATTTTGGCAATCAAGGTGGCAATAATCAAAATTACCACCAGCAGCACCCGCCAATTGTTGTTGGCTAACACATAACTAGTTAAAAAGCTCATCAACCAAGCGAACTTGACTCGCGGATCGATTTTATGCAGCCAAGTTTGGGGTTGTTCTAAATAAAGTCCAAGTGGCAGCGATCGCAATAAATCCATGTTTTGTCATTGGTCATTAGTCATTAGTCATTAGTCATTAGGCAAAAAACAAATGACTAATCATAAGTGAAAATTATTATACGTGATTTACTTGATTAACATTAGTCATTATGCAAAGGACAAATGACTAATGACAAGTGACAATCATTACACGCGAGTTGCTCTATTAACACCACTTTCGGCATCACGGACTTTCTTGCTCCGCCACAGTAAAATAATTGGCGTGCCTTTAAATCCTAGCTGTTGACGAAATTGCCGTTCAATGTAGCGGCGGTAGTTGTCGTTGAAGCGTTTCGAGTCGTTGACAAATAGGGCGATCGTTGGTGGTTGGCTGCTGACTTGTGTACCATAATAAATCTTCCCTTGACGCCCACCACGGGATGCCGGCGGTGAATGCCAACTCACAGCATCTGTTAAGACTTCGTTAATAACTGATGTGCTGACACGGCGTTTGTGTGATTCAGCTGCCGTTTTCACCAATTCTAAAATCTTTTCTACTCGTTGTCCTGATAAGGCACTCACAAAAATTGTTTCTGCCCATTCGGTAAAATGTAACCGTGATTGCAGAGTTTTTTCGTAGTCGTAGATTGTGTAAGAGTCTTTTTCGACAGCATCCCACTTATTAACGACGATGATGCAAGCTCGACCATCTTCGATAATCCGCCCAGCTAATTTTTGGTCTTGCTCGGTAACTCCATCTACGGCATCGATTACTAATAAAACCACGTCAGCGCGACGAATAGCTTTGAAAGCACGGTTAATACTAAAAAATTCTGTGCCGTATTCGATGTGTTTCTTTTTACGAATGCCGGCGGTATCAATCAAGCGGTAGGTTTGTCCGGCTCGTTCAATGACAGTATCAATAGCATCGCGAGTTGTGCCGGAAATGGGGCTGACAATTGCCCTTTGTTCCCCGACAAAAGCATTGAGTAAGCTCGATTTGCCCACATTTGGGCGTCCTACAATTGCTACTTTGATTTCATTCGTTTCTGGAATGTCTTCAATAGCAGGGATGTGATTAACTAACTCGTCGAGTAATTCTCCTGTACCACTGCCATGAATCGCGGAGATGGGGTAAGGCTCGCCCAATCCCAATTCCCAAAATTCGGCAGCTTGCATTAAGCCTTGTTCTGGCGATTCACATTTATTTACAGCTAGTAGTACAGGTACCGGTTGTTGGCGCATCCATTCGGCGATTTCTAAATCTGCCGATGTGGGGCCTGTTTTACCATCGACGACAAAAATAGCGGCACACGCTTCTGTAAGGGCTGTCATTGCCTGTTGGCGAATCAGTGGTAAAAATTCGGTATCATCATTAAAAACTAAACCACCAGTGTCTACCACTAAAAATTCGCGACCATTCCAGAAAGCTGGAAGATAAGTACGATCGCGTGTCACTCCCGGTTCATCATGGACAATCGCCGTTTGTTCCCCGGCGAGTCGATTAACCAGGGTGGATTTGCCCACATTTGGGCGTCCGATAATTGCAACAATTGGCAGTGCCATAAAACCAGGGTAAGTGAGAGACGTAGTATATCACGTACTTACATTTTACTCACTTTAAACTTGAAGTTTTAATAATTTCCCATCATCTGAGGCGATGTCTACGATGCAATAGGGTTCGGGTTTTGGGGTAAAGGGGAAAGGGGAAAGGGGAAATTCAAACCTTTTTCCTTTACACCTTCCCTTTTCCCAAACCACAAGGGAGGTGAAGAATTCTTATCTGAACCGTATTGGTCTACGATGGGCTGTTTGGTAATGCCATACTTTGAAAAATAAAAAAGGTAGGAGGATGTCCTACCTTTTACCCAAAAAAAGCATTTTGTAACCAAATACCAAATTAAATATCACACACGCTTTTGACGTATCTATTGCAAACCTATGACGAGTGTATGACGTTTAATTTGTAGCTGATTTCGCGATTACTCCCAGTTGCAACCCAGGCGGATAGCTACCTTCTTCCTTGATGCGCTTAATTTCAGCATCGGTTATCTGCAAATTTAACTTTTGTACGAGCGATCGCACAATATCTCCCCGATCGATTACACCAGCTACAGCACCAGCCGGAGAAAGGACAGTAATTCTCGGTAACTGCTCATTTTCTAGCTTGTTAATTACCTCAGCGATCGCTGTGGATTCTGTTACGGTAGGTATTTCTGTCAGTGGATGCACTATGCTGTGTAAAGTTTCAGTTTCCCATTCACTCCTTTGGGTTAAACGGAAATCGTCAATGGAAACTAGACCCCGGTAACGTCCATCAGAAGCGGCAAAATAAACTTGTGAGGGATTGGTTTCTAAGAGGTATAAATCGGCAAAGGAACGCAATGTTTGGTCGGCATCAATTACCCGAAAGTCACGAGTCATCGCATCGGCAGCCACCACCTTGAGTAGGCTTTCTTGCAATGTAGTCATGTTGTCATAGGTGTTAGCGTTGCGGACAGCAAACCAACCTAACAGCGCAATCCACAAACCAAGTACTAACTCTTTGGTGACGAAATCTACAACAAATCCGAAAGCGATCGCAGCATAACCCAATATTTGCCCAGCCCTTGCAGCCCAGTGTACGGCTTGAAAACGATTACCTGTAATTTGCCATAGTGCTGCTTTTAACACTTGCCCTCCATCTAGGGGTAAGCCGGGAATCAAGTTAAATAGAGCTACTACTAAGTTAATTCTCGCTAAATCTCCAACCATGACACTGAGGGGATTAGTATCAGGGATCGCAAAAGCTGCCAGACGGAGCAGGACAAATAGGATGATACTCACCAAAGGGCCAGCGATCGCAACTTGAAAGGCTTTAAAAGGAGTTTTAGATTCTTCTTCAATGGCAGCAATTCCGCCAAACATAAATAGGGTAATTGAATTAACTCTAATGCCTTGCGATCGGGCTACCAAGCTATGACCCCAACTCATGCAATAGCACCGAAGCAAATAGCAGTAGTGCCATAACTATTCCAGCACTCCAAGCTATAACAGGCCCCCATTCCTGGTAAGCTACCCCAAAATTCAGGGTTGCCAACCCTAAAATCACAAACCATAACGGGTCTAAAAACAGGGGAATTCCAAATAATGACCCAATTCTCCAATTTGTTTGCATTACACTGCCCTAAAACTAGATATCGCCAGTACTTTTTATACCGAAATCCTATGCATATTCGTATACACATTTATATTGAGCATCAATTCGGTAGTAACAAGTGACGAAATGCTCTTATTTCTAGAATAGACAATTAATGCCTGTGGGCAAAACTTTGGAATTGAAAATTGGGCATGAGGTTAGGGTAAAAGTGAGAGGTAACAGGTGACAGGGAATAATTAATCTATACCCTTTTCCCTGTAACCTATTCCCTTTTTCACTCCCTACTCCCCCTGCCCAAAATCATTTTTAGCAGTTTTGCATTGATAGCGGGGTTACAAGTAACACCTCTGCGATCGCAAAACTATAGACGACCGATGTTAGTCAATCCTAAAACGATGCCAACGCCAATAATATGACCAAAAGCCATCGCTGCAACGAATGTTGGAATACTAACGGGCAGGATGGGGAACTTGGGGCCTACTAAAGGTTTTTCAATCCTCGTACTTAGCAAAAGAACTACTAAGCTACTAATGCTGATGATGATGCCCACTGTAGGATTCCACGCAGGTGTTGCGGGAACAGTTTCAGCTGCTGCTAATAAAATAGATGAAATCAAGCTTTTGTCTCCTAAAATGTAGACCTACAAGATTATAAAATTACCAAGGCACAAAAGTTTTTCAGATAATTTAGAATTTGTTGATATTATTTTAAATTTGTTAAATTTTTATGCGCGTTAAGATTTGCGGCATTACTCAACCACAGCAATCTATAGCGATCGCCTCTCTAGGCGCAACGGCACTAGGATTTATTTGTGTGCCAAACTCACCTCGTTATGTGACTACATCCCAAATTCGGGCAGCAGTGGCAGAACTCCCGGCAAATATTGACACAATTGGGGTTTTTGCCAATCTTAGTATCGCTGAAATCAGTCAGATAGTTGCTGATTCTGGATTGACTGGTGTGCAGTTGCACGGAGATGAATCACCAAATTTTTGCTACCAATTACGTCAAGCTTTACCCAATGTCGAAATTATTAAAGCACTGAGAATTCGCAGTCTTGAGCATCTTGACACAGCGGTTGATTACACCAAATTTGTAGATACTTTGCTACTTGACGCCTACCATCCGCAACAACTAGGTGGTACAGGCAAAACTTTAGATTGGACGATGCTAGAGCAATTTAGCCCTAGTTGTCCTTGGCTTTTAGCAGGAGGATTAACAGCCGATAATATTGTGGAAGCCCTAAATCAGGTTAATCCTAGCGGCGTTGATTTATCTAGTGGTGTAGAACGGACACCAGGAGATAAGGATTTAGACAAAGTAGCACTGCTATTTCACAGTCTAAAGAACATTGAGTTACTTAGAAGTTAGGAGTTATCGGTTGTGAATTAACTCCTAACTCCTAACTCCTAACTCCTAACTCCTAACTCCTAACTCCTAACTCCTAACTCAGCACTTAAAAAAATGCTGGTTGGTGGCGAATCAAGTTAAAAAATTCTTCACGGGTTTTTTGCTCCTCTTGAAACACACCAATCATTGCGCTAGTAACAGTCCAAGAACCTGGTTTCTGAACGCCCCGCATTACCATGCACATGTGGCTAGCTTCCATAACTACAGCAACGCCTTGAGGTTGAAGAATCGTCTGAATTGCTTCAGCAATTTGGCGGGTTAGTCTCTCTTGTACTTGTAAGCGACGGGAATACATCTCAACAATCCGGGCCAGCTTACTCAGTCCAACAACTTTTTGGTTGGGGATATAAGCAACATGTGCTCTACCCATAAATGGCAGCATATGATGTTCGCACAGACTAAAGAAGTTAATATCTCTAACAAGTACCATCTCGCTATGCCCTTCATCAAAGATGGCATCGTTAACGAGTTCTTCAAGAGATTGGTTGTAGCCACTGGTAAGAAACCGCATTGCTTCGGCTACTCGTTTGGGTGTTTTCAGGAGTCCTTCGCGTTCGGGATCTTCACCAACTCCCAATATTAGTGTCCGCACGGCATCCTTCATTTCCTCCAGATGTTCCTCTTTTGGCGGGGACACATCCGCTTGTCGCCCGTTGTGGGTGTTGCGATCGGGTCTAGGAGTTATGGCTTCTGCCAAATCGGGAATCAGAGGCGATTGAGAGCAATTGGAACCGTTGGAACTAGCAATAGTCATGATTCAGTCTTGGTTATGGTTTAGTCATTAGTCATTAGTCATTAGTCATTAGTCATTGGTCATTTGCAAAAGACAAAGGACAAAGGACAAAGGACGAAGGACTAATTAGAGTGCGCCAGCGCTGGGCATCAGAGTCAATTCATCAATCACTGCCTGTTGTGGTAACAGAACTGTGTTGAGAATTGATTGAGCCACAATTTCCGGGGTTAACATTTTAGAACGGTCTAAGTTGACATGGACTGTTTCTGTATCCCAAAGTTCGGTATTGACTGCGCCAGGACAAATAGCTGTGACACGAATGCCGTGAATGCGTTCTTCTTGTGCCAGGGTTTGAGAGAGGGCTATCAAACCAGCTTTGCTGACGCTGTATGCTCCCCAACCGGGAAAGGGTTGCTTGGCGGCAATTGAGGCGACGTTGATAATTGTGCCTGTGCCCCGATCGCGCATTGAAGGTAAAATCCCCACAATGCACTGAAACACACTGGTGAGATTCAAGTCAATTACCTGCTGCCAGCCCTCTAGGGGGATTTCGCTTAAAGCGCCTGTATAAGCGATGCCAGCATTGTTTACCAGAATGTTTAGATCACCAAAGTCAAGGGCGATCGCTTGGATCTTGTCTTTGACTTCCAAAATCCGCGCTAAATCTACAGCGTAAGCTTTCGCTTCCACCCCAGTATGCTCTACGGCTTCTCTTACCGCCTCCAACTTATCCAAAGAACGGCTGACTAAGGCAACATCTATTCCGGCTTTGGCAAAGGCTAAAGCCGTTGCTTTCCCAATTCCACTACTTGCCCCAGTAATCAGGGCGCGTCGTTTTTGCTCAACACTCATGGTGTCTCCCAATTTTTTGACAGTTCCCAAAACCTATTACCACCCCATTATTCACACTTCTCGGTTTGCATAGATTAAAGGAATCTAAAAATCTGATGATTTTCATTAAGCAGATGTTATGATTCAGCACAATAGTAACCATCTTGTGGTTTTTAACAGTAAATACAACAAATTGTTGCCTGGAAAACCACGCGGTACATCGTACATTCAAATTAGATTATTTACATAATACAAAACCCACTCAATCAAATTGAGTAGATTTGCAAAAAATGCAAATGCCTATGGCTAGATTGTTAAAAATCTTTAAGCACATAGGCAATTATAACATTGCTGTTTTGCTAATCTATCATTATAGAGTTGCTTTAGTGGGCAACTTCTGTAAAAACACCAATTTTGCGGAATTTTTCATAGCGCAGTTGGCGGCGTTCTGGAGCAGTTAAACGATTGAGTTCGTCTAAGTTTTCCATCAGCACTTGCTTAAGAGTAGTAGCGGCTTTTAAGGGGTCGGAATGAGCGCCACCAGTGGGTTCAGGCAGTATTTGGTCGATAATTCCCAACTTTTTCAGGTCATGGGAAATAATTTTTAGCGCCACAGCGGCTTGGGGGGCCTTACCAGCGTCTTTCCACAAAATTGCGGCGCAGGCTTCGGGAGTGGCGACGGTATAAACGGAGTGTTCAAACATGAGTAAGCGATCGCCTACACCAATACCGAGTGCGCCACCAGAACCACCTTCACCGATAACTGTGCAGATAATTGGCACATCCAAGCAGAACATTTCCCGCAAGTTGTAAGCGATCGCTTCTCCTTGACCTTGGTGTTCTGCTTCTACCCCAGACCAAGCTCCTGGTGTGTCGATAAAGGTTAGTATCGGCATACTAAACTTGTTGGCGTGTTCCATCAACCGCATAGCTTTGCGATAGCCGCCAGGGTAAGGCATTCCAAAGTTACGGGCAATATTGTCTTTGGTATCGCGGCCTTTTTGATGACCCAACATTACCACAGGTTGTCCACTCAGACGACCAACACCACCAACTAAAGCCGGATCGTCACCACCACAGCGATCGCCATGCAATTCCATCCATTCATCACTAATTGCCTGAATGTAATCGAGAGTACTAGGGCGACGCGGATGACGAGCGACTTGTAATCGCTGGGACGGGGATAGACTAGTGAAAATTTCCTCACGTAGTTGCATGGCGCGTGCTTCTAGTTGACGAATTTGACCAGAAACATCGACGCCATTTTCTTCTGCAAGTTGCCGAATTTGATCGATTCGGGTTGCAAGTTCTGCTAGGGGCTTTTCAAAATCTAACAGTAGCGGTTTACGCTCGGTAGTTGCCATCGTAGGGGTTACAAGTTACGAGTTATAGGTTTTTTAGAGTGAGGAGTGAGGAGTTAGGAGTGATGAGTGAGGAGTTAGCTATTAGAAGGAGTGTATTGATAAAAGTTCTTAACTCTTAAACTTTTAACTCCTAACTTTTAACTTCTAACTCTTACAGTTAAACCAGCAGCGGTCTAAATCCATGTTTCACTGATACCTTACCAATCTGCTCCATTTTGTCTACGGTAATCTGATTCCGTCCCCACGAAAAGTTCGTGTATAACTTCTCAAATTCCAACAGCATTGATTCGGCAAAACAAGCAAACAACTGGCGGGCTGGCACGTCCATATTGACGATTTTCATAATTTTCCAGTCAATATCTAGGGAATGCTCGACAATCCCACCATTTAACACATATACACCAGGATGCTGAACTTTTGTTGCTAAGTTTTTCGGATAGCCACCATCAATCAATAAACAGGGTTGTTTCAAAGTGGCTGGGTCGATTTCCACGCCTTTGGGCATACTCGCAACCCAAACTACAATATCAGCTTCAGGTAGTGCTTCTGTCAAACCCATGATTTTTCCTCGCCCCAGTTCGCCTTGCAGTTCTTTGAGGCGTTCTTGGTCGCGGGCAATCAACAGAAGTTCTTTGACATCTGTTTTCGCATCTAGCCAGCGGGTAACTGCACTACCAATATCTCCAGTTGCCCCACATATAGCAACAGTCGCTTTTGACAGATCGATTCCCAATTGTTTTGAGGCTTCTTCCACCTGCTTACAAATAATGTATGCAGTATGTGTGTTTCCTGTAGTGAACCGTTCAAACTCTAGTTTAATGTTGCGGACTTGGCTAAATTGGTCTAACTTAAAGTTTTCAAAAATAATCGAGGAAAATCCGCCTAAAGCTGTAATGTTAATGCCATGCTTTTGTGCATGAGCCATCGCGTTGAGGACTTTGCGTGTTGCGGCTTTGATGCGGCGACTAGCCAGCATCTCCGGCAAAAAGCAAGATTCTACATATCGTCCTTCAATTTTTTGCCCAGTTATACTGGTGACAATAATGGTATCGACAATTTGCGGTGGGGCGCTGCACCAAAAGTCTAGCCCTTGATCGGCATATTCTGGGTATCCCAATTCTTGAGCCACCGCTTGAGCGTGTTCTAAACTAGTCAGATGTCCAATTAGACCAAACATGTAGTGATTATTAGGCTTATGCGTCTTGAGGGCGGGGAAATTTTGTAGAGTTAGGAGTTCTGAGTTCTGAGTTCTGAGTTCTGAATTTCATCGACTCAGCACTCAGCACTCTTGTACAGACGCGATTAATCGCGTCTCTACTCAGGACTTTTTTAAGCAGCGATAAGTCCGTAGGCTGACAAGCGCATGATGTCGCGAGTCGTGAAGCCTATGTTACTTAATGCTTCACCGTATTGAATCATAAAGTCTTCAACTAAAGCATCTTTTTCCATTGCCATTGTCTGGGCATCACCCTCTACTTGGTTGAGCATTTTCCAGACGATGGGTAGGTTCTGGCGATTTGCTAGTTCAAGTTCAGCTTTGGATTCTGTAAAGTGTTCTTTCAACCAAACTTCTCCAAAGTTGAGGTGGCTATACTCATCTTTTACTACTCCCTCCGTGATTTTGCGGGCAAAAGCGTCGGCAACAGGGATGTAAATGTTATATGCTGCGATCGCAAAACATTCGATAATCAAAGATTGAATCAACAGACAAGTGACGACCTTCCCGGGACGCTGCTGCTGTTTGGAAATTTTGGTGTAGTCCAGAGAAAAATTCTTTGGCAAATTGCAAATCTGGGGTAACTTCCAAATTCCGCCCACAAGCTTCAAATCCTTTCTTGTGTCGGCTTTCCATTTTGGAGAGGCGAATCAATTCATCATGAGATTCTGGCAGCAGTTGGGCTAATGTGATGTAATTTTCATGGGCTTCTTGTTCCCCTTCAATCACGATCGCATTAATCCGGCTATAAGCATCTTTGTATGTTTCGCTCTTGAAATCTAATTCTTTAAATTGGTCTGCAAGCTGCTGCATAGTTATCTTTACTCCTGTAAACCTGAGTTATTTGACACCAAGTATTGATTTTCCCTATGAACTAAGAGTAACAATTACTGTGGTTTAATTTAACTTAACAAGTAGACTATGTTTATAGATTAATTGTTGCTGGGGGCAATGTTCTAGTACTAGCGAAATAAATGCTTTGCAGTTTAAGTTTATGTTCAAATCAAACCCGAATCTGAAATCTAGCGATTTTTTGAGCCTAGTAATCTTACTGCTAGGGGCATTTATCGTTCTACTACCATTGTTTGTGGTCTTTCTCACCTCCTTTGCACCGACATCCACCAGCCCAGAAAATTTGTTCAAAAATAACTGGTCTTTAGCAAATTACCGCGTTGCGTGGCAACAAGGAAAATTTTTGCTCGCGTTTGCTAATTCTACCTTGGTAGCGATCGCTGTGACGGCGTTTCAGATTGTCACTTCTGCTTTGGCTGGTTACGCCCTAGCACGATTAAAGTTTCGGGGACGCCAAGCACTGCTATTAGTCGTTTTAGCAACTTTAGTGATTCCCTTTCAGTTATTGGTGATTCCCATCTTTTTGGTGTTGAAGTGGGGACACCTGATAAATACATACTGGGCGCTGATTTTACCCACTGCGGTTAGCGGATATGGGATTTTCTTATTACGTCAGTATTTCCAGACAATTCCTGTAGAGTTAGAGGAAGCCGCAGCGATAGATGGGGCGAACCGACTGCAAATTTTGTGGCAGGTGATGTTACCTTTAGCTCGTCCGGCCTTGCTAACGCTGTTTTTGTTCACCTTCATCGGTGAGTGGAATGATTTATTTAAGCCTTTAGTATTTACGACAAGACCAGAATTAAGGACAGTGCAACTAGCGTTGGCTGAGTTTCAGGAGCAATTTACGAATAATTGGCCCTTGATGATGGCAGCAGTGACAATAGCCACAATTCCAGTGATGGTATTATTTCTCATCGGTCAGCGTCAATTTCTTCAAGGTATTGCTGCGACAGGGATTAAGAATTAGTGGGGAAGGCGGTAAGTGGAAGCCCGATTTTAGTTACTAGACGAGATGCCCACTCGACAATAAATAATTTGAATTGGTATTAGTTAAAAATAGCTGTAAATAAAATCCCGTAGGTAAATTATGAACTTTTGTGACACTGACCGTAATCATTGCTAACTAAACTGAAGCAATAATTATCCACCTCCCGTCAGGAACGAAAACACTCATGAGTTCTCAACAAGTTATAGATCCTCAAATATTACAGCAGTTACAAGAAGAGATTCAGCAGAAAATGAATGAAAGCCTAGAAAACGCTGACTTACATTCAGTGCTTGAAAAGTACGGCTTATTAGAATATAGAGTCTTGAGAATTCATTGGCAGTGTAATCTCGATCCCAATCAACTCAAATCCGATGATGCAGTTGATGAACAGCAACCCAATACATTATTGGCAGAAACTTCAAGACCTTCAATACCAGAAATTGTGTTAGTCAAAAAAGCATTGTGTATCCCTTGCCCATCAACTGGTAGCCCTTTAGGCTGTAACTGCTAAATAATTTAATCTTCGGACTGCAAAGAGTTTATTCTAGTGAATGTAAAAATACTAAACTTTGATTTTATGTAGTATTAAAGTTACAGAGATAACATCAACGTACTAACATCACTACTTAGCAAAAAGCAGTATTTTAATAAACTCTGATGTTTTGAGCGCCAGTTTTTCATGTCTCAAAAACGAAGCAGTTGCCACTGGAAGTTAAAAATAGTGAGTACTTTAGTAATTGCTAAAGTGCTCATTTTTGCTGAGAGTTTTGCTCTAGCTCAGATTCAAAAAGATGCCACACTTGGATCTGAAAGTTCAATCATTACACCAAAGCTCATCGATGGTCAGCCTATAGACCAGATTGATGGTGGAGCAGTTCGTGGTACAACCTTGCTCCACAGCTTTGAACAGTTTTCTATCTCTGCGGGAAGGACAGCCTATTTCAACAATGCAATCAATATTCAGAACATCATCAGTCGGGTGACAGGCAATTCTGTTTCTAATATAGATGGCATTCTCAAAGCTAACGGCACAGCCAACGTATTTCTGATTAATCCAAACGGCATTGTTTTTGGGCCCAATGCTTCTTTAAATATTGGCGGTTCATTTGTGGCGAGTACGGCGAGTAGTTTGAACTTTGCTGATGGTACAAAGTTTAGTGCGACATCACCTGAAACTACACCTCTACTCACAGAAAGTGTTCCTATAGGTTTACAATTCGGAACAAATGCGGCGCCCATCCGCAATCAATCCCAAGCAAGTCCCAATAATGCAATTAATACCTTCGGACAAGGTGTTGGTCTACAAGTGCAGCAAGGCAAAACCTTAGCACTGATCGGTGGTGATATAACGCTAGAGGGCGGAAATTTAACGGCAAGTGGGGGAAGAATTGAGTTAGGAAGCGTTGCTGGCAATAGTTTAGTTGGTCTGAATTCAACAAATCAGGGTTGGGCATTAGGATATGAGGGTGTTCAAAATTTTCAGAACATCAAACTCACCCAGCAAAGTGAGATTCCATCTACTGTAGATACCAGTGGCAAAGGTGGCGGTAATATTCACCTGCAAGGACAGCGAGTACTGGTAACTGACGGTTCGCAAATTTTGGCTCTGACTCTGGGAGCGCAACCAGGGGGAAATTTAACAGTGAACGCTTCCGAGTCTGTAGAACTTGGACTAAATGCGTTCTTGTCTACTGGAACTCTCGACACTGGAAACTCTGGAGATATAAATATCACTACCAGAAAGCTGATTGTCAAAGATGGAGCGCAAGTCTTAATGTTCAATCTTGGTTCGGGATTGGCCGGACAATTGACCATCAACGCCTCAGATTCCGTAGAACTAATTGCAGGCATCCCCATTTCTCCTTTGCCAGATGGTAGTGATTTAATATCCAGTGGATTATTTAGTGCAACTTATGGCGCTCCAAATGCTGGCAACATAACAATTAATACTGGAAAGTTACGTATCGAGGCAGGGGCAGCAATATCAACAAGTTCTGAGGGTATACTTGGGCGTTTTTCTAACCAATTTATACCAGCTACAGGCAATGGAGGAGATTTGACAGTGAACGCCTCCAAGTCCGTAGAATTAATCGGAACCTCAGCAAATGGTTCTAAGCTCAGTAGCTTGTTTGCTGGCACTCAAGGGCCTGGAAATGGCGGCAACTTGACCCTAACTACAGAGAAATTAACGATCAAAGATGGGGCGGCAATCACTGTGAGCAGTGAAGCTCGAAAAAATGTTAACTATCAAGGGGGTGTACCCAATTTCGGTCTAGCAGGCGAACTCAATATAAACGCTCGTTCCATCCTGCTGGATAAAGGAAAACTCACATCTAATAGTGAGTCAGGTAAGGGCGGTGACATTGGGGTACAGGTGCGGGATTTATTACTGATGCGTCGCAACAGTAAAATCTCTACTAATGCCGGAGGTGATAAAACTGGCGGTAATATCACTATCAATGCACCTAATGGCTTTCTCGTCGCCACTCCTTTCGGAAATAGCGATATTACCGCTAACGCCAACTTTGGCTCTGGTGGTAAAATTGCGATCGCCGTTAAAAATACCTTTGGATTTGTGCCACGTACCCGTGCAGAGGTGGAGATATTTGATCCCAAAAATATAAACCCGAATAACGTACCAACAAGTGACATCACGGCATTTTCTCAGCAAAATCCTTCATTAAGTGGCACTGTACAAATCAATTCACCAGATGCTGACCCTAGTAAAGGATTAGTGCAACTACCTGTAAATCTGGTTGATGCTTCGCAGCAAATTGTTGCTAGTTGTAGTTCTGGTGGAAGAATAGGAAGAAGTTCGTTTTTTACAACAGGGCGTGGAGGAATACAAGCCGATCCCACAGAGCCATTGATAGCTGATGATGCAGTGCTAGCAGATTGGATCGCGCTCCCTCCAGAGATTCAGAATCGTGCTGGCGGTATTCAGAAAAGAGCCGTTATTCAGGCGCAGGGAAACACAGAAGAAAAATCACAGAAGGTTAATTCTGTCAATGAGTCTACTCAAATTGTAGAAGCCCAAGGCTGGGTAATGGATGCCAATGGAAACGTGGTTCTGGTTGCTCAAGTACCCACTGCATCGCCTCATAACTCCTCGCTGGTTGCTACATCTTGCGGTGCTAATTAAAGATTGAGATTCTCATAACTTTTGTTGGTGCGTCGGCGTAGACACCGCTTCGTTGCAATGAACTTTATATGAGCGATCGCTTTTTTTACTCAATCAGTGCGTTGGCGTAGACCTTCGTAGACATCGCTGTTTTGCAATCAACTTTATATGAGCGATCGCCTTAATAAAGCTTCTAAGTTTATCCAAACCGTCAGAGAGTGTGAGACTTGAGAAGATATCAATTACTCAATTCTCTTGAGCGGTCAACGGTCAGTAGCCAGATTTATGAATGCTTTAAGCAAATCCGGCAGAAATATATGAAGTTTTGTAACATCATGCGTAATTATAACTAGTCAAGTTGAATTCATAATTATCAGAGTTAACAAGAGCGTTAGAAACTTAATGCTTTTGTACCACTCTAGACTTTGTATTATTAATTTATTCGTTGCCAAACTGTACTAATCAAACTCACGTTAATTTAGTACATCACAAGATAAGTTCACATATTTACCAGTCTGCTAGGAGAGTCAAATTTATGGAATCTCAAACTTCACAGCAAGCAGTTATTGATCCTCAAAAACTAGATCAGTTACAAGACGAGTTGCAGCAGGAAATCAGTGAGAGTATAAATAACTCTAACTTAAGTAAAATACTAGAAAAGCATGGCCTATCTAAAGAAATTAGCTTGGAAATTAAATTTCAATATAGTATTGAGGTAAATCAAATTCAATTTAATAATATTAATATGGAACACCAAGCCCAGGGATTTTTACAACCAATTCCTGCTAAAGGCATGATGCAAATGTTTTGCTGTACGGATCAGCTTGGACGTTGTGTTAAGTGCCCAGAAAAGTTGTAAGGTAGCCACGCAAATGTCTCTCCACACTAGACAGACTTAATCTTTATATTTTATAAATTCAGATGTGTGTATAGCAATAGTGGAGCAATAAAGAACCTTCGTTCATCATGACATATAGTGATGATGTTAAGTCCCATTTGTATGTAAGTGCAGCATCACCGTTGTTGAGAAACTAATATTTCTTTGAAGAGGTTCATTACAGGGTATGAGTACTTTTTGGGGCTGGTTTCAAAGTCTAGGATTTGGGATAGGTGGTGTAATAGTTTTCTCTGTCAACTCTGCTATTGCCCAAATCACACAGGATGGTACTCTACCTACCATTGTTAAAACAGAAGGCAACACTATAACTATTGAAGGTGGAACGCAAGTAGAAAGTAATCTGTTCCATAGTTTTAAGGAATTTTCGGTTCTTAATGGAATTACAGCTGAGTTTAAAAATGCTGACAGTGTTCAAAACATTATAAGTCGGGTAACAGGTAAGTCTGCTTCTAATATTCAAGGCATTCTGAAAGCTAGTGGCACAGCTAACCTGTTTCTGATTAATCCTAATGGGATTATTTTTGGTCCCAATGCTTCTTTGCAAATAAATGGTTCATTTGTCGCTAGTACAGCAAGTAGTCTGAACTTTGCTGATGGTACCAAATTTAGTGCTATAAGTCCTCAGACTACACCCCTACTCACAGTGAGTGTTCCCTCTGGCTTACAATTTGGAGCAACTGCGGGTTTTATCCATAATCAATCTCAAGCTCCTAGTTTAATTAACGAAACTAAAAATGTTCTAGGTCAAAACGTTGGTTTACAAGTGCCGCCAAACAAAACCTTGGCACTTGTAGGTAGTGATATAGTCTTGGAGGGTGGCAACTTAACAGCACCTTCCGGACGAATTGAGCTAGGAAGTGTTGGTAGCAATAGTCTGGTTAGTCTCAACCTAACCAATCAAGGCTGGGCTTTGGGATATGAGGGTGTTCAGGATTTTCAGAACATTCAACTAATCCCGCGAACTGTTGACGGTTTCGAGTTTCCATCTACTGTAGATACCAGTGGCGAGGGAGGTAGTAATATTCAAGTCCACGGTAAAGACGTCTTACTCACTGGCGGTTCAGGCATCTGGGCTAGAACTTCAGGCTCGACATCAGGGGGAAATTTGGTGGTCACTGGTGCAGAGTCAGTGGAACTAATTGATCCCAATACAACCTTGAGGACTGGAACTTCTGGTAGCGGAAATGCTGGAGAATTAATAATCAATACTCGAAGGTTGATTGTCCAAAATAGTGCACAAGTAGGCACTTCTACCACAAGCATTGGAGAAGGAGGAAATTTGACAGTTAACGCCTCCGAGACAGTAGATATTATTGGTGGTAGTGATGCTTTTGATACTCTTACTGCATTGTTTAGTACTACTGCTGCTGATGGACTGGCAGGAAACGTAACAATAAACACAAAAAAATTAAGTGTACAAAATGGTGCAGGGGTTTCAACGGAGTCTACTCCATTATTGGATAACTTTAAAGTGATACCAGCTAATGGAAAAGGAGGGAATTTGACTGTGAATGCCTCCGAGTCCGTAGAACTAAGTGGAACTTCACCTGGAGGTAATTCTGGTGGACTGTTTGCTTCGGCTTCAAGGTACGGAAATGCAGGAACTGTTAACGTCTCCACAGGACAATTGATTGTCCGCGACGGGGCTGCAATTGCTGTGGATGTTAAGATTCTACCAAATGCAATTCCCTCAGAAGATACAAATATCATAGAAACACCAGGCGCACTAAATGTAACCGCTCGCTCCATCGTGCTCGACAACAAAGCAAAACTCACATCTAATAGTGAATCAGGTCAGGGCGGTAATATTTGGCTACATCTGCGGGACTTATTACTGATGCAGCGCGAAAGTAAAATAACCACTAACGCCAACGGTAATGGAGATGGTGGTAATATCACCATCAATGCACCAAATGGCTTTCTTGTCGCCAGCCCCTTAGGAAATAACGATATCACCGCCAACGCCATCTCTGGCTCTGGTGGAAAAATCACCATCACCACTAAGAACATCTTTGGTTTTGTGCCCCCCACTCGTGCAGACGTACAGAGACTTGATCCAAAGGAAATCGACCCGAATAACCTGCTAACAAATGACATCACGGCGTTTTCTCAGCAAAACCCTTCATTAAATGGCACTGTACAAATCAACTCACCGGATGCTGACCCCAGTAAAGGATTAGTGGAATTACCCGTAAATCTGGTTGATGCTTCGCGGCAAATTGTTGCTAGTTGTAGTTCTGGTGGAAAAATAGCAAGAAATTCATTTATTACTACTGGACGTGGAGGAGTAGTAGCCGATCCCACGGAGCCATTGATAGCTGATGATGCTGTACTAGCAGATTGGATCGCGCTCCCTCCAGAGAGTCAGAATCGTGCTGGCGGTATTCAGAAAAGAGCCGTTGTTCAGGCGCAGCGAAACACAAAAAAATCACAGAAAGTTAATTTTGTCAATGAACCTACTCAAATTGTAGAAGCCCAAGGCTGGGTAATGGATGCCAATGGAAATGTAGTTCTGGTTGCTCAAGTACCAACTGCGACGCCCCATAACTCCTCGCTCACCTCTAAATCTTGCCCTGCTAATTAGGCGTGAGTTCGACAAACCTCTCCCTACTTTGAACTATGGTTCAAGCTTGTCCTTCTTTGATCTAAAGAGGGACAGGTTTTGCGTAGTAATACCAGAGAGAGGTATTTGTTTTTTAAGTTGTTTTAGGATAAACGCAATCAGCAAATACGTAGGTGTAGCCAGCCGTAGGCATCGCCGAAATAACAAATGAGTACGTCGAAATAGCAAATGAGTACGCCAAAATAGCAAATGAGTACGCCAAATTAACAAATGAGTTCGCCAAAATAGCAATTGCGTACGCCAAATTAACAAATGAGTTCGCCAAAATAGCAATTGCGTACGCCAAATTAACAAATGAGTTCGCCGAAATAGCAATTGCGTACGCCGTAGCAAATGAGTTCGTAGCGTCTGGGTAAGGAGAGGGAGGAGTAACGAGTAAGGAAGCTTTTTGCTCCCCTCTCCTGGTAGGCTACCGTGTACACACATCTCTAAAAATCCTACCCACCCAATATGTTCAAGTGAAAGTCCCACACTGAGCAAATATCCCGCCCAGAACTAAAGTTCCGGGCTGATAGTTAAAGTCCTCTAAAAGAGGACTAAACTAAATTTCTTGTTTAGTCCTCTTTTAGAGGACTTGCGTTATGAGACTCGGAATTTATTCCGAGGCGGGATAGATACACTGCACCAACACTTGTGTGTACACCGTAGCCTGGTAGGAGAGGGGCTGGGAGAGAGGTCAAAATAGCACTCGTCGAACTCACGTCATATTAGATGACCCACAAACCCAAACTTATCCCAGTGAAGGGAAAGAGGAAAGCAGGAGGAGAATAACTCCTAACTCCTAACTCTTGTACAGACGCGATTAATCGCGTCTCTACTCCCCACTCCCTAATTCGTTTCCTGAATTTGCAAACGAACAGTGTGTTCAGTCGCACCACTAAGTTGCAATTCCATGATTTCACCACCCAGAGGTTCCAAGCAACTGAGGAGCGATCGCAAGTTGGGTGTACTTGCACCAGTATCTACATATAATCGATCTGCTAAATTACCGATCCGTTTCCAAGTCATGTACAATTTAGCGATCGTTTGTTCAATCTGCGATGCTTGATTTACCAAATCAGCAGCAATGCTCAAACAGCCAACCCTTTGCGCTTCTTCTAAAGCTGTTTCAATATCAACATTCTCCTGCGTTAGCGCCTGAACTTGAGCCGCCCCTTTAAGATATTTCGCCAAGTTACGCGCTTCGCTAGTTACCTGTTTGAGGGTATCCACATCAGGATTGGCAGCTATTTCCTTCTGGATAAACTTTTGATGCGATTCTGGCAGTTTTTCCATTTCCTTCACCAGTGGGGCAATGTAGCGCGGGGGAAGGGTGTTATCTGCGGCTTTTTCTTTAACGGCTTCGGGTAATAAATCTGAGGACATGGCTGTCCATTCATCATTGAGTTGACGCACTTCTCGCCTAGTGATGCGATCGCCTTTTTGGGCAGCTTCACTCACCATCTGTTGTACTTCTGGGACTGCTTTGGAGGTTTCGACAAATGCCCGTTTACTGAAGTTGTTCACAGATCCGGGGTCAAGTTTACCGTCTTCAATCAGAGTATCGGCACTATTCGCCAATTGTATCCAGGAGTATGCTTGACTTTTACTGATTTCCCGCTCTTTTAGCCATCGCAAAAAGCCAGTACCGCGTCCGTCACCACCGACTTTTTCTCTGTCGCGGATCGCCCGTAAAATTCGTCCCCGCCAGATTTCAGTTTGCAAATCAAAGCGATCGCATACCTGCCAAGCTATTTCTAGCTGCTGTTGAAAATCTGACTCTAGAATCTGTTCATCTTCTGGATCGGGCAGTTCAAAGCTGATATCGGCTGGCTGTTGTAAAGCAGCAGCAAGGTCGTTGATGGAGTCGGTATCTTGCACGATTGATGACTAACTAGTGGATGCGATCGGCTTATTATGCCACAATCTGTGGACTCTCACTTAAGGGGGAGTACGGTATTTTGAGTTACAACAAAGATAGTAGGAAAGGGGTAAAGAACTTCCAAGCAAAAAAATATTCAATCGCAGAGGGACAAGGGGGACAAGGGGACAAGGAAGAAAGAAGTCTAATTGAGTAGACAAATTGGATAATTTATTTTTTGGAGTTCCATAAACCACCTTTGTAAAGTCTTTAATTAATCAGAGACAATAAAAATAAAACGATGAACCAGGTAGACTACCTCCGCATTAGCTTAATCGATCGCTGCAATTTTCGTTGTCAGTACTGTATGCCAGAGGGAGTAGAACTGGATTATATTCTCAAGCAACAGTTATTGACTGATGAAGAACTACTCACCTTAATTCAAGAGGTCTTTATTCCAGTAGGCTTTACCCGATTTCGTTTGACTGGGGGGGAACCCTTATTGCGTCCGCGTGTGGTGGATTTGGTAGGTGCGATCGCAACTTTACCCCAAACGCAAGATATCTCAATGACCACCAACGGGTTTTTGCTGGCTCCGATGGCACAAAGCCTTTATAATGCTGGTCTGCGACGAATTAATATTAGTCTAGACTCTCTCGATCCCGATATTTTTGACCAAATTATTGGTAATCAGGGGCGTTCTCGTTGGCAACAAGTTTGGCAGGGGATTCAAGCTGCCCATCAAGTCGGATTCGACCCCCTGAAGCTGAATGTGGTGGTGATTTCTGGGGTTAATGACCACGAAGTTCTCGATTTAGCCGCCCTGACAATTGATAAACAGTGGCACGTTCGATTTATTGAATTTATGCCCATTGGTAATGTACATTTATTTGGCGATCGCGGTTGGGTATCTTCAGCCGATTTACGAGAACGTATTCGCGATCGCTGGGGCTTGACAGAATCACAAGTTCGTGGTGCTGGCCCTGCTGATGTCTTTCAAATTCCCAATGCGAAGGGGACACTAGGATTTATTAGTCAGATGTCGGAATGTTTTTGCGATCGTTGTAATCGGATGCGCCTGAGTGCTGATGGCTGGCTGCGTCCCTGTCTATTGAATGAAACTGGTCAAATAGATTTAAAAACTGCCCTGCGTTCTGGTGTCAGCACCGCTAAATTACAAGAGCAGGTCAGAGATTTACTCGCAAATAAGCCAGAAATTAACTTTAAAGGGCGTGATTCTGGCATTTTAGGTGCATATACTCGCACCATGTCGCAAATTGGCGGTTGAAAAAAGTTAGGAGTTAAAAGTGAGGAGTTAGAAATTATCGTCTTGCAACTCCTAACTCATAACTCCTAACTCCTAACTGTTTAAGCTTGTCGTGAGTAGTATTCCACCACAAGTAGTTCATTAATTTGTAATGCCACCCATTCGCGCTCAATAACGCTATTGACTTTACCAACCAATTTATTTTTGTCAAACTCCAAATGACTGGGGAGGTTTGCCAAACCGGGATATTGCAAGTTAGCTTCCACCAATTTCCGTGATTGTGCCCGATCTCTGACGGCAATTGTTTCACCAGGACGGCATTGGTAGCTGGCAATGTTCACCACACGACCGTTAACAGTTACGTGACCCGTGATTTACCAATTGACGAGCGGCTGGGATAGTTGGAGCTATACCTAAGCGGAAAACGGTATTATCCAAGCGCATCTCTAGCAATTGCAACAGTACTTGTCCGGTAGAACCAGTAACACGTCTGGCTTTCCGCACATAGCGGAGCAATTGCTTTTCAGTCAAACCGTAGTTGAAGCGGAGCTTTTGCTTTTCCTCTAGACGGATAGCATATTCAGAGCGCTTCTTGCGATTCTGGCCATGCTGCCCAGGTGGGTAAGCGCGTCTGGCACTTTTACGAGTTAATCCTGGTAAGTCGCCCAAGCGGCGGACAATTCTGAGGCGGGGCCCTCTATATCGGGACATGAGTTTCCTTAATCTAATCCTGTTTAAACTTTACCGAAACATTCCATTTTGACACTCCCCTAATTGTTAATCAGGGGATTCTTGGTTTTTTGAAGCTGCTTACCGAGGTAAGACGTATCTCACCAAGGTAGACGCATCGATTTTTGCGCCAGTTGCTTTTAATCGGTAAACCCGACAAACTAGCCTCCAAGCCTGAATTCCGACCTGTCACGCCGTACTTCTGCCCATAAGTTTTTTGTGTTTATTTAGTTTCGTAGGCTACTCAATCATCAGATTGGTTTACGCAGTATTCTTACTCTGAAATACTTTTTACGTTGCCTACTTATCTTTCAAACAGCTATATTAACACAATTTTCGACATAATTAATTATGTCCATACTTTACTACCTCTGAAATTCTTAGATTACAGAGGATTTTTAAGATATTTGAGTTAGCATAACTTTGGGTGTTTGGAGAATGGCAATGTCAATGAGCAAAAAAGTGGTTAGCAGAGTTAAGAACAAACAAGGCAGTTCCACCTCCAGGATTTTAACATTACCAGTTTTGGCTATAGCTGGATGTTTAACAATCTTGCCTAATGTGGCTGTTGCTGCCTCTTACAGGAATGATTATAGTGTCTGTGCGGGTCGCCTACTGAGTGTGGGTGTAAAGGCAGAAGCGGCATCAGCAGGTTGTGCAGCAGCATTGCGTCCAAGAGATTTGGCTGCTTGCGTGGTGAAAATTGATAAGGAAACCCAAATTGCTGCAACGGATGCGCTTTTTTCTTGTGGGAAGGCCCGGCGTCCTGAAGAGTTAGCAACCTGTGTAGTTGGTGTTAGCTTAAGTACTAAGGAAGAAGCTAATCCGACAGTTTTAGATTATTGTGGACGCAGTTTGTTACCCGTGCGCTTTGGTCAGTGTGTGGTTGGCTTACGTAGCCAAATCGACCTTCCCGCTACTCAAGCGCTAGATACTTGTATCAGTGCTGCTGATAGTGTTATCGGTGCTTCATCTTCGTCTACACAGCCAACTATAATTCCTGAGGGTTCAAGTCCAAATTTAGAAACTACCCCATTTCCAAACCAACCGGTTGTTCCAACTCAACCAGTTATTCCAACTCAACCAGTTATTCCAACCCAACCAGTTGTTCCAACTCAACCGGGCACTAATTAGATTACAGTGCTTTGTGTAATTGATATACAGGTTGAATTTAGAGTGGCTATTTGCCAACCTGATTCAGGCACTACCAAAAAATAAATTATCCGATTTTAATTTGTAGGTTGGGTTGAGCAACAGCGAAACCCAGCCTTATATATTTACAATGCTTCAACCTGACTGGATAATTTACCTTTGTTGACTGTATAGTTTTGGTTAGGCAATGACAGTAATATTTACATTAGTTACTATTGCCTGATTCGAGAACTGGGCGATTTGAACTTGTGCAGCTTTACCAATCCCATCTGCGTCAAAAAAAAGATTACCGATCGATACGCTTGGCTTTGTGAAAAATTGTAGGTTGGGTGAAGCAAAGCGCAACCCAACAAAGCTATGAAAATGTTGGGTTACTCTTCGATAAGCCCCTTCGGGGTCTACGTTTTTCAAACCCCACTTGCTTCTCCCTTAGCGCAACGCCTCTGTCAAAAGGAGAAGAGAGACGCGCAGCGTGAAGCTTGCTTCCCTAAAGGGGTACAAGTCGGGAAACCGCAAAGGCGCAGTGCCTCGCCAACCTACACAACTTAAGGTTTTTGGTGCTAACCCAAGCGTATTAAATTATCGGTAGTTCGATCGTAGAGAAAGCGATCGCTTTGTCGCACTAGTTCCAAGTCGGAACAAGCTGGAATTAAAGCAATAATAGTTACTATATTTCTTACTTTGGTGTTTATATCATCATCGAAAGGTTGAAGAAGTTTCAGCATCTCGCCCAAAAAAGCCGTCTTTTTGCCCTTCTCAATGATGCCAACACCCGATCTTATCTAGACTACAAAGATATCACGCGAACCTTCAGGCGGATTGTACACTAATGCAACTTTTGTCAAACGTTGTATTAAGTAGGATAAACTTCGGTAGCACTTCTGCCACTTGTGGGCATACGATACCTAGCACTGTTCCCATGTCCACTGACCAGATAAGCATTTCATTCAAATAAATGAAAAACATTATAATTCTCCTCTCCAACGCAAAGAGGAGTTGGAGAGAGGTTAGTTGAACTCACGTCAGTTTTTCAGCTTTGGGAATTTAGGATTTTGCACAGTTTGTACAGTTAGTTGTACTAGTCTTCTCTTTCACCAAAAGCTGTCTGTAAAACCACTGCAATACCACCATCTTGATGATATTTGTCTGCCCAGGCACGGATAACTTCATCCAATTCTTCCATAGCCCGATCCATTTTTTCTGGGAGGATATCAAGTTCTTCCAGCAAGCGCATGGCATTTCGTCGCCGTTCTGCCCAATTTTTCATCATGCGAAAATACCGAGCGGTATCTTCCACGGTGATGTGTGTACGTTCTTCATCGTCTGTTGGGGTATAAGAAAGACGGGTTAGCGCGTAGAAGGGCATTCCCCAAGGAGAATCAATCCGCGTTACTGTTCCTGAGTAAAGCAGACGGCGCTTGATATGCTCGCCCAAAGCTTCACTCAAAGGCATTTGGTGTTCTGCTGGTAAGTCTTCTTGCGATCGCTTGTGTAAAAACTCGATCAAATCCAGAAACTCAAAGGAGCTAACTAACTGAGCATCAGGTAGATTACTTGGTAGTTTCTGCTCAATTTGTCTTTTTTCTTCACTTGTCAGATTAGTACCAGGAACGCGCGATCGCCCCGGTTGCCAAGGATATTTTTCTAGCCAGACATAAGGCAATTGAATTAAATAGCGAGGTTCTTGAGAACCCAGCATTTTTAACAGTTTGCCTTCTGTTAGTGCCTGCCTGACTTCTTCTACAATAATTTTTACTCGTTTTGGCTCCAAGTGGTGCAAATGCCCTGTCATCCGCAGGTTTTGTCCCTGCTCTAGATAGGTCATGTAAATTGCACACTTTGCTGCTGTTGCGGCTGCGTCTAAAAATGCCCCATGCCTGTGCCCACTCGTCCGCATGGCACTAAAAGCCAGATAAAGCATGATCTGATCCATCGCACTGGGGTCAAGACGTTTGATCAGATCTATGTCGTTACTCATATTACAGACAATTGAATAGCACGTTTACACAATTTTAATCGAGTGAAAATAAGTAGTACACACCTGGCTGAAAGCTGTCTTTACTTCAAACTATATTAGTATGCGATAACGATGATATCGGTGGTAGCGCAAACTACCATTTTCGCATCTTTCCTGGTTAAAAAGCAGAGTTGCTAGTTGTGACTATAACTGTCTGAAGCATTTAACCGGGAAATTAGAGACACCACCAAATCTAGTTTAACGGTGGTTTATGTCCCAACAGTCAACTATGCTGCAATTCATCTCCAAAGCCTTTCAGTTTTCTGGTTTTTTTCATCTTTCAAGAGCAACAACGTCAAGCTGCTTACACCTAATGATGGTGCTGTGCCGATTCAGAATAAAAACTAGTTTGCACAGTTAATCTGGGATATTTGTTACTAGAAAAAGATGCTTTTTTGCCACTTTGGCGAATTATTTGTAGTACACAATTGACTAGAAATAATTGGGAATTGTCTCAAAACAAATCGCTTACCAGGTGTAGCCACATTTAGAGGTTGAGCTATACAGCCCGTTGTCAACTATCATTTTGTTCACAACCTCCAGTGATGTCTCGGTAATATGAGCCGTTGGCTTGAGGAAAGATAGTAGACATTAAGTAGAGCAAATAATTCCAATTTCAAAATACCTGTTGTTTTTCAAATATTGTTCTATATCATATCACCATTTTTTCGTTTTGAAATAAAATTGTGCATTTTAAAGTTTATAAATGATGACTATTTAAATATTTTATATTCTGCTTAAATCAAGGTTTGATGATATTTTAGATCTATCCTAAATCCCACTTTTATTTATTATTTTATATATGATGAGTGGACACAAAAAGCCGCGATTACTTCCGACTCAATCGCGTAGATATAAGGCTTTGCTGCTCGTGCTAATAACCGAAAGATTAGTTAATAGCTATACATATAATAAGACATCTTGGGTTCCATCCGATGATTGTTTAGAGTTTTTTTTGCCATAAATTTATATTTCTTTCATGAAAGAATTTTAAATTTTGATGATTTAACTAATTTCTTGGCTACTTTCAAGTATGTTTTACCTCGCTATTTTATATATTTCAGAGACTTAAATTACGTAGATAGTTTGTCGCGAGAAAAGAGTGAGAATCCGTAGTAAGCTACGATAAAAGCTTCTTTTTCTGGGTGTTTTGGCGATCGCAGATTAAGTTGACTTGTATAAAACGATAGAAATAAAGATACCATTTTACAAAACACAATTAGTAAATGGGTGTGAATAATTAAAGATTTGTAGTGACTTAGTGCAGTCTGGGAGGCTTCCTAATTAAGGACAAATAAAACGGAACAATAAGGACTTTAGCTCTCACTACAAGGCAATTTCATGTAATTTACATTGCTTAACATAAGTTAGTCTATTCTTGCCCACTTACTTTGCCTCCCATACTGAAAAAACAGGTAGGTCGACCGCCTAATATCAACTAAGTACGTTTGGCTTGAAAAAACGAGTTCCTCTAAGCATTTCTGCGACTTCTCCATCTCTTAGTTCCAAAATATGCTGCAATAGTCTTAACTCCTTGGGAATATTCTCTCTGAGCAAGTACTTATGCTCGTACTACTCATGTTGCTTACATATACGTGTTTTCCCTACCTGTATCAGGCTAAATTCCTAAAAATATATTACAAGTCGATTTATTCTGAATACTGCTTGCCGATCTATTAAGTGTTATAGCAAGAGGCAGCTTTGCAGGAGGCAGTGTTTCGACTCCCAACTCTTGGAGAGGCTGCACTTCGACTCATTTCGGCTACGCGGTAGTTGAATCTCGACTTACTTCGACTACGCTCAGTACAAGTCGCTCGATTACCGCGCAGCGATGCACTGAGCGCAGTCGAAGTGTCGAAACTCAATGACCAACGCTCTGTTACCACGCCAACGACTACGCGGTAGTTGAATCTCGACTTACTTCGACTAAGCGGTAGTTGAATCTCGACTTCGCTCGATTACCACGCAGTCGAAACTCAGTACAAGTCGCTCGATTACCGCGCAGCGATGCACTGAGCCTGTCCTGAGCGTAGCCGAAGGGCGCAGTCGAAGTGTCGAAACTCAGGGCAAGTCGCTCAACAACCATGCTGGAGGTAAAAACCTTGCTATTTCTGAGATTTCCGCTTGTCATTATGTCCTAATCTACCTGGCAACTGCTATAGCAGGGGACAGGGAACAGGTGACAGAGGACAGGGTTGAAAGTCTCTTGGTGTCTAGGTTCTATATTCAGTTTATGTCCTAACCTACCTGGCGATCGCTATATATCTGCACCCAATACTCCTTGGGTTTTGGATTTTAAACTGGAATTTGGTTTTGGGAAAAGGTTATACCAATTCAAAATTCAAAATTAGGAAAGCTAGACAGGACAAAGGTATGTCCGTATGTATCTGTCGCATTCTTTTTTAAAATTGGTATCAAAGGTTTTTTCTTTCCCCTTTCCCATTCCCCTTTTCGCGTTAACCGACAAGTATTGTATCTGCACCTATACAGCATTCTGAAATTATTCGTAAAAACTTAAATCCCCAACTTCTTTGAGAAGTCGGGGATCTTGAAGTTACAAGTGAGTGCATTAGCGTCAAGATTGATGCTGAGAGTGATGGGGAGTAAAGTAGCTCCTATCACTCTTAAGCTGATTGAACTCGCCATTTAATTCGTGGGACTAGAGGATTTAACCTGATTTCGCATTGTTTCAAAGCTGAAAGCAGCCGCGCCAAAGGTTACAAATAACACTCCCAGAATTTGCACAATATCCAAATTTTCTTGAATGATTAACCCAGCGAAAATCACGGTTAAAACTGGGATGCTACCACCGATGAGCGCCGATCGCGAGGCACCTAGTTTACTAATACCAACATTATTAAGCAAATAACCTGCAAGGGTCAGCACGCCTAAAATAAACGCGCTTAAAACCAATTCCAGCATTTTCGAGGGGTCAACTACTACCAAGTTCCAACTGCTGGGCAAAGGTAGCATCAAACAGATAAAGCTCAACAACAACATGGTAGTGAAGTTGATTAAAGTAAAAGTCACCGGATGGAGTTTGCTAGCACAGACTCGCGTCAGAATTATGTAGGCACCAAAAGCCACACCCGAAAGAATGGCAGTGCTGCTTCCTATTGAAGTATTACCGATACCGATGCTGGGAGAACCTCCTAAAACCAACAATTCACCGCAGCAAATCGCGGCGATCGCGGCGATGCGGAATAGAGTGGGGCGATCGCGAAACAGAAACCACGAAAATAGACCGCTAACCATTGGATAGATAAAGAACAGTGCGATCGCCATTCCCGTTGTGACTTGAGCGATCGCAATATAGATTAATACCTGAGATAAAAACAAAAAGCAGCCACTCACAATTGACAACACCAAAATCTGCTTGGTAGCGGCATTGGCAGGTGTGGAATTTCCTCGGACTGAAGCAGACAAGTTATCCAAATCTTGCCACAGTCTTGGATGCAATATCGGAGACAAAAGTACCATTAGTGGTACGACTACCATAAACCGTAGCGTCAAAATTAACAGAGTATTGCCCAAAGTCGGCGGTAGCAATTGCTCTACCTCTAATACTCCAAAAATCTGGGAACCTTCATGGAAAATCACCTTGATGGCTACGTTGTAAAGTGACGACACCACTGCCGATAAGACGATCAAAAACAAACCGATTCTGAGTGTCGATAACCCAGAAGAATTAGGCGATCGCGATTGTGGGGGTTTTGCTTCCACCTGCGCTTCTGGCGCAGTGGTCGATGAGGATTCAGCTGTACTTTGCGATGCGTTCTTACGGCGGACAGAAAGTGGTTCAGTAGGAATCTTGAGAGAAGGTCGGATTATTCTCGGCTGTAGCACAGATGTGAGCAAAGACTCTGATTTCGTTTCGTCTTCCGGCGATTCCTGATTGAGGACAGAAATTGGCTCGGTGGCATTATCCTTTGGTGGCGGAACTACAGCCGCAGTAGATTCTGATGGCGTTTCTCTTACCGACAAATCCTTGCTTGGATTCGCGGTATTTTCTCTAACAATCGGCGGCTCTAGTGTTGTTTCTTTTGGCGACAAATCCTTACTGGGAGAAGAAATTGGATTCGCGGTATTTTCTCTAACAATCGGCGGCTCTGGTGTTGTTTCTTTTGGCGACAAATCCTTGCTGGGAGAAGAAATTGGATTCGCGACGTTTTCTTTAACAATTGGTGGCTCTGATGTTATTTCCCTTACCGATGCATCCTTGCTGGGAGAAGAAATTGGATTTGCGGTGTTTTCTCTAACAGTCGGTGGTTCTAATGTTGTTTCCCTTGGTGAAAATTGATTGGAGATTGGGGAAATTGGCTCAAGGGAATTTCTTACTACTTCCTCAAACTCTGGCAGGGATGTTTCAACAGAACTGTTTTTTTCTGGCTCCCTAAACTGCAAAACAGTAGGTATACCTGCTGTTGCTGATTTGCGTGAAGTTTCTTCTATAGTTTTTTCTAGTTCTCCATGCAGGCGGTTAACAAACTCCGCCAAAATCGTTTCCCCTTGCTGCTGCTGGCTATACATCCGTGACAGCTGTTGGGAAAGATTACTTTGATAGTTCTTCAGTTCCTGTTGTAAGGAATTAAAGGTAACAGTAACAGTGTCATCGAGACTGTCAAACATGTGTTCGACTTTTTCATTGATTTCACCGACTACATTGCTGCTCACTTCAGCAGACTTCAACGCCGCTTGTTCGTAAGATTTGCCCTCTATGCTTTGATTAGCTAAAGTTGTCAGAGAGGATTGCAGTTGTGAAGATATATGCTTTGCCAGAACTTCTGCCAGTTGCCGAATTAATACTTGCTGCTCGGTGATTTGGCGCACTTGTTGTAAATGCTCTTTTTCCTCTACCAAGCTTTGAATCTCATCAGATAACCGATTTTTTTCTGACTGAAGCCGCTTTACGTCTTCCTGCAAGCCTCTGAGGACATTCTGCTGAAGATTTTCTAAGTCTTCAACTAAAGCCCAAAGAGCATTTTCTGCTGCTCTAGATAGCTCCCCTCTGACTCTTGGGTTTTCTGGTTGCTTCTCGAATCGCCCCATTAGCTTCTAACCTCTAATACTTTGACGATAAAGCTGCTTCCCGTACACTTTATTGGCGGTCATCCTAATTTCCTGTATTTTGTCAGATAAATTAAAAATTTTAACAGCACTTCCGCATTTCAACGTAATTCTGTCATACTAGACACAAGTTAGCAAAGCATCTAAGTTTGCCAACACAGCTGACTACACCGTGTTCTCTTCAGTATTGATAAGTATTTAACCATTAGATTTGGAATTTTAGTGAGGTAGCACCCGTCTCAATACTGCTCGGTTAACCATTTTTAACTGGCCATTGGGTTTGGGGAAAAGGTTAAAGGGTAAAGGTTAAAGGTTAAAGGTTAAAGGTTTTTTCTTTCTCCTTTTCCCCAAAACCCGAAAAGTATTAGATCGCCACGCCTGGAAGTGCCTTAAATAGGAACTTTTTTATTTTTGGTCAGTTTAATTTTCATAAATTATTTGCCAATGAAATTTTACTTTTAAAGAAATCTCACTCCAAATAAATATTTATTGTTTTGCTGCCAACAATAATTGTCAAAGATTCACAGATGCGTGTGCGTAGGCGACTTGTCGCTAGATATCCCCACCAAATTGTCTGACTTGCGAAACTAACTGTAAATTTGTGTGGAATGTAACTGGTGTGACAGTTTATATCTCTAAACGGGGATTAAAGTATCCTTCTGTGGAAATTCTAAGTTACGTTATCCCCTGCACAACATTCTAATGAATGAGCAACAATTCTGCAAAAGCACGCTTTTTTTGGCGTTGTTGCAGTCTGGGTTTTGCTTTGAGTAAATTCCAATAGAGGAAAAGTTGGGAAAATATTAATAATTCTTAGAAGAATAAAATTCGGGCGATGCTGAAAATGGCAGCGCTAAGGACAGCACTCACGGGGATTGTAATTAGCCATGCGGCAGCAATACCTTTTAGTGTTTGAAACTTAATCGACTTGAGATTTTGCACTAGTCCAATACCAACTACACCGCCGACGAGAGCGTGAGAGGTGGAGACTGGTAAACCTAGCCGGGAAGCAATAAGTATGGTGGTAGCAGTTGCCAGTTCGGCACAAAATCCACTACTGGGTTGCAAGGCAATGATGTTTTCGCCAATGGTAGCAATAACTTTTTTTCCCCAGACAGCTAAACCACCAACAATACCAGCACCACCAAGGATTAAAATCCAAAGCGGGATAGTTATACCATCAGTAGGTACGCTACCAGTGCGATTGATGTAAACGATCGCAGCTAAAGGAGCGATCGCATTTCCCACATCATTAGAACCGTGAGCAAAGGCGACAAAGCAAGCACTTAGGAGTTGGAATCGACCGAATAATCTTTCTACGGGATTTGGGAGTATTTCTCCCTTGTCTCCCTTATCTCCCAATTGTCGCCAACTAATGATTGTGAGTCCAACTGCTGCGATTGCACCTGTTAACAGAGGGATGTCGTAAGCAGGGATTGTAAAACCAACTTGCTCAATTACAAAATTGGTTAGCGGTTCTGTGAGCGATGGTAAGACAATTACGCCGAATATACCTAGCAGCGCAGTGCTTAACCAGGGAATCCACTCTTGTAACTGGACTATTTGATTGGGTCGATCTAAAATCCAGTGCTTGATTTGACTGTAAAATAAAGCGGCGATCGCACCACTAATTAATGGCGTTAAAATCCAGCCAATGGTAATTAAGCCAATTGATGACCAATCAATTGCATTTACTCCCAAAGCTACCCAACTAAATCCAGCGATCGCACCAACAACCGCATGAGAAGATGAGACTGGTAAACCGCGTGATGTGGCAATTTGCAACCACACACCACAGGATATTAATACCGTTACCATCCCAGTAACTAATATTTGGGGTGTAGCTGCGAATAAAGCGGGATTAGCAATTTTCGTTGCGAGAGTTTCCGTTACCTCATGTCCCAAACAACACAGCACCCGTAAACTCTAATACCCCAGCAATTATTAGTGCTTGTTTGAGAGTGACAGCTTTGGAACCTACAGAGGTTCCCATCGCATTAGCGACATCGTTTGCTCCGAGATTCCAGGCGACGTAGAAAGCTAGTAGAGCGACGAAAAGTAGAGTAATAAGCATTTTGTTGCGGACAAGGGGAAAGTGAGAGAGATAAGGATGAAACGTGAGCTTGTAAGGGTGAACTTTGAAACTTTGAGCTTCACCGTTGAACCTTTTAGCTCCATCGTTGAACCTTTGAGCTTCACCGTTGAACCTTTGAGCTCCATCGTTGAACCTTTTAGCTTCATCGTTGAACCTTTTAGCTCCATCGTTGAACCTTTTAGCTCCATCGTTGAACCTTTTAGCTTCGTAGCTGAATCTCAGACAGAACTTTAAACTTCTAGTTTTAACACTCTCCTATCTCCCTAATCTTCCTTTTACGGATAAATTAAGATTTTATAAGTATCCGGTGTGGGTGCGATCGCAACTTCCACGGCTGCTGATAAATCTTTTAATGGATAGCGATCGCTAATCAACGCTTTTACATCAATTCGCTGATTAAACACAATATCGGCTGATAGATTCTGAAGCCGATAAGATGAGCTATAACTGCCGATCAAGTCAATTTCTCGACGGTAGAGGATATTTGGGTTAATGGGAATTTCCACCTCATCAGGAAATTCGGCGAAAAACAAGATTTTACCGCCTTTGCGGGTACTATCAAGTGCTTGAAAGAAAGCTTTCTCACTCGGAACCGCCAGCAAGGTGACATCAACGCCTAGTCCACCAGTTAAGGCATGAATTTTGGCAGATAAATCGGGATCGCGAGCATCAAAAGCCGCCTCTGCACCGACACTCAAGGCTTTATCAATTCTAGAGGGTAGTAAATCAGTAGCGATCGCTTTTGCTCCGAAATACTTCACCAACATAATGAACATTAACCCAATTGGCCCAGCACCAGTAACTAATACAGTTTGTCCTGGAGCAATTTGAGCTTTTCTCACTGCCTTCAAACAGCAGTTAGTTGGTTCTACAAAACTGGCTTCTTCAAAACTAATATTATCCGGGATGGAAATTAACCCACCGTTTTCCACAATATGTCCTGGAACTTTGACATAATCAGCAAAACCGCCACCACTGGCGTTAAAGCCTGCGGTAGTGGAGATGTTTTTGTAAACATCGCACATCGAGAAATTATCATTTAGGCAATAGGCGCAACGCATACAAGGGATGTGATGCATCACTGCTACCCGTTGTCCAACTTGCCAACCTTTGACATTATTGCCTACTGCTGCGATCGTGCCGGCGGTTTCATGTCCAAAAATGCGCGGCGGTTCATACAGTGGATAACGAATTTTTTTTATATCTGACTGACACAATCCCACAACCCGCACCTGTACCAGCACTTCATCTGCTTCCAGAGTTGGAACTGGGATATCTTCGTAAGACAGTTGATTAACGCCTCTAAATACCTGTGCTTTCACGTTGGTTTTTCCCCGCTTAACGATACTAGATGTAACATTAGCAGTCAACGTTAGGCTATCACACTTGTGATTTTTGTGTGTTGGCTTGTTTTAAGCGTTGTTCAAATTTTTAAAGTTGGTCAATAGTCAAAATTATAGTTTTTTGAGCCAGTTGGGTGGGCGGGTTTTCCGGCTTGAGCAAACTGGCGTGGACTGTGAGCTATTCACCATTGACAAACAAAAATTATGGGAGAGTGGTAAAAAGGCTCAACACTTAGCATCTGTAAGAGTAAGGTTAAAATATAGACATTCTTCATGGTAGGCGATCGCCTTTAAGCCTTGATATTGGGTCAGTCACTAAAGTGAGATTATAAAATCATTCGAGTCTTGGGAACTGGTAGTTTTGGTCAAACCATCAAAAAAAATTTTAATTTATATAAAATAATTAATTTCCTTTTGTATCCTTAGTAAAGTACGAGGAGCAACACCAACTTGTTTAGCTTTTTTTAACCAATCTTTGACCTGATTTTCATTGCCTAAAAAATAATCTGCTTTAGCAATGTAGCAACAACTATATGCGATATCAATGAGATCGTTACCTGATTCCGTTAAAGGTAAAAGCATTTCTTTACCTTCACTATATCTACCTAATTCTATTAAAATAGCTCCTCTAGTTCCTTGAATAGTTTTAATATCACCAGCTAATGCCAGTGCTTGAGCAGACCAAGCATCAGCTTTTTGCAAATATTGAATTTGTTCATGCTCAATAACAATCGAAACTAAAATATCAAGAATATATAGTTTATCTCTTACAATCAGACAATCGTTGATTACAATTGCCTCCAATAATTCAATTGCTCGATCAAAGTTTCTTTTCTCGAATTCTACTTGAGCTTCATATAGTATTTGTAATATTTTCAAATTATTATTAAAGAACTCAATTAAAGAATCATTTTTATTAATTGTGTATCTAGCTAAACCTAACTTTTGTTGAATAAATTCTGCCTGAGTTTTAGTCAAAGCATCGAGTACTTGCTGACCATCGTTGGAATGCTTTTGTCCGTATAAAGTTAATTGTGATGGACAAAGATTTCCAATAATTAATAAAGATTCAAAAACAGCAAAACATATTATAATATTTAGAAAGCTTGTAAATTTATAATGTAAAATCCTCTGATTGTAAATATTAATAATTAATCCAAATAATAAACAATTAATCATCGGCCCGACTAAATACACAAATATCAACTTAGGTTTAATGTTATGCAAGCTTAAATTAGACATATAAGTTATACCACCATTTGGGAAAATATTAAGTTCAAATATACAATTAAATAATTTAAACTTTAACATTCTTTTTCCAGTTCCAATTTTTACTGAATATGGATTAAAACCAATCATTTTAGCTACTGTAAAATGTCCCATTTCGTGACAAGAAATTGAAAAATAAGCCCAAGCATAAATCAATAAAACTTCCATTTTAATCACAAGTTACTCTTTATTTATTAGTATTCCCAAATAATTACTATTTATTTTCAGTAAAAATACGATAAATAGATAATCAATTTGATATTCTAATTATTTAATCATTAGCTAATACAAACATTAGACAATAATAAAAGACTTATGCAAGAGGATAAAATCTCATGTATCTCGTCAACAATACGTAAATTATTTATGGTTAATCAAACATATATAGCTGATGTTTTAGTTGTCGGCGGTGGAACCGGAGGCACTGCGGCTGCTATCCAAGCGGCGCGACGGGGAGCCAAAACCATTTTGGTGAGTGAATTTCCTTGGTTGGGAGGAATGCTAACTTCGGCTGGAGTGTCTGTACCCGATGGCAATGAATTAGAATCCTTTCAAACAGGGTTATGGGGTGCGTTTTTGCAGGAATTGCGACAACGACAGCCTGGAGGATTAGATAACAGTTGGGTAAGCTTTTTTAGTTACGATCCCCGAATTGGAGCAGAGATTTTTGCAGATTGGGTGCAGGAATTGCCGAATTTGCACTGGATTTCTGGACAAGTACCTTTAGAGGTATTTCGACAAGGTAATTTGATTACTGGTGTCCGCTTTGCTGATTTTGCTGTCACAGCCAAGATTATTCTCGATGGCACAGAATTAGGAGATTTATTAGCTTTAGCTGACATACCTTACCGTTGGGGCTGGGAATTGCAATCTGAGTGGGAAGAACCCAGCGCCCCAGTGACTTTTAGCTCTTTAACCCACAAATATCCTGTGCAAGCGCCCACTTATGTAGTGATTATGCAGGACTTTGGTGAAGCAATAGCACCAGAGATTCCAACTGCGCCTAACTATAATTCATCGCAGTTTACAGGTGCTTGGGATGCCTATGGAGCAGAGACATTTTTAAATTATGGACGTTTGCCCGGTGGCCTATTTATGATCAACTGGCCAATCTGTGGCAATGACTACGGCGAAGGGGTAGGGCGATTGATAGAGTCAGATGTATCCAGAGGTGAATTCATCCAAGAATCTCGCTGGCACAGCCAAAATTTTGCTCATTTTATCCAAAAACAGCTTGGTCGTCGCTATGGTTTAGCAGAAAAAGTATTTCCTCACACTTCTACAGCTTTTGCACTGCATCCCTATTACCGGGAAAGCCGCCGCTTGGTGGGGCTAACTACTGTCCGAGAACAGGATATTTTGCCGATCGCAAAAGGTAGAGTTGCATCTATATTTAATGATGCAATCGCAGTTGGTAATTACGCCAATGACCATCATTATCCTGGTGTTCAATTCTCACTGCAACCTAAATCGATCCGTTGGGGGGGGCGTTGGACTGGAACTCCTTTTACAATTCCCTACAGTTGTCTAATTCCAGCCGCAACAGATGGTTTCTTGGTGTGTGAAAAGAATATTTCTGTCTCCCACATTGCCAATGGCGCTACCAGATTACAACCTGTGGTGATGGGAATTGGTCAAGCAGCAGGGATGGCGGCGGCGATATGTGTTGAATTAAACTGCCAGCCGAGGGATTTACCTATTATAAAGCTGCAAACGGCTTTATTAGATGATAATCGCTCAAAAGCGCTAATTATTCCTTTGTTTAATCTTCCCCCCAATCGTTCGGATTGGCGGCACTGGCAACTGTATTACTTAGATAACCCACAAGCCTATCCAGTTAGTGGCGATTGCCCTGAATCTGCTTTTGGCAAGCCATTAATTCCGGAAAGTAACTGTTTCAAAGGGATTTTTTACCGCTTGGAACAGCAGGAATACAGATTCACTGTCACAGCACCAGCCACATATCAAGGGCAAAACTGGCAGCTTGTGACTTTGCGATCGCATATCGACGAGCAATTACGCGCTTATCCCCACGAACAATTAGTTACATTGTGGGGTCATTACAATCACTCTGGTAATTGGTTATTAGTCGAACATTTAAACGGAGGATAAGAAGAGTTTATTTTCAGTAAAACAGAATACTTTTTGATGAATTGTCCGGATATTAATCAAAAAGCTAAGTATCAGTGAAGTGGAGAGTTCCCAAATAGACATTTGCTATGCGTGCTGCCATTTCACTTTTAGTCTCGAGTCTGGTGTTCGGCCCCTTAGCTTTTAACTGCCAAGCAATGGTCAATCACTTATCAACAGGGCTGCCTTCCACGCCTACTTCGTCACAGTGGCTCTCGGCGGCATCTGAACAAGCTTCAGATGATGCGCCACGTCATCGTGGTAGTGGGCGCAGAGAAGTGACACAAAAAGTCCGAAATATCTATGCTGTGGTTTAACTACTGTAGGGTAATGCCTCTTTTCCCAAAGGAACAGAATTACCAGGAAACAGGATATTGTGTTAACGTCTTTTACACAGCTTTTCTGGCGGAGATATATACAGTTGACACACGAAAGTCTTCAGCGATCGCTTAGTATTTCAACTGCAAACTTTGTATATATATAGTTGGTCTCAATTCTGCCGATCAAAAAGCAAATCAAATTAAGTGCTTTGATTGATAGCATTACCAACTCCTCAAAAGCTCTACAACTGTTGCTCATTTTCGGTGGAAAGCTTTGCATCTCAATCCTCAACGGCTCTAGAAATAGATGTTATTTAGGCTACGAGTTAATCTAAAGCACATCTAATTCAGACATTTTGCTTGTTGAAGAAACAGCCTTAGGGCAACTTCACTTTATTCCCCAATAAATTTTCTTCTCATACATCGAGTAGCCGATTATCTACAAAAGAAAGTAACCGCTCTTCGCTCTGACATTTGTTTAGCGCCTTTTGCCGAAGCATAAAATCCCTTTCGTTTCATCTCTTGCTTATCTAGGTAGGGATTCGCATAAGTAGTATAGGTTTATTGCACTTGCTAACAAATTTATTATTCTTGACCTACTTTTACCCTTTGGTTCGTTCTCCTCGTAGATGGCTCCCGACGAAATAAGTGTTAAGAAGGATCTGCCAGATCATCTTAGTCTTTTTAATTATTTTACACCCAAGGCCAGATGCAAAAATTTGCATTTGGCCTTTTTATATGAATTTTTTTTAAAGAAACGTGAGTTCGACAAGTCTTATTTGACCTCTCCCCCAACCCCTCTCCGACACGGAGAGGGGAGCAAAAAGCTGAATTTTTCGTTGCTCCTCCCTTTGGGTTTCGGAGAGGGAGGCTGGGAGGGAGAGATTCATCGAACTCACGTTAAAGAAAAAGGAGTGAGAGAGATGAGGGAGAAAAACTATTAATTATTTCAATGCCCCATACCCAATCCCCCACGCCCTTTTACACCGTTGTTTTCTTGCGGCTACTTTCTGTATCCTGGATGCCGTTGAGGAACATTGGCACAAACTTCTCAATAAACGCCTGTGGATCGCGCTGCCAAGCCTTTTGTGCAGCCTGAATTCGAGTAAATTGCAACTCCGGCGCTAGCAAAGTCTGGGGTAAGCGTTCCATCAAGTATTGAGGACGTTGCCAAAGCGGCATAGTATTTGCGACTTCCACCAGGTTGGCAACTCGCCGTAGTTCTGCACCCAAGGTGATATCCATTCCTGATTCAAATGCGGCTTGTTCAATTACGGTATATTTTCGCTTGGCTTGCTCTACTTTTTGCTGATGTTCTGGACTCTTACGCGCAATTTCTCCTAGCCAACGATTACCCCAACGGACATGTCCTACTTCTTCTGGAAGAATTTTTTCAATCGTTTCCCGAATTTTGATGTTTTCTTCTGTCTGAGGTGCTTGTTTAAGCGCGTGAATGTGGGCAGAGAAATACTCACAACCCCGCTTTTCGGTAATGTTAATTGCGGCCAAGGCAGCAATTATCCCGTCCTCTAGGTTATGTTTTGGATCGTAGGTGTCTTTGTCGAGCAGCCGATCAAATTCATCAATATAGGAAGTTCCGGGGGGAGTTCCTATATCGCTTCCCAAATCAATCAACAAATCAGTTAGCCACATGGCATGACGAGCTTCATCTGAGATGTGATGAGACAAATCCCGTACCAGTTCCCGTGGCTGTCCATTCAGTTGTTCAATTACCTCAGTTAGGTCTTTGCAACTACGTTGTTCGCTGTAACGGTAGCGGTTGAGAGTAATTAGATGGATTTCGCGATCGCATACCACTCGTTTCAATATATCTCTCGCACTCAAAACATTTTGAAATTTGCGTGGGTAGGTAACTGTCATAACTTATGTAAAGTTTTGTAAATCTTTATTTAATGCTAACTTAATTTTTTCAACTGTTGTATTTATGCCGCTTCACCTAAAAAAACAGTAAAAGTTATAAAAATTAGTCACTTTTTAGTCACTTTTGAACTAGTCACTTTTGAACTGAAGTGTCAGACCTTTTAAATGTAAACAAAAGTAACGAATAAGTGTTCTGTCTTGAGAGAGGTGTGTTTTTTCAGGTGAGACAATCTGAAGCCAGATGATTTTAGCCGTCAAAAGTGGCTTAGGGAGATTTTTCCAGCTCTGGGAAAAAATAGCTGATATTGTCAGCAAAAGCAAATATAAATTTTTTAAAACAGTAGCTTATGTTACAGAATTTTTGTTATAGTAGTCTCAGGAAAACAAAAATTATATATTCACAAAATAGAGAGGGCTATGGTTATGTCTATTGCAGATAAATCTCGGGCGTTAATGGCGCGTGAACACCAACAAGTCAAGAATCGCCAACAATCAATGCTGATGCGTGCGGCACAAGAACTTGGTCTTCCTGAAGAAGCATCCCACTACTGGAACCCAATTCAAGGGAAGGTTGATGCTAACACTCGGATGATTTATGGGCCGAGTCATGCTTCCATGAGCTAAGTTTTAAGGTTGATTTTTTGAGTGAATATCTCAACCGGCAGCTCTAAAAAAAGCCACCCTTTATCTAGGGTGGCAAAACTTACTTATGACTTTTTAGTTAGATACGACTCTTAATTAAGCGTCGTAATAGAGGTAAAACTCGTAAGGATGAGGACGCAGCTGCAACTGTTTGACTTCGTTACCTAGTTTGTAGTCAATCCAATTTTCGATAAAGTCTTCCGTGAAGACGCCTGATTCGGTCAAGAAGGCGTGATCTTTTTCCAGTGCTTGCAAAGCCAGTTCTAAAGAACCTGGAGTTGAAGGAACCTTTGCCAGTTCTTCTGGAGAGAGTTCATAGATATTCTTATCTAAGGGTTCACCAGGATGGATTTTGTTCTTGATGCCATCGAGACCAGCACAAAGCATTGCAGCAAATGCCAAATAGGGGTTAGAAGTAGCATCTGGACAACGGAATTCCAAACGTTTGGCTTTGGGGTTAGTACCAGATAGAGGAATACGGATAGAAGCGGAACGGTTCCCTTGGGAGTAAGCCAAGTTAACAGGAGCTTCATAACCAGGTACTAGGCGCTTGTATGAGTTGGTACTAGGGTTGGTGATTGCCAACAGCGCTGGTGCGTGTTTGAGAAGACCACCAATGTAGTACAAGCCCATTTCGCTCAAACCAGCATACTTATCACCTGCAAACAGAGGTTGGCCATCTTTCCAGATGGATTGGTGACAGTGCATTCCCGAACCGTTATCGCCAAAAATTGGTTTTGGCATGAAGGTAACGGTTTTGCCGTATTTCTTGGCAACGTTCTTGATGACATATTTGTAAATCATCAACCAGTCAGCCGCTTCGATCAACTTACCGAAACGAAAACCTAGTTCGCACTGACCACCAGTAGCAACTTCGTGGTGATGTTTTTCAATGGGCACACCTAATTGTGCCATTGTCAACAGCATCTCTGTACGGATATCTTGAAAAGAATCCGTTGGTGAAACTGGGAAGTAACCTTCTTTGAAGCGTGGTTTGTAACCCAAGTTGGGTTTGTTATCTGTACCAGCTTTACCGGAATTCCAAGCACCTTCTTCGGAGTCTAAGAAGTAGTAGCCTTCGTTGGCGGTTTGGGCAAATCTAGCATTGTCAAAGATAAAGAACTCAGCTTCAGGGCCAAAGAAAGCTGTGTCACCAAGACCAGTGGAAACCAGGTAATCTATTGCTTTTTGGGCAATAACCCGTGGGCAACGGTTGTACCATTCTCCCGTGCGGGGTTCTTTAATACTACAAATTATACTTAGCGTTGGCACTTCCATGAAGGGGTCGATCCAAGCAGTGTTGGGGTCGAGTACCATCGTCATGTCCGATTCGTTGATCGCTTTCCAACCTCGGATGCTGGAACCGTCAAACGGTACGCCATCAGTGAATGCAGTCTCATCGATTTGGTTTTGGTACAGTGTGAGGTGCTGCCAAGTCCCTACTGTATCGATGAATTTGAGATCGATCAGCTGAATTTTTTGGTCTTGGATCAATTTCAAGACTTCTTGTGGTGTTGTCATTGTTACTCCTTCTCTACCAATTTCCTAAAGTAAACCAGAATATTACATTGCATCCTAACCCTGCCGATCTCAATCAGGCCGTGACACACCAGAAATATCTTAAATACTAGACATTAGCTGATTTTGTAGCTTGTACTACAGATATCTGGATTATCAGGTTATATTAACCTTTCGGCGATCATCTGTACAAAACTGGAAAGTTCATCATATAGGGGTCAACTTTGGCATAGAATCCATAGATAGTGGATAGATTGTTTTTGTGCCGAATCTATTTTTAATAGCACAAAACTTTACTGGTGCATAAGTGCAGCCAAATAAATATCAAACCATAAATAGCAATGATTGGGAGAAGAAGGAATGCGCGATGCAGTAACAAGTTTAATTAAGAATTATGACCTAGCTGGTCGATATTTTGACCGGAATGCGATCGATAGCCTGAAGTCTTACTTTGATAGTGGTACAGCAAGAGTACAAGCAGCGGCGGCGATAAATTCTAATGCGGCTGGACTTGTCAAGCAAGCTGGTTTACAGTTATTTGAAGAACTGCCAGAATTGATTCGCCCTGGTGGAAATGCTTATACAACTCGTCGTTATGCAGCTTGTCTGCGCGATATGGACTACTATCTGCGCTACGCCACTTATGCGCTGGTTGCTGGGAACACCAATGTGTTGGATGAACGAGTGCTGCAAGGGCTGCGGGAAACTTACAATTCTTTAGGAGTACCTATTGGGCCTACGGTTCGCGGTATCCAGATTCTCAAGGATCTAATTAAGGAGCAAGTAGCAGCAGCAGGTGTGGTTAACAGTGCTTTTGTAGATGAACCATTCGATCACATTACACGTGAGTTGAGCGAGATAGATATTTAGATTTTAAGTGGGCCAGGTGTCTACCTCGACATAAACATAAATAGCGATCGCACTTTGGTTTAATGGAGCGATCGCTTTTTTGTGAATACCAACTATTGATGGATTCTCTTTCTGGGGATGCTTGATAGTCAGTTTGGACATCTGTTAACTTTTGTAATTGTGTCATCATTGTATTTATCTCCCTATATGGGGGTTTACGAAGCGATCGCTTTTCCGTGCTGGGGGCGATCGCTATTTTTTTGCAGATTCTGTAGTTAAAACCTGCGTCGGTTTTACAGAGATAATATCATTAGTGCTGCACCTGGATGCACTTATTTGGTAAAATTTTGGCAGCACAGTGAGGCACTATATAGGGGGTGTAAGTATGGAAATATTTGAAATGCCGTCGAGATGGAGATTAACAGTAAACCTGACAGAAGAAACACTAAAAGGACTGGAGGAATGGGCAAAAACTCAAAAACGTACTACCAGTAATCTAGCCGCAGCAATACTTACGAGGGCATTGGAGGCTTATGAACAAGGAGTTTACACTGACCCTGCTGCTACTCTTCCTAACTTTCAACAGCAGGATACAAATAGCGACACTTCCTCGTCTAATTCTGAAGATCGGCAGGATTAGTCAGCTAATTCTTAAGAGCATAGGAATAAACGTCATAAGCCACAATAGAAGTTGCCGATGTTTGAGGCGCTGATGATGGAAGAATTATTAACCCTGAAAGACTTACTTGTTAAAGGCGATGTTCAAGGAGCATTGATTATAGTTGAAGAATTAGAGGAAATGAGCCGAAATGACATCATCAAGACGATTCGTAGCGATGCAGTGATTTTATTGTTGCATCTAATTAAACAACAAGCTGAAAATCGCACAACTCGCTCTTGGGAAGTCTCAATTCGGAATTCGGTTCGGGAAATTCAACGAGAAAATAAGCAGCCCAAAGCTGGGGACTATTATCTCACCCCAGAAGAATTGTTAGAAATTTTAGCAGAAGCCTATTTAAATGCCATTGATGAGGCTTCCTTGGAAGTAGAAGAAGGTCGTTATGAAGTCCAAGAATTAGAAAAGCTGGTTAACCAAAAACAAATTATCAATCGTGCTTTGGCTTTAATCTTACCAGGAGAGTCTAATTAATTGGCTAAACAGCGACTCGATACATTATTAGTAGAGTTAAATTTATGTTCTTCTCGCGCCTTAGCACAGAGGTTAATTCAGGCGGGGGAAGTTACTGTTAATCAACAGTTAGTTGATAAACCTGGAACAGAAGTTGATATTTCGGCTCAAATAAATATTAAAGAGCGATCGCCTTTTGTTTCTAGAGGCGGTGAAAAACTCTCCAAAGCTTTGTCAGTATTTGCCATTCCCGTAGCAGAGCGCATTTGTATAGATGGTGGAATTTCTACTGGTGGTTTTACTGATTGTCTCTTGCAAGCTGGAGCAAAACAAGTTTACGGTATTGATGTCGGTTACGGACAAGTTGACTGGCGGTTGCGGAACGATCCGCGAGTGATTTTGCGGGAACGCACCAATTTACGGCAACTACGACCGGATGAGTTATATGGTGAAAATGACCCGATTCCTGATTTGGCGGTGGTTGATGTATCGTTTATTTCTTTAAATAAGATTCTGCCTGCTTTGTGGCAACTAACTCAAGCTAATCGTGAAGCTGTGTTGTTAGTCAAGCCACAGTTTGAAGTCGGCAGATCCCGTGTGGGTAAAAAAGGTGTTGTGCGCGATCCAAACGACCAAGCTGATGCCATTTTCCAGGTTTTGCAAGCTGCTCACGAATTAGGATGGAAATACAAAGGCTTAACTTGGTCGCCGATCGTTGGCCCTGCTGGGAATATCGAATATCTGTTGTGGTTGGCAATGGAAAGTGAAACACCACCACTTGATTTAGAGGCAATTAAGCAAATAACGCAATCAGCAACAACTGATTTACGGAAGAATTAAAGGTCGTAGATTAGACATTCTACGGAATCTGGATGGCGATCGCAGTAATTTTCCAAAGAGGTTTTTTTGGATTTTGCTTGGTGTTGATGAGATTTTTCGGCTTGCAATTCTTCTACAATGTCCCACGCTACAGCACAACCAGCAGAATTGCTGCCATCTAGATCGCAAGTTGTCCGGGCTTCAGTAATGGCATTAGTAATGGCTTCTTCTAGAGTTTCTGCCCCAGCAATTTCAATTTTTAGGGTAGTTGTCATGATACTTTCACCTTTAATTTACAGACAGAGTTATTAGCTGCAAGCTTTTAATGACCTCAGTCAGCTCACATTTCTAGTTTAGATACGCTTCCCACAAAAAGTAGTGGTAAACACCGCCATCTTTTTCGCAAAATTGAGTGGGATTACCCTCTTGGCATCTTTAGATTCAAAAAGGTATGGGAATTCTACTAGTTGCGATCGCAAGCAGAGGTGGTCATGTTCTCAATCTTGCATCCCAAATTGAGAATGTCAGTTAATTGTCAGAAGACTTTGATAGAAGTTGATAAACGCTTATAAACGGTAACAAAAAGATAGCAGTTTTTAATTATTCTCAATACTTTATGTTTAATTCTTGTCGCAAACGATACAGAATTGTATTTTGGTCAACTTGAGAGAGGATTTCTTGAATGACGCTGCTAGCGCCTAATTGTCCCCAAGTGCAGCCTTTTTCGAGATAGACTTGGGCAGCTTTGCCAACGGAATATGCGCCATAACCTGCGATACCAGCTTGAGCGATCGCACTGCCAGCAAAAGCAGTAATATTGCTGGGATTGTCACCACTGGCGATCGCAGCCGTAGTTTTACCTAAACCCAAAAGAAAGCTACTACCTAGTTCTCCAAGTAGCAAGCCGCCAGAACTAAATAAAATCGTTTTTAAAATTTTCCCGGCTTCATAGCTAGTCATCGGCAAACCATACAATCTAGCGAGAGCGCGAATTAAAGCTAAATCAGCAACAGTTCCGCCAAGGATATCTAAGAAGGCGATGGGATTGAGCATTACTGCCAAAGCTTTGTATTTGGTAAATTGCCAAATAATTTCTTCGGCTTCCTTTTCGCGTAAATCGATAGTTTTTTGAGCGATCGCGGCTTCTGCATCCCGTGCTTGGATCAGTGCATTTAAAGCCAGAAGCGATCGCCCTTCTCGATTCAGAATATTCAGAATTATCTCTTTGAGTTCGTCTACTTGCGGTGGTGGTGTTTCCCATTCATAAGTGACACGCCCATCAGGCCATTCAACCCGGACTTCCATTGCTGCTGGTTCTGCTGCCACCATCACAATTTCATCGGGTAATAGAGGTTTCGCTTCTGGATGCCCTGCACCCAGTTGTTGTAAATTTTGGTAAATTGCCCCTTGGTCTGTATCTGGGTAAAGGTCTATTTTGTTAAACACTAAAATCAGGGGTTTTTGCGATCGCCTTAATTGCAGCAGCGCTTGATACTCAGTGCGCGTGATATCACCAGACACGACAAACAAAATCAAATCCGCCTGATGTACTACTTCTCGTGCCATATCCGCCCGTGACTCCCCCTCAATTTCATCTAATCCAGGGGTATCAATTAACTCTACTAGTACCTTATCACTGGGTTGCCAGCGCACGGAACGGGGCCATTGGGTGACACCATTCAGGGGTCCAGTTTGCAAAATCTTGTCTCCCAACAAGGCATTTAAAACTGCTGACTTTCCCCGGCTCACCAAACCAAAGACAGCAATTCTAATGACGTTTGAATCCAGCTTGTTGAGTGTGGCTCTCAAAGCTTCCAATTCTGGTTTCATCAAACCTACAAATTCTGGGTTAGATGATAACTGTCCCTGACTTGCGAAGATATCCATACCAAGAAAGCGCTTGTCTGAGACTGGCGCGGGCACGATTTAAGTGAGTTTCTTGCAGATTACGATAAACCGACATCATATCAACACTTTTAGCCTTTACTCTCTCTAAAATGCTCATCCAATGCTCAAAACACTTACTTTCAGCATTCGATTGTGAATAATATGTATGAATTCGTACTCATTAACCATACTTAATCAATGCTCACTTTTTCAACCCCATTATCAGGAAAAGGAAAAGTTAAATATACTTCTCTATCTTATATCCCTAAGTTCTTGGACTAATAATCTATATATAGGACATAAAAAGTCTCTAAGTTTATGAGGTCGGAGATTAGGTATTTTATAAAGTCTTAAAAAAGATGTGGCTAATGGATAGCTGCAAAGAGAGATTAACGCCAAAATCTACACTGAGATCGAAGGCGCATTGGCTCTGACTTTGTTCAGTTTTAGTCGGCTTTGGAATTTTCTTATGTAACTCTCTTCTCTACAAGAGGCTGCCGCAACATCACGTTACGCCCAGCTTGCTTCCCTGTAAGGGCACAATTTTAAAATTTTAATTTTGAATTGTTAATCTGGGTATCCTAAGAAAGACAAGGTTAAATGATATAGATGAAGGAACAAAGTTTATAACTTATCTATGAGTAGAAAAAAAACTATAATTTCTACTACAAAAACTGATTGAACAATTAGCCAACTCATTCTATAAAAAGAAGAGTACTGAGTGCGGTCAATCATGAAGGTAAAAGCTCGTTTACACCCTCATACCAATTTTGCGATGCCTGCGGTAAATGCTCGCCTACGCAAATGGTGAGAGACATAAATATTAATTATATAAAAAATTTGAGGAACAGCCATGCAAGGAAATGAGTGGGAAAAAATACGCCATCTGTTGGTCATCCAAGACCTAGAAGGGCGGCGAACTGTCCCCCTGCGAGAGACTACTTATTCTCTGGGGCGGCATCCTGCAAACACTATTGTCTTGGCTTCCCGATCGGTATCAATGCAACATGCAATTTTATTGCGAGTCACTGTTCCAGAAACTGACCAATACGGCTTCCAGATTATTGATGGTAACTATAAGGGGAAAGGAAGTACTAATGGCTTATTTGTAAATGGCACTAAATGCTTTTCTCATAATCTTAGGCATGGAGATGTCATAGCTTTTGGCAGTAATAAAGCTCAGGCTAAATATTATGCTATTTCCAATATTTCCGAACAAGCATTTTCTGAATCTTTTGATGTTGAAGACTTATCTGGTTTTTTATCAGAGCAAGCCAGTCCTGCCAATCCGTTTCAAACCTTAGCCATCGATCCCAGTTTTGAAGCAGCTAGTGAGTCTGCTCTAGCTCGGCTAGCATCCTTTCCTGAACTCATCCCCAATCCAATTATTGAGATGGATTTCGAGGGAAGAATTACGTATGTCAATCCAGCCGCAGCGATCAAGTTTCCCAATCTTAGGGAAGTTGGGACAGAACACCCAATTTTAACGGGACTGTTGGTTGGAGCTAACAATCTAGAAAACAATTCTTTTGTGCGGGAGGTGGAAGTAGGCACAGAAGTTTTTGAACAATCCGTACTCTATCTTCCAGAAAGTGATTTAATTAGAACTTTTATTATTAGAGATATTACAGAGCAAAAGCAAGCTACAGCCGAACTCCGGCAGCGCGATCGCTTGCTACAAGCAGTTGCAGAAGCTGCCAATTATTTGCTAGGAGAAATGAATTACGAAACTGGTATCGATCTAGCTCTAGCTGTAGTGGGTGAAGCTGCCAAAGCAGATCGTGCCTATCTCTTTCAGAACCATCTCCATCCTATTACAGAGGAAATGGCAGTCAGCCTACGGTTTGAATGGACACAATCTGGGATTAAATCTACCCACCACCATTGGCAGAATCAGCTTTATCAAGCTCCTGAATTAGCCCGTTGGTACACAGTTCTCTCTAGCGGCCAGTCGATTAGCGGCATCACTCAAAAATTTCCTGTCGCCGAACAAGAATTCCTGATTCGAGATGGCATTAAATCCCTTCTCTTGGTACCTCTTCGCTTGGATAATCATTTCTGGGGGTATCTTGGCTTGGCAGACTGCACCTTTGAACGTCATTGGTCAAAGCATGAAGAATCTACTCTTTTGACCATGGCCGCCAGTATCATTGGTGCGCGGCAGCGTCAGCAAGTAGAAGAAAAAATTCGCTATCAAGCCCTTCATGACTTGCTGACAGGGTTGCCGAATCGTCTCCTATTTAACGAGATGCTCAGTAAAACTCTGCCCAACGCCACTCGCAATGGCGAAAGTTTAGCTGTGATTTTCCTCGATTTGGATCGCTTCAAGGTAATTAATGATACTCTGGGTCACACTCTGGGAGACCAATTGTTACAAAGCGTCTCTCAAAGATTAAAAAACTCACTCAGAGATGGAGACACTGTAGCCCGTTGGGGAGGCGATGAATTTACTATTTTACTTCCACGAATCAATGATATTGAAGAAGTAACTTTAGTGGCGCAGAGAATCTTACAAGCCTTAGAGGATGCTTTTCATCTCCAAGAGCATGAACTTTATGTAACTGCTAGCCTCGGTATTGCCTTACTCGATCGCAACAGCCCTGACACCGAAACACTAATCCAGCACGCAGATGCGGCTTTATACTACGCCAAGGACAAAGGGCGGAATAACTACCAATTTTACAGTGTTTCCCTAAGTGCTAAAAATCCTGAACTTTTAACTTTAGAAAAGAGCTTGCGCTATGCCCTAGAACGCAATGAATTTAAGCTTTACTATCAGCCTCGTGTGAACATTGCCACAGGAGAAATTACTAGTATGGAGGCTCTGTTGCGTTGGCAACACCCAGAGATGGGATTAGTTGCCCCCAGTGTATTCATTCCCTTGGTCGAAGAAAGTGGATTAATTGTCCCCATCGGCGAATGGACTCTACAGACGGCCTGTAGCCAAAATAAAGCATGGCAAGATGCTGGATTACCACCGATTAAGATCGCTGTCAATCTTTCTCTGAAGCAGTTCCGCCAACCCAAATTGGTAGAAACTATAGCTAAGGTTTTAGAACAAACAGGTCTGGAGCCGCGCTTTTTGGAATTAGAAATTATGGAAACCACAGCGATTGAGGACTTGGGTTTTACCAGAAGGGTTTTAGAGGAGCTACAGCAGATGGGTGTTTATATCTCCATCGATGACTTTGGTACAGGTCATTCCTCGCTCTCGCGCCTACAGCTTTTGCCACTCCACAATCTGAAAATAGATAAATCTTTCATTCAATATTTGACGCAGGATGCCAAAGTAGCTCATATTATCCAGGCCATAGTTACCTTGGGACACAGTTTGGGATTAAAGTTAACAGCCGAAGGGGTAGAGAAGGAAGAGGAATTGCAGTTTTTGAAATCTATCAACTGCGAGGAGGTACAGGGCTTTTTATTCTACCGCCCACTTCCTGAACAGAAAGCAACAGAAATCCTTGAAAGTAAACGACCAACGATCTAGTACAAGGGGAAACTCTTTGTACCAGTAAGGATACAATAAAATTCATTGTCTTGCTGCCGACCTTTTTCGTCCTATGCTACCAGTCATTTATTCCGACGAATTTTTAGATCACAAGACTGGAAAATACCATCCCGAAAAACCAGAACGTTTAAGTGCGATCGCAAATGCTTTAAAAGCCGCTACATTCGCCGGTCAAATGACCTGGCAGTTGCCTACACCAGCATCAGAACAGCCATCGCTGATGTCTTCGTTGCTTAAAGCACATAGCCCAGCCTACATCAAAAAACTATGGCAAATCGCTTCTAGTGGCGGCGGGCCATTGGATGGAGATACGCCAGTTTCCCCACGCAGTTATGATGTAGCATTATTGGCAGTCAGTGCATGGTTGGATGGAGTTGAGGTTGTGTTAAGGTCGGCTAATCCAGCTTTTGTACTAGCGCGTCCCCCAGGACACCATGCTGAAAGTGATGCAGGGATGGGCTTTTGTCTATTTTCTAATGCCGCGATCGCCGCTTTATTTGCTCTAGAACAACCTGGAATTAACCGCGTCGCCATCCTTGATTGGGATGTACATCATGGTAATGGTACTCAGGCGATCGTGGAAACTGAAGCACGCATCGCCTATTGTTCTCTACATCAGTACCCATGCTATCCCGGTACGGGAAGATCGACAGAACGAGGTTTTCACAATAACGTATTAAATTTACCAATACGCCCTGGTAGTGATATTGCCATATATCAGCCACTATTTGAAAAACAGGTAGTACCGTTTTTAGCCAACTTCCAGCCAGATTTACTAATTGTCAGTGCTGGTTACGATGCCAATGCGGAAGATCCTTTGGCAAGTATTAATTTACAGCCAGAAGACTACGCTTTATTTACTGATTATTGTCTGGGGATAACTCGTAAAATTCTGTTTGGCTTAGAAGGTGGTTACGACTTCGATACTCTTTCTCAATCAGTTGTAGCGACGATTGAACGCTGTTTACTTTAAGCTTGTCTTGTTTATCCCAATTTCACAAAATACCTGATATATATACCGACGATCGCAGTTACCGAAGATAATAACCTAAATTCTTTGCAAAAATTTGGGAACACTGAATACTGACACGGTTATAGCTGACATACAGTTATGAAAATTTCTCACAAACTGGTTGCAAGCTTTGTTGGTGTTTCCTTGTTAAGGATTGTAGTTGGTGCGATTGCGATCGCCGACAATGGTTGTGCGATACCTGAAACAGTGCGATCGCGCATTTTTGATTTTTTCACCACGACACCCATCGGCAAAGGTACTGGTATGGGCTTATCCATCAGCTACAAAATAGTCATAGAAAAAAATCGTGGCAAGATATGGTGTGATTCCACCTAGTAGTCTGCTAACCCAAAAATGCGCTTGTGAGGACTGGGGAAAGGGGAAAGGGAAAAGGGAATTCATGGTAAGGGATTTAAACCCTTTCCCCCTGCACCTTATCCTCAGAGGAGACCCCCACCTTCCCCCTTACCCTTTACCCCGCTTGCGTTTCCTTGGCGTACTACTAGTGCATGTCATTAGTTGAGCCAAATCGCGGTAGGAGCAAGGTAAATTGCAGCGAGAAAGTTGTTTTGCCCAATCCCACTTCCTCTGAGCGAACGCAAGTGCGTCTTGTAGAGAAGGAGAAGGGATGCCCCATTCCCCATTCTCTTTTTTATAAACTTCATAGAATCTTCAGAAAGAAAAATTTTCAGCGGGGTTCTGAAAGAGCTAAAGTTTTGTTAAGATGCAATTGCTAGAAGTTTCTCAGCGAAATTCACCTATCCGGGTGTGGAGAAATAAAAAGCACAAGCAGCACAAATTTAAAAAGGTGAAGCAATGACCACCTATATTTTTTTCGACGAAGCCTTACGAATGCTGACCAATGCCTATCTGATCTCAGTAGTACTGTTAATGGCAGCTTCTGGTATAGGTCTGGCGGTAATTGAGACAATAGAAAAGACCGGAGAACGCTAAGTTTAAAGATGGCAATGTAGTTCCTGCCAAAAACCTTTGGATACGAGTGTTCGCCGTGAATCAATCCTGGGAACACTAAAGGATGAAAGTCTCAAGCGTCACAGTCCTACCTGTAAATCTACCAAACATACAGGTAACAGTAACGCTATTGGGACTCTAACCAAGGAGCTACTACAATGGGTCTATTCGACGCTGTGTTGGGTACAGATAGCCAAGCCCAAGCAGCACTCAGTCCAGCGGAAGCTTTTGCTGTCATTATATTGACGGCAACGGCTTCAGACGGTTATCTTTCTGTTGAGCAAGCAAATTCTATCATTTCTGTGCTGTCTCGGATGAAACTTTTTAAAAGTTATTCTAATGAAATGATGAACAGGCTGTTTGAAAAAATTTTGGGCATTCTCCAAGGTGATGACTTTAATGCTTTGTTTAATGCAGCCAAAGATTCTCTATCTCAAGATTTGCGGGAAACAGCCTTTACAGTAGCCACCGATTTTGTCCTAGCTGAAGGTATTATACCTGAAGAAGAAAAAAACTTCTTAATTGATTTATATCAAGCTTTAGGGGTTTCGAGTGAGATAGCAATACAAATTGTGCAAGTAATCTTGATTAAAAATCGTGCATAGGGCGATCGAACATCACTTGTTATGCCCATTGTCCTTACTTGATTAAACTGTATAAGTAGCTTATAAATAAAGCGTGGCACGGAAGTTAAGCTTCTTTGCCACTATTTTTTGCTTTTATGATTTTCAACTTTAAATAAATTATCAATTGCTTATGCGCTGTTCTGCTACCCTAACCCAACTGGTTGAAGTTATTTTGGCCCATTCTGTAAACTTATCTGAAACTGCTTTAACACAAGTAACTAGTGGTATCCAAACAGATAGCCGTACCTTGAAGCCGGGTGAAGTATTTGTCGCTTTCCGAGGCGATAAGTTTGATGGACATGAATTTGTGCCAACTGCGATCGCAAAGGGAGCAATAGCTGCAATCGTAGATTTTGAATACGAAAATCCGGGATTCCCTGTACTACAAGTAAAAGATACTCTCAAGGCATATCAACAAATTGGCAGATGGTGGCGCGATCGCTTTAATATTCCTGTAATTGGTGTCACCGGTTCGGTGGGTAAAACTACAACCAAAGAATTGATCGCCGCAGTTTTAGGAACAAAGGGACGAGTTCACAAAACTTATGGAAATTACAACAACGAAATCGGTGTTCCGAAAACTCTTTTAGAACTTGGCGCAGAACACGACTACGCCGTGATTGAAATGGCGATGCGCGGTAGAGGACAAATTGCCGAACTGACGCAAATAGCTCGGCCAACAATTGGAGTGATTACCAATGTCGGGACGGCGCATATTGAGTTACTCGGTTCCGAAGAGGCGATCGCTGAGGCAAAATGTGAGTTGTTAGCTGAAATGCCTGCTGATAGTGTGGCAATTCTCAACCACGACAATCCTTTATTAATGGCCACAGCAGCGAAATTTTGGCAGGGAGAAGTTTTGACTTACGGCTTTTCTGGTGGAGATATTCAAGGGCAGTTAATTGATAACGACCAGGTGGAAGTCGCAGGAATCGAACTACCTCTACCTTTACCGGGTCGTCATAATGCGACTAATTTCTTGGCAGCTTTAGCAGTGGCAAAGGTTTTAGGGATAGATTGGGCAACCCTCAAATCAGGTGTAATCGTGGATATGCCCACAGGGCGATCGCAGCGATTTACCTTACCCAACGATGTGGTAATCTTAGATGAAACTTACAATGCTGCACCAGAAGCTATGATTGCAGCGTTGCAATTATTGGCAGATACACCCGGAAAGCGGAAAATTGCCGTATTGGGTGCAATGAAAGAATTGGGAGAGCGATCGCAGCAGTTGCACCAGCGAGTGGGAGAAACAGTACGAAAGTTGAATTTAGACGGTTTGTTGGTTTTGGTAGATGGACAAGATGCCGAAGCGATCGCTCTTAGTGCTGAGGGTATTGCATCGGAGTGTTTTGCAACTCATGCCGAGTTGGTGGCTAGGTTGAAAACATTTGTGCAAGCAGGCGATCGTTTATTGTTCAAAGCCGCCCATTCTGTGGGACTAGATCGGGTAGTCAATCAGTTACGTGCAGAATTTCCCAAATGATACCACTAGAAACCAAACGTCTTATACTGCGAGACTTTGTAGAATCAGATTGGCAAGAGGTTCATCAATATGCTGCTGATGCTGAAGTTGTGCGTTACTTGACTTTTGGCCCGAATACCAAAGAAGATACCAAAAACTTTTTGCAAAGAGAGATTTCATTGCAAGGGGAAAAACCCCGTCAGCATTTTGCCTTGGCAGTGACTTTGAAACCCCAAAAGCAATTAATTGGTATCTGTCGTATATCCGTTCAGGATGCTGACAACCAAATAGGCTCTATTGGATACTCTTTTACTAAGGAATTTTGGGGACAAGGATATGCAACCGAAGCTGTAAAAGCAGTTGTATCATTTGGTTTTCAGGAGTTAGGCTTACATCGCATCTTTGCCACTTGTCACCCAGAAAACATTGCCTCAGCAAGAGTGATGCAAAAAATCGGAATGCAGCAGGAAGGCTATTTGCAAGAACACCATTGGATTAAGGGAGAATGGCGAGACTCTTGGTTATATGCCATCCTTGAGCATGAATGGAGAGGCGTCAACATAATTCGTAATTCGTAGTTGCAATTCCTTTGGGGCTTGAACCCTCCACTATCTTGTTGACCACCCTTCAGCAGAGATTATGGTGGGGGCTTAAACCCTCTTTAATTACGAATTACGAATTACGAATTACGAATTAGTAATTATTTGGTCAAATGATGATTGATTTTCTGAAAATATCATCCATAGATGCCCGATAGACTTTAATTGGAAAGACTAGGGCTGTTGCTGTAGCGTCTTTGAAAAAGAATTGCTGCAAAATTAGTCACTAAGCAGGTGATTGCTAGCCACATCAAGATATAAGTAGGAGCCATCACCACACCAATCATGAACCAAGTATATACGTGCAGTATCATTACAGAAGCGAAAAAGCTAGCGATTCCAGCAGATTGCCACACTTGAGGCGATGGACGACGTAAGGCAACTAGGCTCATCGTTAAAATTGTGACAAGTAAGTTCGCTGGTACGAGAAATGCACAAATACTTACGCAATTGCCACGAGAGAACTCAGCTAAGGTGTTAAAATCGAGCATTAATTTCCTGGGATAGATGTTGGCTTTTTAAGAATTTAATTTATTTTAAAACAACGAAATTTACATTAACATAACAGTGAGTACTCACATTGCAAACATAACACAAACTAAACTTTTGAGTTGCGTTTTGATAGTACCAATAGTTAGTTAATTATAAAGATTTTGGATCGGTAGGGTGGAAAATACCCACCCTAGCCAGAATTAACCCGGTAAAATTACCGTATCGATAACGTGTACTACACCATTATCAGCTTCGATATCTGCTGCTAAAACTGTGGCATTTTTAACTTCAAAACCATCAGAAGAATGAATTTTAATGGGTGAACCTTCCACAGAATTAACCGTACCGAGTTGTGCCAAATCAGCCTCTAGCAGCTTTCCAGGAACGACATGATACTTTAAAATCCGTGTTAGCTGGGGAATATTCTGTAACAGAGTTTGGATAGTTCCCGCTGGTAACTTGGCAAAAGCATCGTCATTTGGTGCAAAGACAGTGAACGGGCCAGGACTTTTTAATGTTTCTACTAAACCAGCAGCTTGTACAGCCGCTACTAGTGTTTTAAACGACTCAGACGTAACTGCAATATCAACAATATCAGCCATATATCTTACCTAAATCTCTGCAAAAGATTTTAAAGGATAATAAACCTGTTTTAAGTTTTATTAAACAAAATAAATTTAAAATCAGGCGTTGAATAAACTACACCTAGACGCGTACCCTCGTCAGACATCACCTTATGATGTTTCTAGGAAAATTCCGTTATCAAAGAAATGTCCGATCGCACGTATGCCATTCTGGGAACTGGAGCATTAGGTGGATTCTATGGCGCTAGACTCCAAAAAGCTGGGTTAGATGTCCACTTTTTGCTCAAGAGTGATTACGAACAGGTAAAGAAATATGGTTTAGTGGTAGAGTCCAAAGACGGTGACTTTACCCTTCCCGAAGTCCATGCATACAACGACGTAGAAAAGATGCCACAATGCGACGTGGTGGTGGTGGCACTAAAGACGACGCAAAACCATTTACTACCAAAGATGTTGCCACCTGTAGTTAAAGACAATGGGGTGGTGTTGGTATTACAGAATGGACTTGGTGTAGAAGAGGAAGTCGCTGAAATTGTTGGTAATGTAACGGTTATCGGTGGATTGTGCTTTTTGTGTTCTAACAAAGTGGGGCCAGGGCATATACACCATCTAGACTATGGACAAATTAACTTCAGTGAATATACCTCTAACTATCAGCCTAGTGGGATAACTCAGAGGATACAGCAAATTGCTGATGATTTTGAAAGCGCTGGTATCTCAATTGAATTAGCTGAAGATTTACTACTAGCACGTTGGAAAAAGTTGGTGTGGAATATCCCCTACAATGGGCTTTCTGTGCTTCTCAACGCTAGAACTGATGAATTAATGGCGTATGAGTACACCCGCAAGTTAGTCGAACAGTTGATGTATGAAGTAGCGGCGGGGGCGAAAAGTTATGGGCGGATTATTAGCGATCGCTTCATTCAAACAATGCTCGATTATACTGTCAAAATGACACCTTACCGCCCCAGTATGAAAATTGACTACGACGAACATCGTCCTTTGGAGATAGAAGCAATTTTCGGCAACCCATTACGAAAAGCCCAAGCAGTAGGTGTGGATTTAGTGCAGATTAGCTGTTTATACCACCAGTTGAAGTTTTTAGATGCCAGGGGAAAGTGAGGGAGATGGGGAAGATGAGAAAGATGAAGGAGACAAGAAAGGCAATTAATTCTTTACTCCTAACTCCTAACTCTTGTACAGACGCGATTAATCGCGTCTCTACTCCTAACTCCTAACTTACCACTCCCCCAATTTTTAACGCAGGGATTCAAAAATGACTGCTATTGTCATTAAACACAACAGGATAATTCCCAGTGGAAACAAAAACTGTTGTAAAAGGTACAGCAGTATGGGTATGATTTGTAAGATACCCAAACCACTTGATAAAACGTAAGCGATCGCAATGCCAAATAGTACCAACAAAAAATATTTCAAGGATTTAGAGGCAAAACGAAATAAAAGCGTATCCTGATTTGTGTCCATGTTTTTACTCACGAAATTAGCTAAATTTTTTGGCAGTGAATATTTTTTGTGATTCCCCTACATCTCTAAAAATATGAGGCTATGGAGAATCAACAGTATTAGTTTTACAAGTGGATAATTGCGTTGTTAAGTGAATTATTCAAAGATTGTTGTTGTCTTGGTACATTGTTTTGCTTTTCATAATTAACTAGTAGTTGAAATGCAATAAACAAGCTCAATAACAACAGCAATAACGAGCCAAAACCAGAAGAATACTGATTTATTTCTCGCTCAATACCACATTTGAGGCAGACATATCTATTGGGATTACGCGTATCTTGGGCAAAAGGGCACTGATTCTGATTGCAATCATGATGACAATCTTTGTCTAACATCATTGAACCTCCTGTAGGGTAAAGACTTACATACTTAGTTGTAAATACGCTCTACAGAATCTAGTTAGTTAATACCCACTGCCTGTTTAGTAGACACCACTTTCATGAGTAATTAATATGGGACAATAACATTTGTGATTTACTAAGCTTGCAGTAGTAGCGCTCTCTAAACCTCTCCTCAACCACCTTGTCTTGGCGCTTAACTTAACTTCGCCTGTATTAATTACAAGAGTAATACAGCCGAAAATGCTTTGCAGTCGGATAAAGTAAGTTTCCTACCGAGTAGGAAAAAGTATTTTGTACTATGGAAGGTAGGAATAAGTAGTAAAAATATAGTTATAATAAACTGCAAATGATACATCAAGTTCGCAAATGGGTGCAGAAGAAGCCTTAGAGTTTGTAGATAACTTGGTTTTTCTCAAGACGGGAGAACACTTAGATAAAACTCAAAGGATTATCTTGCGGCATTTGTGGGAGGATGAAAAGCGGACTTACCAGGATATTGCCAGCAGGCGTGGTTATACAGAAGCGCATTTAAAATCAGTTGGTGCAGAACTTTGGCATCTACTGTCAAAAGTGCTAGGAGTGAAAGTCTCTAAATCAACCTTCCAAGGGATAGTTCAGGGATTTAGAACAAGCCAACAGTCGCAAAAAATCCTCCACATTGCCAATTTAGCGACTAATGGCACTAGACCTCAAGATTTAGATTCTAACTTTGTAGGGCGCGATCGCCAAATAGCCGAACTTCACACCCTCGTTAGTCGGGGAGCAAAAGTTATCCTCATCCAGGGTGAAGGTGGTGTTGGCAAAACCAGATTAGCACGCAAATATTTTAAAAGTCAAAAATTTAATTTTGTCCTGGAACTGTGGATGGCTACAGAAATCCAAAACCTCACGCCAGTGGAAAGTGTGGTTGAAGAATGGCTGCGGCGATACTTTAACGAAGAACCAGGAGGTGACTTTGGTATCAGCTTAGAACGACTACGGCGCAAACTCCGAGAGCAAACTTTTAAAATTGGGGTATTTATCGATAATCTAGAAACTGCTCTCGATAAAAATGGCAAGTTCCTAGAAGATCGTCGCCCTTATGTTGAGTTATTGAGAGTATTAGCAGATTCAGATGTGCATTCAGTTACTTTAGTAACAAGTCGTGAGCGTTTGCGGGAGTCTAGTGTAGAAGTTCATCTCTATCCACTCGAAGGTTTAGATGATGAAGCATGGCGACAGTTTTTCAGCCGTCACCATATCAATTGTGATTCTACTATTCTCAGTGAAATGTGTAGAGCTTATGGAGGTAATGCCAAAGCAATGCAAATTCTCCGAGGAGCAATATTGACAGATTTTTCTGGTGATATACACGCCTATTGGCAGGAAAACTGTACATATTTATTAATAGAAAGAGAGTTAAAAGATTTAGTTGCCAGTCAATTTACGCGACTCCAAACGAATGATTTAGAAGCCTATTGCCTCTTGTGCCGCTTAGGATGCTATCGTTATCAAGATATTACTTCAGTGCCTATTGAAGGAGTTTTATCTTTGCTTTGGGATGTACCAGAACAACAACGTAGACGGGTAATTAAAGCTCTGCAAGATTTGTCTTTAATAGAAGCAAAAAAAGGACAATATTGGCTGCATCCGGTAATTCGTGATGAAGCAATTAGCCGATTAAGGTTAGTCAGTGAAGAATGGGAATTAGTCAACCGAAAAGCCGCAGAATTTTGGACGCGAAGAGTTACAGATATCAAAAATATTACAGATGCTTTGACTGCTTTAGAAGCTTATTATCACTATGTAGAAATTAATGATTTTGAGCAAGCTGGTGATGTAATTTTACAAGGACGAGGTAAACAGTGGAGTCTAGGTTTGCCTTTGGGTTGCTCATTTTACCAACTGGGACTGCTCCAGAAAAACTTCTCTGTCATTAAACGGATAATAGACGATATAAAATCGCAAGAAAGATTAATTAGACTTTACAATATCCTTGGCTATACATATCGAATTATCGGTTGCATTAGAGAAGCTATAGAATGCTATGAGAAATCAGAAGAAGTATTAGGCAAATTAGATGTCAAGCAAACAAAAATATCTATTTTGTTCAATACAGGGCTTTGTAAACTAGAATTATGGGAAATAAAAGCAGCCGAAGATTGTTTTAATTCTGTTTGTAGCCTTGCTGAAGCAAATAGCAATCTTGATGATTACATGGCTTATGCTCAATGTTGTTTAGCTTTGATAAAATCACGTTTTGGTAGCAGAAAAGATGCCTTTTATCTTGCTGAAGATGCCTTTTATACTATGTCATTGTCAAGTAGAGTGACTTTATGGGGAATGGGGCATAGTTTAGTAACTCTCTGCATAACTTATATAAATTTAGGTAATCTAAAAAAAGCCTTTAAGTTCTGCCAACAAGCTATATTTCATGCTGAAGAAAACAACTTTACCCAGATTAAAGCTAAAGCTATAAGTTGTCTGGCGGAAATTTTTCGAGAACAGAGAGAATTTACTATAGCAATTTTTCATCATTCAAAAGCAATAGAAATTCTTGATAAAATTGGTGCTAAATCAGACTTAGCTGAGGCTTATTATCAGTTGGCATTGACTCATAAAAAAATGGGTGAAATTGAGAAAAATAGGGAAAGTTTTGTCCAAGCGATGTCTGCGATGGGCTACGCCTACGCCCTCTTTAACGAAATGCAAGCACCCAGACAAGTTGAGAAAGTACAAACAGCAATGAAGTATTTTGAAAAATAGTAATAGTATTTGATTTTAACTGACGATTTTCCGGCTAATAGCCTCTCCAATCTGCATCAGTATCTCTTTCTCTTCGGCAGTAAATTCGTAGGTAACTGGCTTTGCAATGCCCAAGATACCATGCAATTGACCATTCAGCATCAGCGGTACTGCCATAGAACCTTCTACCTTCGTTTCTTTTGCTGAGGGCCTCGCCACTCCTGATTCGTCGGTTTGCAGGTTGCAAATCTGTACGAGTCGCTTGCGTTCGGCGGCGACACCAGCCATTCCTTTGCCAATGGGAATTATCGTCATTTTAGGCAAAAGCAATTCTGGAATGCCTTGGTAAGCCTTTAGGTGCAATAACTGACTGTCTTTATCTAGGGTATGGATGCTACCTGTAGAGCAGTTGAAAGCGGTCAGGATTTCGGTAAGTAGTTGGTTCCAGTCGATGGCAGACCCTTTATCAGTCAAGATAGCAAAAATGGTTTTGGTATCTAAAGTCATAGTCGCAGGAAATAAAGTTTGATTGTAAACGTGGAAAATAATTAGGAAATTCATTTAGTAAAATCAATGTACCCTTTCTAAATTCCGTAAAAAGTCAAGGTAATTCATGGAGCGATCGCACCTAGAGAGGTCTGTTGTCTCCATAATTAATATAGAAACAAGGCGTGTAATTAGAGGTTTTATGTCCCTAACGCTTGAAGACTTGGAACAAATGCAGCAACAGCACCCTGACTTTCGTATGGAACTGGTTAAGGGTAATATTATTGTTATGAGTCCATCAGGATACGAATCAGATGAAGTCGCAGCGGCAATGATTGCCCAGTTACATAACTGGGTTAGACCGCGCAAACTGGGGCGAACAGCAGCTTCTAGCGCCGGTTTCAGATTGCCTAATTCCGATTTGCGCGCGCCGGACGCCTCATTTGTTTTAGCCGAACGCTTGCGTCGTAGTCCGAAGTCTTTTGCTCAATTGGCTCCCGATTTGACTGTAGAGGTGAAGTCCCCTAGCGATAATTTAGAGGATTTGAGAGCCAAAATTCAAGAATTTCTGAGTTTGGGAACTAAGGTAGGAATTTTGCTCAATCCAGATGAGCGGATTGTTGAAGTTTACAACTTTGGACAAGAGGCAATAATACTTCGTGATGGCGATATTTTAACAGTTCCCGAACTGCTCCCAGGATGGGAAGTACCAATTGCAGATTTGTGGCCTCTAGAGTTTGACTAGGATAGCGAGAAAAGACCCTACAGACGCAGATGGATGGAACTAGAAGTTTATGCGATCGCTTTCAGTACAGATGGCAAAACTTTGATCCGTGGTAAGGATAAAATTATCAATATTTGGCAACTACCATAGTGATTTAGTCCCCGATCAACTGAGGGACGGTAGAATATACCTAATTTTCGTAGCTTCAAAAGCCAAACTATGACGATGCATTCCACACTCCAACGTGCATTTACTAACCGCCGCGTTCTTAAAGTGATTAGCGGTTTAAATAACTTCGACGCCGCTAGCGTCGCTGCTACTGTCAAAGCTGCTGAGTTAGGCGGTGCTACTTTTGTCGATATTGCTGCCGATCCAGCTTTAGTCCAGCTAGCCAAAAGTTTGACAAATTTACCAATTTGTGTATCAGCAGTAGAGCCAGAGAAATTTGTGCAAGCTGTAGCAGCTGGTGCTGATTTAATTGAAATCGGGAATTTCGATTCCTTTTATGCTCAAGGACGCCGTTTTGAAGCTCCAGAAGTGCTAGCGCTGACTAAGCAAACCCGCGCTCTCCTGCCGGAAATCACCCTATCTGTCACCGTTCCCCACATCCTGGAACTAGATCGACAAGTACAGCTAGCAGAAGAACTGGTGAAAGCTGGAGCGGACATTATCCAAACCGAAGGCGGTACTAGCAGTAACCCAGTTCACCCCGGAACTCTAGGATTAATTGAAAAAGCTGCTCCCACCTTGGCAGCAGCTTTTGAGATTTCCCGTGTAGTTTCAGTGCCAGTATTGTGTGCTTCAGGCATTTCTAACGTTACCGCACCATTAGCGATCGCAGCTGGTGCTGCTGGTGTTGGTGTTGGTTCCGCCATCAACCAACTTAATAGCGAAGTCGCCATGATTGCCGCTGTGCGCGGCTTAGTAGAAGCTTTAGCGACTGCAAGAGTGCTGACTGAGAAGTAGGGCATTGGGCATTGGGCATGGGGCATTGGTTATTAATTATTTTCCTCTGCCCCTCTGCCTCCCTCACCCCAAACAATCTTTCAACGCATAAATCACCTGGTCTTGCTGCTGTTGTGTCAGTTCTGGGAACATAGGTAAGGATATGACCTCATGGCAAACTTGCTCTGCTATTGGTAAGTCCCCAATTTGATAGCCCAGACTTTGATAAACTGGCTGCAAATGTAAAGGGTGGGGATAGTAAATCATTGAACTGACGCCCTGTTCTTGCAATTGACTACGCACCCAATCTCGATATTTGGCGCTAGAACCATTGCGCCCTTCGCCTGATATGCGAATAGTATATTGATTCCATACCCCAATACCTTCAGGTAATTCTTGGGGCGGGACAATCCCCGGAACTTGACTAAGGAACTGATAGTAATAGTTGGCAATATCTCGTCGGCGATCGTTCCAAATATCTAAATAACGTAGCTTAATCTGTAAAATGGCTGCTTGGAGAGCATCCAAGCGGCTATTTACACCAATTTCTTCATGTAAATATCTAATTCTGCTGCCATGATCTCGTAATATTCGCAGTTTAGTGGCGATCGCAGGGTCGTTAGTGGTTATTGCTCCACCATCGCCGCAACCACCAAGATTTTTGGTAGGGTAGAAACTAAAGCAACCAATATGTCCAATACTTCCGACTTTTTCACCGGCCCAAATCGCGCCTGTAGACTGAGCACAATCTTCAATTATGGACAAATTGTGAGACTGAGCGATCGCCATTAATGATGTCATATCCACGGGTTGTCCAAAGAGGTGAACCGGGATAATCGCTTTAGTTCTGGGTGTAATCGCCGCTGCGACTTGCTCTACATCTAAATTAAACGTAGTCGCGTCAATATCAACGAAAACAGGCTTTGCGCCAACGGCGCTAATCACTTCAGATGTTGCAATAAAGGTAAAAGGCGTTGTAATAACTTCATCGCCTGCACCAATGTCCAAAACTCGTAACGCTAAGTAGAGCGCATCAGTACCAGAATTACAAGCCACACATTCAGTAACAGTATTATAAACGGCAAACTGTTGTTCAAAGCCTTCGACTAAGGGGCCGCCGATATAGCGGCCAGAAGCTAAAACCTCTAAGACGGCTGCACTTATTTCTGCTTCGATGGTGGTATATTGCTGCTTGATATCAAAGACAGGGATGGGATTTACACTTTGGATCATGAGTTCTCATTTTATCGGGAGATACAAAGGATGCACTTCAACAGTCAATTTTTGCTGATTGAATTGTTAATCAAAGAGGAGCTACTAAAAGACTATCGCCCAAGATACGCATCTATTAGGGTTTTTACTTAAATTGTGGTACAGGAAACCACCGCACATTTAATTTACAGATGTAGGCATACTAGGTGTTTGCCATGTTAAGGGGTCGTACCATTTTGAATTGATGAAAGTGATATATATCAACCAAGATCCAACACATCAGGTCAAAGTTCCTCTTGTGTGGGCTGCTTTGAGCAGAAAATACCAGGAGATAGAGAACCTATGCAGGATCTGATCGAGCTGGATTTCGTGGATTTAGCTATTGGTGTGGGATTGATGGCGATCGCCATTGGTTTATCTGCCTGGGAAAAATTAGGATTAGAGTTGAACCTAGCCCTTGCTACTGGGAGAACCATCTTACAACTTCTTGTATTGGGATACATTTTAGATTTCATCTTGGCTTTAGACAATCCTTGGGCAGTTTTGGCGCTATTAGCAATAATGCTGACAATTACGGCGATTGTCGCACGAAATCGCATTACTCCAAAAATTCCTCATCTGTTGCCTTTGGTGTGGGGTGCAATTTTAATTAGTACCGCCGTGACAGTGTTTTACATCAACTTGTTAATCGTTCAACCAGAGAGATGGTACGAACCACAGTATATAATTCCCCTAGCAGGGATAGTCTTAGGAAATGCTACCAATGCAGCTGCGATCGCAGGCGATCGCCTTGTCAGCACCATTAATTCCAGCCATCTCGAAATAGAAACCCATTTAAGCTTAGGTGCAACTCCAGAGCAAGCTGTTAGCCAGTATCGCAAAGACGCCATCAAAGCCGGATTGATTCCTACTCTTAATCAAATGATACTCATAGGTATGGTCGCAATACCAGGAATTACCACCGGACAGTTATTAGCTGGTGTCAAACCTCTAGATGCTGTCTCCTACGAAATTTTGATTATGTTTATGGTTGCTTTTGCTAACTTGTTGACAACAGTTTTAGTCACGAAGGGGTTGTGTCGTCAATTTTTTAATTCCGCCGCGCAGTTGGTGAGATGAAGAGTGCTGAGTGCTGAGTGCTGAGTCAAGAGTAAGGAATTAATCTACTCCAAAATAAGTATTTCATTTCTTTGTGGGGGCGCATAGCTAGCTGTGCGCCCCTACGAAGTCTCTACACAATTGAAATATAAAGAGATTTTGGAAACGCATCTATCCTATGAGGTATTTTATGCGAAGCATAAATAAATATTTATATGGTTATTTAAAAATCATGTGATTTCAGTATTCAAACCTGACGCTGTAAAGCTGAGAACTCAACGTATTGCCGTCTATCGGAGGTAACAGAACCAAAAGAGGAATGTCATCATTATGAGATGTACCTTTAGGTAGGGATGTCAAGTAGGTGAAATATTTATTAATATTATTAATAGATAGTAAATGTAAATTCAGCGTCAGGAATCGGAAAAAATTCCTAATGGCAGGTATTGAGCATCAATCACTAGATTGTTCACCAACGGAACAGAAGATTATGAAAGATCAAAAACGATCGGACTCTAAAGAATTCGTCGGAAATCTCAAGAATGGGATTTGGTTATTTGGCCTGTCATCCTGGGTATTTGGCATTACCGATCGCAGCATTGCTTCATTTGCAGATGGCTATCTATCTGCTTTGGATTTAACGCAACTATTTACGGCGGCTACATTCTTTGTGGCGTGGCTATTTTTGAAACCGACATCCAGAGCGTAAAACCAACTGATTAGTATCCAGTCACTCGTGATGCTAGTCCGATCGAGATTTAGAAAGTTATCTATTTGATGCCATGAGGGGTGTACGACAGAATGCATAAATTCTTTTTGGATCGATCGCAATCAAGGTAATTCGTAAAATCTCCGAGTTACCCTGATTTCGAGTGATTACGGGAGAGAATCAGGATCGATACCAAGTTCGCGTAACTTCTGTGCCAACATTTGGACACGTTCTTCCGGCGTTAGTAATTTGATTTTGGTGTATCTAAAAAAAATTTTTCTAATTTTCCGGAACTGATTATGCTCGTGTGGTAGTCTTTATCATCAGATTAGCGATTTATACTGAAACTCTATAACGAACCTTCGGGGAATATAACCCCATTACGGATTAAAAGCCCGGTCTTCATGACCGGGCTTTTGCCAATGAATTAAAAAAAATTGGGGTAACTCTGGAAAATCCCAGAATTACCCAATTTTTAAAAGTTACGGATTGTTATTAACTCCTAACTTTTGTAAAGACGCGATTCATCGCGTCTCTACTCCTAACTACTTATTAAATTAAGCAAACGCTGCGGTTGTCACATCGTTGTTCGACAGAATTTCTTGCAACTCTTCAGCGTCTACTGTTTCTTTATCAACCAACATTTGCGCTAGCTGATCTAGAATGTGACGGTTGCCCACTAACACTTCTTTGGCGCGTGTATAGGCTACATCTACAAGTTTACGAACTTCTTCATCAATAGCAGCAGCCGTTTCTTCAGAAAAATCGCGCTCTGACATGATATCGCGTCCGAGGAACATATTACCTTGTTGACGACCAAGAGCAACAGGGCCTAAGCGATCGCTCATCCCAAATCGAGTAATCATTTGACGCGCAACCCGTGCTACTTGCTGCAAGTCATTAGAAGCACCCGTGGTCACTTCTTCTTCACCAAAGATTAATTCTTCAGCAATCCGACCACCCAAAGCTACAGCCATCTGATTTTCCAAATAAGCGCGGCTGTATAAACCAGTGTCCATCCGGTCTTCACTGGGGGTAAACCAAGTTAAACCACCTGCGCGACCACGAGGGATAATGCTAATTTTTTGTACTGGGTCATAGTCTGGCATCAAAGCACCAACTAAAGCGTGACCAGCTTCGTGATAAGCCACCAAGGTTTTGCGCTTTTCGCTCATTACCCGGTCTTTTTTCTCTGGCCCAGCTAATACGCGGTCGATCGCGTCGTTGATTTCATCCATTGAAATTTCAGTCAAATTCCGGCGTGCTGCCAGAATTGCGGCTTCATTCAACAGGTTGGATAAATCTGCGCCAGTAAATCCAGGGGTACGACGGGCAATTTTATCCAAATCCACATCTTTCGCCAAAGTCTTGCCACGAGCGTGTACCTTGAGGATTTCGCTGCGTCCGGCGTAGTCGGGACGGTCTACCACAACTTGACGGTCAAAGCGACCAGGACGCAACAGGGCTGCATCTAGGACATCAGGACGGTTGGTAGCGGCAATGATGATGATGCCAGTATTACCTTCAAAGCCGTCCATTTCTGTGAGCAACTGGTTGAGGGTTTGTTCCCGCTCATCGTTACCACCACCTAAACCTGCACCCCGTTGACGACCTACGGCGTCAATTTCATCGATGAAGACGATACAAGGAGCATTGGTCTTAGCTTGTTCAAATAAATCGCGGACGCGGGATGCACCCACACCGACGAACATTTCCACAAATTCTGAACCGGAGATTGAGAAGAAGGGTACACCTGCTTCACCAGCTACGGCACGAGCTAGGAGGGTTTTACCTGTACCAGGAGGGCCAACTAACAGTACACCTTTAGGAATTTTTGCACCAACAGCAGTAAAGCGATCGGCGTTTTTCAAAAAGTCTACGACTTCGTTTAATTCCAACTTGGCTTGGTCAATACCAGCGACATCGCCAAATGTCACCTGAGTTTGAGGTTCCATTTGCACTCTGGCTTTGGATTTGCCAAAGTTCATCGCTTGGCTACCCGGGCCACTTTGAGCGCGACGTAGTAAGAAGAATAAGCCAACCAAAAGCAATACAGGGAAAAATAAGCTGCTCAGTGCCTTAAACCAAAATCCTTCGTCGGTTTGGGGCAAAACAGAAATATCAACGCCTTTAGAAGTCAGAGTATTAATCAAGTCTGGATCGTTAACTAAGGTAACAATCCGTTTAGCTGGGTCATACTTGGGTGTAACCAGTGCTGTAGAGCGGTCTGCACTCAAACTGACTTTTTCTACTCTGCCTTGCTGAACTTCTTGAATAAAGCGACTGTATCGCCATGTCTCTCTGCTTTGGGGTTGTTTGTCAAAAAATGCTGTTCCCAACGCAATTACGACAATAAACAGCAGCGCGTACAGCCCTGCATTTCTCCATCTTTTATTCACTAAGGTCTATCCTCCGGTATTTTTCGCGCAATCGCCTAGCTTCTCTGCTCAAAAAGGTGATTATTAAGAATTATGTTAACTTATCTTAAGATATAACAAATTTGGCGTGGTTGTCATGCTAAAAAAAGCTCCCTTATTAGCTGAAAACTATGATGGTAGGGATTACATTCTAGCGACCCTGAAGGCAGATGAACTGTATGAATGGGAATAATTTCGACCACACTATTAGTGTAGGCGATCGCTTCAAATTTCTGGACTAACTCGACGCTCCAAGTTTCTTCTCGCACTGGCTGGTGGTGGTTTTGCAACCAGTTTACAAGTTGCGATCGCCCAATTCCCGGTAAAATTCCGGCCTTTATTGGTGGCGTGTACCAAGTGCGATCGCACCATCCCCAAAGGTTGCCTGTAGTGGTTTCTAGCCAATTTCCTTGAGCATCGACTAATATTGCTTCTTGAGCATCTGAGCTAGTTTTTGCTAACCAAGCACTCAAATAATTTCCAGTTTTATGAGAGGGGAGAGAGCGAGAAAATTCCGGACTCGCAACTGCACACGAAACACCAGTTTTTTGTTTTTCTGTCAAATTTTGTGGTAAGAATCTACCAATTATCCATTCCCGTCCATCGGGAAAGAGGGTAATTCTGAGAACAGGAAAGTGTGCCAGAAGAATTTGAGCGCCTTGACGCAGACGGTTCCAATTGGGTTGCTGCCAACCAAAAGATTGTATTGAGAAGAGTAAGCGATCGCAATGTGCTTGCCAATTAGTTAAATTACTATCTAGGGAGTTCTCATAAACCCGCAATGTTGTAAAAACAGTTGCCCCATAAAGTAAACCCGGATCGTTAATGTTTAATTCTAGGGTTTGAGAGTGAATTAATTTGCCTTCATACCAAAAAATATTATTTGTCACAACCAAATTGCTTGTTGCTACAACTCCATTGAGAAATGATGACTTGTAATGCTCATACGCTGCATGAGATAAAATCTGTGGGCTGCAAATCGCTGAACGCCAGAATCCAGACTCAGGTGTTTACACTCATGATTTCTGGCATATTCAATTAGCCACTGAAATAATTGTTGACCATAGCGGTGTGACCGCTTCAACTCATCAACAACTAAATCATCAATATATAAAAATTTTCCCAATGCTAAACAATTAGAAATACGAAATCCAGCCACTGCTACAGCTTGCTTTTCTACTTCCAAGAATGCAAGTTGATATCCTTCTTTCATTTGATATCGAACTTGTTCTACAAAATTATCCTGCTCCAGGTGAGGGCGCAACTGAGAAATAACAGGAAAACACTTTAATATTTGAGAGTTAGATTCTGCCAATTGTATTAACATCAGTATCACCTTACTCAATCATGTATGATAAACTTGAAACTAATTGAGTCAATATAATCTTCAATTACATTTGCAATAATTTAATCTTTAGGTGGAAATATAATTTTATTCGTGCCTTCAGGAGTCGTAACTATTTTTCCTCCCAAAGCTTCGATTTCTCTAATGGCGCGTTTCTGAGTTCTTTCATCAGCATGATTATTTAAAACCATTGACCATGTAGAAATTTGAGCATATTTACTGTTAGGATTTCGGCTCAGGAATTCCGCAGTTCTTTGGGAAGTATTAGCTATAAGTTGACTCTCTGGATCTGAAAATTTACTTGCCCAATTTGCCGCCGTTGCAAAAGACTGTTGAGCAGCTTTCGCGTTGCCTAAAAATAATAACTCATCAACTCCTTTATAACGCCATATATAATAAGACTTTTTGGGAACTGAGGGAGATATTGATTTTAAGCCTTTCTCTGATATTGCGATCGCACGTTCTGGCATACCAGCATATAATGAAGTACTGATCGAAAGACTGTGATAGGCTGCTAAAAATCGCGGGTCACGTTCTAAAATAACTTCAAAATATTCTGGACTTAAACTGTAACCTGTTTTATCCCGAATTTCATCATCTCCAAAATATTGAAGAAAATTGAGATACACCAAATCTGCGATGAAGTTATCATAACTAAAACTAGGTGTTTTTTTGAGAAATTTTAGACGAATATTTTCAGATTTTATTTCTTGTTTTAAACTTTCTATAGAGGCAGATTGTTTTCTATTTATTAGTTTTTGCAATTGGGGGAATTGAATCAAGCCAACTCCTAAAATACACATAGAAATTACAAAAGGTGTAGCAAAAGCTTGACGAAATAACAACATATTTTCCTTTGCTTTGCGATCGCAGTCATATCATTGTATACATAGTGCTATAAGAAAAGTCAGGTCTACTTGTGCGTCTAAGCTTTGCTAGGTAAGATAAAAAAGTTGACTCAAATAAATTAATCTTATTACTTTGTGCTTATTAATACCTTAAATTTATCTTTGCCTTGAAAAATACTTAGGCATTCTTTGTATAAAAGCAATATTTAATTTATACTGATTGGAACGAAACGCCCAAAAGCTAATTAATTAAATAATTATTTCAGAATCACGCTACTTAGGATAATAGGGAAATCCTACGGTAGTGCTGGATTCGCTGCAACGCAGTTCTTCCAAAATCTAAAATGGTATTATTCTTTTTTTAAGATAAATTTGGCTTTAAGAAATCATAATTTTTTTAGTAAAAATTTCTTGAATATTAAGTTGTTTTGACTTTAATTACTTTTTTTTAGTAAAAGCCTGAAAACTTTTGACATCACCTATAGTTGTATCTTGTTTATATTTACATCTGTCTTTAACCTCTAAAACATCATGGTGAATAATACTCTTAATGAAAACACAGAAACTAATGGTCAAACCATAGAAAATTGGGATAATAATAGTCAATATAGCAAACCAAGTAGTGAATTTAAAATCAAAGTTAAGAAACTGAATAGTAAGGGAGAAGGATTCAATATTGATGAAATTATTGATACTATTCAAACAGCAATAGTTGAAGTTATCGAGCTAGAAATTACCACTTGGGTTCCAGAATCATCTACTCACTTAGAAGAACTACAAGGGCAGCAAATTCCTCAAACAGGTAATCGAATGCACACTATAATCAATCTAATTGATGGTGATATAACTAATGAAGTTGGTAGTCAATTTGTTGGCAGTGGGCCATATACAGAACTTCGCGAATTTCATCTAACTCAAATCAAAGAAAGTCGCGAGATTATGCAAAAAAATATAGAAAGTTTGCATAAGTTGTATGGATTTTTTATCGAAATTATGAAATCTCGTAAAACTTCACAACAATCGCTATCTCGTCCCCAGTAGTTAATATTTATTATATTAATTAATATTAACCCAAAAATACCTACAGGATATAAGCTTATCTTAACCTGTAGGTTAATTTGCTTTAGATAAATCAAGGAAATTATGACTATGCCTAACAAAATTCAAGAACAAGCCAAAGATTTGCTAGAGAAAGTAGTCTCATCTGTACATGAATTAGTTGACGATATTACAGCTTTAGAAATAAATACAATGGTTGTGGAGCAAATTACTGGCGCAAAGTTTAATGCTTGGCAAGCGTATGAAGAGATTTATTCAATAAATGACAAAGACTACTTTGATGTCAAAGGAATTCCAAATCCAGACGATTTAGCAGAACCAGAAAAAACTCAAGCTCAAGAATTACGCAAGCGTTATACAAGTCTATTTTCGCAACTTGAAAGAGAATATTTTTACATTCTCCTGGAAAAAAGCAATGAGAGTAGTGAGCCAGACTCCAGAATAATCCAATATCAAGAGCGTCTTAAATATCAAGTGGAACATAAAGCGAATATTCTTCCAACTGACGAGGTATACATAAAGTTAGCTCGACCAATATTGCCTGCTCCCACTCCTGTTGCAGATCGAGAAGAAAATAATCTAAAAAGTTTGCAGCAAAGGTGGAAAGAGATTGAAGAACTTTTAAATAATGATAAATTTATTCGTACTTTGCGAAAAATGTCTGAACTAAAAGCGGCACTTAATAGTGGCAACATTACTAGCGTAGATATTGATATTATTTATGCTCAAACTGTTATGCAGTTAGATGGAGATATTATTAGTCGTTATCATAAAAAGCTATTTCAATTATCTGAAGGAGATAGAGATTTAATTCTAAAAATACATAATGAAGGGGTAGTTGCTGGAGAGAAACAGTGGCGTGGAACATTAGATTTTCTGATTGGTATTATACAAAATATCGCAAAATTATCCCGACAATGAACGCCGAACAAACACACACAGATAATCAAGTTGATGTTCAATTCTCTTTCTTTGTACAAATACCTCAAGGCACTCCTATTGAACTTAAAATTAAGGTTGAACCAGGACAGTATACTTTTTATCTAAATAAGACCATTTTAAAACAAATTGCGGAAGCGCGAGAAATAGGCTGCTCTTTATACATTCCTCCAAAGTTACTAGCTTATCTTTGGTACTACAATTGTTTTAGCGATAAGATTTGCTTGAATAAGAACGTTACACCATACACTAAATTAGTAGTTACTAAAAATAAATTGAAAATATTTGACAATACTTTTATCGGAAATTTTATCAAATTATTTTGGAGCAAATCATTACAAAATAAATCGAGATTACAGTATGGACTTACTTTTAATTCTTATTATAGAGAAGATACATCAGCTTTATATTTTTGGAAAGAACAAGATATTATTTTACAAAGCAATATCTTATTTTATGGCGACATAATTCACAAAATTAGGAGTGATTTTATCCAAAATTCTCAGTGTTTAAATATTGTTTATGTGCATTATTGGCTTATTGAGCAAATACTAAGCTGTCTGCGGAGTAAATTAAATCTGCTAGTTTGGGAGATAGCTTCTCTCTTTCCTGCTGGTTTTCTAGTTTACAATCTCCATCCAGCAAATTGGATGCTAGTAATATTTGCTTGGTTAGGGTTAACTATATTATTTGCTACTACTCGCTATATAGTTGTTAATCAATTTCAAAGTCGTACTTCCATAAATTCTAAATTTATAAATAGGTTGATATGGACGCTGATTTGTTTCATCCCTAGTGTTTTTGTTGCTAGTACTAGCTTTCGTAACCTTACTGCCTTATTCTTACCGCTTTTTTCACTAATCGTCCCAAAACTTGTAGAGTACATTTTAAGCTTTACATGGGGGCGAGTTGTTAAATTGATTATGCGTCCCTTATTAAGAAATTTAAATTAAATAAAATTCTTTTAACTTTCTTTTTTTCACTATCACTAGAGTAAAATCTAAAATCCTTACTCAGAATTGAGCTTTGAATATTCTCTCCCGAAAGTGATTAAAAAGTATGAAGCTGAACATTTGGCTTGTAATCTTGCCTTGTCAAAGATGACAATGCTTCCTGTGATTAAATTTAGTATGTCTAATTTATTGATGAAAATATAATTTGTATTCTTGATTACAATCTAGCCCACTTTCATAGTTATCACAGCAAGACTCATATCATGGATTTTACCTAAAGTCAAACTCTTAGACTGCAAACAATCCATGAATAAATCTTTTGAGAAAAGCAAAAAATTAGTCGAAGTTTTTGCGATCGCATCCGAAATTATCTTTAATCCTCTTGAATCATTAAGTATTGCTCAATCAGACGCGGCTGTACTGCATATATCCAGTATATCTACAGCTGAGTTAAATTTGCCAGATTAAAAGTTATTACAGTACGATATCTGCGACTTTCTCTCAAACCTAACCCCTACTTACCTTATAGGGAAGGGGAGCAAAAATCAAAGCCTCTCTCTTTTTAGTATAGAACAATGAAAATGAAGTCAAAATATTAAGTCGCAGAGAGCGTTACAGAAAAATCTAATAACTTGAGCAGTAAGTAAATATCCTAAAGGAAAATTTGTATGATTGATAAGTCTTTTTCCAATGCTTTTGATGATTGGTTTCATTTTGAAGCGGAAACTAATATAAAGGAGAATTTTATAGAAGTAAACAGTGATAATTTAGAACCTGCCTCATATTCAGTTCAATATTATAGTGAAGCATCAGGATGTGAGGAAGATTCAAATTATTTAGGTTCTTCATTGGAAGAAGTTGTTATTGATGGTGTTCCAGAAGCGATAAATACCGCTGTTGTTGAGACAATTCAGATTGTTGTTTCAGGTGTAGTAGAAGCTGTCAACGATCATTTTTTTCAAGCAGAAAAGACAGATGATAGTGTTTATAAATCTGTAGTAAATGCTAATATTATCGAAACTCAAAGACCATCACCTGCACCTTCAGAAGATTTTCATAACTTGAGTGAATGGATTCGCCTCTGGCTTGATGAGTGTTTGCTATTATCCAATTTATCTGATTGTGAAGATATTACTGCTGAGTTAAAAGTACTAAACTCACGGTGGGAATTGCCAGGTTTCCGTCTAGCGTTTGTGGGTGAGTTCAGTCGTGGCAAAAGTTCTTTAGTCAATCGCTTATTAGATGCAAACATCTTACCTGTTGGCGATCTTCCAACTACAGCGACCTTAACCTCAATTGTCGCAGGGTCAGAAGACCGTATGGAAGTTCAATCTTCCAAAGATGGATGGGAGACTCGTCCAATGGAAGCACTATCTTGGAGAGATTTAACAGCTATCGATCGCAATGGTAGCGAACAAGAGGTGGTTGGCCAAGTCCGTTTAACATTAGCCAATCCCTGGTTACAAGCACTTGACGTTGAATTAATTGACACACCTGGAGTAGGAGACTTAAGTGGTCGTCGTGCGGCTCTTGCACTCGATCTGTTAAGCCAGTGTGATGCATCTGTCTTAGTTGTCAGTGCTACATTACCTTTCAGCATGACAGAAGCAACCTTTTTAGAACAGGAAGTAATGGGTCGCCATATTCCTAGAATTTTGGTTGCGGTTTCCAAGCTTGATACTATTGCTGAAGAGGAAAGGTTAGAGGTATTTAATAGTATTCGTAAGCGAATAGCAAAAATTTCCTCAACAATTCCTGTTTTACCGCTATATCCTGTCAGCGATCGGAATTCAGAAATTGAAGTATTTGCAGCAATAAAAACTGAGATTGAGTCAATGGTAGCAAAAGGCGATCGCCGGATCTGGCGTAGCCGTAAAATTGCAGGTCAAATAACAGATTATCTTTCACATCTAATCAAAGTTGGAGAATTAGCAATCTCTACTACTGCAATGGATGCAACAGCGAAAGAGAGCGCTTTAATGAAGGTCAATCAGGAAATCCAAAACTCTCAAACTGACTGGGAAAGAATTCGCCTGAATTTGGATCAAAAACGCTTATACCGTACCAAGGCGTTACACCAAAAAGTTCTCGAAGCGAAAACAGAGTTATTAGAAAATCTTTCATTGGAACTCAAAAGAACCCAAGATCCTAAAACTTGGTGGGAGCAAGATTTACCATTTAGATTAAGACGTGAGCTTTTCAGGTTGAGCCGACAATTAGAAAGCGATATTTTAAAAGCTTTGGCTCTAGATTTTGAGTGGCTACAAAATGAAGTATCGAAACAGTTTTCAACTCGGATAAATACAGAAGATATTGATACTTCAGAGATAGTTAAAATCGATTTAGATTTACAAGCTATTTCCCTGACTGAAATCGAAAAATATCGACTTCTCACCCGCCTTGGAGGTAGTGCTGCTACAATCTGTGGCTGTGTTTTTGGTGGAGCAATTGGAGTAGCTGTAAGTACAACAGTATGGGTCGTTGGTGAGCGAGTTATTAGGGAAAAATTGCAAGAGCAGCGAAAGTTACTTAATCAAGAGCTAGAACATAGCCTTGACCGTTGTATGGATGAGTATTTTAAACGTTTAGCAAATCGTTTTCAACAACTATATAACCAATTGAGTGAAGAAATGGAAGAGGAAAAAATTGCTTGGCAATCTGCCTATAAACTTGCTTTCAATAGTAAGCAAGAACAACCGGAAAACCATTGGACAGAAATAATCTCTCAAGCTTCTACTTTGAAAAAAGAAATTTCACGATTGTTATTGCCCTAAATTACATTTCTTTCAAGTACATAAACCCAATAAATCTGCAAGGAAATTTTTATGGTAGTTCAAACTGTTAAATACCAAAACTATGAAGCGTTTCAAGAGAAACAAAATGTGCTAGCGAGTTTAATTCAACGCCACTTGAAGCTAATTAGTTCGCTAAACATGACTGAATCAGAAAAGTCACTCAAACAATTAGAATATCTAGTGCAGTCCAATAGCTTTAAGGTATTAGTTTTAGGTGAATTTAAGCGTGGTAAGAGTACTTTTATCAATGCTTTGCTGGGTGAGAAAGTTTTACCTGCGTATGCTAGACCTTGTACTGCAATCATTAATGAAGTGAAATGGGGAGATAGCCGTCGGGCTTTATTACATCCTGCAAAGTCGGTAGATACTCCTATGTCTCAGCCTCAAGAAGTTCCTATTAATGAAATTGAAGAGTATGTTGTAATTAAAGATGATGTAAGTGAAATTAATAGCAATCCCTACGAAAAAGTTGAATTGTTTTGGCCTCTAGAACTTTGCCGCAATGGAGTAGAAATTATTGACTCTCCTGGACTGAATGAACATGATACTCGCCAGAAAGTAACAATGGACTATTTGTCTAATGTTGATGCAATACTCTTTGTACTTTCCTGCGAAGCACTGGCTTCTAAGTCAGAAATGGATGTGATTGACAATACTTTAATACCTCCTGGACATAAAGATATTTTCTTTATCTGCAATCGCTTCAATATGATTGAAGATGAAGAAAAAGACAGCATTAAGCAACTTGGAATTAACAAACTAGCTCCGAAAACAAAACGTGATAAAAAACGGATATTTTTTATCGATGCTCGTGGTGCTTTAGGAGGAAAACTCAAAGGCGATAAGGGGCAAGTTGAAGCTTCAGGTTTAACTTTGGTTGAAAGAGAACTAGAAAAATTCTTAGCCAACGAAAAAGGTAACATCAAAATTCTCAGAACTGCGGCAGAACTCCAGAGAGCAATTTATGAAGCACGAGGAGTTATTCCTCAGCGGGAAGCGATGCTAAGAACTGATTTAAAAACCTTGGAAGCTCGATATGAAGCTGCTCAGGAGCCACTACGGCGTTTGGAAATGCAGCGAGAACAGATAGTGCGACGTATCTCTAATTTTTTGGAAGATATCAAACAGACTATTAGTGCTGAAGGTTCTAGTTTCTATCGCCGTCTGGCTGACAAAGTTGTGAGCGAATGGGTGAAAACGTTGGAAACCCAAACATCAATGGTGTTAACTAAGTCGCAAATTGAAAAGTTAATTAAGGATGTGACTAACCAACTTTCCAGCAAGATGGAAAATGAATTATTAGTCTGGCAAAATGAAATATTACAACCTTTGGTTAGTAGCCGTCTAGAACGTCTTACCCAAGAGATAGATGAACGTGCCAACGAATTTGTACATCAATTAGATAGCCTGAAGATTCAAGTTGCAGGTGGCATAGTTTCCATAGATGACCTTAACATTAAAAAAGTTAGTGTCATCGAAAGAGTACTGGCTGCGAGTGGAGGCTTTTTGTTAGGAGCAAATATTGGATTAGCCGGGGTTGGTGCTGTTTTTGGCTATCAAGAGATGGCAAAAGCTATTATTCCTCAACTAATAATTAGTGTGGCAGCAATTACTCTAACTGCTGCAAATCCTTTGTTGATATTTGGAGCTATGGCTAGTGGTGGACTCATTCAGGGATTGTTAACTGCAAAATCTACAAATAACAAGATTAAAGAAGACGCTGCTAAACGATTTGCAGTTTCAATTCGTGATTCAGCAGACCAACGAGGCGATAAAATAGCCGATGCGGTAGTAATAAAGCTAATTGAAATTCAAAAATCGATAGATGAGAGTCTTGGTCAAGAGATTCAAAAGTTTCGAGAACAGATTGATTCAATTCTAAAAGAAAAACAACAAGGACAATCTGACGTTGACGCAACAATTAGAGAGTTACAATTACTTAACAGAAAATTAGATGCTATTGACCAAGAATTAGATGCTTTTGTAGCGCAGCTTGCGATTACAGATTCTTAAGAGTTTCCTTTCAAAGAAAGTTACAGTAGAATTCAGAATTGGCTACGCCCCGGTGCGCTAAAAGAATTAGAATAATCTCTCTGTCTAGCTTTAAGACCTAAATACTGTACTTCACTAACTTGAAATCTGCTGCAATTTAGCCAACTTCTAAAAGGGGTTGGCTTTTTGATGATTTTTACTTTGTCAATATTTGCCAACAATGCCCGGCGATCGCCCAATCTTCTTGAGTATGTATGACTAATATTCTCACTGTTGAGTCAGGTGTGGCAATATCTTCATCCACTGGCTGCTGTTGATTTTTCTCAAGGTCTATTTTCAGTCCGATAAATCCAAAGGCTTCACAGGCGGCTTGGCGAATTTCTGCAGAGTGTTCACCCACACCTGCTGTGAATACTAAAGCATCTAATCCCCCCAAACTAGCAAGCATTGCGCCGATACCAGAACGCAAGCGATGTACGTAGATATCCCATGCCAATTGAGCGCGGGAATTATCTTCAGCAATCGCTTCTCTAACTTCACGCAGATCGCTAGATACACCGGAAATTCCCTTTAACCCAGAAGCTTTATTTAATAACTCATCCAACTTTTCGATAGAGTAATTGCAGTGCCGCAACAAATAAATCAAAATCCCCGGATCGACTGAACCAGAACGGCTACCCATCATTAATCCGTCTAAGGGCGTGAATCCCATAGTAGTATCAATACTGCGACCGTTTTTTATCGCTGCTAAAGAGCATCCATTCCCCAGATGGCAGATAATTAACCGCTCAGATGCAACATCTCGACCGAGAATTTGGACAGCACGTTGAGAACAGTATTGGTGACTGATACCATGAAATCCATAGCGACGAATACCTTGCTCTACCCACTGATACGGGCCGGGATAAATTGCTGCTGCATCGGGTAAAGTGGCATGAAATCCGGTATCAAATACTGCTACTTGAGTGACATCTTTTAAAATTTTTTCAATTGCTTCTATACCTTCCAAGGCAACTGGATTATGTTCGGGAGCAAGATTAGACAGATGGGCGATCACCTTTTTGACATCCTCCGTAATTACTACACTATCTCGATAATCCTCTCCACCATGTACTATCCGATGCCCCACCACATCGATTTCTGACAAGCGATCGATTACCTTGGTATCATCACGATCGAGTGTATTCAGCATATAGGTGAGGTGCGCCTGTGGAGAATCACCAGAGATTGATTTTTGCAGCGTTCCACCCGTAACAGTTTTCACCTCAATTTCTGCCGCACCCCGATCTTGAGTCCAGTTAATTTTCCCTTCCCAAAGAGGTTGGGGTGGTTGGGTAGGCATTTCATCTGGAATTTCATACAGACAACTCTTTTGGCTGCTCGATCCGGCATTTAGCACCAATATTTTCATAGTGACAACAGAAAAAAACGATCTCTTTTGATCGTGTCACTAGTTGTAGCTTCATGCTTAGTACAGTTTTGCGTAAAAGCATAGCGTTTTTAATTCAGGGGAACGTATTAACAATACAAGCCGATGTATTAACAAGGCGGCCATGGCATTAACAATACAAGCTGACGTATTAACAAGGCGGCCATTGCATTAACAATACAAGCCGATGCATTAACAAGGCGGCCATGGCATTAACAATACAAGCCGATGCATTAACAAGGCGGCCATTGCATTAACAATGCAAGCCAACGCATTGGCATTGCACGGTATTGCCTTTCATGAATTCGCTATAAATTAATGAAATTCTGTACTGAGTTTTCTCAGGGCACAACAAGACTTTGAAGCTTCTAAATTTCAGAGACTTGGAACTAGGAAGCGAAAAGAAGTGGCTTGGGTCAATTATCATTTCGTAGTTTGATTGGACGGATGTCGCCGATCTTGAGGGTTCTTTTGCCTGCGTTATCGTCGTCATCAATTGTTACCAGGTATTTCACGACCGTATGGTTTGCATTTCCACCAGTCACGGTGACAACAAATGCTGAGTAACTGTTAGTGTTTGTGCCACAACCACTTCGGTCATGGAAGGTTTGATTCCATTCACCAATACGGACACCCTCGCCTCGTGGCTCATCACCGCTTTGTTTAATTTCATTGAGGAGAGCTACTTTCAGTTGAGATAGCTTTGATTTTTTATCAGCAAGCATAAGTTTAAGAAACTTATCGCGATTAAACTGGTCAAGGTTGCCACCGTTGCTGCATTTATCTTCGTAGTTGGCCTCAGCTGAATTTGGGCTGGTCATCACCAGTGCTGGAATCTTGGCAGACTGAGCGGCGTGTCCAGAAGTTGTCGCTAGTGCGAGAACACATAAAGTCAAAAAACCAAAGCGCATTCAATTCTCCGAGTGTGAATTAGTGTGTCCAATCAAGATTAACTGCAACGGACACTAAAGGAGAGGATTTGCTCGGTAGGTGTATGCAGCAAAGGGGTGAAATGAGCAGTAATCCCGAAAGTTACGAGTATACAAGAAAGGAAACCCCCAACTGAAATCGTTATACTAACTGTGGGAGGCTGTTTATCTATCCAGCCAGATTCCATAGTTGTATTTTTTTATAGCTTGTTGCACTATGTCCTTCTTCAAAACCCCGCTGATTGGTTTAAAAGCTGACTCATTTCGTCATCCATTAGACCTGGAAGCTACCAGAGCGCTCAAGCAGATACCAGGCATAGATATGTTGGTGCGAAATTGGCTTGGGCCAATGGCAGAGCAAGTTTTTTATGTGGAAAATATTGCCTCTAGCATTTTGGTGGGTGAAAAGCAACTACCCGATTTATACAAGCTATTGTTAGATGCCTGTAAAATCCTGGATATAGATCCTCCCCAGTTGTACGTCCGGCAACATCCGGCTCCCAATGCTTATACTTTTGCTGTGCGGGGTAAGCAGCCTTTTGTGGTGGTACACACTTCCCTGATTGATATCCTCACACCAGAGGAAATACAAGCAGTAATCGCCCACGAGTTAGGGCATCTCAAGTGTGACCATAGCGTTTACTTGACACCTGTAAATTTATTAATATTAGCTGCGGCGATTGTGCCCAATGTCGGAACCTTTGTGGCTCAAGCTATACAGGCGCAACTTTTGGAATGGGTACGTTGTGCTGAGTTTACCTGCGATCGCGCCGCATTACTAGCAACCCAAGACCCGAAAGTGGTCATGTCCGTGTTGATGAAGTTGGCTGGTGGTTCTCCCACCTTAGCGCCCCAACTGAATCTCGATGCCTTTGTTGCCCAAGCCCGCGCTTACGATGATATTAGCAAGACAGAACTGGGTGAAATGGTCAAAGCTGCCCGTACAGCCCAATTAACCCATCCAGTGCCAGTACTGCGGGCGCGAGAAATTGACCGTTGGGCAAGCAGCACCGAATATCAAACTCTGTTGCAAAATCACGGGCTGAAGTCTACTAATAATGAAGTTGCACCTAAAGGTGGATGGCGCAATTGGTAGAGCTACTTTTCACAATTGCTTTTTCGCTATATAAGCAGAAAAATTTTTAATAGATCGTAAGAAGCGATCGCCAAATAGCGATCGCTTCCCCTTTTCATCCAAAAACGCAAACTTTCCCTACACTACATATCCCATGTTCCGCTCCGCTCCACGGCAGGAGGGAAGGGCTTGCTCCCCCTGCTCCCTGCCCCCCTCCCCCCTGCTTCTTCGGTCAACTAGAAGCCTTTAAAGCTGCTTCTGCTTGGGAATGTAACAACAAACCGTATTCTAAGCCCTCCACCACCGCTTGATAGGAAGCCGCCAAAATATTGGTGGAAACTCCTACCGTCGTCCAGCGTTGACGACCATTGCCTGATTCTACCAACACACGAGTTTTTGCCGCAGTGCCCGTATGTCCGTTGAGAATCCGCACTTTGTAATCTGTCAAATCAAAAGTTGCAATCTGAGGATAAAAGTTCACCAAAGCCTTGCGTAAAGCTGCATCCAAAGCTGCAACAGGCCCGTTACCTTCCGCCGCCTCCAAAATATTTTTGCCGTCAACAGCGACTTTGACTGTAGCTAAGGCATTGCTAGTTTCTTTTCCCTCAATCAAGTCACAGTGGACTTGAAAACCTTTGACTTCAAAAAACTTTTGGCGGCCTCCCAAAGCTTCGTGCATCAGCAACACAAAACTAGCCTCTGCTGCTTCAAATTGAAATCCTTCACTTTCCAAATCTTTGAGACGCTGGAGAATTTCCCTAGCCTCTGCTTTTTGTTGATCCAATTCAATCCCAAAACTGCGGGCTTTGGCTAAAACATTGCTCAGTCCAGACTGTTCCGAAATCACAATGCGCCGACGATTCCCGACTTGTCCCGGTTGAATGTGTTCGTAAGTTAGGGGATTACGTTCTACAGCTGATACATGAATACCGCCCTTATGGGCAAAAGCCGAACGTCCCACAAAGGGAGCGTGTTCATCTGGCGCCAGGTTGACGACCTCACTCACAAAACGACTAGCTTCTGTAAGTTCTGTGAGCTGGTCTTCTGTGATACAACTGTAACCCGCCTTCAGTTGTAAATTGGGAATTAACGAACAGAGGTTAGCATTACCGCAACGTTCACCGTAACCATTAATTGTGCCCTGTACCATCTTTGCCCCTGCCATCACGGCGGCTATTGCGTTAGCAACCGCCATTTCCGAATCGTTGTGAGTATGAATTCCAATTTGAGGGATTGGGGATTGGGTACTGGGGATTGGGTACTGGGAAGAGTCTTTCCCAGTCGCCAGTCCCCAGTCCCCAGTCACCTTGACTACATCTTGAACAATTTGGCTAATTTCGTGGGGTAAAGTGCCGCCATTGGTATCACAGAGGACTAGCCATTCCGCACCAGAGGCGATCGCAGCCTCTAATGTCTGTAAAGCATAATCTCGATTGTGCTTATAGCCATCAAACCAATGTTCGGCATCGTAGATAATCCGGCGACTCTGAGAACGGAGGTACTCAATGGTGTCGCGAATCATTGCCAAATTTTCTTCTAATGTCGTTTTGAGTCCGGTTGTTACATGTAAATCCCAAGACTTGCCAAAAATCGTTACCCAGCGAGTTCCCGCCGCCAAAATATCTTGTAGCATCGGTTCGGTGGCGGCAGTGGAGTTGGGGCGGCGAGTCGAACAAAAAGCAACAATTTCAGCCTGTTTGAGCGGATCTTCTTGGAGTTGCCAGAAAAATTGTACATCCTTGGGATTGGCACCAGGCCAACCACCTTCAATAAAGGGAATTCCCAGCCGATCGAGTCTACGGGCAATGCGTAACTTATCTTCTATCGATACAGATAGCCCCTCGCGCTGAGTGCCATCCCGTAATGTAGTGTCATAGAGCCAAAGTTGAGGTAAAGAATTTGTGGTCATAAAACTGGGACCGACGAGACAACTTTCGAGGCAATGTGTCAATATACAACAAAAAGCCGGTTTGGCAACTTAAAAATGCCTAAAGTAATAGCTGAAGGTAAAACAATTGATTGCGAGCATGGAAGCAATCTCCGCAAGATTTTGCTGCAAAATGGTATTGACCTCTACAATGACGGTGCTAAGGTAATAAACTGTCGGGGCATTGGCAGTTGCGGTACCTGCGCGGTTAAGGTAGAGGGCAAAGTCTCAGCAGCGAATTGGCGCGACCCCTGCGCGGCGTTCGCTTCCTCCCCATTCTCCTACAACAGACTTACGTTTAGCCTGTCAAACTCAGGTTTTAAGCGATGTGAAAGTGACAAAGTTTGATGGATTTTGGGGACAAGGTTCTCGAATAGTGTGGACACCAAAAGGTTAAAAAGGAGTTAAGACAAGATGGGTAGATGGACACCCTTAATTTTAATGGCTGGAGGTTTAGCCATTCTGCTTGGTACATTACTAGGCATCAACTTTCCGATGGGCGTACAAACTGCTAACGCTCCTAGTGACAAGAAATCAGAAGTCCTGCCAGCTAATATCAATGTTAATAGCAGTGCTGGCAGCAAGAATGAAGAAACTGCAACAGAAGGAAACGAAACAACTCAAACAAACGAAAATAGGCGCTCTATTGTAGCCCCAAGACCTGACAACAGGAGTAACGTTGCCCAGAATTCTAGCGATGACTCAACTGACAGTACAACAGACGGCAATACAAATTCTTCAGAAACAAGCACACCATCTAGCAATACAAATCAAAACAACGAACCAATTCGCGCCTTGTGGTAACGATCAGATCCGTCTTCAGACCCGTCTTTAGTTACAAGTTATAAGTTATAAGTTATGAGTTATGAGTTATGAGTTATTAGTTATGTACTAATGATAAATGGCTAATGACAGATGACTAATGACTAATGACTAATGATTAGTGAGACTGTGATTATTGGTGGTGGCGTTATTGGTTTAGCGATCGCCATTGAACTAAAATTGCGCGGGACAAACGTCACCGTGCTTTGTCGTGACTTTCAGGCTGCCGCTACCCACGCCGCCGCCGGGATGTTGGCACCAGATGCGGAAAACATCGCTAATGAGGCAATGCGTTCCTTGTGTTGGCGATCGCGTGCTTTATATCCCGACTGGACGCGCAAATTAGAAGAACTGACCGGCTTAAATACTGGCTACCGCGCCTGTGGTATCCTTGCACCTGTTTTTGAAGAAGCAGGGGAGCAGGGGAGCAGGGGAGCAGGGGAGGAGGGAAAACTCCTCTCCTCTGCCCCTCTGCCCCTCTGCCCCTCTGCTAGCGAAGAGTCCCCGGCTTACTGGTTAAACAAAGAGGCAATTCATCAATATCAACCAGGATTGGGAGCCGAGGTAGTTGGTGGCTGGTGGTATCCTGAAGACGCTCAAGTTGATAATAAAGCTCTAGCTCAGGTATTGCGAACGGCAGCTGAGTCTGTTGGTGTTGAACTCAAAGACGGTATTAGAGTAGAAGCATTTTTACAGCAGCAGGGACAAGTGGTTGGCGTGCAAACCAATGCTGGAATAATTCGCGCCGCGCACTATGTTTTAGCTTCAGGTGCTTGGTCAAATGAATTGTTACCGCTACCCGTGCTACCCAGAAAAGGACAAATGCTGAGTGTGCGGATACCAGAAGTTTCGCCGGAATTGCCTTTGAAGCGGGTTTTATTTGGGCAGGATATTTACATCGTACCAAGACGCGATCGCCTGGTTATTGGCGCAACCAGTGAAGATGTTGGCTTTATCCCCAACAACACCCCAGAAGGTATTCAAAAATTACTACAAGCTGCCATTCGCCTGTATCCCCAATTAAAGCATTATCCCATCCAGGAATTTTGGTGGGGATTTCGCCCAACTACCCCTGATGAATTACCCATCCTGGGCACTAGCCACTGTCAAAATTTAACCTTTGCTACGGGTCATTACCGCAACGGAATTCTACTTGCGCCCGTAACTGCCGCTTTGATTGCCGATTTAATTTTAGAACAAAAATTTGACCCCCTACTTGCTGATTTTCACTATTCGCGCTTCCAGTCCCTGTCATCTACCTCCACCGCAATGCTGACTCACTCTGCCAATTTCTCTAACGGACATCACTCTGCTATATCCTCACTCCCCACAGACGCGATTAATTGCGTCTCTACCGATTCCCCATTGATTATCGCTGGCAAAACCTTCCAATCTCGCTTGATGACGGGAACTGGTAAGTATCGCAGTATTGAGGAAATGCAGCAAAGCGTCGCCGCCAGCGATTGCCAAATTGTCACCGTAGCAGTCCGACGGGTACAAACCAAGGCTCCTGGACATGAAGGTTTAGCGGAAGCCTTAGATTGGACGAAAATCTGGATGTTACCCAATACCGCAGGTTGTCAAACTGCCGAAGAGGCGATTCGGGTGGCGCGTTTAGGGCGAGAAATGGCGAAATTATTGGGGCAAGAAGATAATAACTTTATAAAGTTAGAAGTAATACCCGACCTTAAGTATTTACTCCCAGACCCGATTGGGACATTGCAAGCAGCAGAACAACTAGTTAAAGAAGGCTTTGCAGTATTGCCCTATATCAACGCTGATCCGATGTTAGCCAAGCGTTTAGAAGAGGTAGGCTGTGCGACAGTCATGCCTCTAGCATCACCAATTGGTTCTGGACAAGGACTGAAAACAACTGCCAATATCCAAATAATCATCGAAAATGCAGGTGTGCCAGTGGTGGTAGATGCTGGTATTGGTTCACCCTCAGAAGCCGCGCAAGCAATGGAATTGGGAGCAGATGCCTTGTTGATTAATAGTGCGATCGCTCTTTCTCCAAAACCAGCAGCAATGGCTCATGCGATGAATTTAGCGACAGTCGCCGGTCGTCTAGCATATCTTGCCGGCAGAATGCCTATTAAAGATTACGCCAGTCCTAGTTCACCTCTAACTGGGACGATTACAAGTTAGGGAATGGGGACTGGAGAGGCAGGGGAGCAGGGGAGCAGAGGAGAAGTAGCAGTAAGTCTTTCCCCTCTGCCCCTCTGCTCCTCTGCCTCTTGTCCCCAATCCAAAATGTAACGATTTATCTAGCAGTTTAAGACCAGATTTAGCATTTATGTAACATTAAATTAACGATAAAGATAAAGGAATTCATTCATGCCCTATACCAATGAAGAAGGCGGTCTTCTGAATAATTTTGCCCGGGAACCAAAGGTTTATCAAGCAGAACCTCCCACAGAAGGGCAAAAGCGAACTTATCTCTTACTAGGAATTGCCGCTACAGCTTTGGTTGCCGGCTTGATTCTAGTCGCCTTCTTTGTTTCTAAGAGCAGCTGATCGTAAAACATTTTAAGAAAACTTCATCTTTTGTATAGTTTTTCAGGTTCCGATTTTAAGAGGGGCCTGCTTTTTTATTTTTTGTTAAAATTGAACCAGGAATGAAAGTATATAATTATACTTTATTTTTCCAACTATAATTGAAGGCTCAATATATCCACAGCAGCACAACATCTACTTATTAAAAATCATTTTTATTATGACTTTAGCCCACTTGAATGCACCCAGAAAGGTGATATGTACTATGTTTTGGCTTTTTAGCCGCTATGAGCGTGAATGATACTGCACCCAACAATAATTCTACTTGGAATCGGCAAGTATACCACCGTCTGAAACTTGCCTTAAGTCTTGGCTTACGACGACAAATTCTTTTGGCGGTTTGTGATGATTTATACTTAAGGAATCAGGTAGCAGCCCGTTTGCATTCTACATTGGCTTATCCTGTTGGACAAGTGCTATATCAATCATCAAATGCTCAGGAAAATAGCACTCCAGCTTATCCGCGATTAGTCACGTTGCGTTTGAATTTAAACGATCCCAATCCTATAATCCAGATTAATCAATGGTTGACTAATTACCCACCGCCAATTGTTGAGGCATCAAAAGATACTCCTGGAAGACCTTTTCCAGTACCAGCATTTCAGATTGTCGGTGTGGAACATCTTACGAAGCAACCAGTTGCAACACAGCGTTTATTTTTGCACTATCTCCGCTTAAGCGAACAATATTTCTCTACACAAGAATCCAGCCGATTCCTAGAATCTAATTTGCTTTTGTGGATACCACGTCCTTGGTTGTCGGCTATTAAGCAATCAGCACCACAGTTTTGGCGTTGTCGTACTGGCGTATTTGTGTTTGCTGGAGAACCCACACCAGCAACTCAGAATTTGGCCTATCCAGAACGTTTTTCACGTTCTGGAAGCTTGGATTTAGAAAATATTGAGCAGTCGATTCTAGATGAATCAGCTAACCAAGCAGAACTTAGAACCGCAGCTACTGAGTTCAAGTTTGAAAATAATTCTGATTTTCCAGTAGAGATACAAGGGAATCGCGTACACCAAACTGAGGAAGTTCCATCATCAACAGCAGATTTCTTGAAGGCTACGCCACAACAACAGGAATCTACAAATCGGTCTGGTAGTGGAAGTAATAATCAATCGCTATCGTCTTTATCTCATATTAGCAGTGAGTTAAGGGAGCTAGTAACAGCAACAATTAATACAAGTACTACCAAAAATACAGAGGATTCCTTACAACCACAGCAGATTTTATTGGAGATTGAAGAATTACACGAAAATCTTGTTGCAGAGGAGATACTGGCAGAGGCTTATCATCGCTTGGGTACTTTATACCGTCTTCGCATTGAGCAAGGAGAGGCAACTCTAGAAAACCTAATGGTGGCAATTATTGCCTATCAGGAAGCAATTAGCTATGACGAAAGCTCACCGCAACTCCCAGATATCTTGAATGATTTGGGTACACTCTACTGGATGCTATACCGCACACCACCCAATTCTGAAGAGGGACAAACTTATATAGAGCAGGCAATAGAATTTTATCAGTTGGCGTTAAAGATAATTTCGCCTCAGACACATTCGGAAACTTACGCTCGCGTACAAAATAATTTGGGGACAGCCTATGGTGATTTAGCTCGTTTCTCTCACCCATCGGAAAATTGGCAGCAAGCAATTTTGGCTTACAGTGAAGCACTCAGTTACCGTACAGCTGAAATGGATTCATTAAAGTATGCGGCTTGCCAAAATAATTTGGGTACTGCTTACTGGCATTTAGGGCAATACAACCAACCGATTGTGCATTTAAAGAAAGCGATCGCAGCTTACAATGAAGCACTTGCACACTACAACCCGGAAGCGGAACCGCTCAAGTATGGCATGATTCAAAACAATATCGGTACTGCGTTTTGGAATCTGGCACAATACGAACAACCTGCCGAAAATCTCCAGCTAGCCATAGACGTTTATAGCGAAGCTCTCAAGTATCGCACTCCAGCTAATGTTCCCAGTGCCTGCGCCGCTACACAAAATAATCTGGGTACTGCCTACTGGCATTTAGCAAACCTATCTGAAACTACTAAAGAGGCACGGCAAAAATATCTGCAACTATGTATCAATGCTTACGAGGAAGCTATAGCTTTGGCTCACTCACTTAGCGGTACTTCTTTAAGTTTTGATTTGCTTGCCTCTCACAATAACCTGGGACTAGCACATTATCAGCTAGTAATAGATAAGTCTTTTAATATTGACAAAGCGACACGCTCTCAACACTTAGAAGTAGCATTAGATAACCATTTGCAAGCCTTAAACGGATTAAGTAAACAACCAGAGGCTTATCAAACAACCTTTGCTTATGTGGTGAAAACTATTCGTGCTTTTCATAATGAGTTAGGCATACAGGGACAAAATCTGGCTTTATCTAAAGTTCCTAGCCAGTTGTTACCAGAGATTTTATCAAAATTGTGAATCCCATTCCTCCCCATAGTGCGGAGAATGTCAAAAAACTGTAACTTCATATCAGCTTGACAATTTATTGGTAAGTCAAGTAAGGTAGCGATGTTTACGACGGGCTACGCCTACGTAATTGCCTGCGTAATTACTAGACTTCTTGCATAAATCAAAAAAGAACCCTAATCCGCCTTTGACTTCCCTTAAAGTCTCCACTCTTGCTGAGAGGTAGCGTGTTAGGGAAATTTTACAATCGGTTTACTGTTTTACTAATTACAAACTAGTGAAATATATTTTAACAATTCATAATTTTAACTTCATAAATATAAATTATTCATTAAATTATTTTGAAATACACATAAATATTTTATAAAAAATACAAGAAGACATTGGCGTATTTTCCGTAAATTTACTAAGGTAGACTGAATACCTACTTGAAAGAAGCTCCAGAATGAACGTTTAAACCTAGAATTATGAAACTAAGCTTTGTTTTTGCTACTGCTATATCTAGTTTTTTTGTGAGTTCGGCCACAGGATTTAGTTTCTCTGGTCAAGCACAAGCTCTAACTTTTTCTGGCATCTCTAGTGCGACATGGGGAAATCCTACTCCAGGAAGCACTGATACTAATCCCATATATACAGGTGTGGGAAGTAACGCATTTACTTGGGGTAAAGTTAATTCGTCGTCATTGTCAGGACTTCCAAATAAACTAACCTCTAATGGAACTTCATTTGCTGCGGACATTAACTCTGTATTCAAAATAGCTGATTTGACTTACTTTAATGGAACAGTAAACACTGGTTCAAGCGTTGAATTTGTACCTTTAAATCTCAATGTATCTTTCAGCCCCCCTGTGGGAACCAGCCAAGTTTTTGACTTCAACTTGCGTTTAGTAAATACACTTAACGACCCAAAAGATCCTGAGAAGAGTGCAGACTTGGTATTTTTAGATACAAATTTGAGTAATCGCAGTTTCACCTTTGGAAGTAATAAATATACCCTTGAGTTAATCGGTTTTAATCTAGACGGTCGCCAGATAAGTATTAAGGCTCTTGAAGAAGCTACAACTACAACAGCTATTTATGCCAAAATCAAAACTATACCCGAACCTGCATCAGTGTTGGGTCTATCATTGCTAGGGATATACCTGATATCTCGCAAAAATTCTTGGAAAAAAAATATAGGAAATAGAGAATAGATATATACTCAGTTTTGTTCAAAAATTAAATAGGAGTGCTACATAACAATCCGATTTGATTTTTGAACTTATTTACCGAGACAGATAAAAGGCAACAGTCAAGAAAGTTCTTTCAATTGTACGGGGTTTTTTCACGCAATCAAAAATTTGGGTGATAAAAATGTAGAGACGCGATTTGTTGCGTCTCTACAAGGGTTTAGCGTTTTTTGATTCCGATGAATTGCATCTTTATGCAGGGTTAGGTTGGGTTCGGTTTTGAAGTAGCTGGATAATTGCAGCTTTTTCTAAGATTCCAACTAGGACGCCATTTTCGCGAATCACGGGAAGCACAGATAGTTTTTGTTGTTCGAGTAACTGCATGACTTCCAGCAGAGGTCGATCTGATTGGACTGTGGTAGATTCAGTAATTGGTCGCATGACTTGTTTAACTTGAGTTTCTGACCACAGTGCTGTGGGGATGGTTCTTAAATTATCAATTGCGATCGCACCTACTAATTGTCCATCATCATCAGTCACTAAGAACCGATGCCAGTTTTGCCCGCTGATGACTCGCTCATCGGCAAACTCTCTTAAGGTAAGATTAGCAGATACAATCGGGCTGTCATGAGTTACAGCATCTTCGGCTGTCAAACCTGTGAGTTTTTCTTGGACTCTGGCAAATTGAGCCGAATTACCAGCATTTTGCAACAAGAAGAAGCCAATTAACAAGTTCCAGAAGTTATCGGCGCTGCCAAATAATAGTAGGGGAAGTACGCCTGAAAGAATTGCTACCCAACCAAAAATTTGCCCAACTCGACTCGCAAAGGTTACACCTTGATAAGGATTACCTGTAATTTTCCAAACTATGGCTTTCAGTATATTACCGCCATCTAAAGGCAAGCCAGGAATCAGGTTAAACAGTGCTAATGCCAAGTTAACGGAAGCTAGAACACCAAGAATTGCAGCTAACGGCCCTGATGCAGCAGTAGTAACACCAATCGCTGTAACGATACCGCACAATAGTAAGCTTACCATTGGCCCGGCGATCGCTACCCAGAAAGCTTCACCTGGAGTTTTCGACTCTTTTTCTAAGCTCGCCAAACCGCCAAATATAAACAGTGTGATGGATTTGACATCAATTCCCTGACGAATCGCAACAAAACTGTGGCCTAATTCATGGGCGACGACAGAGGCAAATAACATCAGCGCTGTCATCAATCCTAGTAGCAAAGCTAATCCCGCAGATAATTGGGGAAATTGCGCCGCCAGTCCACTGCTATAGCTCCAAGTTACCAAACCCAGAACTAAAAACCATGACGGATGGATATAGAAGGGAATTCCGAAGAGATTACCAACGCGAATTGTGCCATTCATGTCGTTCACCTTTGATTTCAGCTTCGAGAGGTTTGCTTTTGTCCTTCTCAATGTCTTTATTGTAACGAAAGGTTAAGAGATTTTAATCTTGATGGCGGTAGTGGTGTCCGTCGGTAAAGGTGCGGTTATTGGGATTATTGAGAGCATCCAAATTCAGGAAGCAGGAGAAACGTTGGATCGCGTCGATAGCGCATCTCGATACATTTTTTTATGCTAATGCTGCTCTATACCCACAACTTCTGTCCGAAAATGGGGCGCTCAACAACCCTCCTAGTAATAAAAAGGACAGTCCATTGTACCCTCGTCGCACGAGCCAAACATGAATAGTCCACCAAGCAGGATCGTTGAACTAGGCAACCCCAATCGTTAATAACTGAGCAATCAAGCAGAGGTTAAAGACGATTTAAGTCGTATAAAAACGGATTTGTATCCAACGTGTGAGAACACGTTCAATTTCCGAATTTGTGGTCATGTCAGACTGCCTATTTTACGTTTAAACCCAATGTCCCCGTAGCATATAACATTGCTTTATTGACTAACTCAGCCCCCGCTTTTTCGGGTGAACCGACATCGAATGGAGGGGCTGGATCGTACTCCATTAATAGTTGAGCGATCTTGGCGGCTTCGTCACCACAAAGCACTTCAGCGATCGTTAGACCAAAATCAATGCCTGCCGTAACCCCCCCACCAGTTATGCGATTTCGGTCTATCACAACTCGCTCCGTTCCGACCTCAACGCCCAACGTTGCGAGTTGTTCACGCATCATCCAGTGAGTCGCCGCTCGATAGCCTTGTAGTAGTCCTGCCTTCGCTAAAAACTCAGACCCCGCCGCACACAGAGGTGATGAACTTTGCTGTGCTCCCCTGTTTGTGGAAAAACTCAAGCACTTCTGGATCGTTTACTACTGCACTCTGTCCTAAACCGCCGCCGACGCAGATCGCGTCTAAAGGTGGGCAATTTTCAAAGGTGGTATCGGGCAAAATCACCATTCCATCATCGGTTTTGATCGGGTCTAAAGCTTTCCAGATGCGGTGGATCTGGACATTAGGAAGCGAATTAAAAACTGTCTGGGGTCCGACAATATCAAGTGCTGTCATGCCAGGATAAAGTACCAAGCCAATAATATGTTTTTGTGAGTAAGTCATGAATCAATCTCCTGATGAAAGTTGCTATGAAATCTATCCTTAAAGAATTGAAAGTTAAGGATTTAGTCTTGGTTGTGGTTAGGAAATACAATGCGAAATGTTCGATGAACTAGGGTTGTAGAAATAGAGAATAAAGAAAAGCCGATAAGTGGATGGAAGACTGCTAAAGGAAAAGAAGTCTTCAAGTGAATTGTGAGAAATTGCAGTCCTAGCAGCACTGGAATACCTGCTGTAAGGCGCTGGACTCTTGAAGGAAACGGCATCAGAAACACCCATATCAACAAAATTAGTGAGAGTCCGCTATATCCTCGCACGAGCCAGATATGTAGGTTCCACCAATCAGAGTTGTAAAAGTAAGCCAGTCCAACACTGAATACTTGGGTTGCTAAACACAGATTAAAAAACACTACTGCGATAAAAAAACTAATTTGAATCCAGCGCCCGGATATCTGTGTATCATCAATGCCAGGATTTAGAGTCATGGTTAAGTAATCCAAAAAAAGCAAACAAAGGAAAAGACTTGGTGTGACTAAAGCTAAGATAGGTCTGGTTGCTATACTGCGCCTAGACCTCGAAAGGGTACAATTTGCCAATCATGATTGCCTTACAAGCTCTATTTCATGCAATTGCTCAAGCTAAAGATGAAGAGACATTGCGATCGCACATATCCACAGAAATGAGTGAATATTTTTCAGCTACACGAGGTGGGCTGTTTTTCTTTGCTCAAATTTCTCTAGCTAACAGCAAGCTTCAAAAAGCAGTGGAAATCGCATTATCACCCCAACACAACCCAGTTGCACGCTATTTGCTAGAACATCATGCCCCTGTTCATGAAGCTTTAGTAGTAGAACCTAAGACGTGGAGGTTGATTTGTCCTCGCGCCGATCACTGGCACGTCATGGCAGGGCCAATTGTCAGTAATGGGCAGTTAGTAGGCGTGGTAGGTTTTACTCGTAAGCAGGGAATGCCTGCATTTGATTCACAAAATCTTACAGATTTGAGTGCGCTTTGTCTGCATATTTCTACTTGGGTGGCAATGACGCGATTGCAACAACCACTATTACAGACAAAGCGTTTAACGGCTCGTGAAATGCAAATTGCTTCCTTGGTGGCTCAAGGACAAACCAATGCAGAAATTAGTGCTGAACTTTGGATTACTGAAAACTCTGTCAAGCAAGCTTTAAAAAGGATGTTTCGCAAGCTTGAGGTTTCATCTCGTGCTCACATGGTTGCAAAGCTTTCTACAGTTTCAAAATAAATAACCTTTTATTGGTCTGATTAATCCTGGATTTCTCTGCTTATGTCATTGAAGAAAGGCAGGAGGCAGGAGGCAGGGGGCAGGAGGTTTTAGAAAAGAATTTTCTCTGGAGGCAAAATGGTCTGATATCATGTCCGGTTAAAGACTTATCATTAAGGCAGCAGAGGGGCAGGGGGGCAGAGGGGAAGGGTTTTTGGGTTTTTGCATAGATTCGGGAATCATAACTAATTAGCCAGACTTGATATGAGAGCAACTAAATTTATTTATGAAAAATAAAAAAATATGTATTTTATTAACTGGGCACAAGAAATACAGCTTCCTTGTTAAATCTCCGTTTGGCTGAGGCTCACGGCGCAAGTCTAAATCTATTTATGGGAATTCCTTCAGCATAGCTGCCTCCTTAACCTGCCCCCTGATAATCATTTCTAGCAAATATTTAAGTGAAACGTTATCAGGGGTGTATTTTCTGGCTTAGGCATCCACTTGTGCTGGAATTTTCTCCATCTGCTGAAAAGTTTTCTGCAACATCGGGGTAATTAGATCGGCTGGTACAGGGCAACTGAAGTAGTAACCCTGACCCTTCATCACATCCCAGCATTTTCAGGTAGTCAAGCTGTTCTTGGGTTTCCACACCCTCTGCCGTGATGTTCAACCGCAGGCTTTTTGCCAGGGCAATAATTGCATTCGTGACGGCGGCACTATCAGGATTGGATGTGACATCCTGTACAAATGAGCGATCGATCTTGAGCATATTCACAGGAAAGCGCTTCAAGTAGTTGAGGGAGGAATAACCAGTACCGAAGTCATCTAGAGCCAAGCATATACCCAGTTCTCGTAATTGTTTTAAGGTTTTAACCGATCGCTCCATATCAGCCATCAAGAAGCTTTCTGTCACTTCCAATTCCAGGTAAGATACTTGGAGTCCAGTTTCCTCAAGAATTTGACTGACAACCTCAACCAGATTCGGTAGTTCAAACTGTCGGGCTGACAGATTTACAGACATCCGAATTGGGTTAAATCCAGCAAGCTGCCAAGCACGGTTTTGGGCACAAGCAGTTCGCAAGACCCACTCACCAATTGGTAGGATCAAACCATTGGCTTCAGCAATGGGAATAAATTTTGTTGGCGAAACCAAACCTAATGTAGGATGCTGCCAGCGAACCAACGCTTCCATAGCTGTAATTTGTCCGCTGTGTAAATCAATCAGAGGTTGATAATAAACCAGCATTTCATTGCGCTCAAGCGCTCCACGTAATTCATTTTCTAAAGTTATTCGCTCCTGCAACTGAGCATTAATTTCTGGTGAATAGAATTGGTATTTGCTACGCCCTTGCTGCTTCGCCTGGTACAGTGCGATATGAGCCTGTTGCAAAAGTTGATCTACGCTATTACGCTCATTTATTCCATTAATTGTGATGCCGATGCTGGCGGTAATATGAATCAAGTTACCCTGTATAGAAAAAGGTTTGCTCAGGGTACTTAATACCATCTGAGATAGCTTAATCACACTTTCAAAAGAAATAATGTCTATATGGGCAATGGCAAATTCATCTCCACTCAAATGGGCAAAAATATCTGTTTGTGTCATACAGACTGATAACCTCTGAGCTACTGCTCTTAACAACAAATTTGTTGTTTCATGCTCCAAACCATGACTCATAGCAGTGAAATCATCAATACCCAACAAAAAGACTGCTACAAAGCGCTGATTATTTTCAGGTTGAGATAGAGTCTGATGGAGGCGATCGCGAAATAGATCGCGATTGGGTAATCCAGTTAGATCGTCATAATTACTGATGTAATGAATTAATTCATCTAATTTGTAAAGAGTTTGTGAAGTATCCGCCATCAATGTACCGGCTTCATCAGCAAAATCTGTGGGCAATTTAGGTAAGGTTTTGGTGTTTAGATAATTGTGCAATGCCGCAGATGTCAAAATAACTGGTTTGAGCAGGTGGTGTAGTGCGTAGAGGGTGGCGGCTGTACCCGCTAAGGTAGCCAACAGAGCAATAAGCATAACTCGAATCGCCATCTCCAAGGAATAGGAGTTTGAGATCACGAAACTCAAGAGTAAGCTTAGAAGTGGTATGTGAGTACCCAAAAATGCCACCAACATGATTTTAGCAGTGTAGCTTTTTTTGAGTAATGGAAAACTAGCTAGGAACGAGTATAGATTGAGCTTGTGATTGAGCTTCATAGATTTTGTTTGATAGTTGGTAAATTAGTTCCGAGCTATTCTGAGAAAAAAGTATTTTTAATTCACATTCCAGTAAAATTAGCTCTCATGGAACCCAACCCTGACAAGGTTATATATTATGTTTCCCAATCTAGACTCTTACTTAATATGCATTATGATAAAGTTTCTGTAAAACTTATTTTATAAACTATTTAACGATCGTAATTCTATTGAATTTTATACTGTCAGTAGTTATCCAAATTTAATATTAAATTGTAAAAAAGCTTGATAATACGATTTTTTAAAAACAAAATTTAATTGTTATATCAATTAATCAATCAGCTAGTTATAAATATTTTTTCCATCAATCTAGACGTATACAAATAATAAACTCTTAGTTTCTTTGGTCTTTTTGATAGATATTGCATTCGATTAATCGAATGCAATTAATGTTATAAATAAAGTCAAAAAATGCAAGCTTATAGAGACCCTGAGCTAAGGTTTTAGTAAATTAAAGACGCGGAATAAAGTTTTCTTATTAGCAAAGGTAAGCTGTTACGCAAAAAGAAAAGCGCATCAACTGGTGAAGGTTGTCCTAAGTCAATTGTCATTAGTCATTTGTCCTTGGTAAACACAAATGACTAATGACTAATGACGGTCTTAACGGAGTTTGTGCAATATGTAGGCGCATTAGCTTAACATAGAAGCTCAGACAGGAATGGTACTAAGAAAAGATACAGCCCTTGATTTGACTGGTTCCCAGTTTTTAAGCTCTTAACTCATTCTTGGAGGCTCCGCCTCCAGTAGCTTGACAAGAGGCAGAGCTTCTTTTAAATATATTCCCAGCCTGGAGGCTGGGAACAAGACAACACAAACCTTTGGGCTTTACAAGCGTGCTATTCGGCTCAAACGGTTAATGCCGATCGCCTCAGTTAGCTTTATAAGGGATGCTCCTAGATAGTTCTTGCGCCAAAACATATGCAAAGCTTGCTCTCAGGCTTCGTCAATATCGAAAGCGCAAGGATTTCCTTGCGACTTAATTAGATTTTTCCGCTTTCATACCTATAAGTATAAAACTTCCTTGACACCAAGACTTAATCAAGGGATACTTTTTGTATCGATTGGTAAATAAGCATTTAGTTGGTAACTATTATGCCCACCAAAGCTCCTGATGCCAGCCATTTGATCGATGGTGGGTTTACAGCTTGAACGATATGCGATCGGACTCACAATCACTAAACCTTATTCAAAAGAACATCGTTATGTCACAAAAGCTCTCAGAAAAAGTCGCGCTCATTACAGGTGGCACCAGCGGCATCGGTCTTGCGACTGCCAAGCGATTCGTCGCCGAAGGTGCGTATGTTTTCATCACAGGTCGTCGTCAGCATGAACTTGATGCCGCCGTCAAAGAGATCGGTAAAAACGTCACTGGCGTTCAAAGCGATGTCTCTCTTCTTGCAGACCTCGATCGCCTTTACACCACAATTGAGCAAGAGAAAGGTCGCCTTGAGATCATTTTCGCCAATGCTGGAGGTGGGGAACTTGCCCCGCTTGGATCGATAACTGAGGAACACTTTGACAAAACCTTTAACACCAACGTCAAAGGTCTGCTTTTCACTGTGCAGAAGGCATTGCCTTTGTTGTCAGAGGGAGCTTCAATTATTCTCAATGCTTCGATTACTTCTATTAAAGGCAACCCAGCATTCAGCGTTTACAGCGCCACCAAAGCCGCCGTGCGCTCGTTTGCACGCAACTGGACACTCGACCTCAAAGAGCGCAAAATTCGTGTCAATGCTATCAGCCCTGGTGTTGTGCCTACTCCTGGCTACAATCTTCTGGGACTGACCGAGGAGCAAGTGCAGGAATTTGTAGCAAGTCAGGCTGTCAATATCCCCCTTGGGCGGGTGGGTACGCCAGACGAGATTGCCAAAGCTGTTGTCTTCCTTGCATCCGATGACAGCAGCTTTGTCAACGGCATCGAACTCTTCGTCGATGGGGGCATGGCGCAGATTTGAAGTGTTCTCAAAACAGTCAGCAACGTAAAAAATAGGCTGTTTCTAGTTTGCTGAATGCTCAACTCAAATAACTGTGTGCCATTAATTCTGCAACAAATTATTCCAGCTGATTGCCAGAAAAGAGCCGATTTGTAACTTGCTCTAATATCTTTAATGCTGTCAATGAACCTCGAATCAACCGAGTAGCGGCAAAAGGTTGTCGAAGCATGGCGATCGCTAACGGCAAAGGGTTTAGAGAGCCGTCAGAGTTAATTGCTGGTGTAAGATCGGGGATATTATGCTGACAATCGTCGCTAACTACTCGTAGCATTGCCACAGACACCTCAGCCGCATTGAAAAATTCTAAAGCGGTAAATCCTTCCATATCTACAACATCAGCCGCCAAAGTCTTACCTAAATGACGTTTTTCGGCAGCAGACCAAATCACCCGATCGCTTGTTAGTGACTTGACTAATGTGCCTTGTTCTGGTATGAAAGAGTGCAATTGTGCTGTGAAAGTGCGATCGCATTCTTGCTGTTTCTCCTGATAAATACAATTTTGATACAGCACAAGATCGCCAACTGTATAGCGATCGCTCAAGCTGCCACATATACCCATAATTAGGACTCTGGATTTTGGAGTCAGAAATTGTCCTTGTTGCAGGTATTTGAGTAAAGGTTTCATGCCAACAGGTATGGCTAATACTGTTGGCATGAAGCCAGTAACGCCGCTTAATCCGCGACACACAGCTTTATATTCTGCTCCTTGAGGCACCAGAATTGTGTTGATGGGCAAAAAATTAGACACTAGCTCTCTCGATAGTTTCAAGTTTTAAGGGACTTCCAAATTAGATCCCCGACTTCTTTGAGAAGTCGGGATCTGAACACCGCCCATTTTCACAAATCAAATAGGATTGCTATCTCTGAGTGATAATAAGTAATATTGCCGTTTAGTAGTAACCAAAAATTAGCAAACCGAAGATGATTGCTGTAGCATGACTAAATAATTGTGTCATCCACACGATAATTTTCCAAGATGGTAAAGCTTCATAACTCCAAATCCGCACGAGAACTCTTCAATATTTCCAAATTGGCGATTCAATTTTCGTGGCTGACGGTGAGTTTTTGGATTGCCGTAACGGTAGCTGGTGTTCTGGCTTTCAGTTCCCTTAAATATGCCTTGTTTCCAGATATTACTTTTCCAGTAGTGGTTGTAAATGCTACAGCTCCCCTGACAACTGCCCTGGATACCGAAGCGAAGCTCACCAAACCCCTAGAAGAACGCCTCCGCTCCCTTGAAGGACTGGAGGTTATCCGCTCATCCACCTATCCTAGTCAAACAGCCGTTAGCCTCTCTTTTGTCGTTGGGACGAATTTAGAAACATCAACCAAAAAGGTTGAAACTGCCCTGAAGCAGTTAGCTCTACCTCAAGGAGCGACTTCTAAAATTATTCCCCTGAATCTAAACGAGTCAGCCGCCATTAGTTATGCCATAGAGAGTCCTACACGGAATCTCAAAGATTTGACGAAGTTAGCGCAAGATGAGATTGTTAGTGCGATCGCTAAATTACCAGGAGTATTAAAAGTCTCACTACTAGGCGCTGCGACTGCAACTCCTTCGATAAATCCAGCGAATGCGAGTGCAACAATCCCCCAAGGTGGGGCGACATTAGTCCGGTTTAACGGTGAAGATGCACTCGCATTTCAGGTAATCAAACGCGGTAATGCTAATACTTTGGAAGTAGTGAGTCGGGTTGAGAAAGAAGTTCAAAGGCTACGCTCAACCCTCAAAGATGTCAAACTTACCTTAGCTGCCACCCAAGCAGAATATATCCGCCAAGCCACCCAGTCAACCATCGATGCTTTACTGGAAGCCGTCTTGTTGTCAATAGTGGTAATTTTTCCTTTTTTATGGAATTGGCGGGCAACTCTGATTTCTGCCTTGGCGATTCCCACGTCTTTGCTGGCGACATTTATCGTCATGGCGATTTTCGGCTTCAACCTAGAAACAATCACCCTGCTGGCTTTAGCTTTGGTGATTGGTAGCATTGTTGATGATGCGATCGTGGATGTGGAAAACATCATGCGACACGTTGAAGATGGAGAAACTCCTCGCCAAGCAGCGCTTTTAGCGACAAATGAGATTGGGTTGACAGTTACCGCCGCCACTTTAACAGCAGTAGCAGTTTTTCTACCCATAGGTTTAATGGGTGGGGTAATTGGTCAGTTCTTCAAGCCTTTTGGCATCACTGTATCTGCGGCGATGCTTGCTTCTATGCTAGTTGCTCGGACTTTATCTCCAGTTCTGGCTATCTACTGGCTCAAACCGAAATCCTCGCTCTCCCCGCGTAGAGAAGCAAAAATCTGGGTGGCGTTTACCCAATCTTACAGAAATTTGCTCAGTTGGTCTTTAAATCATCGCAAGATAGTTATCGGGTTAGCTGCACTCAGTTTCATCGCAGGTATAGCACTGATTCCACTAATTCCCAAAGGATTTATTCCCAAACTCGATCGCGGCGAATTTAATATTGCTTATACGGCTCCTTTGCCGAGTATCCCTGATTTGGGCAGAGGGGGACAAGGGGGACAAGGAGGACAAGGGGGACAAGGAGGACAAGGAGGACAAGGGAGTGATATTCCTAGTCCCCAATCTCTAATCCCCAATCCCCAATCCTCAATTCCCAATCCTTTAAATGATTCTCTTGTGGTTGCGAAGAAACTAGAAGAGGTTGTGAGAAAATCACCGGCAGTTGAAACGGTATTTACCACCGTTGGTTCTCGTGAGGGTGAGCCGAATAAAGGGACACTATACGTAAAGTTAAAGGAAAATCGCACGATCGCAACTGCGGAATTACAAGACCCAGTTGCGCTCCTCCTTACCTGTTCTTTCTGGGGTAACTACTAGTGTTGAAGATATTCAATTTGTCGATTCTGGCGGTCAAAAACCCCTGCAAATAGCATTACAAGGTGATAATCTCCAAGCTTTGAGCAAAGCAGTCAAAGCCATTAAAGAAAGGATTCAAAGGCTACCGGGATTCGCTGATGTCACAGTTACAGGTGAAACGAATCCACAGGGCACGGTTTTTCAGATCGAGCGTCTGAATAATCAGCGCGTAGCCTACATCAGTGCTAATCTTGGCAAGGATCTGTCTTTGGGTGATGCCACCGACAAAGTGGTAGCTGAAGCAAACGCGGTGTTACCCTCTAATGTTTCTTTAAATTTAGGAGGAGACTCTGCTAACCAAAATAAGGTTTTTAGCAGTTTCGGCAGTACTTTAGCTCTATCTGCCTTGTGCATTGTTGTGGTACTAATTTTACTATTCAAAAGCTGGGTAGACCCTTTAGTTATTGGTGTCTCTTTGCCTTTAGCACTAGTGGGGGCGATGTTGGCGCTACTAATTACCAAGAGCGACTTTGGTATGATCTCATTGATCGGTTTCGTCTTTTTGCTGGGGCTGGCAAATAAAAATGCGATTTTGCTTGTAGATTATATCAACCAGTTACGCAATGCTGGCTTAGACCGTACAGAGGCGATTCTCAACACCGGAGTAGTGCGCCTCAGACCAATTATGATGACCACGGCCTCGACTATTTTAGGGATGCTGCCGATCGCTTTGGGTTTGGGTGCTGGTTCCGAATTGCGATCGCCGATGGCTGTAGCGATCGCAGGTGGATTAGTAACTTCAACTATTCTCAGTTTGATTGTTGTGCCTGTAGTCTACACAATTTTGGATGATTGGTTTCCCCGATTTAAGAAGGGGAGCAGGGGAGCAGGGGAGCAGGGGGCAAGTTGATGCAGGTTTTTGTCACCGGGGGGACGGGTTTTATTGGTGCTCATTTGGTACGGTTGTTACTGCAACAGGGATATGCCGTCAAAGCACTGGTACGCCATAGCAGCAATTTGGAGAATTTACGCGGTTTAGAGGTGGAAATTGTCAAAGGCGATTTGAACGATCCAAATCTTTGGCAACAGATGGGAGGTTGTCAATATTTATTTCATGTAGCAGCTCATTATTCCCTCTGGCAGACAGACCGAGAATTACTCCACCGTTACAATGTCCTGGGTACGCGCAATGTGTTGGCAGCAGCTCGCAAGGCTAACATTGAACGCACTGTCTACACAAGTTCAGTAGCAGCGATTGGGGTAGGAGCGTCAGGGGAAGTTGTGGATGAAACACATCAGAGTCCTTTAGAAAAGTTGGTGGGTGACTATAAAAAGTCTAAGTTTTTGGCTGAACAAGAAGCTATGCAAGCCGTTGCTACAGGTCAGGAGGTAGTTATTGTCAATCCCAGCAGTCCGATTGGCTCGTTGGATATCAAACCTACCCCGACGGGTGATATAATCTTGCGGTTTTTACGACGGCAAATGCCCTTTTACTTGGACACTGGTCTAAATTTTATCGACGTGCGGGATGTGGCATGGGGGCATTTACTGGCTTTGCAACGGGGTAAATCTGGCGATCGCTATATCTTAGGTCATCAAAACCTCAGTCTTAAGCAACTACTCGAACAACTCGCCGATATCACAGGTCTGAGCGCACCTCAACAAACAGTACCCGCTTGGTTGCCCCTGAGTGTTGCCTGGGTTGATGAAAAAATTCTCGCACCATTGGGTAAATCGCCCTCAGTACCATTAGATGGCGTTCGGATGGCGAAACAACCTATGTATTACAATGCTTCAAAGGCTGTACGAGAATTGGGGTCTACCCCAATCTTCGCTGAACGCCGCACTCAAAGATGCTGTGGATTGGTTTGTTGTTCAGGGATATGTCAACCCCTCTGGGAAATTCAAAATTCAAAATTCACGCATTCAAAATTGAAGACCCCACAGATAAATCTTGGGGTTGAGAAAGTGGTGCATTTATCTTTAAAAGAGGAGCGATCGCAACAATGGCAGTTAATCTACAACAAGCTATGGATATTGGGAAGTATCTTGTTACACAGCGTTTGAAAGGACGCAAACGCTTCCCCTTAGTGTTGATGTTAGAACCTCTTTTTCGGTGTAATCTCGCTTGTACTGGTTGTGGTAAAATCCAACATCCGAAGGAAATATTAAAGCAAAATCTCACCCCAGAACAGTGTTTTGCCGCTGTGGAAGAGTGTGGCGCACCAGTTGTCTCCATTCCTGGTGGAGAACCTCTGCTACATCCCCAAATTGATGAGATTGTCCAGGGATTAATTGAGCGCAAGAAATATATTTACTTGTGTACTAATGGTTTGTTATTAGAAAAGAGCCTGGATAAGTTTCAACCTTCTCCTTACCTCACTTTCAGCGTGCATTTAGATGGAATGCGGGAATTACACGATCGCTGCGTCGATCGTAAAGGTGTTTTTGATATTGCTGTCAAAGCCATTCGTGCCGCTAAAGCTAAAGGCTTTCGTGTTACAACTAACACCACTATCTTTGAAGGTACTGAACCTAAAGATATGCAAGAGTTCTTCAACTTTCTGGAAACACTAAATACTGACGGGATGATGATTTCTCCCGGTTACAGTTATGAGTGGGCACCAGATCAAGATCATTTTCTCCACCGCGAACAAACCCGCGCCCTCTTCCGGCAAATTCTGGCTCCCTACAAAAGTGGTGAAAAAAATTGGAACTTCAATCACAATCCGTTGTTCCTAGATTTTCTCACGGGTGATAAGGACTACGAATGCACGCCTTGGGGTAGCCCTAGTTATAGCGTTCTCGGTTGGCAAAAACCTTGCTATCTGCTGAACGAAGGTTATTACTCTACTTTTAAGGAATTACTGGCACAAACTGACTGGAGTCAATACGGCCAGAAGAGTGGTAATCCTAAGTGTGCCGATTGTATGGTTCATTGTGGTTACGAACCCACCGCCGCAATGGATGCAATGCAGCCGCAAAATATGGCGCGTGCCCTTGGCAGTGTGTTTGGTAGAAATTAGTAGTCTGTCCCAAAAGTTTTGAGAGATTAGTGGTGTTCAGATCCCCGACTTCTTAAAGAAGTCGGGGATCTAGCAGCTCTTCAATGCAACAACATCCAGTGAGGATAAAAAGAGGATGCTTATTTAGAGATATTGCGATCGCTTCTTGAGCCAAATTCGCCGAATTTCATCAGTAAAAATACTTATGCCATTTGTATCTGTTCGCGACCTGCAAATGTATTATGAGATTCGTGGCACTGGTCAACGCCTACTCAGTATCAGTGGTACTGGAGGAGATTTGCAGCGATCGCCGACTATTTTTGACTCACCACTAGCCCCACACTTTGAAATCTTAGCCTACGATCAGCGCGGTCTGGGTCAAACTTCAAAACCTGATATTCCTTATACCATAGCAGATTACGCCGCTGATGCAGACTCTTTGTTAAATGCAGTTGGGTGGGAGAACGCTCATGTCATCGGAATTTCCTTTGGGGGTATGGTAGCCCAAGAGTTGGCACTGCGCTATCCGCACCGCGTTAAACGTCTTGTTTTGGCCTGTACTAGTAGTGGCGGTGCTGGTGGGTCGTCATATCCACTACACGAACTCGCAAACCTTGCTGCTGAAAAACTAGCTCATCGGCAAATCACAATTGCTGATACCCGTTGGCAAGAGGAAGCTTGGCTCTCTAGCCGAACTACACAATTTCAGGAATTAGTAAAGCTGACACTAGCAGTTTCTCAAGCGGGTACAGACGAACCAAGTCGTGAAGTTGGCCGTCGTCGCCAGCTTGAGGCTCGTGCTGCTCACGATACCTATAATCGACTTTCTCAACTGCATATTCCTGTCTATATCTGCGGCGGTCATCACGATGGCATATCTCCTCCTGCCAATCTTGAGGCAATGCACAAACAGATACCAGGTTCGTACTTAGAGTTCTTTAAGGGCGGTCATGGCTTTCTTTACCAAGATTCCCAAGCATTCAAGCGCGTTATTGCCTTTCTCCAAAATAAATTTGAGTAATTTTACATAAGACATATAAGACATAACTACAAAGTGACAGTAACTACAATATCTATTGCCCTCCCACAAGAGCAGCGTTCGGCTTATAAACTAAACAGAGACCAAAATATGAAGTTATGTAAATAATTTTCACAAACATAACAATAATTTGTAATAAAATATGATGCAGCAGCATTGTATAAAGAGAACTTGGAAGTAAAAAACAACATCTTAATCAGGTTTTCCAGTCGTTCATAGAAGTTTGAAGTTTTTTAACAAAAGTTTTAATCTGAAAGCCTGGAGATCGTAAACTTATTTCTTGGATGTCTGTTTTAAACCTTTCGTAACTCGTCAGGCAGTGCTGACATCAAAAATCAACTGAACCATTCAGTTTTGAGTCCAATTATTCTTAACCAAGCAAATTAGGAGATTTAACGCAATGGTTTTAGATGCATTTGCAAAAGTAGTTTCCCAAGCTGATACACGCGGCGAATATCTCTCTGATGCACAATTGGATGCATTGAGCGAACTAGTCAAAGATGGTAACAAGCGTGCAGATGCTGTTAACCGTATTACCAGCAATGCGTCAGCTCTTGTTGCTGCTGCGGCTCGTGATTTGTGGGCAGAACAACCCCAATTGATCACTCCCGGTGGTAATGCTTACACCAGCCGTCGTGCAGCTGCTTGTATCAGAGACTTGGACATCATTCTTCGCTATATCACCTACGCTATCTTTGCTGGCGATTCTAGCGTACTAGACGATCGTGCCCTCAATGGATTGCGGGAAACCTACTTGGCATTGGGAACTCCAGGAGCTTCAGTTGCTGTTGGTATTCAAAAGCTGAAACAAGCTTCTTTGGCAATTGTCAACGATACAAACAATATCACCAGAGGCGATTGCAGTGCTTTGTCATCTGAAATAGCTAGCTATTTCGATCGTGCTGCTGCTGCTGTGGCTTAAGCAAAGCAAGCATTGCTGATGTTGACTAAATAATTGTCCTGTCTATTAGGACAAAACAAAATTTCAACCATAACGTTTGTAAAAGGGAAATACCAAAATGACAAAAACACCTCTAACTGAAGCAATTGCATCGGCTGATTCTCAAGGACGCTACCTCAGCAGCACCGAAATTCAAGTTGCTTTTGGTCGCTTCCGCCAAGCTCCTGCTAGCTTACAAGCAGCAAAAGCTTTGAGTGCCAATGCTCAACGCTTGACCGAAGGTGCTGCTCAAGCAGTGTATAACAAGTACCCTTACACCACTCAACAACAAGGCCCTAACTTCGCGGCTGATGCACGCGGTAAAGGCAAGTGTGTACGTGATATCGGCTACTACTTGCGGATTATCACATACGCTTTAGTTGTTGGTGGCACAGGTCCCTTGGATGATTTCTTAATTTCTGGCTTGGCTGAAATCAACCGGACTTTTGACCTGTCTCCTAGCTGGTACATTGAAGCTCTCAAGTACATCAAAGCTAACCACGGTCTCAGCGGCGATCCAGCTGTTGAAGCAAATTCCTACATCGACTATGTAATCAATACTCTAAGCTAGAGTGTTTCTTTAGCCCGGAGAGGAAATCAGCTCTTATGACAAGTGAGTTCTATGAGTTGTTTACCTCTCCGGGCAGTTTTTTAAGAAAAGCTAGCTGAAAACCTTGGAGAAAGAGGAACGTAGTTCTGTATTTTTTGCTTTAGAACAGGGATGAAAGCTGCCGACGTAGCACGGTATTTGCTACAAATTTGGGAAAGTTCACAACCCAGTGCCTCTTTTAAGCTACCGTCAATTGGCACAATATTTTTGTCAGTACAAGATTTAAGAACCTACCCTCGGACTAGGGGAAAGTATACGCCCGAAATAACGTAAGGAGATATCACTACGCCCTTATGGCAAATGTGGTGAGGCAGCGATCGCAATCTTCTACCTTCTCTTGGGAGACGCTACGTGTTCGCGGAACGTTCCGTAAGGAAGGAAAGATGCTAGTGCAACGTTAGCGAGTCCGCGCCCCTACAGGGAAGCAAGCTACGGGCAGTGTCTGGCAGAGAACGTCTAGAGGTTTCTCCCCTATGAGGGACTGCCAAACCGATAAGGTGAGCCTGGGAACCTGTGGAAACAGGATATTAAGGCAGCTATGTCTTAAAAATCACCTGATTTCAAGTAAGGTGAGTGTCAATTTCAAAAAGACTGTTAAAAGACTAGAAAAAATTTTCTAAAAAGTTTTCAGTTTTGCAGTTAAAACTGAGGAGGTTAAAGATGGCAGCTTTGGGACAAGCAGCAAGATTAGGGATTGCAGCGTTTGAAAATTCAGCACCAGTAGAACTACGCCCTGATAGAACAGAAGCCGATGTGGCAGTGGTTATCCGGACGGCTTACCGTCAGGTTTTGGGTAATGCATATCTACTAGAAGGAGAGCGTCTAGAGAGTGCAGAATCACTGTTGCAACAAGGTGAAATCACCGTAAGAGGATTTGTGCTAGCCATTGCTCAATCAGAACTCTATCGGGATAAGTTTTTCTACTCCAACTCCCAAACTCGGTTTATCGAGTTGAATTATAAGCATTTATTGGGGCGTGCCCCAGAAGATGAGTCAGAGATTTCGTACCATGTTGAGCTTTACAACTCACAAGGTTACGAAGCTGAGATTAATTCCTACATTGACTCATTAGAATACCAAGAGAGTTTTGGCGAAAATATTGTGCCCTACTACAGAGGCTTTAAAAGTCAAGTAGGACAGAAAAATGTTGGCTATAGCCGACTGTTCCAACTTTACCGGGGTTATGCCAATAGCGATCGCGCTCAAGGACAAAAACAAGGACGCCTCACTTGGGAAGTGGCTAAGAATTTAGCTTCACCCATTTATCCAGTCTCTGCTGGAGCCTTAGCAGGTCTTTCTAGAGGCGATCGCGGCGAAACATACCGGATCAGAGTACTACAAGCAGCTTCCCCAAACTCAGCTGTAGTACGGCGCGGTACTGCGGAATTGATCGTACCCTACGAACAACTTTCTAGTAAATTACAGCAGTTGAATCGCAAGGGCAGTAAGGTTATTAGCATTACAGCCGTATAAATAGGGAATCGGGAATTAAGTGAGGAGTTAGGAGTGAGGAGTGAGGAGTCAAGAGTGAGGAGTTAGAAGTTATGAGTTTTAAACTCCTAACTATATTCCTACCCTTAAATCCTAACTCTTAACTCCTAACTCCTAATTTTTCCAACTATTAATTACAAAAGGAAAATTACCAATGGCCGTTACAACAGCAGCTTCTCGTCTGGGAACAGAACCTTTTAGCGATCAGTCTCCTGTAGAATTGCGTCCGAATGCAACCAAAGAAGACATTGAAAGAGTAATTGCTGCCGTCTATCGTCAAGTTTTGGGCAACAACTACATATTGGCATCTGACCGCCTGACAAGTGCTGAATCTATCCTGCGCGATGGCAAAATTACAGTGCAAGAATTTGTACGTCAAGTAGCTAAATCAGAACTGTACAAATCCAAATTTTTCTACGACAACTTCCAAACTCGTGTCATCGAACTGAACTACAAACATTTGTTGGGTCGTGCCCCTTATGATGAGTCTGATGTCGTCTATCACTTGGACTTGTATCAAACCAAGGGATATGAAGCCGACATTGATTCTTATATCGATTCTCCAGAGTATCAATCTAACTTTGGTGAAAATATAGTGCCTTACTATCGCGGCTTTGAAACCCAAACAGGACAAAAAACTGTCGGATTTACCCGAATATTTCAACTTTATCGCGGCTATGCCAGTAGCGATACCTCCCAACTCAAAGGCAAAGACACCCGCCTTGCTAGCGAACTAGGTCGCAATAGTGCATCCGTCGTTGTTCCTCCCTCTGGTGCTTCCTCAGGCTTTTCATACGTTGCTTCTGAAAAAGGCGTTACCCCCAGCAGCACTTTTGGTGGTGCGGGAACTTTTGGTAAAGAAGGCAGACTTTACCGTATTGAAGTAGCAGGTGTTTTTGGAGCTGGGTATCCCAGCACACGCCGCGTCAATCAAGCGGTGGTTATACCTTATGAAGAACTATCTAGTTACTTCCAGAGAGTGGTAAAACAAGGTGGTAAAATAGCTAGTGTGAAACCCCTTTAGTATCAATAGTCAATAGTCATTAGTCAATAGTCATTATTAAGGACAAAGGACTAATGACGATCTAAAATTGGAAATTAATTTTATGGTTGGAGCAATTAGTAGTACGAGTAGTCGCTACTTTCGGTATGAAGTGGTGGGTTTGCGCCAAAGCGAAGAAACTGAAAAAACCAACTATCCGATTCGTTCTAGTGCTACTGTGTTTTTCACAGTACCAGAGAACCGGATGAATCAAGAAATGCAGCGGATTACTCGCTTGGGTGGCAAAATAGTCAGCATTCAGCCATTGAACGCTGAAGCTAAAACAAATAGCGAACAAAGCGATCCTCCTTCTTCATAATGAATTCTAGTCCGCAAAAATTTGAAGATTTATCACCGACAGGTAACTCTGGCGATGGTGAATCTTTAACAGTAGAGCAAGCGATCGCTAATCTTGAGAGTGCAGATTTAGGTCTGCGCTTTTATGCTGCCTGGTGGTTGGGTAGGTTTCAAATCTGTGAAGCAGCTGCGGTTAGAGGATTGATTAAAGCGTTAAAGGATGAAGCCGACAGAACACCAGAAGGCGGATATCCTCTGCGACGTAACGCAGCTAGGGCTTTAGGGAAACTAGGCGATCGCCAGGCAGTCTCACCTTTAATTGGGTGTTTAGACTGCTCAGATTTTTATGTCAGGGAAGCAGCGGCACAATCCTTAGAAATGCTGGGCGATCCGGTTTGTATTCCCGCCCTGATTGAGTTATTACAAGTAGGTTTGCAGGGAGAGCAGCTAATATCAAAGCAGCCTGATTTATCTCAACCCTACGAGGCCATTTTAGAAGCCTTGGGAACATTGAGGGCGACTGAGTGCATCCCTTTGGTAAAACCATTTTTAGAGCATCCAATCGAATTGGTGCAATATGCTGCCGCACGAGCGATGTATCAATTAACCCAAGAACCAGTTTATGGAGAACGGTTAGTCAAAGCTCTGGCAGGAGATAAATTGCAATTGCGTCGAGCAGTGTTAGCAGATTTGGGAGCGATTGGATATTTACCCGCAGCAGATGCGATCGCCGAAACTCTTGCTGAAAATAGCCTGAAGCTAATTTCTCTGAAAGGATTACTAGAACATCAAGTTAAGCACACAGCAACAAGCACTTTGTCAGATGGTGCGATTAAAGTGATAAATTTGATGGACTCGCTTTTGTAGTTATAATTTCCCAGGCATTAGTTGTTATTAATACGTTTAAATCAAGTGTCGATCGCACATAAAGCCCTAACATAACTGCGAAATAAGGGCTAGGGGGTTTATGTCTGATGTCAACTACGGAGGGCTTAAGCTACAATTGGCAGATCCCTAATGACTGATGGCAAATTATTATGAATAACAGTGACCTTGCCCAAATATTAATTCGTGCTGTGGAAGAAGCAGACTCTTCGGATCGCTTATTAGACGCAGTTCAGGAATTAGCGGCAGCTGGTATTGAGGAATCTGTTCCCACTCTGATTGCAGCTTTGGGCTACAACAATCCAGGGGCAGCAGTGGCAGCAGTAGATGGACTAATTGCGATCGGCGAAGTCGCAGTACCATCACTATTGGAACTAATTGATGACTACAACTACAGTGCGAGAGCCTGGGCGATTCGTGCCTTAGCGGGAATTGGCGATGTTCGGGCGCTAGATACCTTATTAGAGGCAGCAAAAAACGATTTTTCCTTAAGTGTGCGGCGAGCAGCTGCTAGGGGATTAGGCACTTTACGTTGGCAGCAACTACCTGCTGAGAAAGTGGAATCTGTTCAGACTCAGGTATTAGAGGCACTATTAGTAATTTCTCAAGATCCAGAGTGGATAGTGCGCTATGCAGCAGTGACGAGTTTAGAGGCACTAGCAATTGCCATAGCAGTCACTTTACCAGAGCAAGCATCGCGGATTACAAATCAACTTCAGCAAATACTTGATACTGATGCCGATGTGGGAGTTCGTACCCGCGTAAAATTTGCACAGCAAAAAATTCAACAGCAACAACATCAAGAAATGTTTGCACCAAAAAGAAAGCTAGAAAATACTGAAGTGCCTGAAGTACCTCATCGTGGTGGTGGCAGACGGTAAATTACCAGACACCAACCGCGCTTGCGGTATGGTGTTAGGTCTGCCAATTCATCAGGGATAGCCTTCAGAACTCCTTGTTTTATTGGTCTTACATTCGCTGCTTTGATAGGGAGTCCTGGTTCCCAAGACTTGAAATTTTTATCAAACTAACCAAGCGATAAAGATTGAATTTCTGCCTGGATATTGCCACGAGCAGATGGTTCGGCAAACTCTGACATTAAAGGTGTAAGATAAATACGCGATCGCTGTAAAAATCGTTCTAAAATTTTCTGACGACCTGTGATATAATCTGCCTCTGCTACCCAGCCATATTCCTGACGAATAGCATGGGCGTATTCTTTATAATCAACTGGGTTAGTAGCCAAAATCGCTAAATCTGCATCAACTAGGACTTGGCTATCATAGTCATTTACCGCAGCTTGGTGGTTTTTAGTGTTCAAAATCAGACGGGTGACAGTAATTATGATACTTTCTGGAATACCCAAATTATTCAGCAATTCAAAAGCATAGTCTGCACTTCGTTCTTCGTTATCTTTGGCTTCAGTGTCATACACTACATCGTGAAACCAGGCAGCTAGTTGAACAGCAGCTAAGTTGTTGGCATAGCCTTGCAAAATCTCAATTGTGCTGAGAACGCGATCGATGTGTTTCAGTGTATGGTAATAGCGACCAGGGGTAGAGTAAGCTTCTACCAAGAGATTAAAGGCTTTCTCAGCCGCTACCTGGTCAACGCCAAAGGGTTGGAGTGTTTGTTGCCAGTTATAAAATAAAATATCCATAAAGTTTTCTGTAGGCATAGAGGCAGTATACCCATTCTGAGTATTGGAAAAAATAAGTACATACTGTTAAAACAGCAGTAGAAGACTTCAAGTAGAACCTCATCTTCTAACTCGGCTACGAGAAAGAGGGGAAAAATTTTCTTCCCCTTACTTGTAGTAAAGGGTTAAGAGTGAGTTCACGCGAATATATTTACAAGTTATAAATCTAGTTATAAATCAATGAAACTTTGGACGCCCAATCAACATCTGGACAACGGAAGATTCATTATACAAAAAGTCCTTGGTGGCGGTGGCTTTGGTGTCACCTATAGCGCCATAGAACAGCATACAGGTAAATTTAGTTGTTATTAAAACCCTCAATCATATTCAACAAAGTAAAGAAGACTTCCAGCAGCGACAGGTAAAAGTTTTATGTGGGGTTGTAGGTGTTTTCTTTTTCATCAAGATTTGTAATCAGTATTCAACCGGATTTAATCTCAGATACTTTGCGGGACATCAGTGGTTCACTACTGTGATATCTGATACAGGTAAGTTATGATTGTGGGCATTAATTTTTTATTGTTCAGATGCCAGCTAAAATCATCCTTACCGTTATTCAAGGACAATTATTAGGACAGCAATATATTTTTGATTGCCGCAGTAGCTGCATAATCGGTAGAAGTTCAGATTGCAATCCTCAGTTACCAGATGATCGGAATCATCGGGGCATCTCCCGCTATCACTGTTTACTGGATATTAATCCTCCTGATATTCGGGTGCGGGACTTTGGTAGTAAAAATGGCACTTACATTAACGGTAAAAATATTGGACAACGCCAACGAAATCAAACGGCTGAAGAAGCTGTAAAATGCCACTTTCCAGAGTATGATTTACGAACAGGCGACGAAATTAACTTAGGTCACACTGTCTTTAAAGTTAGTATAGAAATACATCCAGATGAAGTAAATCTACCAACCTTCATCCCTGACGATGTTACTGTCAAAAATAACCCAGTACAACAAGTTTATTGCTTAGACATCATCAGATACTTTCTGAAATTGGCTGAGAGTGGCGATCGCAATCTCAAAGCAATTAGCGGTTATAATATTGTCAAACTTCTCAGCACGAGTGAATTCGGAGAAGTTTATTTAGCACAGCACAATCAGTCTGGCAAGTTCATAGCCTTAAAGGTCATGTTACCAGCAGTGGCGGCGAATGACTTCGCTGTGCAGATGTTTCTCCGGGAGACTGAAAACACTAAGGCATTGCAACATCCTCATGTAGTGCAACTCATGGATTCTGGCTTCTCGGAAATTATCTTCTTTTTTACAATGGAATATTGTGAGGGCGGTACTGTATGGGATTTCATGCAACAACTGGGTGGGCGATTGTCTGTTGATATTGCAGTACCGATTATTCTCCAAATTTTAGACGCTTTAGAATATGCCCACAATGTTGAACTTCCTTATGTCAAACTGGCTGATGGGAAGTTTGGCAAAGGTAAAGGTATAGTTCACCGCGACCCTCAAACCGAGTAACATCTTCTTGACTAAGATTGATGGAAAGCTGGTGGCTAAAATCGGTGATTACGGCTTATCTAAAGCCTTTGACTTGGCTGGTTTAAGTGGTCAAACTTTGACTGGAACTCAAGCGGGTACTCCCGTTTTCATGCCGCGACAGCAGGTGCTTAACTTTAAATATGCCCAACCGGAGGTAGATATTTGGGCAGTTGCGGCTTGTCTCTACAATATGCTAACAGGTTGTTTCCCCCGCAACTTCACAGGCGATCCTTTTCTGGCAGTTTTACAGAATAATCCCATACCAATTCGCCAACGAGATGCAACAATTATGCAACCCCTAGCGCAGGTGATTGATTTGGCGTTGGTTGATAAGCCAGAAATTCACTTTAAGAGTGCAGCTGAATTTAAGCGGGCATTGTTAAGTGCGTTGTCATAGTCGAGTTTATAGCAGTTTTTATCTATTTAATCCACATCTGTCGTCGATTACGAATTCTACATAATGGTGACAGCTAGATGAAAGCGTCAAAATAGAGACACAGGCTTTGTACAAAAAGCCTTGCCTTGATTAACGGAGTTATTATCAGTGGTATTACAAGTACAAACAAGCACCTACGAAGCTAAAACCCAAGAAATTGCTAAACAACTTCTAGCCGCAACGCAGGAAAATCGTTCGTTTTTTTCTTCCCTGCGGGATCAAATGCGTTGGGATGATAAATTACTAGCTTGGGCAATGAGTAACCCTGGCTTGCGGGTGCAACTATTTCGCTTTATAGATACGCTACCTGCTTTGCACAGTAAATCAGAAATTGCCTCACATTTACAAGAATATTTAGGCGATGAATCTGTAGAATTGCCGGCAGCTTTGAAGGGAATGCTAAACTTTGCTAACCCCGACTCGATGCCTGGACAAGTTGCTGCTACAACTGTTGGGACAGCAGTTGAGACACTTGCCCATAAATATATTTCTGGGGAAAATATCAAACAAGTCATTAAAACAGTTGAACGACTGCGAAAAGAAAAAATGGCTTTCACCATCGATTTACTTGGTGAAGCTGTAATTACCGAAGCGGAAGCGCAGTCTTATCTAGAACGCTATCTAGAATTAATGCAACAATTGGTGGAAGCATCGAAGAATTGGGCAGTTATTCCGGCGATTGATGAGGCTGATGGCGAACCGATCCCAAAAGTTCAGGTTTCTGTGAAATTAACGGCGTTTTATTCCCAATTTGACCCATTAGATGCTAAAGGTAGTGAAGAGCGAGTTAGCGATCGCATTCGGATTCTCTTACATCGTGCTAAAGAATTAGGCGCAGCTGTACATTTTGATATGGAACAGTATGCTTATAAGGACATAACTCTCAGCATTCTGAAAAAACTGTTACTAGAAGAGGAGTTTCGGCAACGCACAGATATTGGCATGACAATTCAAGCATATCTGCGTGATAGCGAACAAGATGCCAAAGACATAATTTCCTGGTTAAAAGAACGCGGTTATCCCCTAACAATCCGCTTGGTGAAAGGCGCATATTGGGATCAAGAAACGATCAAAGCAGCCCAAAAGCATTGGCCACAGCCAGTTTACAACGACAAAGCCGCAACTGATGCTAACTTTGAAACCATCACTCAATTATTGCTAGAAAATCATCAATATGTCTATTCTGCCATTGGTAGCCATAATGTGCGATCGCACTCTCGCGCTATTGCCATCGCTGAAAGTTTAAATGTCCCCCGCCGTCGCTTTGAGTTGCAAGTCCTCTACGGTATGGGTGATAAAGTTGCCAAGGCGTTGGTTGATAAAGGTTATCGAGTCAGAGTTTACTGTCCTTACGGTGAATTATTGCCGGGGATGGCGTATTTAATTCGCCGATTGTTGGAAAATACCGCTAATAGTTCTTTTTTACGGCAAAATCTTGAAAATCGGCCGATTGAAGAATTATTAGCACCGCCGATTGTCAAAGAAGACAAAAACTCTTTAACTCCTAACCCTTCTCTACGAGACGCTGCGCGAACGGCAGGCTCAGGGCATCGCTCCTCACTCCTAACTCCTCACTCTCATTTCTCTGGTGCTGCTGATACCGATTACGCCGAGGAAGAGGTGAGAAAGAAGGCGGCGCAAGCTTTCCAAAGCGTTCGTCAACAGTTGGGTAAAACTTATTTACCACTGATTAATGGCGAGTATGTTAATCCACCAGAATTTGTTGATTCTCTGAATCCTTCTAAGTTCAGTGAGGTAATTGGTAAAGTTGGGTTGATTAGCGTTGAACAAGCAGAACAGGCGATGCAAGCTGCGAAAGCGGCGTTTCCTGAATGGAAGAAAACACCAGCTAAACAACGCGCTGATATTTTGCGGAAAGCGGGTGATTTGATGGAACTCCGCCGCACTGAACTTTCAGTTTGGATAGTTCTGGAAGTTGGGAAACCAGTTAAGGAAGCTGATGGAGAAGTTTCAGAAGCGATAGACTTTTGTCGTTACTACGCTGACGAGATTGAACGGTTAGATGAAGGTGTGAATTATGACATACCTGGTGAAACTAATCGTTATATTTATCAGCCACGGGGCATTGCTGTAGTTATTTCTCCGTGGAATTTCCCGCTAGCGATCGCTTGTGGAATGACTGTTGCAGCTTTAGTTTCGGGCAATTGCACTCTCCTCAAACCTGCGGAAACATCTTCTGTAATTGCAGCAAAACTCGCAGAAATCTTGGTAGACGCTGGTTTTCCCAAAGGTGTATTTCAATACGTACCTGGTAAGGGTTCGCAAGTTGGCGCTTATTTGGTAAATCATCCAGATACTCATGTAATTGCTTTTACGGGTTCCCAAGAAGTCGGCTGTCGAATTTACGCAGAAGCCGCAATATTGAAACCCGGACAGAAACACATGAAACGGGTGATTGCGGAAATGGGCGGTAAGAATGCCATTATTGTCGATGAAAGTGCTGATTTAGACCAAGCTGTTGTCGGAGTGGTGCAGTCGGCATTTGGTTACAGCGGCCAAAAATGTTCTGCTGCTTCCAGGGTGATTGTGCTGGAACCGATTTATGATACCTTTGTGCAGCGGTTGGTGGAAGCGACAAAATCGTTGAATATTGGGGAAGCAGAGTTACCGAGTACCCAAGTTGGACCGGTGATTGATGCTAATGCCCGCGATCGCATCCGCGAGTATATTGAAAAAGGTAAGGCAGAAGCAGAAGTGGCGTTGGAATTACCAGCACCCGAACAAGGCTACTTTATTGGCCCAGTCATCTTTAGTGAAGTATCGCCCAATGCGGTAATTTCTCAGCAAGAAATTTTTGGCCCTGTGCTGGCGGTAATTCGGGTGAAAGATTTCCAGGAAGCGTTAGCAGTCGCCAACGGTACAAATTACGCCTTAACTGGCGGACTTTATTCTCGAACACCTTCGCACATTCAGCAGGCACAGACAGAATTTGAAGTCGGTAATTTGTACATCAACCGCAATATTACCGGAGCGATCGTTGGACGGCAACCCTTTGGTGGATTCAAACTTTCGGGAGTAGGTTCTAAAGCAGGCGGCCCTGATTACTTACTGCAATTTTTAGAACCACGCGCGGTGACAGAAAATATTCAACGTCAAGGTTTTGCACCAATTGAAGGAGCAGATTAAACTAATGTGAAATCTACGGCTCATATCGTGTCTGTCTAATTAGCACAATCAAAACACCTGTTCCTGATTTGACTGCGTAAAACCCTCCCTCTCCGACTCCTACGGTGTACACACATCTTGGTAATGAACCCCCAATCCTGGATTTACCAACCTTAATTTCCCCGATGCATTGGGGGAAAATTATCCGGTCCCCCTTACCAAGCAGGGCTGTTTCATTCCCTAAAAGGCGCTGATTTACAAGCGTTTCAAGCAAAAAAACCAGGTGACTAAAGAATCTGATTGGGCAAGAAAATGGTGAATGCACTTAAATTTGCTGGTTGAGGTGGTAGTTTTTCTTTTTCCCACTCAAGCAAATTTCTGACTCATACTCTTGACAAAATCCCTAAAATTTCGGATGAAACAGCCCTGCTTACCAAGGGGGAGTTAGAGGGGGTCAGAAGGACTTGTGTGTACACCGTAGCTCCGACTACGAGAGGGACAGGCTTGCACTTTCGTTCAAAGCAGGGAGAGGTACATCAAACTCACGTTAAACTACAATAGGTAGTAACATCAAACAGAGTTTAATGAGTAATTTAGTTATAAAAGTTGCTGAATTACCTAAAGATTTTCCGGCAATTTAAGTAATTAGAAAATTATACCAATTTTAAAAAAGAATGCGACAAATAGACCATTTGTAGAGACGCGATTCATGAGCCAGCGTGTTGCGGGGGTTCCCCCCGTTGTAGCGACTGGCGTCGCGTCTTTACCCAAGGATGTGTTGCAATCATTAATTGAATTGGTATTAGTTTTTCAAAAAGAATAAGGGTAGATCCCGCTTGATAATTTGATGGCAAAGATGAAATATTCGAGCGTCTAATTGCTTCTTTAATGCGGAAGCTGTAGGTACTGCTAGAATCAGATATTTAGATGATAAAACTGCCAAAATAGAAAGATTAGCTGTTTTATCGACAATTAGAGAGCAAAGTATTGGTAAGAAAATTATTGAAAATGTCCTAGTGATAGCTAAACAACATATTCCAGAAGTCGTAATTCATGCTCAATAATATATGAAATATTTATACAAAAAACTGGATTTTCTAGAACGATAAATATTTGAATAAGCTGTATTTGCGATTTGAAAAGTAGAAAAATATTTTCACAGTTAAATTACAATTATATAGTATTTTTCAATAATTGTTCAGATAAATATGTATTTTATGAGCAATTAACTAAAATATTTCATTAAAATTGACTCTAGCTGGACTATACGAATTGGCTTGATCAGGTAGTCATCAAAACTACCTGGTAGCATGGCGATTTCCTCCTCTAAAGGTTCGCTAAAGGTCATCATCACAATCGGTAAATGTTCCCGATAAGGCTCTTTTCTAAGGATATTCAGCAAATTCCAGATATGAACATCTTTTACTAACTGCAAATCAAAAAAAACTAAATCTGGTTGGAAGCTTTGTATCTGTTTCAAAAAGTCGTTAGCATTATCTATCCACTTGACTTGGTAGCCAATTGTGTGGAGATAATCTTGCAATACTGTTGCTGTGTTTTCCTCTTCTTCTACAAGCAAAATAGTTTTATTTGTGGAGATGCCTGAAGAAGAGGAGGACGAGGTATTTGCTTCCTCTTCTGTCTCATCGAGATGATTTGTCTCATCTTCCCCATTTTCCGGATGCTCTGGATTTGGTAGAAACAGAATGAACTGACTGCCCTTTCCTAAAGTTGATGTCACGGTAACATCTCCACCATGTAAACGCGCTAATTTCCGCGTCAAAGCTAAACCTAAACCAGTGCCTTCATACTGACGATTTAACCGACTGTCAAGCTGTTTAAACGGTTCAAATAAAAATTGAAATTGACTTGAGTCTATACCAATGCCAGTATCTGAGACTGTAAACGTTATCCCTTGTGGCACTTTTTTGACTACCAGCGATACTTCGCCTGCTGGGGTGAATTTAATCGCATTAGTCAGCAAGTTGAGTAGCATTTGCTTGATGCGCCGCTCATCAGCAATGCAAATATCAGCTTCTTGGTCAATTTCATGTGTGAGTTGCAATCCCTTTTCTGAGGCGCGATCGCGCACTGTCCAGATGGCATAATTACATATATCTGCTACTGATAAAGATGATAGTAACAGTTCCTCTTTGCCTGCTTCTACCTTTGATAAGTCAAGGATATCGTTAATCACTGCCAGCAGGTGTTCGCCACTACTATATATACAACTTATATATTCGTTTTGCTTTTCATTCAGAGAGCCAACTATTTCTTGTTGCAGTAACTGTGACAAACCCATAATCGCATTCAGAGGTGTCCGCAACTCATGGCTCATGGTTGCTAAAAATTCAGTTTTTGCTCGATTGGCAGCTTCTGCTGCTTCTTGAGAGGCACGTAGTTTCAACTCTGTTTGCTTACGTTCAGTAATATCCTCAATCATCGCTAGAAAAAACTCAGGTTTACCATTGCTGCCTGGTATAACAGAAACAGAGATATGAGTCCAAAGTAAGTTACCATTTTGATGCTCGCAGCATCTTTCTATCTCAATACGATGTCTTTCGACAAGCTGTTTCTGATGTCTGGAGGGTTGCAAACCGTCCCTCGAAGTTCTCTTTAAGTCTGTGCGAATTCCTGACATCAGTTGTTTGTAAAGTTTTAAATCCTCTCTTTCTATGGAAATGTAATCTGTAAAGCATTTGCCGTATAACTCTTCTCGGCTGTATCCTAAAATCTGGCATAATGCCAGATTGGTATCAACTATCTGCCCTTTCATATCTATTAGGCCAATGCCGATAGAGGAACGCTCAAAAATCGCCCGAAATTGTGCCTCACTCTGTCGCAGTGCTTCCTGTACGACGTTTCGCTCGCTCGCTTCTATAGCCAGTGTCACAAAATCTGCAATTGAGCCAGCAAAACTCTCTTCTTCTAAAGTCCATTGGCGACCTTCACCTATGTGTTCGTGACAAACTACGCCTATCAAATGACCCTCTAGCCAAATTGGTGCGTCTAGTATAGATGTGATGCCTAAAACTGAAAGATAAGACTCGGATAATTCTTGGGTTCTGGGATCGTTTCTAGCATCATCTGCGGCAATAGTACGCTCCTCTTCTAAAGCCTGGAAATAAGCAGGAAAATTTGTTTTTAAAAGCAAGTTACCAAAGGTATGCTTCTTAGTCCTGACATCATACAAATCAATGCATTCAATTTTTGAACGTTCTTCATTATATAACCATACCCCAACTCGCTCTACTAACAGCGTCTGAGCAGCAGTTTCTGTAATTTCCCTCAACACCGCATTGAGATTACCTTGCTGAAATGTCTTGCTTCTTGCCAGTTGCACCAGCATCTGGCTTTGTTTTCGCCGACTACTTTCTCTGATTCGTAAAGCCTCTTGGGCCTGGTTGTGCTCTGTTATATTTCTAGCTGACACCACCTGCATTAGTTGCCCTCAAGAAGAAATAATTTGGACTTGCAGTTCTACGGAAAAAGTAGAACTGTCTTTGTATAACTACAATTACTTGCTATGGTTTTTCATAACCGGAAAGTATAATTTTTCTAACTAAATTTTATGATTCTGGCTAATTAGTTATAAGCTAGATTTTGCTGATTACTTCTGTTACTTCATACCAATAATTTTTGCCAGGGGGTAATTAGCATTTCTAGTAATTTCATTATTAAGTAATTTTACTATCAAGTAGTATAAGTAGTATAGTATTTTTTATTTGAAACTGGGGAGTGCTAAAGACTTTTCTCAATACCCAATCGCTAGTACAATTTCTTGCTGAGTACTGATTAGCAAAATACCCTTGATTCTCCTAGAGAAAGATACTTAATGGCTCAAATTCTGCCAAACTTAAGGTAACGGCAGCTTTTGCGGAGGTGGAGCGATGACAGATAATGATGTAAGAATTGTTTCCCTAATTCCCGGTGGAACGGAGATTTTAGCGACACTAGGGTTGGTTAATGCTATTGTGGGGCGATCGCACGAATGCGATTACCCTCCAGAAATCCTCAATCGCCCCATTTGTACCCAAGCACGTTTAAATAGTGATGCCTCCAGCAGCCAAATTCACGACGACGTGAACAATTTATTGCAATCTGCTCTGAGTATTTATGAAATCAAAACAGATGTTTTAGAGCAATTGCAGCCTACCCACATTCTCACTCAAGACCAGTGCGACGTTTGTGCTGTCAGCTTACACGATGTTGAAAAGGCAGTTGCTACACTCATTGACAGTAAACCTCAGATTATTTCTTTACAACCCAATATTCTCCAAGATGTTTGGGCTGACATTGAACGAGTCAGCAACATCTTTGGCGTAGACTCGGTAAAAGTCTTAGAAAATTTAGAAGCTCGCGTCAAAATTTGTCAGCAAAAAATCCAAGGACTTTCTTTAGATGAACTGCCTACTGTCGCTTGTATCGAGTGGACCGATCCTTTGATGATCGCCGCTAATTGGATTCCTGAATTAGTTAACTTAGCAGGAGGACAGTCTTTATTTTGCGCTACAGGGTCAGCCTTCTCCGATATTGCCTTGGGAAACACTAGTAACAACTAATCCCGATATAATTATTTTTATGCCTTGTGGCTTTGATTTAAACCGCACTCGCAAAGAAGCCAATTTATTAACTCAACGTCCAGAGTGGGAAAAACTACATACTACCGAAACTGGTAGAGTCTACATTACTGATGGCAATTCTTATTTCAATCGTCCAGGGCCGCGACTGGTAGATTCGCTAGAAATTTTGGCAGAAATTTTGCATCCAGAAATTTTTCAATACGGCTACAAAGGAACTGCTTGGGAACGTTTGTAAAAAAGAATTCAGAACTCAGGAGCGGAGCCGGAGACGTTTCCGTTAGCTCCGGTCAGAATTCAGTATGAATTCAAGTCTGGTTAAGTGAGATTGGTTTAAAACCTTGGCGCCTTCCAATCGCCCACAAAGACTAATTCTGATTCCTGGATTCTGAATTCTTCAAGGTGTTTGCTCTGAATCTGCTGATGGTTCATTGTTAAATAACAGCAGACGTGCCGCAAGAATGGCAAATCCTACAGCTGCGATCGCTTTTAAAATCCGTGTAGGTAATAATTCAGCTACTGCACCCCCTGCTAACGATCCCAACAAACTTGTCAACAGCAATGCGCCTGCTGCACCAAAAAACACTGCACGTGGAGAATTAGAACGTCCTGAAAGTGCGATCGCCGCTAGCTGACTTTTGTCACCCAATTCTGATAAAAAAACCGTAATAAAGCTAAGTCCTAAAAGATGCCAATCCATATAATTGATGGGGAATGGGGAAGATGAGGGAGAATAACTACTAACTTCTAATTCCTAATTCTTGTACAGACGCGATTAATCGCGTCTCTACTCCTAACTCCTAACTTGTAACTAACCTTGGAATACATCCCAAAACAGCATTAGGGAAATTACCAATAACATCACGCCGGCTGATTTTTCTACAGTTTTTGGGCTGAGTCGGCTGGCTATCCAACTACCTAAAAGTACACCTAATAAGCTGGTGGTTATTAGCGCTGCCGCCGAGCCGATAAATACCACCCACGGCGAATGAGATTGTGCGCTCATTAACAAAGTGGATAGCTGAGTTTTATCTCCAATTTCTGCTAGAAAAATGGTTACAAAAGTCGTACCGAAAACTACTAGCGTTGATTGCTGCTTTTGAGGACTATCGGCAATTACAGGCTGAACCAAGGGAGCGATCGCAGGAGTTAAGTTAAAATCATTGCTGTCTTCCAGTTCTAGCTCGATCTCAGTGTGAGATATGTCAGAAATCTCCAAAGGTGCAGAATCAAGTTTCACAAGCAGTAGTTTTGGTTGCTAGGGTGTTTTCATATTTCTATCATTTTCTCAGATTTTTGTCATAAATTGCAATCTCACACAAAAAAAGCAGGGTTGGATGTCAAAGGCCAACAGCTTGGTCGAAGCGTATTATTTCTAAACTGCGATCGCCATAAACTCCTTCTATTTGCTGGCGACAGCAGTCAATAGCAAAATCGTTGACTTCTTCTGGTTCAATCCCATACATATCTTGAAACACTTCTGATTCCACACGGCAGAAGCGGGGACGATTGGGGTAAATGCGACATTCTCGCGTGGTATGGTCGAAATTAACGCACCATCCTCCTTCGCCTACCATGCTGAGGTAGAGTTCTAGTTCTGATGGAGAGAGGTACTCTTCCAAGTCTGGACGCTCTGCTGGATCGAGATTACAACAGGCTCCACATTGCTTTACACATTGCCAAGTTGACATTTTTAATTAGGGATTGAAGAAGGGAATAGGGGACAGGGAATAGGGTACAGATTATTTCCTGTCACCTCTCCCTTAATCCCAATCCCCCTATTTTACGTTTTTATATCTTTTCTTATAATTTTGTTAAGTAAATTAAATTTAACAGTCCATAGCCATATATGATCGATTTCGGGTTTTCTAATTTAAGTTATTGAATTTTTTAAGACTATTGGCAGGAGAAAAGGAAAAATGTTTGACGCTGTGTCTGACTTGTTTAACGCTTTTACCAGTATCAATTGGGAAGTTATTTTCCAATTGTTGTCCGTGGCGCTGATCGTGATTGCTGGGCCAGCAGTAATATTTGTGCTGGCATTTCGCAACGGCAACCTATAAGAGTGCTGAGTGCTGACTAAGGAGTTAACAGTTAAGAGTTAGGAGTGAGAAGTTAATTAAGAATTCATAACTCATAACTCATAACTCAGCACTCAGTACTGATAACGCCTGAAGGGCAGCTTGGATAATATTGTCATACTGTGGTTGAGAAATATCAACTTCTTTAGCGTTTTGACGATTAGTGCCCAGCAAACCAATTATATGTCCTGGCTGCATGGCTAAGACTTTGCCTTCAGAATTTCTAATTCTTAATTCTGCTTTAATACCATTTTTATAGAAACCACAAGTATATTGTCGCTGGTTGTACTCAAAGGTGGTGCTTGACTGAATAGGTGGCGAAGCAAAAAATTGTTGAATCTGAATTGGCAGTCTGACTCCTATCAACTCTAGCTCAATGCTAGTGTTACCGTTAAAGTAATTTTCTCGCAGTTTATAAGCGATATCCACTCGCGATGGTAAGCGGAAGTAGTCGCCCCAACGCCAAGCGATCGCTTTGATTTTATACTCCTGATTATCAATAGTTTGGGCAACGGTCAGTTTGATGTGACCTTTACCAACAATTTTTTGCTCAACCACTTGAACATTAGGTGTCCAGAAAACTGGATCGGGGTTGTCCATACCGCAGGGATGTAGAGCATTAAGCTGTTGATAAAGCTGTTGATTGATGTGATTAAGGTTGACTTCGGCATCAATTTTCAGCAGAGGTTTGAGATGCTGGGGTTCAAGACACTGGTTAGCAAACTCAATCAAACGCGATCGCAACACCTGTAAATTTTCTGCTGGTAGAGAGAATCCCCCGGCTGCTTTGTGTCCGCCAAATTTCCCTAGTAAATCGTGACAATATTCCAAAGCTTCAAACACATGAAACTCTGGAATTGAGCGTGCAGAACCGCGTATATGTCCCTCATCTTCATAAGTTCCAATAAATACAGGAACACCGTAGCGTTCCACCAAACGAGAGGCGACAATCCCAATAACGCCATGATGCCAATTGGGTTGAACAACAACTAATACACGGTCTTTTTGTAGAGACGCAACAAATTCTGTCTCTACATAAGCGATCGCTTCTTGTTCAATTTGCTGACACATCTCCTGGCGAGAAGCGTTGATTTGTTCGCACTGCATTGCTTTTTCCAGCGCCACTCCCATATCATCTGTAGTCAGCAATTCAATCACAGTCTGGGGATTACCAATCCGGCCAATAGCATTAATTCGCGGCCCCAGACGAAACCCGATATCTTCAGGCTTGAGCGATTTTGGATTTGAGGAGTTAGGAGTGAGGAGTGAGGAGTTAGGAATATTGAATTTTTTCTCCCCTACTTCCCCTGCTCCCCCTGCTCCCCTGCTCCCCTGCTCCCCGTCTCCCCTCGATTGAACGCCGCCTACCTGAATCAATGCCTGTACACCAGCTAAATTGGATTTGGGTAAATGCTGTAAACCGCGTTTCACCCAACGGCGATTCACGCCAGTTAAGGGGGCTAAATCTGCGATCGTTCCCAGTGTAAACAATGCTAGCATTGGCTGGATCAAGCCTTTAGTCTGCCCTAGCTGTTGTGCTAGAGAAACTGCCAAGATGTAGGCAACACCAACACCAGCAACACCCCGATAAGGTGAGGATTCAGCTATCAATTTAGGGTTGAGGATAGCGTTAGCTGGCGGTAATTTTTGGGGTATATCGTGATGATCGGTGATAATCACCGCAAGACCAAGTTCTCTAGCTCTGGCGACTGGTTCAAACGCAGAGATACCATTATCTACAGTCAGAATTAATCCCACCCCTTCGCTGTGAAATTCTTCAACTATGCGTTTATTAATACCATAACCTTCGTGCATCCGGCTGGGGATAGCATAATCTACTTGTGCGCCTAAAGTGCGGAGACTACGCAAAAGTAGAGCAGTGCTGGTCATTCCATCAGCATCGTAGTCACCACAAATAGCAATTTTTGTTTGAGAAGCGATCGCATTTTCCAACAACTCCAAACTAATCGCCAAATCTGGGAAATCTTCTAACGGCGAAGGCAAAACTAAAGACTCTGGATTTAAAAATCCTTGTACCTGTTCTGGTGTTTCCATACCCCGATTAATCAATAACTGGCTGACAATCGGGGAAATATTTGTCAAAACCGCCAGATTTTGGGCAAATTCTGGTTTTTGTGGATAAATTTGCCAACGTTGATCGGGTAAGCGCCTGCGAGGCTTTGATAGTTCAGATACAGCTCGGTCTAGCACAATACAAGTTAGGAGTTTTCAGTTATGAGTGTTGAATTGAAAGTTATTTCTTAACTCATAACTAATAACATTAATTTGCTATCTAAAACACGTTTATCCTACCATCATCCATAATATATAACGAGCGATCGCCCGGAGAGCGCCAAGTCGGACAGAGTTCCAGCCGCAATGTGCCAAAATTAAGTTTCGAGACAATTGCTTGCAGTGACAAACCCTTTTCGCTCCAAAATATCAAAGATGTATTTGGCTCCGTACCCTCTATTTCTTCTAAACTCAATTTCTGCCCTGGACTCAAAGATATTGCATCAGTCCCAGAAGGTTTTTGGATTTTGATCGGGTTAGGTGTGCTATTTATAACTTCAACTCTGATGTGTTGCCCAGGTGTAAATTGAATTTGGTGCGACCCACACTTAGAGGCACAAGTTCGAGCGAAAGTGGCACTGGGATTATTGATTGATGCAACTAGAATGGTAGCTGCAACTAAAGCAAATGACAGAGGCTTAAACATAATACACAGTATAAGTGCTAGACTAAAATGTTACTTCAGTTTAGTACTTTCAAGCCTCAGTATATTTTCCAGAATTACTTTGGTAATTCCCAGTTATTAACTTACTAATTACGAATTATTTTTATAAACATCTCCTCTCGCACCAATAGCGTAAATTTCGATGTCTTTGGAATTAATATCGACTGTAAAAATAATTCTGTTTTTACCTATACGTAGTCTGTAAAATCCCTCCCAATCACCTTTCATCTTTTTGATATCTAGTTCTGTAAACGGGATAATACCTTAGTCTTCGACAGCAATAAAAATTTGCTTTATTTGCTCCCGAATATTTTCGACATCTTCGGGATTTGCTTTTTCTAAAAATTTAATCGCTTTTTTGCGAAATTTTATTGCCATATCTTACCCAATCGGTCATATCAATTACTTCATCCTCAGCATCATCTGAAGGTACACCAAACTCAGCTTCAAGTTCGCGTTGCTCATCATCATTTATGTAAGGAATAAGAATTTGGCAAAGGCGAAGTCTTTCTTCTTGCAGAACTTCACGCATAGTTTCTTTAATCAATGCTTTTAATTCTTGAATTTCCACTGTATGCCTTTAATTCGTAGTTAGATGTATATATATTATCTAGTCTCAGCTTGTACGGGAGGGAAAGGTTAAAGGGCAAAAGAATAATAGTAGTTCACAACTGAACTTGACTCTTACCTTTCCCCTTCTACTGTGATGCCTCTTTAGCCAAACCGTCCACTGATATAATCCTCAGCTTCTTTCGTTTGAGGAGAACTGAACATTTGCGCTGTCGGATTAAACTCAACTAATTTTCCGCGACGTTTGCCATGCTCGTCAATTTCTGTATTGAAGAAAGCCGTGTAATCTGCGACTCTAGAAGCTTGTTGCATGTTGTGAGTCACCATAATGATGGTGTATTGCTCCTTGAGTTCTAAGCAGAGTTCTTCTACTTGGCGGCTAGAAATTGGGTCGAGAGCAGAACAGGGTTCATCCATTAATAATACATCTGGCTTCATGGCGATCGCACGCGCAATGCAAAGTCGTTGCTGTTGTCCGCCAGATAATGCAGTACCTTTCTCTTTAAGTTTGTCCTTGACTTCATCCCAGATAGCAGCGCGTCTGAGAGAATCTTCCACCAATTCATCAATGTTACCTTTATAACCGTTAGCCCGCGGCCCAAAGGAAACATTTTCGTATATTGATTTGGGGAAAGGATTCGGTCTTTGAAAAACCATGCCGACTTGGCGGCGTAATTTTACAGAATTGATCTTAGGATCGTAAATGTTGCGATCGCGATAATTCAGTCTACCCTCAACCTTTGCTCCAGGGATTAAATCATTCATCCGATTGAAGCAACGCAGTAAGGTACTTTTACCACATCCTGAAGGCCCAATAAAAGCAATAATTTGTTTTTCAGGAATCTTGAGATATACATCTAAAAGTGCCAGAAATCCTCCATACAAAACCTTTACACCTTCAACATTGAAGACGCTATTATCTTGGTCAATTGTGGCACTATCTGATTTACTTCTACTATTGCTATAAGTCATGTGATTGAACTCCAATATCTGTGAATCTATCCAAATTAGATATTTAATTACCTAATTTATTGAGAAGCGTTGGCGAATATAAATTGCAACACCATTTAAAGCTAAAATCAAGATTAACAACGCAATAATTGTGGCTGCTGCTGCACTTGCAAAACCCGGTTCAGGACGAGTTATATAACTGTAAATTTGAATGGGTAATGCCATAAACCTCTGAAACAAACCAGGGTTAAAGGTGAGAAAACCCACAGCACCGACAACAATCAGAGAGGCTGCATCACCTATAGCACGGGATACAGAGATAATTACCCCCGTCAGAATACCGGGAACAGCATAAGGTATGACATGATTGCTAATAGTTCGCCATTTTGTGACACCTAATCCGTAAGAAGCATTTCTCAAGGAATCTGGGACAGAGCGAATTGCTTCTCTAGCTGTCACAATAATTACTGGTAAAGACAACAAAGATAAAGTCAATGCACCGGAAATCAAAGCAGGGCCAAACCCAAGCAAATAATTGAAAACCCCTAAACCCAGCAATCCATAGACAATAGAAGGTACACCTGCCAAATTACTGATATTAATCTCAATAATCGCTGTCCACCAAGCTTTAGGTGCATACTCTTCTAGATATAAAGCTGCTCCGACACCAATGGGGACAGTAACTAAAATCACAACCAACCCTAAAAGAATGCTGCTGACAATTGCAGGACGGATACCACCTTGGTCAGGAAAACGAGAAGGAGTTTCCGTGAGAAAGCCGGGTGATAAAAATCTGCCTAATCCGTCTTTCAAAATATCAAAAAGTAGCAACGCTAGGATAAATAAACCAATCAGCAATCCTAACAAAAAAAGTACTTCAAATACTTTACCCAATGTTTCTCTACTTTCAACATTATCGGTAAATTCTGCCGCAGAATCTAGAGAATCATTTTGTTGATAACTTGTAGCCATATTTATTTAGTCGTATTTTTCCTTAAAGCGATTAGCAATCCAGAAACTAACAATATTCAAAGCAAGGGTAAGTAGAAATAAAACAGCACCTACAGCATATAATGTTTTGAAATTCAGGCTACCACGCGGACTATCTCCACCAGAAATTTGTGCCATGTAGGCTGTCATTGTTTCTACTGATTCCGCAAAGTTGATAGTTAGTCTTGGTTGCTGTCCAGCGGCGATGAGAACAGTCATTGTTTCACCCACAGCTCGAGAAATACCCAAAATAATCGAGGCGATGATTCCAGAAAGTGCGGCTGGTAGAACTACTTTAAAAATGGTTTCCAGTTTAGTGATACCTAAAGCATAAGATCCTTCTCGCAAAGAACGCGGAACTGCTCGGATGGCATCTAAGCTGATAGAACCAACAGTAGGAGTAATCATTACCCCCATCATTAATCCCGCACTCAAAGCGTTGAATATTTCCAGAGGGATAACATTCCGCAGCAATGGTGTTAAGAACAACAGCGCAAAGTAACCATATACTACTGTAGGTACTCCCGCCAAAAGTTCCACTGCCGGACGTAAAATAGCTGCTACTTTGGGTTGAGCATACTCACTTAAATAAATCGCAGAAGATAAACCTAGAGGAATAGCAACCGCCATTGCAATAGCTGTAGTTAAAAAAGTGCCATTAATTAAGGGCCAAATGCCAAAATGTTTCTCTGCAAATAGAGGTGTCCATTTAGTATCAAGAAAGAATTTGGCAAAGGAAACTTCTTGGAAAAAACTGAATGTCTCCTGAAAGATAATTACAACAATACCAAAAGTAGTCAAAACCGAAACTAAAGCACAAGCAAATAAAATTACCGCCACAATCTTTTCAGATATATCTTCAGATGGATTTTTATCCAGTGATTCTCTGGATTGTAGATAAAGACCATCTTGAGAATTAGTATTTTGCATAAACAATTAACTTCTCACTAAAATTAAACTACTATGCCTGAGACTTTATTTAAATAAAGTTTGTGATCGGTTCACCTGGTTTTGCTTTTTTAAACTTTGTCCCAGTTTCACCAGTAGCAAATTTTTGTTTGACTTTGAGATAAGCTTCATCAGGTAATGCTACATAACCTACACTATCTACCCACTTCCAAGAATTTTCTAGATAAAAATCTACAAATTCTTTAACTGCTGGCTTAGTATCTAAAGATTTTTTGCTGACATAGATGAAGAGAGGACGAGACAAAGGTGTATAGATATTTTTAATTACATTATCCACCGGAACTGGTTTTTCACACTTTCCAGTAAGACTTTCTACAGCAACTAGATTCAGTTTTTCTTGATTTTGAATGTAGTAAGATATTCCAACATAACCCAAGGCTGTTACATCACCTGACACTCCTTGTACGAGAAGGTTTTGATTCTGAGTGGCAGTGTAGTCTGTACGGCCATTCTTGGCTTTGCCAGTCACAGCTTGAGTCATATAATCGAATGTTCCCGTATCCGAAGATGGAGCATATAGCTTCAGCTTTTCGTTAGGAAACTTGGGATTAACTTGATTCCATGACAATATTTTGCCGTCTGATTTGCCGCCCCAAATCTTACCCAGTTCCTTAATAGTTAGACATTTGGCAAAGTTATTTTGACGGTTGGCAATCACGGCGATGCCATCTAAAGCTACAGGCAATTCGACAAAGTTAATATTCTTACTTTGACATTTTTTGATTTCTTCATCTCTAATGGTACGAGAAGCACCAGCGATATCAATATCGCCATTACAAAATTTACTGAAACCGCCACCAGTACCACTTGAGGCAACGCTAACTTGAGCTTCAGGCTTAACTTTACCGTATTCTTCTGCAACTGCTAAAGAAATCGGAAAGCCTACAGCTGCACCATCAATACTCACTTGACTTTTCAATTGCCCGCCGTTACAAGCACTGATACTGCTGGCAATAAGCATTAAAGATGTTAAGAAAAAGCTATCCTTAAATCGGCTACGAAAGCTCATAAAATTATTAATTTAAGTAAAATGACTGTAAATTGCTGCTTATGCTTGGCTATCTGCAAATAAAGAATGCTGCATTAAAAAATACATATCATGCTTTGTTTGCAGCTTGCACTTTGTCAAAAATTGCTCCATCTCCAAAAAACTTTTTCTGAATAATATCCCAGCCACCTAAATCTTGAGATGTGAATAAAGTTTTAATTGGTGGATGTTGTGATGCTACTTCTTGGCTAACGGTGGGGTTAACAGGACGATATTGTAATTTTGCAAATTCCCGTTGAGCTTCTGTAGAGTAAAGAAAATCAACAAATGCTTGTGCAACTTCTCTTGTACCGTGTTTCTCGGCGTTTTTATCAACTACCGCTACAGGATTATCAATGGAAATATTGACTTGGGGTACAATATAAGGCAACTTAGTCCCATTTTTACCCGCCAAAATTACCTCATTTTCGTAGTTAATTAAGACATCTCCCTGACCTTTTTGGAAAAATAAATCGCTTGCTTCACGGGCATCTTTTGTTAGAACAGGGGTGTTTTTATAAACTTTAGTGACATAATTTAACGCTGTGGTTTCGTCGCCTCCCGTTAGACTCACCGAACCCCAAAAAGCTAAGAATTCCCAGATAGCAATACCAGAAGTTTTTGGGTTAGCTGCAATCACTTTCACGCCATCTTTTGCCAAGTCTGCCCAAGTATTGATACCTTTAGGATTGCCTTCGCGAGTAACGATCGCAGCAACCGATTTGCTAACAATACCATTTCTGGGAGCTTCGGTTTCCCAACCTGATTTAATCAAACCTGCTTGTTGAATTTTGCTGACATCCAGGGGAAGTGCCAAGTGTACTATATCTGCTTCTTGCGAACCGTTAATGACAGCAGCCGCTTGAGCGCCAGAACCTCCATAACTTTGCTCAAATGTGACGTTTTGGTTATGTTCTTGCTTCCACTTCTGGACAAATTTGGGGATTATCTGGTCATGAGCGGCTTTGGTGACAGAGAAAGATACAAGTTTTAGCTTAACATCATTTTTGCTAGCTGAACTGCTTCCAGAACAGGAGGCAACTGCTATACTCAAAAAAATACTTGTTAAAAATAGACTCACAAAGCTTTGTACACTGCGTCCATTCAACCAATTTTTAATTGCGTGTTGATACCGGAGTTGTATACTCTGCAAAGCTTTCATGACATAAGGCTGTATTCCTTCACTTAGAAATTTACTTAACTGTGTCGGTTGTTGCGACTTGCTCATTAGAATCACCCCTAAATCTACGGTATTTCTACACGCATACCGTGATTAGGAGAATTATAGGGTATATAGAATAATATTTATCATCTGAATTAATTTTTTTTTACTCAATGAGCAATTAACGATCGAAAGTAGCAAATAAATCTGATTTACCAAGGCATTTCAGAAGACAGTTTTTTTGCTGGATAGAAAAACAATCTGATTCCATACATAATATTTGCTAAAAAGATGTGATTTTTAATACAAAACAGTAGTGTAAATTCGACTTTTTTTAGCCAGTAAAGCTGTTTTTAAAATAAAGTAGCCGCACTATAGCATCTTGAGTATCATATTGAGCGATCGCCCTCATTAAGACTATCAATTATCTGAATTTATACTATATTAATTATTCTCTCATTATTGAAAGAGCGATCGCCAATCAACCGACTATTTACGAATCGGTTTAATCGTGTGGACATATTAATTATTCTCTCATTATTGAAAGAGCGATCGCCCCTGTTGTGAGAATATACGATCGGGCGATCGCTCACTTGTAGAAATACTTATATATAGCTTTTTTGCTATTCTAACCAGTTCTCTAATTGCAAATTAGGTATATTTTCAAAATCTTTAATATTGTTTGTAACCAAAATATCATTACGAGAACGGACAACAGCAGCAATTAGTGCATCTACTTCTCCTGTTGGTCTACCAATTTGCCTCAATTCACTTTGGATTTTACCAAATTGTCTGGCAGCATCTATATCAAATGGCTCAATAGGTAATAGTTCAGTTAGTTGTGCTAGTGTTTCTAAATTTTTTTCAACTTGTTTATAACAGTAAACACCTTTGTAAAGTTCTGAAACTACTATTGTAGATAGATAGCATTGGCTGAAATAGCGATTAAATACAGGTACTACTTTGGAATTACCGTTAAGCAATGCAATACAAATGTTAGTATCTAAGAGATACATTAGTCTTTATTCTATTTATCTATTGAGTTTATTACCCTTCCTTGGTAAGTATGACGCTGCTGGTTAATTTCAGCAAAGACATCTATCAACTCTGTTTGGTCTTGCCAAACTCCAAATAATTGATTCAATTTTGCTAATCTCTCTTCATCTGTTAAGTTTAGTTTTGCTACTACAGATTCAGTATCAGGAAGTTCTAGATTAACGATTATTTCTGCTCCATCGGGAATACTGTGAATTTGCTCTAATAATTCAATAGTTTGACCGCGTTTAATTCCTCTAATCTTCATTGTATGATTACTCCTGTAATCCCTACTATTCACATCTTAGATATTTTCTCATTGTAGTTATTTTAACCTACTCATTAGTTGCTGCTTCCAGCCAAACTTCCACATCATCTGCTAGCAACTTTTGTGCTGCATCCATCATTGAGGTTGCGATATCTTTAAGGTCTTCGCGATTGTTCAAGTAAGTTTTCAACGCTTCCATTGGGTCGATGCTGCTACTTGCACTCAATTCAGGAATGCGGGGCCTGGCTAATTGACTCACTAATTCTGCTTGAATGGTGTAGGTATGAGCGGGACTTAAAGCAGTATGTAGAGAGGAACTGTCAATTAAATCCATCTGTTCGGAGCGGAGTTTGTAAATTAGCCGCACTACAGCATCTTGAATATCATACTTGGCGATCGCTTTCATTAACACCGCTTGCGGATCGTCTGCTTTTGAGACATCCACTTCAATGGTGCGGAAAGTCCGAACTGTTAAAGGGCAAAATTCCCACTCAGCGCTTCCCCGCTCCAGTTCTATCATCACATAGCCTTTGTCTTCTTTTTCTTCACTAAAATCTACCCGCTCAATACTCCCTGGATAAATCACCGGCGGGTTGTTAGATTTATTCAGATTTTGGTGGCGGTGGACGTGTCCCAACGCTACATAATCAAAACAAGGTCGCGTTAGCAAAGATAAGGGCAGAGTAAAACCTTTACCCACCGCCAAAAATCTTTCTGCGCCCAAGCTAGCATTGTCAGCCATCAAGTGAGCCAAAAGGATAGTAGGTACATCTGGGTCAAGACGGCGAACTTCCCCTTCTAGAACAACTCGCAGACGTTCCGTTAATAGTTGGTTGACTTCCGCCAAAGATAAACCTTCAGTCTCTTGGCGAGTCATCAGGGTGGAACGAGTCAGCCAAGGCAGGGTAATTACCTGCACTTTGCCATTACGCGTTTCGATACAGTGCGTAGTTAATGTATCACCAACAACAAACCCTGGCACTCCCAAAGTGCGGTAAATATTTAAACTTGCCCCTCCCTGTCCTTGGGAATGTTGGTCGTGGTTGCCTACCAATAGCACTGTCGGAATATTGGCATCCATTAGACGGCGAAATTGGCTAGCAAACGCTTGTTGTACATAAGGCGGTGGTGTAGCATCCGGGAAAGCATCGCCACCAAATATCACCATATCAACGGCATCTGTCAGCGCTCGGTCAATACATATCGACAATGTATTGACAAAATCCTCCAACCGTGTATTTAATCCAGTCTCAGGATTAATTCGTCCGTGGGAAAAGCCGCTTCCCATGTGGATATCGGAGAGGTGGAGGATTTTAATCATATTTGTCCTTTATTTTATGTCTACATATTAATAACAAATAGCTATTGAAAACTCTCTAAATGTCTCAAACTTAGCAATTACGGGTCAGTTGTTTGCGTGTTTTTTGATGTTTTAGTATAGGTTATTGCGCTATATTTATGAACTTTGTACAAAAATATGTACTTTCTAAGGAATTTTACTTAAAATATAAAGTATCAGAAAAAAGGTTTGTTTTGATTAACTGCTAGCAATCGCAAGTCAATGAGTAACGGCATAGATCCTGTAATTCAACGAAAAATCAATGATTGGAGGGATACACTTGCTGGTTCAAGTAACAGTAATCCACTACTTGACTTCCGAAAGAGCAAAAAGCCAAAAATTGAGGTTGTTACATCATCTTTAATCTTATTTGACAACCTCGCTGGATATGAATCCGAATCAATTTCCTTTAAGGAGTTGAGAACTAACCAAACTGAAGCTGACCCTCATCAAGCTTCTAGATAAACTGCGTAGAGAAGCAAAAAAAACAATAGAAGAAAAGGGTTTTATTAGCCTGTTCTTAGTCCTTGGTACTCTGACCTGGTTTGATACTGCAAAGCCTCAAGAAAAAAAGGAGAAGGATAAGTTAGTATCTCCTCTGTTGCTCATTCCAGTGGAATTACAAAAGAAAGGTAAAAAGCCACCAGAATATACACTATGCTCTACTGATGAGGATATTTCCATTAACTTCCTTTTAGTAAACAAGCTACGTGACGAATTTAATATCACGTTGCCTGAAACTGAAACACTTCAAAATTTGGGCTATGAAGGATTTATAAATGCAGTGCGTACTGCTATAGGCGAAAAGCAGGATTGGCAACTAGAAGAGACTGCTTATATCACCTTATTTGAGTCTGTCAAAACAGCGATGGTTAAGGATCTCGAACAAAATCAGGAACTCATCGCCAATCACCCGGTTCTGCAAGGGCTTGCTCTACAAGAAGCACAAGAAAATCGTAGTGATATTAAGACTATCACAGATAAAGAACTGGATACAATCAATCCTGAATTGATATATCAGATATGTAATGCTGATTCTAGCCAGCAAGTAGTAATTGAAGCTGCAAAGGCAGGGCTTAGTTTTGTAGTCCAGGGGCCTCCAGGGACAGGAAAAAGCCAAACGATTGCCAACATAATTGCCGAACTAATAGGCAAAAACAAAACAGTTCTGCTAGTTGCAGAAAAGGAGACTGCCTTAGATGCCGTATACAAGACACTACGACGAGATTCTGAGCCTAGCCTTGAAGACTTATGTTTAAACCTACACCATAAAGGTACAACTAACACCAAAGAGTTTGTAAAAGAACTAAATCAAACTAAAATTCGTTTGTCACAAAGAAATGAAACTGAGTTACAACAGGGAAAGCGAGATATATTCTTTCAACAATTACGTAACTGTCAGCAAAGCCTCAATAGTTATACTGCAAGTTTGCATCATAAACACCAGCCAATAAACAAATCTGCTTTTGAACTTTATGGTGAATTACTCAAACTGGAACGAGAGTTAAATACGACACTCGAATTTAATACCTATAATCTTAAAGATTGGTCAGAAAAAAGATTATTGTTGGAAGCTAAAGATTTACTGAATGATCTGGGACAATTTGAGGCATTTTTTCGAGGAAGACAGAAAACTATATGGTCAAGTAGTCCCATAAGGAGATGGAATTCTGATGTTAGCAGTGACTTACGCCAGAATATTGACGACTTGCGACAAGGAATTCAGCTTGCCACAATAACTACTACTCGTTTGCGGCAGTTATTAAAAATAGAACCTGCTAATACTTTATTAGGTTTAGACAAGCTTCAGCTAGCGATAGCTCATCTTATTGAAGTACCTCCACGTTTTCCTAAGAATTGGTTGCGAGGAACGATATTAAATACTTTGCAACAAAACTTTGATGAACTTAAAGATGATATTGGTGAACTTCAACGTATAGGCTCAGATTTTAGTAATAAATACATCAATGAGTTTTTAAGCTGGAATTTACCAGAATTGACGGAATTTAAACAACGCTTTCAGAATTATAAAGGTATTTTTCGCTGGTTAAAATGTGGTTATTTACGTACTCGCAGAAGCCTTATTAGCCTCCAAAAAGTAAAAAATAGAGTGACTGACCAAGAATTAATTAAAGATATTGATAATGCAATTCGGCAACGTGAAACTTGGAATAGATTAAAAGATACTACACATCAATATCATCGAGCGTTTGGTTCATTCTTTGAAGCTCAAATGCCAGACTTAGATGCTATTGAGCAAGCATTGAATTGGTTGAAAAGTCTACAAAGTCATTCACTGCTTTCAAAGGAAGTTGCAATAGTTATCTCTTCATCTGAAAATTTGCAAGAACTTAGGACTTTATTAACAAATTTACAGACTTCACGAAACTTGATAACAGAAGGCTTTGAATTCCTCAAACAACATTTTCACCAGGAACCAATGGCAAAACCTGGTGAATTAGAAATAAAACCTTTATATGAAGTAGAAAATTTCCTTAATAAAGCCCAAAAAGAGCTAGATTGGTTCCAGAAATGGTTAGACTGCGAACAGCTAGTAAAGAAACTAGAACATATTGGAGCTAAAGATTTTTTATTAAAACTAAGAGAGTCTAATATTCAACCAATTTTTTGGTTTTTAGTTCTACAACAAGGTATTTATAAGGACTGGTTGGAATACATCTTAGATAGTACTGAATTGCGGAATTTTAACCAAAAAAGGCATGAGCAGAAATTAGAAGAATTTTCTCAGCTTGATAATGAACAGTATCAAGTAGCAATACAGCGTTTGAGACAACTCCACGCTGAACGCTGGAAAGTGTGGTCTGTACAACCAGAAGCAAGGAAGCAAATACAATTACTCGAACAACAAAACACATTAAAAAAAGGGCATAAAAAAATCCGTCAATTCATCAAAGAAGCTTCTAAACTTGTGACTACCTTAAAACCTTTTTGGCTAATGAGTCCGCTTGCTGTTAGTCAATATATAGAACCGCAAGCTGTAGAGTTCGATGTAGTAATTTTCGATGAAGCTTCCCAAGTTTGTACCGAAGATGCAGTACCTTCAATTATGCGAGCAAAGCAGGTAATAGTTGTTGGTGACAGGAAGCAACTACCGCCAACTTATTTCTTTAAAAGCAATGCTTCAGGTGGTGAAGATGAGGAGCAAGAAATATATGACAGCTTGCTCGATGAATCTTGGTCACTCCCAGATAAATTTACGCTGAAATGGCACTATCGCAGTAAACACGAGAGTTTAATTGCCTTCTCAAACCAAAACTTTTATGATTTAGAGCTTTTGACTTTCCCAAATCCAGCAAAAAATCCTAATCTAGGCGTTCATTTTGAGTACGTTTCAGATGGAATCTACACCCCCGGTGATAATGGAAAATATAATATCCGCGAAGCACAAAAAGTAGCAGAACTGACAATACAGCATTGTCTAGAACATTGTCGAGAGCATAAGGATCTTTCTGAACTTTCTTTGGGAATTATTACGTTAAATGAATCTCAAGAAGAAATGATTCGAGACAAACTACAGCAACTTAGTTCAGACTATCCAACAATTCAAGAATTGTGTCAAGAAGACTCGCGTAATTTCTTTATTAAACCACTAGAAAGAGTTCAAGGAGACCAGCGAGAAATAATTATTTTTAGCTTTGGGTTTGGGTTTTATGAAAACAGCCAGAAGCTAATCCATAAATTTGGGCCTCTTACTAATTCAGGAGGAAGGCGACGCTTAAATGTAGCAGTAACTCGTGCAAAAAGCAAGTTTGTTTTAGTAGCTTCTATTAAAGCAATAAATTTTGATTCGGATAATGAGGAAGTGAGGCTGATACAAAAATATTTTGAATTTGCTGAAAAGGGTGGTGAAAAATTAGAAACGCAATTTGATAATAATTTTTCCGAATATGATTTTCTTTTTGAAGAGGATGTATATCAAGCTCTAACACAGCAAGGATACAGGGTGAAAAAACGGATAGGTCGTTCAGCCTATCCCATAGACTTAGCAATAATAGATGATCGACGGCAAGAAACAGAAGAGTTTTTGTTGGGTATTGTTTGTGATGGGACTATTTATCATAAATATCCTACCGCACGGGAGCGCGATCGCCTCCGCCACGAAATTCTGAAAGGCTTGGGTTGGAACATTTACAGAATTTGGTCTAGCGAGTGGTATAGGGATAGAAACACTCAGATCAAGCTACTAGTAGAACACATAAAAAATTTGCTGAATCAGGAATAGACAAAGGTGCTAGTGTAGTCTTTCAAGATGACATTGGCAGCATCCTGTAATTTTTGTATGCAATCAACAGAAATTGAAGAATTATTAACAAATATTCAAAAACTACAATCGATAATGATTGTAGTTGCTACTAATTCCCAAGAGTATCGAATTCAGGATAAAGAAGACGAGTACACTGAACTTTATCAAGAAATAACATCACAAATAGAAGACCTTCAATACCAAGGATTTCCTATACAAAATCCAAACAATTTTTACTCACTATGGGACTGGTATAGGCACTGGAAATCTAAGTTAGGTAAATCTGCTTTTCGGGGAGGTTATATTCATAACCTTTATCAAAATTTATGCAATCAAGTTTATATTGCTTTATGCAAAAATTATGTCAAAGTTACCTCACAAGAAGTTTTAGATAATGAGTTAGAACCAACACAAATGGAGGAATTAAAAGCCAAAATAGAAAAGCTACAAGAAATCATGATAGAGATAGCTACTGAAAATAATACTATTTCTTCAATTCAGTATAATGATGAAAATTACAGAAAGTTATATCAAGAAGTTTGGTTTAAAATAGAAATTTTTAGAGAAACAGGAATATCAGTCTCAAATACCAATCAGTTTCGCTCACTTTGGCAATGGTACAGTTTCTATTCAGAGCAGCTAGAGAATACAAAGACTGCACGCCGTGAATATATTTATAATCTTTATGTAAATGTTGCTAAACCAATAGAAAAAGCATTAAGACAATACCGCTCTAACTCTACTTATTCCATACAAGAATTTATTCAAATTTTGAAGGATCGATTTAATCAGACCACTTATACCCAGACTACTATAGATTCTACGAGCATAACCCCAGTTTTAAGCAACAACGTGCAAACATCTAATCTCAAATTAGATGAGAGATTTCAGCAACAAATATTGGAACCTGTTGCTAGTTCGTTTTCTGTCCTAGCTACTCAAACTCTTGAAGAGTCGCTGCAATTATTTGGAAATTATAGTTTAAGTTGGACAAATGAAAATGTCATGAATCCTGAAATATTTTTAGAACAGGGAGAGGTTGTAAATTTGGAGGATAGACTAGAAAATTTATTTGCTATGAAACTCGATAATGCGGTCAATAAAAGAAGTATTTTTATTACATCTGGCATTGATGATTCATTTATTAGAACTATAAATTTTAACAGTAGTCCTGTAGAAATAACTAATATAGTAGTAGCAAAGTTTAAAAACTATAAAGTTTCCAATCAGCGAGTAGATTATCACCCACTGATAAATTTATTACAGTATCTACTTAATCGAAAAGAAAGTTATGAGTTGGAAGACCAAGATATAAAATTATTCACTAAATTAGCTGAACGAGGGTCGGGAAAACTTCAACGCTTTAAAGGCTCGTAACACTGTTTGCAGAATCGAATCACCCAAAGGAATGGGTATTGGAACAGGAGTATTGATAGGTAAAAATCTATTACTAACCTGCAATCACATTTTTAGCAAAACTCAAGTTAGACAAGCTTGGGTACGTTTTAACTACAATGCTGACAACCGTCAGTTAGACAATGATTTATTTGAACTAGATATGACTTTTGTCAGTTATCATAATCGCCCTGACTACGCTTTAGTCAAAATAAAAGATAATCCTCAGCAACAAAAAGCTATTTTTATTAATGAAACATCTATATTAGATAGCGGCCAAGATGTTCGTATTATCCATCATCCACAAGGAAACCCAGTGATAATTTCCGACTTTGGGCAAATTACGCAAGTAGGAGAAGATTACATTGACCATAATGTGAAAACTGATGATGGTTCCTCTGGCGCACCAATTTTTAATCGCCAATGGGAATTAATTGCAATTCATCAAGGAAATCCCGGTATAGGACGTACCGTGACTCCAGATTCAACAGGAGGTATTCCCATTCGTGCTTTTTGGAATCAAATTTCAACGCATTTAGGTTGATGTAACAGAGGAATAATTTCATGAGATTTATCCAGAGTTTGTCTGAAACTTTCAGCCGTGAGGCTCCAAAATATAAAACTTTTTCTCTACCAAAACATCGAGTTGATGAAGACTACGATGAAAAGACTATTTTTGCAGGTGAAGCCTATTGTCGTATCTGGCTAGTGGAGATGCGCTTGGCTAAAGATGTAGAATGGTTCAAGAAAAGATATGCGGTGGTTCATGCTGCCGTCCGCTTCAATCACGGTGGGAAATCCGTAATAATTCCTTATCTAGCTGCACCTGGACAATTAGAAAAATCAATAGCAGGTAATTTGGATAAAGTTATTCAATGCAACTATCCTCTCACATCCTTATTTCCCTTCAATGAAGGATTAGTCGAGTTACAAGCAGGCTTATTTAGCATAGCTAATAATGACTCCATCGGTAAATTTATTAAGACGATGGGCAGATTTTCTGAATTGCTACCTGTGCCGGAACTGTCAAGTGTTATAAAGCTAGCAGAACCAATATATCGGGGTATTGAAGATTTACTCGATATTGGTGAGCGTCGGTTAGAACTAGGCTACCAACAAACATTTTCTGAAGCTGATGGAGGTGGTAGCAATTCCCTGAAAGCAGGTTATTTTGCAGCAATTTTGGCGCAGGATAACGAGATAAACAGCGATAAGCTTTGTATTGTCAAGGATAGCCTCTGTCTTGGTTCACCTGGTACAACGAAAACTTTTAAGCATGATGGCAAACCCCTAGAAGGTTACAGCTATATGCTGTTTCGTATAGAAAAGCGGAAACAGCAAGATTGGGAGTCATTAGAAACTATAAAAGAGCTAGTTACTCAAGCTCAAAATGCTATTTATTCAGGAGAATATGACAAAGTAAAGAAATTTATTTTACCTGCTATTGAAATAGCTATTCTTCAAAGTCCTGATGTAGCTAAATCTGACCGACGCAATCTGATCTTAAAAATTGGACAGGAATTGAAGGAACTTGGTTTGCAATCTACAAAAGTGCAAAAGCGATCGCTTCACTCAATTATGCAGCGACCTTTGCCAGAGATGGACACAGCTAGAGAAGCTGAATTAGCTTCTCTAGAGCAGCTTTTCCAACAGAATGGTCAATAAAGTAGCCTCTAAATTTGTTGTATAACATTGTTCTTTAACGGCAGAGGCGCAGAGTAAGCACAGAAGGGAAGGTCGGGTCGGGGGAAATTTTTATTTTCTTATATTTCCCACTCCCTACTCCCTACTTCCTGTTAAATATGAATTCCACATTCTGTTTTATCGCTTCCCCGCCAGCGTCCGGCGCGTTCGTCTTCGCCTTCAGCTACTTTGGTGGTAATGGGTTGGTCGCCAATACTGGGATAACCTTTATCGTGTAGAGGGTTGTAGATGACTCCGTGTTCAGCCACGTAAACCCAACTATCTTTACGAGTCCAAGTAGCGATAGGATTTACTTTCAGCCGACCTTTACCGTCTAATTCAAATATGGGCATATTTGCACGGGTTACTGCTTGGTCGCGGCGGCGTCCGGTAATCCAAGCAACACTGTTGAGTTCGTCTAAACCCCGTAGCAGTGGTTCAATTTTTGTAATCTGGTGGAATTTAGCAATATCCGTATCCCAGAGTTTGTCGCCGTATTTGGCTTCAAAGGCTTCGCGAGTGTCTAGGTCTGGAGTTTTGAAAGTTTGCAAATCCAGGTTGTAGATTTGTTTGGCTTTGGCAACTAATTCTAAGCTTTCAGGGAAATGGTGCAAAGTGTCGAGAAAGATTACAGGAACGGGATGCTTCAGTTCGCTGTAAAGAATATGGGTAATTATCATGTCATCCACGTTAAAGGCACTTGTTTGCACCAGTCCCGTTGGGATATTCTCTATAGACCATGCCAGTATTTCTTTGGGACTGGCAGTTTCAAATTGCTCATTTAATTTTTCTAAGTCAAAAGCGATCGCTTGGTTTCTAGATGCCGTGGAGACTGTCATGATAATCTTCTATTCAAATATTTCTACCTTGATTAATATCGATCTTACTCCATGAAGACGCCTATTCCGCTCGGAGATAAGGTAATTATTTTGGGTGGAAATTACTACATTTTGAAAATGGGGAATGGGGACGAAGCAGGGGAGCAAGAGAGTGAGGGAGTGAGGGAGTGAGGGGACAAGGGGACAAGGGGGAATTATTGAACAACTCTCTCCCAAGTCTCCCCCCTCTTCCTTGTCTACCTTGTCTCTTCTCCATGCCCAAAGCCCAATGCCCAATGCCCAATGCCCAGTAGAAATTATTAGATAAGCATAAATGAAGTATTTACTAAGAAACGTTACGGTAATTTAAGTTTTGCATTAGTTTTATAGATATTTATACTGATTTTGATATGGTTAAGGAACTATTAATAAAAGGGATTTTACTTAAATGAACAATGCAAAATTTAGCAACCCATTAGGCCAATCTATAATTATGGGTGCTTTAATGATGTTAACCAGCGTTGGGATCATTACAATAATGAACTTTTTCTAAGATTAAAATTTCTCATTTTAGCAATAAGACTTTACATAGTCCCGCTCAAAACTGAGTGGGACTTTTGCTTTTTTCATCCCGTTTTCATCCCGAACAATCCGTGTGTATTAATTTTCTGCTATCACTTTCGGCAGAGAATGATCTAGAAGCCGTGTTATTACGTAGTTTTGCAATCAAAAAATTTAGAATAGGGATGCGATCGCTATTTCCTTATTTTCTTTAGCCTAGTGCCCGACTGGCGCTTTCACTCCTGCACCGCCTTTACCCAGGAATAATAATAAGGGTAATGAGCAAAGAAATCCTATGCCTACGACTCGAAAGCAATCTGCGTAAGACAAAACAGCAGCTTGAATATCTACTGTTTGACTTAATAAAGCTAGTGCTTGTTGTTGTGCTGTTGCCGCATCCATGCCTTGACCTTGAAGTGCCCCATTGAGCAAGTCGAGACGTTGATTGGTTTCTGGGTCATAAGGGCTAAGTTTTGCTAATAAGATAGCTCGATGAAAAGTCTGTCTTTGATCGAGCAGAGTAGTAAGTAGGGCAATGCCAATACTACCACCGAGTTGTCGAGTCAGGTTGTAGAAACCAGAACCAGCAGAAATATCTTTTTTGGGTAGCGGGCCTAAAACTGCCAAACTCAAAGGGAGAAACATAAATACAGTAAAAGCTCCGCGCCATACCAATGGCCAAAATAAATCGTCTGTGCCGCTTTGTGGAGTAATTGCTGCCAATTGAAACATGACTCCAGATGAGCCGACAGCGCCGATCGCAATTAAAAATCGGGCATCAACTATACTAGTTAGCTTGCCTAATAAAACCATCCCGATCGCAGACGCTAAAGCCCCAGGTGCTAATAATAGTCCTGTTTGTGTAGCCGTAAATTGCAACACGCTCTGAGCAAATATCGGCACAGCAAACAGTGCGCCATAAAGCCCCATACCCACCACTGCTGAAAGAACGCTTCCCGCAGCTAAAGAACGGTGACGCAAAACTCTCAAATCCACAGCCGGGTGATCTGTTTTCAGTTCTCGCCAAATAAACAACCCCAAGCCGATAATACCGAGGATAGTCAGAGAGACGATGAAATTAGAGGAAAACCAGTCGTCTGTTTCCCCTTCTTCTAATACAGTTTGTATGCTACCCACAGCCACGATTAAAAAGCCAATTCCCCACCAATCAACAGCTTGGTTTTTTGTATCGCTTTTATCCTTATTTTTTGGCAAAAATGCCAAAGACATCGCGACTGCAACGATCCCAAAGGGAATGTTGACAAAGAAAATCCAGCGCCAGCCTAAACCATCTACTAAAAATCCTCCTAAGGTTGGGCCAATTGCTGGGCCAGCAATTACACCCACGCCAAAAACTGCTTGGGCCAAACCTTGTTCAGCTGGGGGAAAAGTCTCGAACAAAATCGCTTGGGCTTTCGCTAGCAATCCGCCACCGCATAAACCTTGGAGAATTCGAGCCGCAATCAACATCGGTAGATTGAAGGGGGACAGCCCACATAAAACAGAGGAAATCGTAAAACCAACTAGCGAGAAGATAAAGTAGGTTTTACGCCCAAAGTAATCTCCCAACCATGCAGATAAAGGAATTAAGACGACGTTAGCGATCGCATATCCGCTAACTACCCAACCCACCTCACTGACAGTTGCACCCAAAGTTGCTTGGATATCAGTGAGAGCTACGTTAACAATACTAGTATCAATTACTTCTAATATTGCACCCAGAGAAGCCGTAAATGCGATCGCCCATTTCAATGGGCCGTGGACATAACCAAATTGATCAAAACTAGAACCTTTAATGTTAATAGCCATTATTTAGCACAAATAATATTTGGAAGATGTCGAGCAATGCCTTAGCTAAAATTAAGTATTGTATATATACGCTACGGTAGCGTATCATATAAAAACGGTCAAGAGAGTTTTTTCTGAAAAATGGCAGAAATACCTATGCTAAAGATGGATGGTCATTGCTGCTGTTTTAGTGCATGAGAATTGGGTTATAAGGCAATACAGTTCAGAATGAGCAACAAAACACTTGTAGAGACGGCGATCGATCGCGTCTTGAAAACCCAAAATTGTTGCCAGCAGCCCTTAAATCAAGGGTATTGGGTATAAAGCTTATTTGTTTCCCAGAAGCGATGTTCTATGCCCAACAGTGGAGTAAATGACCAAAAAGATATTGCTTGGGGATGATATTTTTATGAGTAAGCAAATCAACAGCACCTCTGGACGCCCACGCAGCATCCACGCCGACCAAGCGATTCTGCAAGCAACTTTGGATCTGCTTGCAGAGGTAGGATATGAAAGCATGAGTATAGAAGCGATCGCTTCTCGTGCTGGAGTTGGTAAAACAACCATCTATCGGCGTTATACTTCCAAAGAAGAACTAGTTGCAGACGCGATCGAAAGTCTCAGAGATGATTTAGCGATCCCCGATACTGGCAGCTTTTGGGGAGACATGGATATCCTGATTAAGAATGCTGCCAAAAAAATAGATAGTCCCCTTGGTCGTCAGACACTTGCACTTATAGTTAGTACAGCATCTAGCAATCCTCAGTTTGCCGAGGTTTATTGGACAAAATATACAAAACTTCGACGTGAAGCCTTTTCTAAAATACTTGAGCGTGCCAAGTCCAGAGACGAAATTCACAAGGACGCAGACGTAGACTTAATTATCGACCTTGTAAGCGGTTCATTATATTATGCACTGATCTTCAAACCCACAACCGAGCCAGTAGAAGCATACATGCGCCGCACCATGAATCTTCTCCTCAAAGGTATTGGAAATGGGGTATAGGGCATGGGGAGATGAGAGAAACGGAATAACCAATGCCCAATGACAAATACAACTCTTGGAGAGGCTGCACTTCGACTACGCTCTGTTACCACGCCAACGGCTTCGCGGTAGTTGAGCGCAGTCGAAACTCAGTACAAGTGACAAATGACAACTTGTTAGCAAAATAACTTTCCATCATAGGTCATAAATGAGATGATGGAGAAATTAGAGAAAAAGGTGAACAATTGTTATTTTTCTCCTTCCGCTTCTGGTTGCAGAATGGCATCACAGTATTGAATGAGGGTTGTCAAGCGATCGCTAATCGTTTGAAGTCTCGTTTGTACAGTAGATGCTTGCCGCGCTCCTTGGAAAAACATCACATCTATTTCCAACAGGCGCAATTGCTTGCTCATCTCCGTTTGATAAGACTGCACTCGCCAGTTTTCATCAGCCAAAGGCACAATCTGTTGCCCAAAAAATTGCTGCAACGTGGCTACACGCTGCCGCAGTTCGGGCGCAGCGATTTGGGTAGTTGTGGCATCGGAGCGTAATTGCTCTAATAAAGTTACGAATGCCAGATATTTCTCAGGGTTTAAAGACATCCAGTGCTAATTAAGATAGTATTAATGTCAAGTAATTTTTCTTCTACAATAAACTTTCTTAAACACTTATCAGTACTAAAAGCCTCAAATCGTGATTTGGGGCTTTATTTGCCATCAATGGATTTTCTTTAACGATCCTTGAAATTCAAACTGGATGACTACCACTGGCAATTGGAGAATCGTCCTTACACTGCTTTTTCCACCCTTCTTTGGGCAACAGCATCTTTATCAGGGCGATGCTGCTAGTTTTATTTATCATTCACTTATCTACCGATCCATTCAAACCCAAATTGTATGAGCAGTATAGCGATAAATTCATCAGTTGACCTTGCCATTCCCGAATGGTTAAAAAAATGTTTGAAGGAGTCATCGACAACTAGCGGCGCAGCAGAAGATGACCGAAAACATCATGATGCCGTCTTAATTGGTCGAGCATTTGAATTTGCTTACCAACTGCATGAAGGTCAATATCGCAAATCGGGAGAACCATACATTGCTCATCCCATCGCTGTGGCTGAATTGTTGCGTGACTTGGGAGGCAGTGCTGCTATGATAGCAGCTGGATTTCTCCATGATGTCGTTGAAGATACAGAAGTTACAAGTCAAGAAATAGAAGAACGCTTTGGCCCAGAAGTGCGACAATTGGTCGAAGGTGTCACCAAGCTTTCTAAAATCAATTTCACCAGCAAAACCGAAAGCCAAGCCGAAAACTTCCGGCGGATGTTTTTGGCAATGGCGCAAGATATTCGGGTAATTGTGGTGAAATTGGCAGATCGTTTGCATAATATGCGAACTTTACAATATATGTCAGAGGCCAGCCGCCGCCGCAGTGCCCAGGAAACGCGAGATATATTCGCACCCTTAGCCAATCGCTTGGGGATTTGGCGAATTAAATGGGAACTGGAAGATTTGGCTTTCAAGTATTTGGAACCGGAAGCTTACCGCCAAATGCAAGAGCATGTTTCTGAAAAACGGACGGCCCGAGAAGAGAAATTGGCCAAAGCTACAGATATTTTGCGAGAACGTTTGCAGCAAGCCGGAATCCACTTTCAGGAGATTAGCGGTCGTCCCAAGCACCTTTACAGCATTTATCAAAAAATGCACCGCCAGCAAAAGGAATTTCATGAAATTTACGATTTGGCAGCGCTGCGAATAATTGTTCAAACCAATGAAGAATGCTATCGGGCGTTGGCAGTGGTTCATGATGCTTTTCGCCCAATTCCTGGGAGATTTAAAGACTACATTGGACTGCCAAAACCTAACCGTTACCAGTCATTGCATACTGGGGTGATTGGATTAACTGGCCGTCCTTTAGAAGTGCAAATTCGCACAATCGAAATGCATCATATCGCCGAGTATGGGATTGCCGCCCACTGGAAGTACAAAGAAACAGGTGGTTCTAGCATTAGCCATTCGACAGCGACAGATGACAAGTTTACATGGCTGCGGCAACTGCTGGAATGGCAAACCGATCTCAAGGATGCCCAAGAATATCTTGATAGCGTCAAAGATAATCTATTTGAAGATGATGTCTATGTCTTCACCCCTAAGGGGGATGTTGTGCCTTTAAGCCCTGGTGCTACCACTGTAGATTTTGCTTATCGCATTCATACAGAAGTCGGAAACCACTGTTCAGGGGCGCGGGTGAATGGGCGAATGGTGCCACTGTCAACGCGGCTGCACAATGGCGATATTGTAGAAGTTCTCACCCAAAAGAACTGCCATCCGAGTTTAGATTGGTTGAACTTTGTCAGAACTTCGGCGGCGAAATATCGGATAAAACAATGGTACAAGCGATCGCGCCGGGAAGAAAATGTCGCACGTGGACGAGAGTTGTTAGAAAAGGAACTTGGCAAAACTGGTTTTGATAGTCTGCTGAAGTCAGAGGCGATGCAGATTGTCGCGGAAAAGTGTAACTACCATAGCGTGGAAGATTTACTTGCTGGGTTAGGTTACGGAGAAATTACGTTAAACCTAGTGCTAAATCGTTGGCGAGAAGTAGCGAAGGGACAACAACCAGTTGCCACTGTGTCACCATTTATCCCTAAAGAACCAAGTTCAAAAGCTTTGCGAGATGCATCTCCAACTACTTCACGCTCCAGTGATTCGCCAATTATTGGGGTAGAGGGGTTGGTATATTATTTAGCTGGGTGTTGTACCCCGATTCCTGGCGAACCAATTATTGGTGTGGTAACGCGAGGTAGGGGGATTTCAATTCATCGCCAAGGCTGCCATAATCTGGAGACTGTGGAGTATGAACGCTTAGTACCAGTTAGGTGGAATCCAGCCGCCGAAAATAGTGGTCGTCCGCATACTTACCCAGTGGATGTTCAAATTGAAGCTCTTGACCGTGTAGGGGTACTAAAGGATATTTTGTCACGGTTGAGTGACCAAGGAATTAATGTCCGTCATGCTCAGGTGAAAACCTCTGCTGGCCAACCTGCATTGATCGATTTAGGAATAGATATACGCGATCGCTCTCAACTAGAGCAAGTGTTCGTCCAAATTAAGAAAATGAGCGACATTTTGAATATTCGCCGCGTCGGTCAAATTGATGAGTAATCGGGGTATCAATATCCCCATCACAAAAAACCTTCTCTTGCTTACCTAGCAGCCTGTCTGGGAACTCAATATGACGGCTATAAACTGCCTCTAAAGAGATAAAACCTTCCCTGGCAGGTTCGTCAACTATTGATTTGACCTATCATGAGTGATATTATTTTGGCGAGCTAGAAAATATGAATAAAACCTTCCCTGGCAGGTTCGTCAACGATTTTTTGAGTTTAAAATTGTTAGGAGCAATCAAAAATGGTTTCAGAGAAGTTTTTAGTAGTAAAAGGCAAAGCAGGTATGGGAAACCGTTTTCTCGCTCTCTTGGACAGTATTTTATATGCTCAACTTACTAATAGAAAGATAGTTGTTGATTGGAGCGATGAGGTTTACTCAAATAATCGCAACAATGTTTTTCCTGACTTTTTTAATCTTCATAATGTTACTCAAGCTTCAGAAATACCTTCTACTCAATCTGTCTATCCAAGTATCTGGAAGAATAGCTTAGATAAATCTGTGAATGAAGTATTGCTCTCATACGAATCTCCAGATGATTTGCGATATAACAACCCGAAAATCTGGTCAAAATATACTACTAATATGTCCCGCATAGATTATAGTGAAGATATTTTGATTAGATGGTCGTATGTAACAGAGACTTATAAGCTAAGACGACATTTTTTAGGTGATTTCGCTTATCTACAAAGTCTGAGTAATGAAACTATTTTAAAAAAGATAATTAGAGAAAATCTGAGTTTACACCCTAATATTGAAGCAATTGTTAAAAAAACTGTAGATAGTTCTTTTGAAGATATAGTAATCGGCGTTCATGTTAGATATACTGACAGAAAAACTTCCAAAAACCTCTATTTAAAATTTGTTGATAAGATTCTTGAAAAACATCCTAAAAGTTTGATATTTTTAGCTACTGATAATCCAGCAGTAGAAGATTTGTTTAGAGATAAATATACTAATATTTTAGTGACAGATAAGTGGTACCCTGCCTCAGGATCTTCTTTACATCAGAATCCTGAATGTCCAGATAGATTTGAAAATGGTGTTCAAGCTTTAATAGATATCTATTTATTAAGCAAATGTAATTATCTAATATACAATAAAACTTCTACTTTTGGTGTAGTTGCAAAGTTGATTTCTGATATCCTAGAAGCTAATACAATTGATACTTCTCAATATAGCTTAAAAGGAAAAGTCAAAAACTTAATTGCTTGGGTCAGAGAAAAAACAGTTCTTTCGTGACCTTTTTTCAATTAAAAGTTAAAAATTAAGAATAATAATAATTTGTAATTAATTTTGGGTACAATTTCCCAATGATAGAATTTTTAATTAATAATTTTTAATTTTTAATTGGAGCGAAGCGACTTGACTATAGTAGTTTTCAATTGAGGTGTAATAGATTCTTAATTTTTGATGATGTCACATCTTTAGAAGGTGTCCCCAAAATTGCTTGGGAATATTGATTAGTGTATATATTAGTTCCAATCCCTATGCAACAATTATTTCCCGGAGAGGTATTTGCCAACTGTTACCGCGATACGATGAGATGTTGGAGGTAATTGCCCGTTGTCTACCTTCCACAAGTCGGCGTATTTTAGAATTGGGCTGTGGTACAGGCGAACTTAGTCTCAAGATACTCAACCGTTTTCCAGATGCCCAAGTAATTGCTAGTATTCGTCCAAATTAAGAAAATGAGCGACATTTTGAATATCCGCCGCGTTGGTCAAATTGACGGGTAGATGTGCCAATTTTAGGTGCGTTAACGCAGTGTAATGTACCAGTTTATGCAATTTTAGTCTCAAGTTTTGAATTTTAGGAATAGCAACAGTCATACCTGAACGATTGCTTCTAATACCGATTTAATGTGAAGCTGCATAGAATAAAGCTTCGAGAATAAAGTTATAAGAAGAGATAGATATTACCTGTTCAAGTGTAAGTTGATCGAATATTTCTTGGATGCGATCGCGTAAAGCTTGTAGAGAAGAGAAAAGTTGATTTTTGAGAGGTTTCTTGAGAGCTTGCCAAAGCCTTTCGATAGGATTGAGTTCAGGAGCCAATGGTGGTTGAAATAGAGGAATAATATTCTCTGGCCAGCTAATCGTGGAACTTGTATGAGCTGGTGCTTGGTCAATCTGTAAAATTGCATAATCCGAGCCTAATTGTACAGATAGCCAATCCAAAAACTGTTGAAAACACTCGCCATCTAGTTTTGGATATTCATAAAGGAAATGATCTCCAGTCAATGGTTCAATTGCACCATAAATCCAAAAGTTATCTCTTGGCCATATCACCTTAACAGTGGGCTTAACTCCGGAAGCTGTAATCACTTTTCCTGTAAGAGTTTTGAGTCCAACCCTAGTTTCATCCTGGCACAAGTAACGAACACACTTGCCGGGGGAAAGATGTTTTTCTAGACAATTAAGAATGATTCCGAGTTTTTTTTAAATTCAGATACTAATTTCTCGTCCTGGTTATGGCTTTGAGGGCGAGGCACTTTTAGTTTTGCCCCTAATCGATATCGAACCCAGGCATAAACCGTTGCATACTCTATATCTTGTCCATGTTCTTTTTTTAACCACTCAACTATTGCACCATAGCTACTAAAGCCTTTTCCTGTTTTTAACTCCTCTGAGAGTGCTGCGATCGCAGCATCATCGATTTTCCGTTTTGCACAAGAGTGCTTTTTTGATTTCTAATAAGCCTGATATCCCATCAGTTTTGTACTTCTGCAACCATCTCGTGACCGTTGAAGTATCTCTTGCCAAGCGTTTTCCAATATCTTGCTCCTCTTTAACCTGCCCGCTTTTTATCCACCACAGCATAATAAGCTTTTCTTTCTGGGTTCCTAAGTTCGCTGTTTGTAAACGTTTTTTAAGTTCTTCTTCGCTCTCTGCGATTTCAATCTTAAAAGGGCGGCTCATGGTTCTTTTTATTTATCGAGTTTGTTTCCTCTATTATATGCAGCTTCATATTAAATTGGTATAATGGCAAAATGACAGTAAATGTAGATCCTTTTCCTAGCTGTGAATCTACTTTAATTTCACCATCCATTAACTGAACCAATCGAGAGACTATTGCTAAACCTAATCCTGTACCATCAGAACTTTGCACTTGGGGAGCAGTTACTTCCCGAAAATAAGGATTGAAGATTTGTGCTTGAGCATCCAAAGAAATACCAATACCACTATCAGTAACAGAGATAGCCCACTGCTGTTGAGATATCGTCCAGCACTCCAAATGAATTGAACCAGATTCTGTGTAGCGAATTGCGTTACTCAGCAGATTTGTCAGAATTTGCTGAAGCCGAAGCGGATCTGTGTTAACTTGACTGGGGGCGCGTTCGCATTCAACAACCAAGGATAATTCTTTCACACGCGCTAATGGCTCAATCATCTCTAAAATAGAGTTGATTAAACTACGGACATCGGTTAAAGTCGGCTGCAATTTCATCTGTCCGGCATCGTAACGCGAAATTTCCAGAGTATCGTTAATTAACCGGACAATAAGTCTACCACTCTTAAGAACTCGCTCGATACTTTCAAGATTTGTATAGGTGTCTTTGAGTTCTGATTGTTGACGCTGCTGGCGCAGAAATAAGTCTGCATAACCGATGATTGAAGTAAGAGGCGTCTTCAGCTCATGAGCCAAATGAGAGAGACTTTCTTTACTAGCACGAACCAAACGAGTTAGCTCTTGGTTAGTCAACCGCAACTGACTTTGGAGTTGTTTAAGCTCTTGTAATCGTCCTTGAGTATAACTATTAAAGCATCGCGCGATCGCTTCATCAATTACTGTATCAATCAAGCGAACAGCCCTTAGCACTTCTTGTGCAGATCCTTGTAATAAATCTTCTTCTAAAAACGAAAAAATTACAAACCGAAGTAAACGATACTCTCGCGCAATTTCCTCTGGTTCAAATCCCTGTTGGGCACGAAGTGTACCGTGTTCCAAACTTGCATCTACTACTGTCTGTAAATCGCTAGTTGCAGATTCAGAAAGTACTGTTGCTAATGCTTTCAAGATGCGGGGTAAGCTATCCCGTACAGCGTTGAAAGTAAGTTCATTAGTAGCTTCAATTTGTTGATCCTGGTAAACTGCTTCTACCCATTGATCGAGAATGGCATCACTTTTTGCAATTAGAGTCTGACTAAAATCCATCTTTTGCTCAACCAAACACAGCGAAGCCTGTTCCACTAGAGGTAGATTAGTACGTTTGATGTCAGTTCGCACCTGACAGAAGATAGAGGTTAGTGAAAAGACAAGAATTACTTCAGCTTATTTCACCATAAACGCAAGAGCGATCGCTAAGAAGACTGTCGCAGAGAAATGAGCGATGCGGAAATTATTACAACGGCAATAATCGCGGCAATGTTTTTTGATGGCAATCATAGTAAGGCTTGTAGCTATATAAAAGACCAAAACTTCATCCTATATGTTAGAAAAATCACGATTTAATCGGCGATTACATAGAATTTCGATGCTAATTAACAATTTGTTTCATCTGGAAACATATCGTTATCTGTTATATCAGGCTGCTCAGAATTAACTTTGCTCATCCTCACTCTGAACGACTTTAGCAATCTCTCAGCAAAATTGTACGTTGTTTTTGAAAAAATAGATTTTAGTGTATATATTTTAATACTAATAGTTCTTCTTATCGGTGTAGCATATACCCCAGTAATGATGGATGATTAATATTGATTAATTTGTCTATTTTTTCCAAATCTTATGCAGCAGGTATTTCCCGGAGAGGTATTCGCCAACACTGCGGATTTTGACACTGGTATTCGCCAACTGTTACCGCGATACGATGAGATGTTGGAGGTAATTACCCGTTGTTTAACTTCTACAAGTCGGCGTATTTTAGAATTAGGCTGTGGTACAGGCGAACTTAGTCTCAAGATACTCAACCGCTTTCCAGATTCCCAAGTAATTGCCCTAGATTACTCACCTAGAATGTTGCAATTTGCTCAAGATAAAATCACAGCAGCTGGATATCAACAACGCTGGACTGGTATACAAGCAGATTTTGGCGACTGGGCAGATAATCCAGAGAACTTGGATATTGGTAGCGAATTTGATGCCTGTGTCTCATCTTTGGCAATTCACCATCTCCAAGATGAGATGAAGTTGAAATTATTTGAGCGAATTGCTGGTAGCCTCACTCAAGACGGCTGTTTTTGGAATGCAGATCCTACCTTACCAGAATCACCAGCCTTAGCAGAAGTTTACAAAGCAGCACGAGAGGAATGGGCAATTGAACAGGGAATTAGTTTGACAAAGATTCGCGCTAAACGTGCCACTAGCACTACTCAAGGTTACTCTAGTCAAGACCAGCTAGCTAGCTTAGATGCTCATTTCCAAATGTTGATTGAAGCAGGATTTAAGACAGTTGCAGTACCTTGGAAATATTATGGTCTAGCGGTATTTGGTGGCTGTTTGTGAAAATTATCGGTTTTGGATGCCTAGATTTGAGATTTCCCTGTCTCCAATAGGCATTTATAAAATTAACAGCTTGATAGTAACAAAACAGCAATAAATAATATTATTTCTGTTGATAAGAACTAATATATAAACTCAATAGGCCTGTAGAGGAAGTCTTGCTAACTCACACAAGGGTCTTGACTGAAACTTGCGTTAATTAAGCTGGCTTGGTGTTTTTATACAATATTTCCACATCATAAGTACCAGCGAGCATACTATCAATCCTCTACAGACCTCTTCAAAAATACAGAGTATAAAATTTTCTTCAGAAAAGAAACCAGGAACATGTGATTTAGATTCGTTTTTCTGCTTCTTTCTCCAGTGGAGTTAAAGCCACTGTTTGCCATCACTTAGTTTCAAAAGGAGAATATCTTGGATGGCTCGAAATAAAAAGAAATCAGTCAGTTTCAAGCATGAGCAATCACCATACTCTAGATGCCCTATTTGTTGTATTATCCCACCCCATATACTAAAAAATGTCGTGGTGAATGGCAATCCTCAGCAGCGTACTTGGGCATTTCATACATTAAATATTTCGGCACAATTTTTAGGACGAAGAAATGTTGTAGGTAATATCTCGTTTGCGCCTTCTCCTGGTGAGAAACGCCGCACCATCTACGATGCTAAAAATGGGCAGCAACTTCCTGGTACGCTGGTGCGTGCTGAGGGCGATCCTCCTAGCAGCGATCCAACAGTGAATGAAGCCTATGATGCTGCTGGTGCGACTTATGACTTGTTTCATGAGATGTTCGATCGCAATTCCATTGATGATAAAGGACTACGTTTAGACTCCACCGTGCATTATGGTGTCAAATATGACAATGCCTTTTGGAACGGCGACCAAATGGTTTATGGTGATGGCGACGGAGAACTATTTCAACGCTTCACAAAATCAATTGATGTGATTGGGCATGAGTTAACTCACGGTATAACCCAGTACGAAGCAGGTTTACAGTATTATGGCGAACCTGGGGCACTGAATGAGTCATTTTCTGATGTCTTTGGTTCCTTGGTGAAACAAAAGACTAAAAATCAGACTGCACAAGAAGCAGATTGGCTGATTGGTGAAGGTCTTTTAGTACCGACTGTCAAAGGTGTTGCCCTCCGCTCTATGAAAACACCTGGAACAGCATACGATGACTCTGTAATGGGTAAAGATCCGCAACCTGCCCATGTAAAAGATAAATATACTGGTACTGAAGATAATGCTGGAGTACATATCAACTCAGGAATCCCTAACTATGCCTTTTATCTAGCGGCTGTTGAGATTGGTGGCTATGCCTGGGAAAAAGCTGGCAAAATATGGTATATAGCTTTACGCGATCGCCTACGTCCTAATGCAGATTTTAAAAAAGCTGCCAACGTCACCATTCAAGTTGCTGGCGAACTCTACGGTAATGACAGTAATGAGCAAAAAGCTGTGCGAAATGCTTGGCAAAAGGTAGGAGTTATTTAAAGTGAGGAATGAGGAATTAAAAGTTAGGAGTTTTTTCTTAACTTCTAACTCCTAACTCTTAACTCTTGTACAGACGCGATTAATCGCGTCTCTACTCTTAACTCCTAACTTTTAGATGTGTTGTTTGTTGTTGTTAAACTGGGAGTTGAGAACTATCATCTCCCAGTCTTAGTATGTATTTCAACTAAATAACACAACGGAGAGCGAAAAAATGCGGGTATCATTTGAACGCACGGGCGGTTTTGCTGGAATTACCAAGAAGACAACCGTTGATACAGATACTCTCCCACCACATGAAGCTGCCACACTTCGCCAACTAGTGGAAGTTGCTGATTTATTTAGGCTACCGGAACTAATTACTTCGCCAAATCCCCAGAGCGATCGCTTTCAATATAAATTAACAGTAGAAGATAACGGCAAGCAGCATACAGTGACTGTCAGTGAGTCAGCATTGCCAGGAACCTTAAGACCCCTAATTGAATGGCTACAGACGATAGCACAGAAAAGATAAAAAGTAAAAATAATTACTTATGACTCTCTGAAGCTAAGTAAGTCGGTGAGAATAAATCAAACTAGATTAAGTAACGTAAAAAATATTGGGATTATTTCGTAGTGAGGACTAAAGTCCTCTTATGAGGTCTGAATCCTTACCTACAAACCTTGAATTATTTACACCTCTCTACTTATAGAATATCTTCTGAATAGTCAAAATTGTGGCAAACTGATAGTAAAGTAATTCGTAATTATGAATTAAATAATTCATTTTTATTAGTTACTCTCAGGGTTGAGTTCGTTGATTTCTTTGCACTTAGCCTCTGCGGCTTGATATGCTGCCAGATAGTCTTGACCACCCAACATTACATCACCGTAATATTCATAAGGTGGATCGCCATAAATTGGTAATGGATCGTCTTCTGGATAATCTTCTTTTGATTCTTCAATGATAGCTTTCAGTTTTTTAACCGTCAGACTATGTGCTGCAAAATACCAGATTTCTTGAGGATTTTTGTTCAGGTGAGGTAACGTGGGATCGATAATCCGAACATCAGAGGTATCGTCTAGCTCAATCCAACTGTGTTCAATCGGTCTATATGGCTTCCCAGCAAAAGCTAGAAATCCCTGAATATACCTTGCTCCTTTTGTAGATAATGCTGCTTTATAAGCATTATCAAACGGAGTGCTAGCTCTGCTGTTTATCTGTTCAGCAATTTTGATTGACAGCGTTTCATCCAATAGTTTGTTCATTAATAGCAAGGATTAGAGCAGTCATAAAAACATATTACCACTGCTACTGACCATTTTGCTTGGGCATTGGAAATTGGTTATTCACTAATGACTAATGACTAATGACTAATGACTAATGACTAATGACTAATGACTAATGACTAATGACTAATGACAAACTCTACTTTGTGCTAATCACCATCTGTAAGTTCATTAACAAGTCGCTTGAGGTGTAGGGCTTGGATAAAAGGGTTTTGACACTATTACCAAGGTTTTTAATCATTGTATGATTGGAGGCTAATCCACTAACACCAATAATTTTGATATCTGGATTAATTTTTTTCAATACATTGATAGTTGTTGGTCCATCCATATATGGCATCATCATATCAATCAACACCACACTAATTTCTTGTTGATGTTTTGTATATAGTGCGATCGCATCAATACCATCACTAGCCACTAAAACTTTATAGGCATTTTGTTCTAACCAGGTTTGAGTAACCTCTCGAATTGAATCTTCATCATCAACAATGAGAATTAATTCTCCATGCCCTGCTGGTAATTCCTGATATTTAGCTAATTTACTATCTGCATCAATTGTCTGCGTTACGGGTAAGCAAACTTGAAACTCCGTACCTTTGCCCACTTCACTAACTACATTCACAAAACCGCTGTGGCTTTTGATAATACCAAGGACTGTTGAAAGACCAAGCCCTGTGCCTTTACCCACTTCTTTTGTTGTGAAAAATGGCTCAAAAATTCTATCTATTATTTCTTTTTTAATTCCTATACCTGTATCGCGCACGGTAATCATCACATAAGAACCGGCCTTAGCATCAATATTCATCCGGGCATAATGGCTATCAACCCAGAAATTCTTCGCAGAAATCTTGAGGATACCGCCATGAGGCATAGCATCACGAGCATTAATGCAGAGGTTCATCAGCACTTGGTGTATCTGAGTTGCATCACCAAAGACATCCCAAAGGTTTTGCCCAGGAACATCAATGTGGATTTCAATAGCTCTGGAAAATGTTTGCTTAACAATATTTTCGATTTCTAAAATTGAATTCCGTATCTGTAAAGTTTTAAAGTTACCTACAGATCCGCGGGAAAACCATAGCACTTGTTTAACTAAATCTGCTGCACGTTTAATATTTGTTTCCATAATTGTCAGCCATTTCTGACTTTTTTCATCCGGCAGCTTTGCCTCTAAAAGTTGTACTGTCATCATCATCGGTGTCAGTGCATTGTTAAGGTCATGGGCGATGCCACTTGCTAGAGTGCCAAGACTCTCCATCCGTTGGGCCCGGAGAAACTGGGCTTCAAGTTGCTTTTTCTCTGTGATGTCGGAGTTGACAATCAGGATGGATTTGGCTTGCCCCCAATCGTCATTTACTAGTGTCCAGCGGCTAGCAACGATGATTTCTTTGCCTTGTTTTGTGACTTGATATAGTTCACCTTGCCACGAACCACTCTCAGCTAAAGTTTCCTGGATGTTTTTCAATTGCCAAAAACTTTGCTTTTGATAAAAAAGCTGATTGACATTCCTGCCCACTACTTCTTCTGCCATCCAACCGTAGAGATGTTCAGCCCCTTGATTCCAAAATTGAATTTGGTTAATCAAATTTTGAACGATAATCGCATCTGTGGTGATGTTAAGCAAAGCAGCTTGCTCGCGGATTTTCTGTTCTGCATCTTTGCGTTCGCGTAGCGCAGCTTGCTGTTCGGTAATATCAATTACAAAGCCTGCCATTCGAGCAACTTTACCTGTAGAATCTAAAAAGATATACCCGTTGTTCTCAACTGTGATATAAGTGCCATCTTTACGACATACACGAAATTCAAGATGGAATCGCTCTTTTGTGGATAAAACGCGGTTAATCTCTTTGTTAAAGAAGCTGCGATCGTCAGGATGAATCAATTCTAACCAGCGGTTCAAACCTCCCAACATCTCAGGCATAGAGTAACCTAATATTCGCTCTACATTGCCATCATATTTAATCTCGTTGGTATGCAAGTGCCAGTCGTAGAGAATCTGACCACTTGCTTGAATTAGTGCTTGATAGCGATTGTTCCACTCATCTAATGCATCTGAATGACATCGTAGTTTTTCCTCTACCCGCTGGCGCTCCAAGATTTCGATCTCTAAACGGTTATTTTGCTCTGTAAGTTTTTTTGTGAGATTCCGTAAACGTAAATGGGTATTTATCCTAGCTAAAACCTCTTGAGATTCTAAAGGTTTGGTAATGTAATCTACAGCCCCAAGATTCAAACCTTTAACTTTATCTACCTTGTCACTCATGGCAGTTATAAATATTACGGGAATATCTTGAGTGGCTGGATTTGTTTTCAAAAGTCTACAAGTCTCAAAACCGTCGATTCCCGGCATTAATACATCCAGTAAAATCAGGTCAGGTGAAGCATATTCTGCTATCTGAACGGCACTTTGACCATCTTCAGATACTAAAACTTGAAAGCTGTAATACTCTAAAAAGTCAAATAATACTTGTAAATTAACAGGAGTATCATCGACTATTAAAATAACAGGTTTTCCATTTGTATTAAAATTCATACTTCCCTCTTATTAATTTTTTTTAAAACTTCTATAATTTGTTTTCCTTGAAAATAAAATTTTTATAAGATTTTCGTAAAATTACAAGTGGTAGGGGCAATTCATAAATTACTCCTATCTAAAAATCAGGGTTTCAGTTATTATTTGCGTAAGTCCTGCTTTAGCAAGTTAATGAAGATGTGTGGCAGATGGCACTCGATCGCCTACTTGTTGGAATGGCAAAAATAATTTTGCTATTTAAAATATCTCTTGGCTGATTTGGGATACCATACTTTCTGCCAATTTTTTTAGATACACACAAATTTTAGACTTAAATTAAAAAGATTTGATTAAATAAAAGTAAACTATTTCCACAAAATAGGGGTTTCCAAGTGATGAAGTATATATAACAATCTTGAAGCATTCGTAAAAAACAAGATCCTCGGTAACTTTTAGGAAGTCGGGGATCTACGGGTTGCAATTCTCACAAATCAAATACTAGTCTTATACCTCATTTTTATTAGAAAAAGCTATATAGCGATCGCACTTTTATTCTCTTTCCAAAAACAAATATATATATGGAAAAGTTAAGGGCGCACAGCTAGCTGCGCGCCCTTACTATATTTATCTATAAAAAATCTATGGAGTTGTGGAGGGATCGAGTTTTAGCCGAGCCGTTTTGGGGTGACAAGGGCTTCCCCAACAAACCTGTCCAGAAGGCATATTAGTAAAAACACTACTCCGAGCGCCAATCACAGCATTAGCCCCGATTTGCACCCCTGGCCCAACAAAACAATCTGCGGCTACCCATACACCATTTTCAATGGTGATACTCGCTGTTTTCAACCCAAAGGCCGGATCTTGGAGATCGTGAGTACCAGTACACAGGTAACTTTTTTGGGAAACTACGCAATGTTCGCCGATATGGATTTGATCGAGGCTATATAAAACTACGTTATCTCCAATCCAACTGTAGTTACCAATGGTAACTTTCCAGGGGTAGGTAAATCGGGCTGTGGGTCGAATTAATACACCTTTGCCGATACGAGCGCCAAATAATCGTAACAAAGCACAACGTAGAATATTTAACGGTTGAGGAGTTAGAGGAAAGGCGATCGCTTGTACAAACCACCATAATAAGACATACCAACTTGGACGCCCCCGGTCAAACCAAGATTGGTCATATTTGCGTAAATCTACGAAAGGTTGGTCATTAGTCATTATCAGGAATCAATGGTCAATAGCTTTGCTTCTGCTTCTCTGCTCGCCTGCTCCCCTGCTCCCTCCTTCGGCGTAGTTGCAGTATTTAAGTGACCACCACAGTTGCGTAATTCGTAAAGTTTAACGCCAATTTGATATTCATATTGACTCAGTAAACGTGCATAGATATATCCTGCTTTGCCATCTAAAAAACCGCGTTGAATTATATAGAATAAAACAAATCGCAAAACGGGTTTAAATGGCAGGCGTACCCAAACTTTTTTTAGAAATCGTTTGCGTTGTACGGCATCACCAAATAGATTAGCGCCGATAGTACCGCTATCATCTTTACCTGTAAGAATATTAAAATAAACCCTGGCTTCCCAGTTTGAATATCGGTTGTGGCGTTCTAACCAGTGGTAAAGGTCGCGGAAGTCTTCGTGGAGCATATCATTTTTGAGATACCCAACTTTCCCTTGCAAAACCACGTGTTCGTGAACTTCGTTATCACCAGTATTAGGAATATCTTCTGTATTTAGATTTTCGTAGCGACCTTTTTTATGTTGAAATAAACGTAGATTCCAATCAGGATATTTACCGCCGTAACGAATCCATTTTCCTAAGAAAAATACGCGGCGGTTGAGATAATAACCTGTATATTCCTCGTTTTTAATTGCTTGCTCAATTTCTTCCCAAAGTTCGGGGGTGATGCGCTCATCACAATCTACAATTAGTACCCATTCATTACGAAAAGGCAAATTATCCAAAGACCAATTTTTCTTTTTAGGCCAGCGTCCATTGAAGTTGAATTGTACGACATTTACACCGTAACTTTTAGCAATATCAATGCTGTTGTCGGTACTTTGAGAATCTACTACAAATATCTCATCTGCTCTGCTGAGGCTAGTAAGGCAAGCAGGCAAGTTAGCTTGTTCGTTTTTTGCCGGAATTAGTACTGAAACTGGTATTTTAGATGACATATTGAGTAAAAATTATGTTACTGGTTATTTCTTATTTGATGTAGATAAAAGACCTTGAATAGCAGCATTTAAGTAACCAATCTGACCGTAAGCATACACCAGTTTGTCAAACCGTTCTGCTGGATCGGAGAAATACTGTAAAGCTTTATACAAGCCTCGCACAAACCGTTCGCTACCTCGCTGTAATTGAGCGATCCCAGCTTTACCAGCGAGTTGTTCTCGATAGCATTCACTGATACCCTGCCACCAGCCCCTGTTTAAAAACCAGGAGCGTTGGAGACGCTCTGGGGCTACATTGTGAGCGACGAGTGCTTCGGGAAGATAAGCAACTTGCCAACCACGCTGTAGGGCGAATTCGGTCATTTGCAGTTCTTCGTTAGATAATAAATTTTTACCTACTCGACCGAGATGGGGATCGAAACCGCCAATTTCTTCTAAGAAACTGCGGCGGATGGAATAATTTAAGCCTCTGGGTGTTGAGCCAGGTTGCTCAATGTAAATGTTACTGTCACCTAAGTCGTATGCACCCAGATTTGCAGCTAGCCCAGGAGATAGCCACCGTGGTTGTTGAATTCCTGGGGGCCACAGGAGAGTGACTTTGCCACCTGCGATCGCTAGCTTAGAATTATTGTAATAGGCAGAATATAAAACTTGTAACCAGCCCTTACTGGCAACGGCATCGTCATCTAGATAAGCAAGAATATCACCACTGGCTACCTTTGCACCCGTGTTGCGAGCAACAGATAAACCAATGGTGGGTTCAAAAACATACTTCAGGCGAGGATTGTGTGCCCTTTCTTCTACAACCTCACGAGTGCGATCGCTAGATCCATTATCAACTACTACAATTTCAAAATCAGCAGCAAAATCCTGTGCTAAAAGACTATCAATTGCAGCCCCTAAATAGGTATCTCGATTGTGAGTACAGATAATGGCAGAGATTTGGATGTCTGGCATAGATTGAATTTTGGATTTGAGATTTGGGACTTCGGCTCCTTTCGACTCCGCTCAAGGCAAGTCGCTCAATCGAACGATTTTAGATTAAAATCTAAATCCAACGCTATAACTGCTGAGAGTTAATCTAAACCAAAAGTTACCGACCTACCAACCGAGTTTATTCGGAAATAATCTTTAAAACTTTACGTTTGTTGAATATGACTGTGTAAAACTACAAGAGTTTGCGCCAGTTGGCTGAGGCGGGTTTCCAAAGATTGCTTGCGCCCTAACAGTTGACGTAACTTTTGGTAACGAGCGATCGCCATACTAACATTGGGAACCTGATCTGGTGGACATGGACGCGACCAAACTTTACCAGTATCGTCTACACCACAGAGGCGATAGCCAGTAATAGATGATTGATAAGATACTTTTCCACCAGTAGCACAAATTTCTTCTACGTAGTTCATCAGGCGATCAACTTCTGCATGGCGCAGTGTCGCAGTTCCTCCTGGTTCTGGTTCGGTGGGATTGGATTCTAACCAGCCATTGACAATTGGCCCTTCTAAGTAAATATCCTGAATTTGTTTTAAAATATTTTGCAATTCTGTTTGCCAACCAGCAACAGTTTCCTGAATTTCTTGCAATAGATTCATCGCCAATGCAGGATTGGCACCGTGACGATGGTTACTAAAGGTCGGAGTTTTCAACTTGGGTAGGCTGGGTGTTTTGTTACCATTCTCTTCTGCTTGAAAGGTCTGCACAGATTCATGGTGAGGAAAGAAATTTTGGTCAGAAGGATAATCAACCTCAGTATTTACATTTAAATCAACTGTTTGTCCTTGTGACTTAACTTCCCCATTCTGAGAGGATGGAACTTGTGTACTTTCTGTAGGTTCGTTAGCGCCGACGCTGATTCTAAAGGAGAAAGGCCGTTTTGTTGTCGAATCAGTTGTTTCGGCAGTAGAGGCAGTGCCGCGATTCCCTAAATCGTGTAGAGTTGCTTCAATGCGTTTTAAGCCTGCGTTCATAAAGACATCCTAAAGTTTGCTGTCCCCAGTAGTATTGAATAATTGAGAATGGGGTAGTTGGGATTTTTGGCTTTTGCCAGTTGTAACATCTAATGATGTTGGTGCTAATTTTATCCCTTAAAAGTTATTTGAAACCAAAAATCTCACCCATTAAGTAAAAAATGTGGCGATCAATTGTAACCGTGGGTATGTAGAGGAGGCAGGAGATGGGAATTTATCTGTTGCTCTCAACCCCATCTAATTCCAATCTACGATTTTGTAGATTTTGGTGGAGGACTTAAACCGCAAGCTCACTTGCAATAATAACTACAGGAGGCTACGGCAATATTCCAACTGAGCCTTCTACCCGGTTGTTGAGCGACTTGCCCTGAGTTTCGACTGCGCGGTAATCGAGCGAAGTCGAGATTCAACTACCGCGTAGTCGTTGGCGTGGTCACTGAGCGTAGTCGAAGTGCAGCCTCTCCAAGAGTTGGGAGTCGAAACACTGCCTCCTGCCTCTCTTGTTAAAATACTCAGTAAAAAACTTTGGGTAAAATCATCTTAGTAACAGGGCCAGCACGATCTGGTAAAAGTGAATGGGCAGAAACTTTAGCTATGCAGTCAGAAAAAGCAGTTATTTATATAGCAACAGCCACCGATAACCCAGATGACCAAGAGTGGCACCAACGCATTTTAGAACACCAAGAACGTCGTCCCCAAGACTGGGTAACTCTATCTGTACCTATAGAACTGTCTGCTACCCTCGCTGATGCCAAACCCTATACTTGTCTCTTAGTTGATTCTTTAGGGACTTGGGTTGCCAATCTCCTAGAACAGGATGAATATAGCTGGGAAAATACCCTTGCAGAGTTTTTAGAGACGGTGGAATTGGTTGCTGCTGATATGCTGTTTGTAGCAGAAGAAGTGGGTTGGGGTGTGATCCCAGCTTATCCCCTTGGAAGGGCGTTCCGCGATCGCCTCGGTTCTTTAGTACGCCAGCTAGCAACACTTAGCGAAACTGTTTATTTAGTGACTGGCGGCCATGTTCTCAATCTCAGCATCCTTGGTTCGCCATTGCCAAATAGAGCTGATGCTGGAACATTCAGGAGTCAAGATTCTTAACTGTTGATTCAAATTAATCCAAAATCTAAAATCTAAAATCTAGAATTGTAATATGGCAACCAAACAAGAAGTTAAAGGATATCTTGCCTACTGGTTTCAGTTGGGTAAGAGGGTGATTACGGGCAACGGTAAGGCAAGCTTTTTGCCCCAATCGGTGCTAAATGGCGATCGCTATAGTCAAGAATTTGAAGAATGCTGGCAAAAAATTATTTCACCGAAATCGGGTGATTGTTACCTTGAGGGTACACATGAAACTATTGCTGAATTGTTGACACCAGCATGGAATATGCTACCTTGCAGCCGATGCAATATGCCAGTAGCCGCGCGAAACGTCGGGATGCCAGCGTTGTTATGTCCCTGCAATGATTTACCTAACTGGCCAAATACTGAATTGCCAGCACCGCGAGAGCCAATTAAAACTCAAGACCAACTCCAAAGAATTTGCAATCGGCTCGTAAAGAATATTACATAAAAAAATTGCTATGGGACTTCCAATTTAAGAAGGCAGGAGGCAGTGTTTCGACTCCCAACTCTTGGAGAGGCTGCACTTCGACTACGCTCAACGACCACGCCAACGACTACGCTCAGAAAAACCCATCTGCTCAATTTCTTAAAAACGGAGGTCTAAAACTCTTCCCACCAGGATAGAGTTAAGACCTATGTATTTTTTTTAGTTGCAGTAGGTTCGTTGTGGCAGGGTAGAATCTAACACAAAGGGATTATCATTACCCTGGGGTGTTTTAGCGATCGCATGACTGCGTGCTACCTCACCAGCATCAATTGGATCGTCTGCTTGCCATTGACAGAGAGTATCCTTTTGTGCATCAAAGAAGCTTGCATTCGCCAGTTCTGGGTAGACTGTGCGGAAATAGAAAATTACCCGAGCAATATCTCCTTTCTTCGCCTCCCGTGGTTCAAAGAATCCCCGTTTGAATTCACTGTATTTGTCAATATCCTGCGGACTTGGTTGGAAACTTAGTTCATCATCATCGAGATACCAAGACGTAGTTTGATTATCAGGAATATCTCCAAATGGAAAATTGGCGCGATCGCTGTTAATTTCTACACGTGAAGCAAAGAGGTTATGCAAATCGCTTTTTGCTGGGCCTTCAGCTCCCACGCTCTGCGGCCAAACGTGTTCAGCATTGATTCTGCGTTGTGCTGCTTCCTCTCTGGGTTTATCTGAATTTGGGTCGATCGGAACACTGTAACCAGCGTAGATGTCTGTTACTATACCGCCTTGGTTATCTATTTTAAGGTTTACGACTTTCTAAAAAAGCTGGATCGTCCGCAAAGCGTTCAAGCTTTTGTAGCTTAACTCGTTGAGGATTGAACAAAAAGCCTACCCGAATATTGCCACCTGGTTGGCCTCCATCAAGTCCGTTCTGAGGAGGAATTTCCCGATATTCATAGGCTGGGCCTCCTACAGATTGGATAGAACTGATTAGAGTATCAGCAGTTAGAGTAGCATCAACTACAGAACTTAACTCAGCTCCATCATTGTCTTGTACTTCTTGCAAAGCAATAATGTCTGGTGCTTCAAGATTAGTAACAATCTGGTTTGCTAAAGCTGTAAACTTACCGTTTTTCACATCATCATCGACGTTTCTGGGCGACTTATTATCAACCTTAGAGACGTTTTCCTTTTTAGGATCGAGGTTTTCCACATTAAAGGTGCTAATCGTTAATTGCGTAGGGCTTCCTACCAAAGATGTAACTTGTACACCATGAGCGATTCCTGAAGGAAGCGAGAATGCAAGAAAAACGATAAAGCATAGTGCTTGCAAGATTTTTCGGAAAGAACTCATGAACATTCTCCTTAATTGCAAATAGAGACTTAACTCAGTTGGAGCGCCATTCCGAAGATATGAGAAGCAAAGAAATTAAAGTTTTTCTCAAGTCATTTGACTAAGAAAAACAATCTATCTGTTTCAGTCCTAAATCAAGTATTGAGTGCAAGCTTATGTTTGTATTAAGAGATGTACTTCGATTCCCAAGAAGAAGTCATAACACAACCAATAATACAGCAGTCATTTGGTATTTATCAACTTATTATCTAGTCACTTGCGGATACTAAATTGCGAGAATAACTAGTAACTAATACCCCATGCTCCTCAAGAGTGCTGAGTGGAGAATCTTACTTTTTTACTCAGGACTGAGAACGGGCTAAATGCCCCGCTAACGGAACTTTGAACTGTTTTGCCCCATGCCCAATGCTCAAATTGCTAAATATTTTGCTCAATAACCGTGCCACTATAGAAAATAGAGCTGCAAATTGAGCAATAGGAAGACTAAAGAACACTGTGCAGATAACATTCTTAGGGACGAGTTCCGGTGTACCCACGCGATCGCGCAATGTTTCCAGTGTCGCTCTGAGATTACCCCAAAGGGCAGAACTCTGGTTATTCGACTGTGGCGAAGGTACTCAGCATCAAATTATGCGGAGTGAACTGAAAATCAGTCAACTCTCCCGAATTTTTATCACCCACATGCACGGCGACCACATCTTTGGCTTGATGGGACTTCTTGCTACTTGCGGCTTGGCTGGCAATGTGGAACGAATTGATATCTATGGCCCACCTGGATTAAATGATTACATTCAATCCGCCTCACGTTATTCCTACACGCATTTTTCTTACCCGATCAAAGTTCACGCCATCCGTCCAGGGATAATTTATGAAGACGATGACTTCACCGTTAGCTGCGGTAATTTGCATCATCGGATTACAGCTTTTGGCTACCGCGTAGCCGAAAAAGACCGAGCCGGACGCTTTGATGTGGAAAAAGCCAAGGCGTTGCAAATTCCTCCTGGTCGGGTTTACGGTCAACTCAAGCGGGGTGAAACAGTTACGCTTGTGGACGGACGGGTGATTGATGGCACTCAATTATGCGGCCCTACAGAAATTGGTCGAAAGATTGCCTATTGTACAGACACAATTTATTGTGATGGTGCAGTGGAATTAGCTCATGATGTCGATGTATTAATTCACGAAGCAACCTTTGCCCATCAAGATGCAGATATGGCTTTCCAGCGGTTACATTCGACTACCACAATGGCAGCACAAACAGCTTTAGCTGCTGGGGCGCATCGACTGATTATGAGTCATTTTAGTCCCCGCTATGCTCCGGGAAATACTTTAGAGTTGAAGGATCTCCTCAAAGAAGCTCGTGCTATTTTTCCCCGTACTGATATGGCTTACGATTTTATGATTCATGAAGTACCCAGACGACGGGAAGTAGAGTTAACCAAGGTAGGCGTTTAAATTTTGGACTTTCCTGCAAAACGCTACGCCTAGCTTGCTTCCCCAGAAGGGTACGGCTACGCTCAGTCTAACAATTTTAGATTTTAGATTTTTTATTGAACGCTTCTAATCTAAAATCTAAAATTAAGCAGGTTCTATCTTAGATTTTAATAGTCTCAATCATAAAATCAAGCAAATAATCAGTAGCTTCGTTTTGGAAGTAAGTCAATTATTTAACCAACAATTTACTGTTAACTAGATGTATCAAGAATATACAAATAGTATGATTTAAATATTTTTATCAATGTGTTTTTTTTATTACAAGTTATCAAAATAACTTTAATATATCTAGTATTCTTGTGAGTTGGATAGTTTTATACTCAAATACTTAGGAAAAATCATTAATTTTTCGTCAAGATTTTTATTGATTAAATAAAATATTTATGAAAATTTTATCCTTCTCACACTGATTCAGAATTTATATGCATGAATTGATGAACATGAAAGCGCCAGTTGGCATAATGTTGTGCCAAATTAGCTTGTCATTGTTGGAAGAAGAATTAAGTATGCGATCGCAGCTATTAGGTGTAAAAAAAATCATTTCATATTTCTCATAAATCTTCCAAATAAATATAGTGTTTCGATATTAGAGGAGTTTAATAGTGGCTAAGACTAGTCTGAATCAAAAGCAACAGGTTACTACTTCAACACAAGGCGCAGTTGACATCAGACAACTATCTACTATTTTGCTTCGCCGACGCTTTCCGATCTTTGGAGTTTCCTGTGTAGTTATGTCAGTTGCTAGCCTCTTGGCTATCAATGCCAAACCTACTTACCAGAGCAATATGCAGATATTGGTGAATTCCAATTTATCTGAAGGGTCACAGTCAAATTCTCAACTTGTTGATCCCACTACTCAGATGAAACTGATGCTGAGTTCTAAGTTGCTTCAGAAAGCTGTAGATTTACTCCATTCTGATTATCCTGAGCTTACTTTACAAGATATCAATGGTCAAAAACAACATAACAAAAAAGCACCTTTAGAAGTAACTCCAGAAGCGGGAGGTATAGGAGCAAATAAAGTTTTTAATCAGTCATTTAAAGTTTCTTTTCAGGATGACGATCCAGTAAAAGCACAAAGAGTACTTCAAGCGCTACAGAAAGTCTATCAAAACTACAATAAACAGCAGCAAAAAGAACGTCTGAATCAGGGATTAGCTTTTGTAAACACTCGCCTACCTGAGGTCAAAAAAGAGGTAAGTAAAGCTGAGAAAAATTTAGAACAGTTTCGCAAAAAACATAAATTACTCGATCCCGAAGTCCAAAGTAAAATTCTGCTAGAATCTCTAGCCGATATTCAACAACAATTACAAACCACTCGTGCCAACCTTCAAGATGTAAACGCTCGCTACGATAATCTAGAGCAATTAATAGCATCTTCATCCCAGCAGAATACACTACTTTCTTCTCGTTTAAATCAGTCAAGCCGCTATCAAGCATTATTAAGTGAAATTCAAAAGACTGAACTAGCGTTGGCTAAGGAGCGGCTCCGGTATACAGATGATTACCCATCGGTACAAAAATTAAAACAGCAACGCCAAAGTCAACTTTACCTTTTACGAGAAGAGGTAAAAAATATTACTAATACTAGTAAAGAAAAACCCTTATTCAAAGGACAAATGTTAGGGGTCGATCCAACACTAGTAGATGAGTTTGTTTTGGTACAGACAAGTGTTTTAGGACTAACTGCCAATGAAAAGAATTTGGTCGAATCAGAACAGCAACTACGCTCTGAGCTAAACCAATACCCAAGCTTAATAGCAGAGTATAATCGTCTACTGGTAAAGGTAGAAACTAGTCGTAAAAACCTTGAACAATTAATCCAAGCGCAACAGTCATTAGGATTGAAAATTGCTCAGGAAGGATATAACTGGCAAGTTTTGGCAGAACCTTCTCCTGGTATTTATATGGGTAACAATAGATTATTCATTTTGGTTGGAGGAGCAATAATTGGGCCGATTTTAGGTATCTTAGCAGCTCTGATTTTGGAAAAGTTTAATGACGCTATTTATTGTGCCGAAGATTTAAAGAAAGTGACAAATCTACGTGTATTAGGATCGGTACCAAAACTACCGTCACGTGGTGTCAAAAAACGGCGGCTTGGCCTGCCTTGGAATTTCCGAGTCAACTCAAATTCTTCTATAATAGAAGCCAGTAATAAATTGCCCGTCCATGAAACTTTGGACATGATCTATCAAAATATTCAAATATTAAAATATCCCTTACCATTCAAGTCGCTGATGTTCACTTCAGCACTACCAAGAGAAGGAAAGACAACCTTAATATTAGGACTTGTAGCTAGCGCTGCCCGGATGCATAGACGGGTATTAGTAATTGATGCTAACCTACATAATCCTAGCCTGCACAAAATCTTGGAACTATCCAATGATTGGGGACTGTCTCTATTATTAGTTGATGAGACAACGACTCATTTTCAAGATTACATCCAGCCGATTCACCCCTCTATTGATATTTTGACTGCTGGACCAGAACCAGAAGACACAGTGAAGTTGCTCAGTTGTCAACGGATGAAAGAACTAATAGAGCTATTTGAGCAAAGTTATGACCTAGTACTAATAGATGCCCCATCTATTTTAGGCACGGTTGATGCCAGGATTGTGGCATCTTTTTGCAGTGCTATTGTAATGGTAGAGCGTATGGGGAAAGTGACTCGAACTGAACTGACTCAAGCAACAGAAATTTTGAGTAAGTTAAATTTAATTGGAATTATCGCTAATGAAGCAAGCAATTCTCAAAAGGTATTGACATCGTAAATCGGAGAATAAAAGTTTCTCTTCCACAGCAGTCAGGTTTAGACGATTCACTTTCCCCAATTTCTGATTTCTAGCTAATTAGGACTTACGCAAAAACTCTCTCAAACTCTTATTACTTCTCTGCGAGACGCTGCGCGAACGTGTACTTTGCGTCTTTGCGGCACCATTCGAGAAGCCACTTCGTGTCTACGTTTTTTCATAATTTTGCGTAAATCCTACTTATATTTAAAGCAAAATGCATAATTAGTAGGAGGTGGCAACCTCCTGCGTTGGAGAACTGTCTCATCTTAAAGTAGTAGACGCCATAATCCAGAGCGTCAATTAGATACTAGTGTGATTAGATGATCGGTATGAAATTCCAACTTTACTTAGGCTCTTTATTTTCTCAGATTAAAGTACGTTATTGGTGGGTAAGTATCTTTTTGTGGATAGCTTTGGTTGCCCCAGCCCAAGCGTCTGTAATCCTACGCGTGGCAATCGAGAGAGGCGTTAATCAGGTAAAAGTGGGCAGTTCCACCACTGGGATCGTTAAGGATAGTACTGGTCGGACTCTTGGACAGTTGCCAGCAATGAGTGCATATTATGCCCAAGCCGTTCCTGGCGGAGTTGCTTTAGATAAGTGGCAGTCTGGTTTATTTTGGATTGAGCCAACTGGTAAAGGATTTGTTTATATTGGCGATCGCTGGTATCGAGGCAGAACTCTGGTTGTCCCCACAGAAAAAGGCTTAACGGCTGTTAACTGGGTTGACGATCAAGAATATCTCTACAGCGTTCTTGGTGGGGAAATGGATGCTAGCTGGCCCCAAGAAGCACTAAAAGCCCAAGCGATCGCAGCCCGCACTTACGCCCTCTACGAACGAGAAAGACAACGCAATAATCCCGTTTATGATTTAGGCAATACCCCCGATCGCTGGCAAATTTACAAAGGTGTCATCAGTGAATCTCCTGCTACTTACGCCGCAGTGGATTCTACTCTAGGGCAGGTACTAACTTACAAAAACCGGATTATTCTCTCAGTCTTCCACGCTTGTTCTGGGGGACACACTGAAAACGTAGAAGATGTTTGGGGAAGCAGCGAACCTTATCTACGTGCTGTTCAAGACTACGATCAAAATATCCGCGAGTGTAATTGGGTGAAAACCTTCTCGCCCAGTGAAATTAGCGCTAAATTTCCTGATGTGGGCAGTGTAACGGCGATGACTCCAGAGACATACTCACCTTTTGGCAGTGTTAAAGTTTTAAAAATTGTCGGTAACAAGGGCACAAAGGTGCTACAGGGTGAAGAAGTGCGAACAGCCCTCAAGTTAAAAAGTACCAAATTTAGCGTCACCAAGGGGGCTGATGGTAGTTTTGTACTGCAAGGGCTTGGCTACGGTCATGCTTTAGGTATGAGTCAGTGGGGGGCGTACAATCTGGCTCGGCAAGGAGTGAACCATCTGCAAATTTTGGGACATTATTATCAAGGTGTAGCTCTAACACCAATTCAGGCGAAGTAATTAGGGATTGGGCATTGGGCATTGGGCACTTGTACTGAGCGAAGTCGAAGTATTGGGCATTGGGCATTGGGGACTGATTATTAATTCTTCTCCCCCTGCTCCTCTGCCCCCCTGCCCCTCCTTTCTGGGGCAGGTTTTTTTGATTAGACAAATTTTTGGGATTTTAAAACCAAAACCATTGTCTGAGAACTTAAAACTACGTTCAATAATTGAGAACATTCTCAACTATTTATCGAAAGCCTAAAAGCCTGCCCTTGAAAGCCCTGCCCCTCTGCTTCTTATTCCCCACTCCCACGTTCTAAGCGCCGTTGCCACTCAGCGTCAATTTGTGCAGAACGCTCAACTTCTTGGTCGAGTAAGTCAGTTTCGCTAGAATACACTAAATCTTCGTTGCCAATGACTTTTTCTGTTGCAAATTGTTGAGCATAGTTGATTTTTTGTTGCAAAAGTGCATCAGGACTTGCCAATACCCTTGCTCTGGAAAGGCGATCGCGGTTGCGATCGCCTATTTTGCGATTACGCCACCCAATCCAGAAATAACGCAATAACGGTATACCTAAAAAACCTACTCCGTAAGCCAATAGCAGCCAATAAATTCCTTGTACAAAAGCTACCAGTCCACCTAATTGGACGGCAACAGTTCCATCTCTCAATAAACTTCCCAGTACTAAAGCACCAACAAAATTTAGTATCCCTAACCCAGCACTCAGCATAATTTGCCCGGAACTTGCGGCGCTAAAACGCCAAGGAAATTCCTCTAAACGATCTGATATTGCATGACGGCGCTTTTTAACTGCACTCACCTGCAACTCTGGGAAATAATAAACCATTTGCCCTTCTGGGCTTACTCCCGGTTGCCCATTAAACCGCGTTAGAACGGGCAGCATATAATCTTCGTACTCTCTTGTGTATCCTTCGCCAAGGTCATCCAAATATGGGGTAATTTGTTCTGCTACCACTGCACCACGGTTACTCCGAATCACCGTAGCAATCTCTTGCCAGCGACGTTCTTCTAAATTTGCGTTAGGATTACCATCGCCAAATAAAAACGAAAACACAGCTTCAAAGAAATTCAGATTGCTTTCTTCCCGGCTTTCACGTCGTCGTTCTTGGTAGTGGGTGTCATAATTTGGGCTAAGATACCAAAATAAATTTGGAAAATAGAAGAAGCCCCCACCGCCGGAATTACTGCCTCGATTGTCGCCGTCACGGTCTGAATTGATAGAGGTAATGATAATGAAGATGGTAACAGTTATCAGGGCGATGGAAACAGTTAAGAAAATTCCAAAAGAAATGCGAATCAGGTAAAACAGAACACTCCAGACTTTTTTCCACCATTCCTGCAATCGTAGCCGGAAGTATTTATTACGCAAAATTGCTCGAAAATTTTGTGGAAAAAGGAAAACTATATCACCTGAATCCGCTACCTGTAAATGCCCGCCAGCATCAGATGCCAGAGCTAACAAGCTTTGATTAGCTTCAGCGACGTTCAATCCTGCCTGAGTTGCGACATCACCAACGGTGACACGGTAGCCCAGTTGTTCCACAGCCTGCATGATGGTGGGACTGGGAGCCATTGCTCTCCCCTCCTATTGAAAATTATTCCTTTTCTTAAGTATAAAGTTTTATTTTGAGCGACTTAGCTTGGGTAGAGGTAACAATTCAAAATTCAAAGTGTTGACGTTCGGTCTTCAACTCTTTAATTGACTAGACAATCAACAAACGATCGGACACGCAAAATGATATAATTACTTGCCTCAGCTTGGTTAAATCAGCAAATTTTCTGCTCAAATATGGTTCAATACACTCTCGCTCAAAGCCCAGAAATTATCCTTACTGTTTCTGGAAAAGATTCAGCCAAAGCCCGTGATAAAGCAATGGATCAGCTAATGGAACTGATGGATGCAGGTAAGCTACCCACGGAACTGGAAGAAGGATTTGGCCCTCAACAATTAATTGAGGTAAAAGAGTCAACTATTGATACTGCTAATGGTGAAGATACCATTACACAAGCTGTTCAGATTCTAAGTAACCTGGCTACGCTCAAACTGAAAGTTCAGGAGTCACGATCTGAAGCGTTGGAAATTCGTAAAGCTGTTGATATTCTATTTACCGATGACTCGGTGACAGAAGAGGAAATGACTCGACTCAAGGAAGGTTTTAAAGTTCTCAAAAACTTTGCTCAAGCTAATGTGCGTTACCAAGAAGCGCGAGCTAAAGCAGAACTAGCTAGGCAGACCCCTAGATCAAGCTCTCAAATCCCCTGATAAGTAACATTTACAGAATTAGATGCATTGAGATACATCTTAAAAATTCAATTAAATACTCTAAAAGACAGGCTATTATGCCTGTCTTTTGGTTAACTGGGGCGCTAGGATTCGAACCCAGGGATGGCGAGACCAAAACCCGCTGCCTTACCACTTGGCGACGCCCCAACAATTTCACTACGGTTAATATAACACTTCGTCCTGGGTTAATGTCAAGTACTTTAATAGTTGATTTCAGATAATGGGTTTTTACAGCAGGATAATGATTGGTGCGAATCCTTGTACTTGAATTCTTTCATCACTTTCAGGTGAACCGTTGAATCTTCGTGCTTCAAGCAGAAGATTTTTTCTTGAGCATCTAAAGTCTGGTTCTTTTGATGATGAGCCGCTTTGAGTCTGGTCTTAACCTATTTCTTTTTCTTTAGTCTCCAGTCTCGTGAAGGAAGACCCCTGCAATCCGACTTGATGATAGTAGTTGCTTAGTAGCCAACCATATAAAGAGTGGAATAGTCTTAGCATAGCGGCCGCAAAGTCGGCGCGGTTCTTGAATCCATCGATATAGCCATTCAAGTCCTAAGTCTCGAACCATGCGGGGTGCGCGCTTATGAATTCCGGCATAAACAGGGAAAACTCCACCCAGTCCAATCATTACAGCTTGTATTTTGCCCTTATGTTGAGCTATCCAATTTTCTTGTTTGGGACATCCCAAAGACACTAAGACAGCGCTAGCACCACTAGAGTTAATCTTTTGAACCAAGGCTTCGTCTTCAATTTCAGTTAGGGGACGAAAGGGTAGAGGTTCCATTGCCGCAATCTTTATCTGTGGAAATTCCTTCTCTAACCTGTTTTGCATCCTAGACAGAATTTCTGTTTGGGAACCTACAAAGAAAATGCTCAGATTGTGTGTTTGAGTTAGCTCGCACAATGCAAGAAAAATATCCATCCCTGCTACACGGTCTTGGTAAAGCGCTCCCATTTTTCGCATCATCCATACCAGAGGCATACCATCAGGAGTAACTATATCTGCATTTCGCAATACGGTGGCAAACTCTGGATTCCAATGGGCTTCAATGAGCATGTGTACATTGGCTACATATACAGTTTTACTCTCACGCCTACTCGCCCACTTCACTACTGTTTGTATCTGCTCGTCAAACCGTAAAGCAGTAATAGGAAAATCAAGCACTTTTTTAGTAGGTAGAAGCACTCTTGCCACCATCAATAACTCCTGTATCCAAGAAAACAATTCATAGATTACCTAGACCAATCCCAACGATTTAATATTTGGATTGGATAACTCCTAACTTTTTGTCGGCTTGTGTGATTGTTGGAAGTTAACACGTGGAGGTGCAATTGCCTTTTTAGTATACTTTTGGCTTAATCGGTAATACTACAATTATTTACTGTTGTGTCCTAGCTTACTGTTTTATGTTAAGGATTTTAGACACTGCTTGACAAAATTCATACTTCCTTCATAATTAATTTTTGGTTAGTTCATCTAAGCATTATAATTGCGATAAATTCCTAAAGAAAAGCTGAATTTTAAAGTAGTATATACTACTTGACAACTTAAGTATAGATGTAAAATGCTAACCACTTAATCAGCGGGTTTTATACGTCAATATGCGCTTAAGAAGTTGAATTAATTTAGTATATTTTAATGAATATAATTTTTTATTATAATTTCCAAACTGATTACAGATTTTTTAATGTAGTGTCTGTATTGAAAAATCTCTAAATTTTCTTTTTTTCTGAAATAAAAGCCCAAAAAATAAGGGAAAGATAAATTTATCTTTCCCTGGTCTATCGTTTTTGTTAAAGTCTTGCTTGTTACTTTCTTTAAGTCTTTGGCGTAACATTTGCCTTTGTTTTTTTAGTTGACGCTTCCTAGCAGAACCGCCTCTACCTTTATCATTTCTGCCTTCTTTACGGGGAGATTCCCATCTTTTTAGGCGCATAAGTTTTTAACCTCTTTATCACTTGCTTGGTAGTGGGCAGGAGGAGAATCGAACTCCTATGACCGTAAGGCCGCCACATTTTGAGTGTGGTGCGTCTACCAATTCCGCCACCCGCCCTTGTATCTAACCTTAACTAGTATACTCTAATTAAGAGATTTTGTAACAAGTCTGAAAATTATTTCTCAAAGTTTTGCTGGAATCACATTTCTAACAGTTCTCCGACTAAAAACGTGGCAGGGTCAATAAACTAAGGTCAATATCCTGCATTTTGGCGCAGCCGCTAAGTGCCATTGCCACATTTAACTCATCTTGTAGGAGTGAGATGACATGAGAAACGCCGATTTGCCCTGCTATCGCTAGTCCCCACAAAATAGGTCGTCCGATTAGTACTGCTTTTGCTCCTAATGCCAGAGCTTTGAGAATGTCTGTGCCTCTACGAATGCCACCATCCAACACTACTTCTACCTTACCATCCACTGCGGCTACTATTTCAGCGAGGGCATCTAAAGAAGCGATCGCACCATCGAGTTGTCTACCACCATGATTGGAAACAACAATTGCTTTGGCTCCATATTCTACAGCCCGCACAGCATCATCTGGGCGTAAAACTCCTTTGATAACTAAAGGTAGTCCAGATAAAGACTGCAACCATTCCAAATCGTCCCAAGTGACTGCTGGGTTTAGTTGTTGAGCAAAGTAGGTAAATAATCCAGATTCACCTTTTTCATGGGAAATGTCTAGTCCTGAGATACTAGCAAGATTAGCCAGATGTAAGTCATGAGGTAAGGCAAATTCATTACGTCTATCTCTCTCGCGCTGTCCGAGAACGGGTGCATCCACAGTGAGACAAAGTGCTTTGTAGCCTGCTTTATAGGCTTTTTCTACCAAAGCACGAGTTAATCCCCGGTCTTTATGGATATAAAGCTGGAACCACCGCAGAGAATCTGGAAACTGATTACATGCAGTCGCCACTTCTTCAATGCTTTTTGTTGCCATTGTACTTAACACCATACCCACACCAGCTGATGCAGCAGCTAGGGCCGTAGCAACTTCTCCATCTGGATGGGCTAGACATTGAAAAGCCATCGGTGCAATTAACAAAGGTAGTTGCAGGGGTTGTCCTAAAATGGAGGTACTTAAATTACGATCGCTCACATCGATTAATATCCGAGGTCGCAGCTTGACTCGCTCAAAGGCAGCACGATTATCTCGTAATGTGATTTCGTCCCAAGCACCACTGCTATAGTAATCAAGTGTCGTTTGAGATAGATATGCTTTTGCTAGCTTTTCGTACTCAAAAAGATTGATGGGTTGAAAGCGATCGTCAGTGGATAAGTCGGTAGACATAATTAAATCTAAAATAAAACTTTTGTTCGTAGTGAGCGATTTATCGCTCTGCATAAGATTTTAAATGGCTAGAAACGCTGACTACGATTATTTTTTGTCAAGGCTTGCAAATGTATTTATTTTTACTTAGTTAGCGATCGCTCAACAAAATTATCTGCCGAGGCGTTGTTCAAACAGTATGAAGATCGATCGCAAAAAAAAGACCTCTATTTTGCGCCAAAGGTCTTTCTGTTTCAGAACATTGTAAAATTCATAAGCAACGTAAAACGCTGATATGGTTCATTTAGTAGCTTCTGTGCCATGAACGCAAAAATAGCAACCCAATTGACAATGCCATACTGGTCATTATTATTACTACAATACTGAAAATGCATAGGCGCAGCCCGCCGCAGGCATCGCCAATATTTAGGTGCAGACCCAGAAATCTAATGCTGCGACCAAAACTTCATCTTATGCAAGGTTTTAGGAGAACTTTTCCCAGCATTGGGCAACTAATTGGCTTAACCAGCGACGTTGTTGCCGATCCAGCAGCGGATCGTCTGCTAACAACTGAGCGGTTAATTCTTCCAAAGATTGACCCTGAGCGCGGACAATTTTAATTACTCCAGCGATCGCACTGGCAACTAGTTCTTCGTCAATTGGCTGTTGTCGTAGGTCAATAATTTCTTGGGGACTGTCTGGAATGGGATAATTCATGGCGTGGGTTTACAGAAATACAAAATGAACAATCAATTTGACAAACTCTTAAAATTTCTTCACTGAATCTTTATGAAACTAATAGGGCGGACTTTACTTTACTTTATGCCTTAAGAAAATCTGTCTAAGTGAGTAGATTGATGGGAGATGTCAGGAAAACATGAAAGAAATCCTTTATTTAGAAGTTCCAACTCCAGAAACAGAAACTGTGCGTAGTTGGTTACAAACAGATTTTGAACCTGGAAATGGAGAAAAAGTGCTTACTTCGGAAGGCTTTCGCCTGAGAATAGCTAGTGCTACTACAGATGCTGGAGTGGCTCCTTCCGAAAACTTGCCTACAGAACTTTCGGTATTTGTCTGGTCGGTACAACGAACTACCTATCTGAAAGTGTTTCGCTGGGCAGAACAACCTTTTCCTAGTGAAGGAAAAATTCTGCAACGCTTGACCAAGGAAATCAGAAGCCGTTTTCCGCATCATTACCCAGAACCGCCAGCAATTGATTTATCCCAGCAATCAATATTTGCCGCACTAGGTTCTACTTACCCCCTTACCGTCAAGTATTTTCAGAAAATGCCCAACGGTGAATATGACCTAACTCGTGCCTATTGGTGGGAAAAACGATGGCGCGAAGGGGTGCGAAATCCGCAGCAGCCGCGTCAAGTGGTGTTTTCCAATCAAGGGGACACGGGACAGGGAACAGGGGACAGGGGAAAAGGTAATTCCGATACCCAATCCCTAATTACTAATGCTCAGTACGATATTATTTATATCGGTGGCGCACTCGGTGCAATCCATGCAGCATTGATGGCAAAACTCGGATATAAAGTCTTGCTGGTGGAACGAATGCCCTTTGGGCGGATGAACCGAGAATGGAATATTTCGCGCGACGAGATTCAAAGCTTGGTTAACTTGGGTTTAGTCACCCCCGCTGAGTTAGAAACCATCATTGCCAGGGAGTACAAAGACGGATTCAATAAGTTTTTTGATGCTAATAATCCAGCCAAACTGCGATCGCCTGTCCTCCACACACCCACAGTCCTAAATTTAGGCTTGGATTCCGATAAATGGCTCCAAATGTGTGGGCAAAAACTGCAAGCGGCAGGCGGTGAAATTTGGGATGAAACAGAATTTATCCGTGCAGATATTGATATATCACAGGTAGTTTTGCAAGTCAAGCACTTGCCCAGTCAGATTGAGAAGCAAGTAACTGGACGACTGCTAATAGATGCAATGGGAACTGCGTCCCCCATCGCTTGGCAATTAAACGGTGGTCGTGCCTTTGATAGTGTCTGTCCGACAGTGGGAGCGGCAATTGAGAGCGGATTCGAGCCGGGAGTATGGGATTCCCAATATGGAGACGTTCTTTACAGTCATGGGGATATTTCGCGAGGAAGGCAGTTGATTTGGGAATTGTTTCCCGCAGCAGATGAGGAACTAACGATTTATTTATTTCATTACCACGAAGTCAATGCTGAAAATCCCGGTTCTTTGCTGGAGATGTACGAAGACTTTTTCACAATTTTGCCAGAGTATCGCAGGTGCGATATGGACAAATTGGTGTGGAAAAAGCCGACATTTGGATATATACCAGGGCATTTTAGTGTGGGAAGCCGCGATCGCACAGTTGCCTTTGATCGATTGATGGCGATCGGCGATGCTGCATCACTCCAATCTCCCCTTGTTTTCACCGGTTTTGGTTCCCTAGTTCGCAACCTAGAGCGCTTAACAACGCTGTTGGATGCTGCTCTCAAACATGACTTGTTGAGTTTTTGCCACTTGAACCAAATTCGCGCCTACCAAAGCAACGTTTCCGTGACTTGGCTATTTTCCAAAGGGATGATGGTTCCTACAGGGAAATTTTTACCACCCCAGCGGATTAACTCTATGCTCAACACCTTCTTTGGACTGTTAGCAGACGAACCGCCAGAGGTAGCAGATAACTTCATCAAAGATCGCTGTGATTGGTTAACCTTTAACCGTTTAGCACTGAAAGCCGCTAAGAAAAATCCTGCCTTGCTTTTATGGATTTGGGAACTTGCTGGGCCTAGAGATTTAGGGCGATGGCTTGGTAGTTATTTCAATTTCGGTCGTCATGCTCTGATTAGTGCTTTACTAAGTCCGTGGTTTTCGCACTTCTTAAACCGGGTAGGTTTTTGGCTAGAACCCCGGAATCCAGGCTTGTGGCTGTGGCTATTGGCGATTAATTATGCGATCGCCACAGGCAAACCGCGATCGCCAAGTCAGGTGGCAAAATCCAACCCAGAGGACATAATTCCCAAGTCAGAAGCAAGGATTCTGAATTAGTAATGGGGCATAGGGCATTGGGCATTAATCACTTGTACAGACGCGATTAATCGCGTCTCTCCTAACTCTTGGGACGAAAATTCGGCAGTTCTACAGATGCCAATGACTTACGCCCCTTGGGTGGACGCTGGGGATAAACTACTGGTGAAGGTGAATTGTCATCATTGGTGTTATCACCTAATGACTCTGAGGACAAATCACTTGCTGACAATTGGGAAACTTCTGACCAGTAGTCTTCAGTTTCTCCAACAGGCGTTTCGGTGTGAGATGGATTAGAGGAAAGCAGTAAGTTATTGGCTGATGAAAGCACAGAATCCTTCGTCCAAGAAGTAGAGGTAGTTGCAGAAGGATTAATTTCTGCCTTCAAATCTTCTTCCTGTGGATTTTCTAGTTCCTCATCGTCTTCTAAGATTGTTGCTAAAGTCTCCCAAATCGGAACATCACTAACATCCGTTTTCGCAGCAGATGGTGGTGATGTAGATGCAGGCTGGGAGGTGAAAAACATTTGGATTAAACTATCTAATTGCCGATCTAAATTTGATGAACCTGAAGGTGAAACCGCTTCACTTGTATCTGGAGAATCATCAATTTTTGGAGATGGCGCGGATTGTGTTGGTGTTGGCGTGTCTTTCTTAACTGTCCAATTCCAAGGAGAGGATGGCGGTGTCGCAGAAGCTTCATTTCTTTGGAATGGGATTGGTGCTGAGGGTTCACCCCAAGAATTATCAAAATCGTTACTTAATGATTCTTCTTCTGCTGACCAAGGTTGAATTGGCTGGGCGTTAGGAAATAAAGACCGAGCTTTTCTAGAAAATCTTCCTTGGCTACTAGTTATGTCTTTAGGATGTTTTGCAGTATCCTCTAAAGAGTCATAGCTAGGAACCGAGGTATCTAGACATTTTTCCAAAGCTGCTTTGAATTGCAGCGTCTGGCGTTGTTGTCGCATCAGTCTAGTACGTAACTCCCGACAAACATTTTCTGATTGCAATAACTGCTGAGATTGTTCGTTGTTACTAGTGTGTAGCAACGTACATTCTCGCTCTAACTGGGCCAGGCGTTGTTGGCTAATTTGTAGCTGTGCTTTATAAGTATCAGTGAAAATTTCCTGACGTTGAACAGTTTGTACAGCAGTTTCTAATTGTTGAAATAAAGATTTTATCTGTTCTTGAGCCGCAGCTAGTTCCTGAGTATGTTGGTTGAGCATCGACTCACTAACGCTAGAACGCGTTTTCTGCCACTGCAAAACCTTTTCTGACTCAGCTAGATTGTCTTTTAGCTGCTCCACTTGTTCATACAATTTATTATTAGCCGCACGTAATTCTTCGTTCAATGCCAGCAGTTTCTGAAATTCCGAGTCAATAAGTGCTTGTTTGCCGCTTTCAGGCTCTGCAACCCAGTCCTGCCGGGTGGTATCTTGTAAAAATTGTGTATCTTCAGCTGGCATGAGGAGTGGCAGTGTTTTAACTGTCATATTGTCATTAGGCACAACTGAGTAAAAGGGACAACTCGCCTGCTCTGATTGTGGCGAATTAGCAGAATTTAGGGATTCCATCACAGCCCCCTTGTTTGAGGTGTCAGCTTCATTCATCACTCTTGACTCACCTGCTTAAAAATATTCAGCAGTGCTGGCATTAGCATTGCTTATCAACTGTGTCTAATCAGGGTTTGCTCTAGAAGCTAAGTTTAACTCTCTTCAAGCACCAGCAATTAATCATCAATTGGTGTTCCCATTTTGTATCTAGACTGATGCCGTTATAACACTATGATGCTCTGCCCCGTCAAGAAGAGGTACAAGGGGAACTCTGGCCGCCTTTGAAGATAAGCGAGAGAGACGAGAAACCCGATACATTAAAAATTAAACTGTATTGGCTAGCTGATGAAGTTTTTTACATAAAAAAACTGCTTTAACTTATACTTTATTTTTCAATATCGCATCTGCCGTAAGATATAAATTATGATTTTCTCCTAAAATACATTTTGTAATGCCTGATTGAGTACTTAGATATAGATATCCGTACAAGTATCTACTCTTCAATGATAATTCTCTCATCCGAAGCGATCGCTATTGAATGTCAGCAAACAACTAAGAGCTTTCGCTATAACTGCAATCTTAAGAGATCCCGATAAATACGAGTAAATACTTATAAAGTCTTAATAAAGACGTAACAATTTGTTTAAGTAAAATATAAAACTTTTTTAAAGAGTAATCTCAACTTAGTGAGGGCATTTTTTTTGATAAATACCCTGCCAGTAAGGAATTGCAGGTTTTATTAGTTATAAGCTTTTCGATCGACTTATCTTCAATACGTCAAGTTTGTTTAATGACTGGAACAAAATCTTTTAAAGTATACTTTACTACTTAACAACATTATTTACACTGTATATTAATTTACAATAAAAATATATAAATTACATATTATTGCGGATACTATTTTTAATTATTTTATTAAAGAATAATTGTAATAACCGCAGTTTCTACTAGAAATAAAGTGATTATAAAGACAATAATTACTGGCAATTAATCTGGTTGCAGCGCGAAATAAAGTGTTGCGGCAGTTAGGCTTTTTCAAAAAAATCAAAATTGAAAATCGGGGTGCTAAAGATGACTGACATACTTGCAATGGGCGCAAATATCAAGCAAGAGACTGCTAAATTACCGCTGCTTGTAGAAAATTGTGACAGCTTTTGGGACAAAGAAATCAGACCGTTATTTACAAATGAGTCTCTATCTTTCAAGGTGAAAACTCTTAACGGAAACTATGTCAAGTATGCGAACTTGGATAATGGAGCCACAACGACACCCTTTGCAACCCTCAAGCAGTACGTGGACGAAATGCTTGACACCTATGGCAGCGTACATCGAGGTTCTGGGCAAAAATCCATCATCACTACACGAGAATATGATGCCAGTCGAAACATCATTCGGGATTTTGTCGGGTCATCTTCAGACAACTATGTAATCTTTGCGAAGAATACAACAGAAGCAATTAATGGAGCCGCCACACTTTGGGCAAAAAAACCTGGGAAAATCTTAGTTTCTGATATTGAGCATTCATCTAACCTGCTGCCTTGGGTTACTAGAGACGAAGTTGTGCAGTACAGAACCCAGCCAGATGGAAGCGTAAGTATTGCAGAAATTGAAGATATTTTCAAGGCACATCAAAATCTCCCCGAAGCCGAGCAAATTAAGTTAGTAACTATTACAGGTGCTTCGACAATTACAGGTTACAGACCTCCAATTTACGAAATTGCAGCTTTAGCACATCGGTATGGTGCGAAGATATTTGCCGACGTGTGTCAGTTGATTCAGCATGAACGAGTTGATATGCGTGCTGATGACGATCCATGTCATTTAGATTTTGTAGCTTTTTCTGGACACAAGATGTACGCCCCTTATGGAACCGGGGTTTTGCTGGGGCCAAAGGAATTTTTTGATAGCTCCTACCCTTATCAAATTGGGGGTGGAAACCTGCCTTATATCACCAGAAACCTAGAGATTAAGCGTTTTTATACAGAACGGGCCCACGATCCTGGAACACCAAACGCAATGGGTGCGATCGCTATTGCCAAGGCGATTGAAATTATCGAAGCAGTAGGGCGCGATCGCATTGCTCAGTATGAACACTCTCTAGTTGAATTTACATATACACGGCTTGGGCTGATTCCTGGTGTCAAAATACATATTCCTGGAGATAATTTAGCCCATGTTATTCCCTTTGATATTGATGGATTTGACGGACGCTTAGTAGCAGAAATTCTGGCACAAGAATACGGTATTGGCGTTCGGGCTGGGGCTTTCTGTACTTATGAGTACATTCGCAAACTCAAGAATATTTCAGACGAGCAAGACAAGGAAATTGCTCGGGAAGTAGACAGAGGAATTACACGCAACATTCCTAGTATTATCCGAGCCAGCTTTGCTGTATATAATACATTAGAAGATTGCGATCGCTTTATAAATGCGATCGCTCAAATAGCTAAAAACGGATTAGCTCACTATTTGCCCAACTACACACAAGATCAGATAACTGGTGTTTGGACAGCGATAAACAGCTAGTTTTTTAGGGCATTGGGCATTGGGCATGGGGCATTGGTTTTTCTCCTTGTCTCCCTCATCTCTTTCATCTCCCTTTGCCCCTTCATTCTCTGTACCTTAATTACGAATTACAAATTATAAGGAGGTATAGCTTGAGCGATGAAAACCTCTTTGACCAAGAGGATTATTTACAGGCACGGGTTGATGAGTGCATCTGGCAAAAAAGCGCAGATGCAGGTATTTCACGCCAGCACTTTCTGAAAATACTGGCTACTATGGTTGGCGCTACAGCCATCGGGGGATTAGCTAAACCTGCGTCTGCTCACAGTCAGACAACTATTAAAACTAAAGGCAGCAAAATACTTAAGCCATTGCCACCAGGGTACATCTCTCATAGCAAAGGCACATTAGAGATGAACTGGGAAGCGATGTATGGGCGTGGCTATTTAGTACCAAATGATTGGTTCTATGTTCACAACCGCAGCGCACCACCTCCCTTTGACCCATCTACATGGCGCTTGCAAATTCATGGAACTGGTGTTTCTGCACCTTGCGAGTTTACATACGATGAAATCATCGCCATACCATCCATCTCAGTCACTTGTGCTATTGAGTGTGCTGCTAATGGTCGGCGTTTCTTTGAAGAAGCTTATAACACACCACTCCCTGGAACACGGTGGAGACTTGGGGCTATTGGTGTGGCTGAGTGGACTGGTGTACCACTTGGTATGTTATTAGAACGAGCTAGACTGAAATCCACAGCAAAAGATGTACTCGTTGAGGGTGCAGATGTGGATTCGCTGGATTCAAAGGAGACAAATAAATCCAAGTTCAGCAGTGTAGTTCCAATTAGCAAAGCATTAGCAGATAACTCGCTCGTCGTCTACGCAATGAATGGAGAAGCATTACCTCCAGATCATGGTCAGCCGTGCCGTGTCTTATTCCCTGGTTGGGGAGGAAACGCCAACGTTAAATGGATTGAGCGGATTGAGGTTTCTGAAACACCGATATATACCCAGTGGGTAACGGAGCAGATGGTGCTAGTTGGTGCAGACTACCCAGCGATCGCACCATATAAAGGTAAGCTGATTACCTATCAAAATGTTAAGAGCGCTTTCGAGTTGGCTTGGCCAGCTACTCTTTCTGCTAAAACCCACTTACTACGCGGACGTTCTTGGTCTGGGAAAGGAAAAATTGTGCGTGTGGAAGTCAGTCTAGATGGTGGCAAAACTTGGCAATTTGCACGACTGAGAGAACCAAATTTTCCATTTGCGTGGGTACGCTGGGATATTGAATGGAACCCACTTCCTGGAGAATATTTTCTCCAGGCTCGTGCTACTGACAATTTAGGTAATACACAACCGAGTACAATTCCGTGGAATGACTCTGGATTGCTCTACGGAGGCGTTGTTAGCCATCCGGTGACAGTACAAGCATGAGAAAAATAAGGGAGATCAGGGGTACAAGAAGAATAATCTATGCCCAATGCCCCATGCCCAATGCCCACTCAGTACAATCAGTTCTCTAGAAAAATAATTATTTATGATTGATTTTAGTTGGTTGATTTTAGTGAGTGGAGGTTTAATATCTGGAGTCATAGCTGGACTTTTAGGAATAGGTGGCGGTATTATCACAATTCCTCTTTTAGTCACATTAGGTTATACTCCCGTTCAAGCGATCGCTACTAGTAGCCTTGCTATTGTAATTACTTCAATTTCTGGAAGTTTGCAAAATTGGTGGATGGGCTACTTTGACTTTAAACGAGTAATTTATTTAGGAATTCCAGCTTTTCTAACAACTGGAATAGGTGTATATTTCGCCAATAAAATTCCATCTTATATAATACTTTTTACATTTGGCATCATACTACTTACTAACATCTATCTGATTGAGCTTCGCAAGCAACTGTCCTTGCAGGAAAAAGAAGATACAGCCCCAGTATTTAATCCCTTAGTTTCTAAAATTGGCACTGGGGGAGCAGCAGGAATTTTAGCAGGTTTATTCGGCTTAGGTGGCGGTACGATTATGGTTCCGCTACAAATGCTGCTACTGGGAGAAGAAATTAAAGTAGCAATTCAAACTAGTTTGGGCGTGATTGTCATCACTGCTTTAGCTGCCTGCACAGGACATACATTAGAAGGCAATATTCTGTTTGCTCAAGGTATAGTTTTGGGATGCGGCGGTCTTTTAGGTGTTCAAATGAGTACTCGCACATTGCCAAAACTACCTGATTATACTGTAAGCTTAGTGCTTCGCATCTTCTTAGGAATACTATCAATTTATATTTTTTGGGAAGCTTGGATAAATTATCAACAAATCATTATTAATTCATAATTTTTAATATCAGGTTTGTTTGATTACTTAATTAACTCAAGACCCAGGTTAATGCACCCTAGTAGCGTGGCAAGACATTAAATTTATGCTTTATTTTTGAAGCTAAAGACAACTAGTAGTCCGGCAACCCAAAAATGCTGGGTGAGGGCTGGGGAAAGGGGAAGGGGAAAAGGGTAAGGGATTTAAAACCTTTCCCCTTTCCCCTTTGCCCTTTACCCCGCCAAGTTCATTTGGCGGACTACTAGTACCTGTACTTTATATCGGTGCTTACACTTGGGAAGCGGTGTCTCAGTTCAATAATGTCAATAGTGTAGTTAGTCCCAGTTGCATCATGGAAGGCGTTGTTGTGCAACCGATGATTGAGAAAACGCATCCAGAAATAGGTAGAGTAGTCTTGAAGTTAATTAGCGATCGCTATCTGCTCCGTAAAGATGGAACTGAACTCCATTAGATTCAACTTGATTTTTGGTGGCGACACCTTAACTAACCTTCCAAAGTCGAATTAGGAATTATTCTCTCAAGGTAGCCAGCGGGGATGAAATCCTGCTAAGGGGAGTTGTTCTGGTTTAATTTCAACAGTCGTAGTATCAGCGATGGGCAATAGAGGCATTAACCACAGGCTACTGGTAGCGATTGTATCTCCATCATCGGTTTTCAAAGTGTTTGTGGGTAATGATGCTGGGGGATTTGTCTGCGGTACTACTTGGTCAAATAACAAGCCTAAACCGTCAGCAGATAAACTCATTTGCACATTTCGTTGAGCGGGAGGCAGTACTAACAGTGGTTTCTGTTGCCCAGTTTTCAAATCAATTGCCACCACATAGGGCTGTTCTATGTATTGTTCTTTGGATACTAGCTGTGTTAGCAAGCAGTAGAGGGTGGGTGAAGCGATGTCAAATTGGCAACTGAGAATTGAACCTGTTGTTTTTAATAGCTGTTTCTGCACACCTTGGTTTGTCACCAAAAATAAATCCCGCGTGTAATCTGTATTAAACTTTACCATTGCTGCTTGAGAACCATCTTTGGAGAAAGCTTGTACCAAACCAAACTGCGGCAGAAAATCCAAAGGTTTACTTGCATCATCTTGCAGTGGTAAAATTGCTGCTCCTTGCCCTTGAGCAACTGCTACGGCTTTACTATCTGGTGTCACCATAAAGTCACCTCCCGGCTGGCTTTTTAGGCGTTTCGGGGGGGGTTTTTCTGCTGAACCATCACTGGTTGCTGGCATAAACCATAATCCAAAGTCACCAGGATTAGTTTTATTTCCTCGCTGGATGACAATAGTTTGCCCATCAGGTGATAAGTCAAATTTCAGGTTTTGATAATCTTTACTATCTAAAGTCAGGTCAACTTTGCCTTCTGGTTCTGCTTTTTGTCCAGATTTAGCAGAAACGCCTGTTGTCACTGTATATAGTTGGGCTGAAAGTAAGTCTTGATTGTTTGCGGCGCGAGCAGAAAATAAAATTTTCTCCCCATCAGGAAATGACTCAAAGTCGATTACTATCAGGTCTTTGGGAGTAAGTACCCTTTTTTGCTCTTGGGTTAAGTTGTAAAGAACTAACCGTCCCTGTTCTTCTTTGTCGGTTCCGATGTAAAGGATAACGCGATCGCGTGTACGGAAGCTACCTGTAAAGGGCTGTATCAGCCGATTTGTACCTTCTTGCTCTGCAAACTTATCTTTAGCTCCTTGTAACTGCACTTTATAATTTGTGCCATAAGGGGCTGGTGTCACCAATGTATAAACCATCCGCCGCCCTGCCCAACTGAATTTACCTGCTAGGGGTGGATCGATTTTCAAGTTATCCTCGACGCTTTTTGTTTCCATTGGGCGGCTGAAGGTGAGGGTGAAGGAATTATCTTCTGCCCCAATTTGTTGATTTTGCCAAGTAAATTCTCGGACACGAGCAGTTACCACATCACCTTGCAAGATGATTAACCCAATCAGCACACTCAGCAGTAACATTAGTGCGATCGCTATACGATCCAGTGGTTGGATAAATGCTTTAGATTTAGTCATTTGTCATTTGTCATTTGTCACTTGTACTGAGTTTCGACTGCGCTCAACTACCGCGAAGCCGTTGGCGCAGCCTCTCGTAGAGAAGTATTTGTCATTTGTCATCAACAAATAACTAATAACTATAAGGATTTTGGGGTTGAGGAATCTTTTTGAGAGAGGTAGCGGCAATAGTAAGTTGACGTTTACCTGCCAAATTTTCTGTCACCATTTGTCCTTCTACTTCCAGCCATGTATCAGCAGGGTAAAGCTCTTGATTATTTTGTAGTTTGACGGGCAATCCCACAGGGTAAGCATCTGCTGCACAACAACTTAAGACAAATCGTGCTAAAAACAAATATTCTTTTCCGATATCGGGCGGGTGAATCACAAATCCCTGCACCTTGACTTTTTGCCCTGTATATGTATCTGGTTCAGGATAGACATTGACGGTGCGTACCCAGTCTACAAGCGATCGCTCCTCTGGACGAACAGTAGCGCGAAACGCTTGGGGTTTAACACGTGTGCTTCCCAATAAATCAGCCGTCACGCCCCTTTGGAGTGCTTTGTCACTAGCAAAAACTTGCGGTGTAATCATAAAACCTAGAATCGCTGTAGTCAACAATAAAGCACTGCCCCAACCAGGGGGAAATAAACTAATATGCTGGGTGTTTGGTGGCGTAACATCACGGCGACGCCGTTGCCAAAGTTCCTGCATCTTGAACAAACCAATAACGATCAAGCTGATACCAGTTACAACCACAAACCAAATGTAATTTGGATGAATCAACAGGTTCAGCTTATTAGTTAGCCAATATCTCAGCATCAAAATGCCCCAAGCAGTAATTGCTAGAGCATCCAGCCAAGGAAGTAACAGATTTGGGATTTGAGATTTGGGATTTTTGTTAGTCATTAGTCATTGGTCATTGGTCATTAGTCATTGGTCATTGGTCATTGGTCATTTGTAAAGGACAACTGACAAGGGACAAAGGACAAATGACAAATGACAATTATTTTCTTAAAAGACGTGCAAGTTCAAGAAAAGAGTGAAGACAAATGTCAATTGTGCTGCTAAAGCAAATAAGTAAAAAATAGTCTTGGGTTTAAAAATAGATAACATCAAACCAACACTTTTGATGTCAATCATTGGCCCAAACACCAGAAATGCCAACAATGAACCGCTGCTAAAGGTTGAGGCAAAAGATAAAGCGAAGAAAGAATCAACTGTAGAACAAATTGATACTATTACAGCTAATATCAGCATGACCACAATTGAGGTAATAGGCCCAGCACCCAAACTGAGAACTAATTCACGGGGAGCTAGGACTTGAATAGCAGCAGCGATCGCACTTCCTAAAACCATCACTCCGCCCAATTCCCGCAATTCTTGGATGCTATTATCCACAACTAAGCGCAGTTTGGCTGCTAGCGGTTTATCAGCAGTAGAGACTGAGGTAGGCAGTACTGAATTAGCATCTATCCGTAGAGGGATACCTGCTTTTCCTCCCAAGATATAAGTCCCAGATTGCAACAGATTCGGTACTGTTTCTTCCTGTTGTCCTTGGTAAGGTTTACTACGGCGTTTGGTTTGGGGCTGCGCGGGTGGATTAAACTTCATATAACGAGCGATCGCAGGTTGGACTATGGGATTTAAGTCCTTTTGAAAACTGAAAACAAACCCGATAATTGTGGCAATTGTTAGAGAAAATACGACTCGTAAGACTACTATTTCTGGCTGATCTCGAAATGCTGTCCAAGTGGCCCAAATTACAACTGGGTTAATTGTTGGTGCTGCTAACAAAAAACCAATTGCGACTGGTGTGGGTACTCCTTGAATCAGGAATCGCCGCGCTACCGGTACATTCCCGCACTCACACACCGGAAACAAAAAGCCGATCGCACTGCCAACTAAAGCACCCAACAGCGGATTTTTGGGCATTTTTTCTACTAGTTTGCGCTCATCAACAAAAAACAGCAGCAAACTGGAGAATAAAACCCCAAGAAGCAAAAAAGGCATCGCCTCGACTAGCAGACTTAAAAATAGCGTAAAACCATTGTTCAGTTGATTCATGAGCGTCGCAGTCAAAAGCGGTTTTTAGTTTTAGGGTTCTGCCTAGTCATTCTATCGAAATGGGGATCAAAAGCAGTTCGGGAAAATTAAACATTATTTAAGTAACAAGTTATCCTATCTTCAAAATAGCGGTTAAGCGCTACAAGCCTTGGCTTCACACGAGTTCGTGACTTTTAACTGAGTGCATTTACTGACGACGATTATTTCTAAGATTGTCTAAGTTCAGAAATTGTTCCGCTCTAGAGGGCAAGTAACTGCACAGATGATTTGAATTTACCTATGTTTATACTTACAGTAATTTGCTGGATCAGATATTAGTTCGGCTGTATTTTCATCAAGTATTCACAGTTCTTCAAAATTTGGGGTAGGCGTAGCCTGTTGTAGACATTGCTGTTGGTTGCTACCATCATTGATTTTGACTAGTTATAGCAAAATTCGATCTGAGCTTTGGTTGATTTTTTACTACAAAAACTTTAAAAAGGCAAGACCAAAGTTTAGCAGAAACAGGAAATAATTGGGGGAATTTTTCGGCGTTAGCGATATTAAGTTTCTACATGAAGTGAGAATTTGAGCTATGGCAAGTCACAAAGCCTTGAAAGGAGCGTCAGAGCTAATTTGTAAACTCAAGTAAAGTACTTGTCTTGCAAGGATTTCAGGAATTTGAGTCAAAAAAATACTTATTCGCTGAAACTCAGACCCTAGTAACGAGTTGAGTATCCTTCAGATTTTCTTTACGAATCAGCTCTCAAAATGATATCCCCGACTTCTTAAAAGAAATGGGGGATATAGTTTACTCTTTGACGATTATTTTGTCCGATCGCTGTTACTTTCGTTTTGTGGGAATCCCCCAAATCTTGATTTGTCGATCGAATCCACCACTGGCAAGAATTTTCCCATTGGGACTAAAAGCGATCGCACTTACCCAATCTGTATGTCCATTCAGTGTATTTATTAACTCACCTGTAGTTAAATCCCACAATTTAATTCCATCTCTACCGGCACTAGCAAGGGTTTGTCCATCGGGATTAAGAGCGATCGCATTTACCCAGTTATTATGTCCTGTAAGGGTGCGGACTAATTCTCCAGTATTAATATTCCACAGTTTTATGGTGCGATCGTGGCTAGCACTAACTAATGTTTGTCCATCTGGTGTAAAGAGCACAGCGCTAACAGCACTAGAATGAGCTGCCAATTCACTGATTAATTTACCAGTACTCAAATTCCACAGCTTGATTACACCCTTATTATCACCACTAGCCAAGGTCTGTCCATCAGGACTAATAGCGAGAGTATAAATCAAATTATCAAAGCGTACTATAGTCCCTAGAGGACGCTGCTGTAGCAAATCCCACATCCGAATCCCATCTAAAGCTCCACTGACGAGAACTTTACTATCAGGAGACACCGCTAAAGATAAGACGTTACTAGTATGTCCGACAAAAGAGCGGCTAAATTTTAAATTTTTTAGGCTCCAGAGGTTAATCGTGTCGTCATCACTACAGCTAGCGAGGGTTTGTCCATCTGGCGAAATCACTAAAGATTCTACGGCTGCTTTGTGTGCTTTGTTAATAGTCGCCAACTTTTTGCCCTTTGCTAAATTCCACAGGCGAATTACACCCTCGTTTTCTGCACCTCCACTTACCAGAATTCTGCTATCTGGAGTGAAAGCAAGGGATTTAATGGTTCCGTTATGTCCGATGAGTGTGTAAAGTAGTTGAGCATTAGCAAAGTTGGTGTTAGCTGGGAAGTTTGGCGTTACTTCAATGGCAGCATGAGCTTGATGAATATAAAACCCTTCCCAGGTACTCACTGGAAGGGCAACTGCCATAAATGCCAGGATAATATATGGCCGCAGAAAATTACCGCCACCTCTTCCCTCACTACTCACTCTTTTTCCTCACTTTTATAGATACAGTTAAACCCAATAAATTTTGCAGAGTTATTTTCAGTCATAACTCTGCACATCTTAAAGAGGTGGTTTTTTCTTAGAAACACTTAACATTGGTAAAGGCGCACTAGAAGAACGAGAGGGCAAATAATGTTGCACTACAGGCTCCTCTGGTAAAGAACGACGCTGCTGGAGACGCCACAACTTAAAGCCTAGCGCTATCCCTGCCGTTCCCAAACCAAAAGCAAACAACGACCAGCTATCATTCAATCCGCCAATCAGGGCATCCATAACGCCCATTGTCATCAGTACACTGATTAGTGGCTCTTTTCGGTAGGTTGACTTCAAAAAACGAGGTAATACAGCATTCATCACAGCTTGGTTGGTTCCAGTTCACCTTTTGTGTATATTTACCAAGAATACCTCACCCATAATTTGCCTTTCTCATTCAAGGCAGACACTAAGTTATGATTTTTTTAGTAGGGGGAGGAAATTTACTCATTAATCGCCTTGCACATATTAGTTGCAAGTCTATGATATTTCAATCGCTAATAGGTATTTCGATTCCTCTCTTGCTTACATTCTAGGGCAGTTATTTATGAATTAAGTATAATTAATCTATCTAGGGCGAAGTACTCCGCTATCAATTATAGAAGTCAAAACCAACTGGTTGTTCCAGCTGGTTGAAACTCTTTTAATTACTAGCTTACAACTTTAAGATTGTGCTTGTTGATGGCACTACTTCAGACCCAGCCATGATAGCACCCCTTGATTAGTGACATATTCAATCACCAGCATCAAACCAAAGCCAATCATTGCAGCTCGACCATTCAAGCGTTCGGCATATTCGTTAAAGCCAAACTTAGGCTCTTCTAGTTTAGGTGTAATTGTTGGTTGTGTTTGTGTCATTTTTTAAGAAACCTTATTTTTGGCAAACGGGACTTGATATCAAACTTCTGGTAGAAGTCGCAGAAAGTGGGGATAATCGCTACTTACTTTTTATGGTATCTGGAAAACCCCTTTCTAAATCTCTCTTGAAAGAAGAGAGACTTTGAAATTTTCAGATGACGTTGAAAAGTCAAGTTAACTTAAAAGCTGATTGCAGTGCTTGAATGCCAAGATGACTTGAGAAATTCAGCAAAAGCTTCCTAAGTAGGGAGCTATACAATCGCTCTTTTAATAAATTGTTACTATTCTTTATATATTGTATAAATACTGGGGCAATAGTCAAGGGTAAGAGTTTGGGCTACTCAGATTGAATTAAGAAAGTTAGAACAGAAATTAGGTATCTCTAATCCAGCTATCTCTAATACGGAACTAGGAAGACGGAAGTAGCAAGCTTGAGATTGGAAGGCTACAGTTAAACAAAAAAATTATCAGAGGCTATATATGGAAATCGGCGTTCCCAAGGAAAATAAGGATCAAGAATTTCGGGTAGGGTTAAGTCCTTCTAGTGTGAGGGTGCTGCGAGAAAATGGTCATAGCATCTTCGTCGAGACGCAAGCAGGTAATGGTGCTGGATTCTCAGATGACGACTACAAAAATGCTGGAGCCGAAATTGTTCCCACATCAGAAAAAGCTTGGAATCGGGAATTGGTCGTTAAAGTCAAAGAACCGCTGACATCTGAGTATAAATTTTTGCAAAAAGGGCAGGTATTATTTACTTATTTACATTTAGCAGCCGATCGCAAGTTGACAGAGCATTTAATTGATTGTGGCACAACTGCGATCGCCTACGAAACTGTAGAACAACCTGGAGCAAACAGATTACCCTTGCTCACCCCCATGAGCGTAATTGCCGGTCGGCTAGCAGTACAATTTGGGGCCAGATTCCTAGAACGTCAGCAAGGTGGTAGAGGTGTACTTTTAGGCGGTGTCCCCCCCCTGGAGTCAAACCGGGCAAAGTAGTAATTTTAGGTGGTGGCGTTGTCGGTACAGAAGCAGCTAAAATTGCCGTAGGTATGGGTGCGGTCGTGCAGATTTTAGATGTGAGTGTCGAGCGTTTATCTTACTTAGAAACACTGTTTGGCTCTAGAGTCGAATTGCTTTACAGCAACTCTGCTCATATTGAAGCCGCAGTCCTTGAAGCCGATTTGCTCATCGGTGCAGTTTTAGTGTTAGGACGTAGAGCGCCAATACTAGTATCTCGCGAATTGGTCAAACAAATGCGTCCTGGTTCGGTGATAGTTGATGTAGCCGTTGACCAAGGCGGTTGTATAGAAACCTTACACCCAACATCCCACACAAATCCGGTATACCTTGAAGAAGGTGTAGTGCACTATGGCGTTCCGAATATGCCGGGAGCAGTACCTTGGACAGCAACTCAAGCACTTAATAATAGTACATTACCTTATGTTGTCCAGTTAGCGAATTTGGGAATTTTGGCACTGGAGGTTAACCCAGCATTGGCTAAGGGTGTGAATGTGCAGAATCATCGCTTAGTGCATCCTGCTGTGCAAGAGGTGTTCCCTGATTTGGTCAATTAAGGTGTGCCAGGATTAGGCGATCGCTTATTGTAATGGTGGTAGCGATCGCTAATCAGGCTAATTTTCTTGCCTTATGCGCGGATGGGTAGGTGTACAAAATGAGAAGGAGCGAAAAAGGCTGTACGCTCCTTCTATATAAGACTTTCAGGGCAATGGTACTTTCAAACCATCCGCGCACCTTATAGGGGCTGGGTTTCAGCGATTTGCATCTTGTGATCTCACTATTCCCTGTGTTATGATTCGTTCATTCGCGCAACTGAACCTTGAAAACCAAATACAGCAACGCTTTCAGAAGCCAGCGATTGCAATTAACTAAAATCCCTATTAGGGATTGAAACTGGTATTGCAAACACTGGCATAGCAAGGAATAGAAATTGCAATTAACTAAAATCCCTATTAGGGATTGAAACATTTTCGCGTTGAAATTTGCAAGCCATTCTAAAGTATTGCAATTAACTAAAATCCCTATTAGGGATTGAAACAATAATTGGAAACATTTTATTATGGAGGAGAAAAAAATTGCAATTAACTAAAATCCCTATTAGGGATTGAAACTGTTACCTGAGCTTGGGCAACATAACGCTGGACGTATTGCAATTAACTAAAATCCCTATTAGGGATTGAAACATTCCTTTGGTGGCAAAGTGAAAGTTTATGAATGTGATTGCAATTAACTAAAATCCCTATTAGGGATTGAAACTCAGCATTTTGTGCATTAATTCCCATTAGATATAAATTGCAATTAACTAAAATCCCTATTAGGGATTGAAACAAGCTGAAGGTAGGCCACCAAAAACAATGCCATTGCAATTAACTAAAATCCCTATTAGGGATTGAAACAGATGCGATCGCCCCTTTGATAACCCTAAAGCAACATTGCAATTAACTAAAATCCCTATTAGGGATTGAAACGATGAAAAGCTAGTGGGTACAGCTACCTTGATGGAAATTGCAATTAACTAAAATCCCTATTAGGGATTGAAACATTAATCTCTAGGAATTCATCTATTAATTTATATCATTGCAATTAACTAAAATCCCTATTAGGGATTGAAACTTATTTTACCTTCTGGCATCGGCAGGATATAAGACATTGCAATTAACTAAAATCCCTATTAGGGATTGAAACTGACACTTATTACTCATTACTCATTATTGCAATTAACTAAAATCCCTATTAGGGATTGAAACCCAAGAATCGCCGGCGTAATCGCCGTTACCGCATTGCAATTAACTAAAATCCCTATTAGGGATTGAAACTAAGCTATTTTGCGCTGAATTAGACAGGAAATGGGAATTGCAATTAACTAAAATCCCTATTAGGGATTGAAACTTTGCACCTATTGCCCAAGGCACTGCTGAACCTCATTGCAATTAACTAAAATCCCTATTAGGGATTGAAACCAATTTTCTCAGAGAATATAATTTTGGCTAGTTAAACATTCAAAATTCAAAAGAGTTACATAAAAAGATTTAAACCCTAACTGAAACAGTAGTATACAAGCGATCGCTTCACTTTTTGCAACCAGCAATATCACTCCAAACTAGATTAAAATCAACTTTTTAAAGCATTACCAAACTACCTTCTGCTTCTTCCTCTAGTTCATAACCATTAGCTAATTTTTCAATTGCTTGGTCAATCATTGCCAAACCTTGATCTACTCTTTCAACTAAACTTAACTGTCCGCGGAGTTCGGCAGCACCAACGAAACCTTTAGCATACCAAGTCATGTGCTTACGGGCTTGACGTACACCGCGATCGCCTTTATATTCCCACAAGGCTTGTAAATGATCTCTTGCACATTCCAAGCGCTGAATCGGGGTTGGCGATGGTAATATCTCTCCTGTTTTCAGAAAATGATCGATTTCTCCCACCAAAAACGGATAACCCAAAGTTCCACGCGAACACATCACACCATCAGCGCCAGTTTGTTCTAAACATTTCACTGCCGCTTCAACCGAAAAAATATCTCCATTCCCAATCACTGGGATAGAAAGCACTTCTTTGACACGCGCAATCCATTCCCAACGAGCATTGCCATTGTACCCTTGGGCGCGGGTGCGTCCATGTACCGTAATCATTTTTGCCCCGGCATCTTCCATCCGCTTGGCAAAGTCGAGAATAGTAATTTCGTTGTCATTCCAGCCAATACGAGTTTTTACTGTCACAGGTACATCAACAGCTTTTACCACTTCTCGCACAATTGCTTCTGCTACTTCTGGTTGCCGCAACAATGAAGAACCGCCACCATTTTTAGTGATTTTATTAACCGGGACAACCCATATTAATATCAACAGTATCAGCACCTTCGGCAACTGCCTTGATTGCTGCTTCTGCTAAAAAATCTGGACGGCAATCAAATAGTTGAATGCTAATTGGGCGTTCGTTGGGATCTACCTCCATGATTTTGGGTAACTGCTTGACATAATGCAACCCCGTAGCATTCACCATTTCGGTATACATCATCGAATCTGGGGCATAGCGACGCACTAGACGGCGAAACACCATATCTGTAACCCCAGATAGAGGCGACTGGAGAACCCGACTTTTCACCTCGAAAGAGCCAATTTTGAGGGGTTGGGAGAGTCTAGCTTGGAGAATAGGAGAGAGCGAAATCATACAAAAAATTAAAAATTGTGTAAATGGAAAATAGTCGGAATGTTAGGGTTATCTGCGAGCAGTGCTAATTGTAGGTTACATATCCTGACTTGGAGGCTGTTTTTGCATTTCTTGCTGAATCTCTTCTAGGCTCAAACCTAACTCTTTCGCGGTTTCTTCAAAACTCAATCCCAGCCTCAACAACAAAGGGATCGTTCTAAACTTTTCCTCACGCGCTCCTTCTTGTTTGCCTTCTTGCTTACCTTCTTGATAAACTCGTGTTTGTTTCAAATCACTTAACCCAAACATACCTTCAATCTCCTCTCGACTCATCGTTGGAAACTTATAAACTAATATTGTCTCTATCAATTCTAGTAACTGCCGCCGTTGTGATTCGATGTTGATTTCTTGCTGGGTTCTTTCTATTAACTGCCTAGCAGCTATAATTGCTGTCTCCTGTTCATCGACCACTAATTTCATCGTAGCAATTCCAACTGGCAATGATGCAGTCTCACCTAATTCATTAAGATAAATGCGACTGACGCGCTGACTGGTGAAAAATTCACTGTAATTATTGATATCTGCTGTATCTAAACTGCGATTGGGATAGATAACTACTCCTCGCCAAGAATTTTTCGGTTTATTTTGGCGTAAGTATAAATAAATTTCTGAAAATAAGCGGGAATAAATTTCTGTGTCAGTTTGAAACTGGACTTCAACAAAATAAATCGGATTTTCTTCTCCTTGTGTTGGCAGAAAAACACCATCTATACGGAATGCCGTTTGCTTGATTTCAATTGAAGAGAATTGATAACCCTCTGCCGTTTGCGGTGGATTGCCAATTAATTCAAAAAAGATGCTAGGAAGTTCTTGAAAAAGGCGATAAAAAATGCTGTCAGTTTTCACACTTGATGTACTACGGTGATTTAATCCGTTAGATTTTACCGTGAAACACTACTGATAAAAATTAGTAATACCAATTCTTTATGAAGCTGCGCTAAATAAGGCTTCAAGGATAAAGTCATAGGAAGTCACAGAAGCAATCATCTCAGGTGTAATCGTTTTGAGGACATCAGTTAACTTCAGCTGTAATTGTGCGAGGGTTTTACAGTTTTGCCATTGGAGTTTCGATTTGAGAAATTCCCAAAACCGCTCAATTGGGTTGAGTTCTGGAGAGTGCGGAGGTTGAAAAATCGGGATAATGTTATCAGGACAATCAAGAGTTTTTGCTTTATGAAACGACCCTCGATCAAACTGGATAACCGCAATATCATCACCAAGTTCAGCAGACACTAATTCCAAAAAGTGCTGGAAACAATCAGCATTGAGGTAGGGAAACTCGTAGAAAAAGCTATAACCACTCAGGGGTTCTACGACACCGTATAAATAAAAATTGTCACGCCGCCACTGGCTGTGCCCTAGAGGTTTAATCCCTTTTGCAGTAATCAAACGTCCGGTAATTGTTTTGAGTCCTAAACGAGTTTCGTCTTGACATAGATACCTCACACGCTTAGAGTCTCCAAATTCTGACTGCAAAAATTTCAGCGCTAGGGGAAGTTTTTTTTAAAGTGAGACTGACTTAAAGGGTGCTGTTTGGTGCTTTGAGGACGAGGAACTTTCAGCTTGGCTTGGAGTTGATAGCGAACTAACTGATACACAGTTTTATACGCTATGTTGAGTCCCAATTCGGTATTGAGCCATTGTTGAATTTGACTATAGCTATGAAATCCTTGTGGCTGAGACAATCTTTGTTTTAAACGCTCTAAATTTTCCCCTTGAACAATCGGCTCTTTACCTGGCGCATATTTCATCGACAGTAAGCCTTGTCGTCCCCCATCTTTGTACTTTCTTATCCAACGAGTTATGGTTGCTTGGGTCGCGTCCTAGACGTTCTGCGATCGCTTGCCTACTTGTCACTTGTCCACTTTTTAACCAATAGAGCATCTGTAGTCTTTCTTTACTACTTGCTTGTGTGACATATTTAAGGGCTTTTTCCAATTCTTCTTGGCTCTCTTTAATCTCAATCAGTAATCTCATACCCATAACGCTTACACCAAAAGCACCCATCTTATATTTTGGCGCATCTTCATACAGAATTGGTATAAGCCGACTGCAAGAAGCAATCGGCATAACAAATTCACGATCATTTAATTGCAATTTAGCCGTGAGTTGCACCTTGAGGGGGACGCGAGACAACTTTTTTAGCTAAACCCAAAGTCTGCAAAACTAAAATGCTCCACCAAGTAACATCAATTTCCCACCAAGAAAACCCAGATTTTGCCATGTGGGGATAAGTATGATGGTTGTTGTGCCAGCCTTCTCCATAAGTGACGAGGGATACCCACCAAAGATTACGAGCGCCATCATTGGCATCAAAGGTGCGATAACCCCACAGGTGTGATGCTGAGTTCACAAACCAGGTTGAATGCCAAAGCAAGACACATCTGAGAAACACTCCATAGAATACAAAAGACCATCCTCCTAATGCATATAGGAGCAGTGCGAAGGGTATTTGCAATAGCAAGAAGTAGCGATCTAGCCAACAATAAAAGGGTTGTTTGGCTAAATCAGGGGCATATTTTTTATAGGTGTCATAGTCAAAAAATTCTGGACGTGGGTAGAAAATCCACAATATATGGCTCCACCAAAAGCCTCTTTGGGCAGAGTAAGGGTCTAAATTGATATCTTCTGTGTGGGCGTGATGTTGGCGGTGTCCACCTACCCAAAAAATTGGCCCGCCTTGTAAAGCCAACGCTCCAATCAGGGCGATCGCATACTCTAACCACTTAGGAACTTGGAAACTTTTATGGCTCAGTAGTCGGTGATATCCCAAGCAAATACCAATGCTCCCGAATAACCAGTGCAGAAACACTAGCAAACCTAATGCTGACCAGGAGAAAAACCAAGGAGACAGAAGTGCTAAGGCATGAAATGTAGCAAAAAATACTACATTCGTCCAACTGAGTCGAGGTGAATTGCCTCTCTCAGGGGCGATCGCCCCAAAATTTGCGGTCATAAAAATTCCTGTTGATGGATCATGAAGTGATTTACTTTTTCTTGGGCATAATCCGACTAAGGATTTATCCAACCTCTTACTAGTTAGTTACAGTGAGCCAGCGCGGTCTTGGGGGTTTCCCCCATTAGCGACTGGCGAACCCGTAGGGTAGAGTAAAGCAAGTATCACTTACATTTGTTATGCTAGCAGAACTCTGATACCCCTGCAAGTGCCACTTGCATTTTTCTATGTCATCTCAACTCATTTCCACTCGTCAACGCCTGATTCAAGCTGCACTTGAGTTGTTTTCTGCTCAGGGAGTTAGCGCTACCACAACCCGCCAAATTGCTGAAAAAGCCGAAGTCAATGAAGTGACTCTATTTCGGAATTTTGGCAATAAGCATGGATTACTTTTAGCTGTACTGGAAGAGTCCGCAGCCTTCAAGGATTTAGGTGAATCGCTGGTACGGCGGGCAACACCTCCCGGCAATGTTTACCAAGCTCTGAAAGATTATGCAAGTGATAGCTTACATGCATTAGAACGAGTACCAGAGTTCGTCCGATCTGTGGTAGGTGAAGCCGACCAATTCCCGGCAGAAAATCGCCGCGCACTAGGCAGGGGAGTCACAGAGGCAAACCGTTATGTAGCTCAGTATTTAGCTACTGTAATTCAGCAAGGACACCTAAATACTTATTTACCCGCAGAAAAATTAGCCAGTTTGCTGAATGGGATGATTTTGGGATATGCAGTAATTGAGTTCACCAGCGAATTTCACGAACTTTGGGAGGATCGGGACGATTTTCTGGAAAATTTGGTGGAGTTGTTTTTACATGGAGCCATGTCATCTTCAACAGAATCAGCAATAAACTCCTTACAAGGAGGATTCACTACCACAGAAGTAGCTGATTTACCAGCTAGTTTGGTTCACGAAATTCTGCAACAAGCCAGGAAATTCGGAGTACGAGATTATGCCTTAGCTTACGTATTATTTGGGGCTGGGTTATCCGCTACAGAAATAACTAGCTTGGAGCGATCGCACCAAATTTACGATAGTCAAGGGCACTTCCTGCAAATCACAATCCCCGGATTTGTTCGTCAAGTGCCTGTGAATCAATGGATTTTGGGCAAACGCTACGGTTCCTTTACTAATAATCCCTTACTCAAATGGCTGAAAAGTCGTAAAGATACTCAAACAGCGATGTTTCTGAATGAAACAGGTACACCCATCTCAGAATCAGAACTTGAGACACGTTGGCAAGTATGGAGCGAGGGATTGTTAACTCCCCAAGGACAAACGCCAGCGATCGCCCAAGCACAACAAACTTGGCGCGTAGAAATGTTAATGCGGGGGATCACCTTAGAAAATTTGAGTATTTTTACAGCTTGCGATCGCACCCAATTACAACCCTATGTCCGCCGAGCCAAAGAAAAAGCCGCCCTAGAGCAAGCTACCCGTTTGGATCATAAGCCAGGATAGGAAGTGGGGAGATAAGGAGTATCAGGTGGCGTTTTCCGACGCAGAGCCAGCGATCGAATAATTCGTAATTCGTAATTCGTAATTCGTAATGACGCTCCTGCGTCGCTAACGCTGCACTAACGTAATTCGTAATTAAGAATTCATTATACCAATTTGAAAAAAGAATGCGACAAATGATCTATTTGTAGAGACGCGATTTATCGCGTCTTTAGCCAAGGATATGTTGCAATCATTAATTGAATTGGTATTAGCATCATGCAGTTAAACAATTAAAATCAAACAATAGAGGTTCTTTTACCATTGTTTGCACCATTCAAGGTTGTAGCTGTACTCTCAGATGGGGATTGGGTATTGCTCGAACGGCGTGATAATTTCTTGCGTGGTTTGCCTCCCGCCTGGATATATTGCAAACTGTCTTTGCCATAATGGGTTGCTACACTCATTAACATATTTTCAGAGTAGCCGCGCAATTCTTCTTCAATTAGAGAGAGGCGACCTGCCATTTCATCCAGAGTAGAGAGTAAAGTGTTGTATGTAGATAGCTGGGTTTGCAAGTTTTGGATGCGGCTGTCGTAGTCTGTCAAATTTAATCCGTTACCAAATTCTAGCGTCGGGCTAATCGATCGCATTCCTGCAATTCGACGGAGAGCGTTTTCGAGAGTGCGTGAACTGCGTTTTAGTCGTGCCATAAAATGCGCTCCTGAAGGAAGTTATGGGATTACTGCATGTACTCTAGCCAATGCAACAATAAACTTCTCTGAGAGATAATTCGGAAAAATTAAAGCAAACTAAGAGCGACCTAATTATTTTTCGTTGATTGTACTGAGGCTTTTATTAAACTTGTCAAAAAAATGACATTAAATAAGCAATAGATACCTGAAAGTCGTTTTGAGGTACTCCAAAGTCGTTTTGAGGTACTTAAAAGTCGTTTCGAGGTACCTGAAAGTCGTTTCAAGGTACTTAAAAGTCGTTTTGAGGTACCTGAAAGTCGTTTCAAGGTACTCCAAAGTCGTTTCGAGGTACCTGAAAGTCGTTTCGAGGTACCTGAAAGTCGTTTCGAGGTACCTGAAAGTCGTTTTGAGGTACTCCAAAGTCGTTTCGAGGTACCTGAAAGTCGTTTTGAGGTACTCCAAAGTCGTGTTGAGGTATTAGATGATGAGTTTTTTTGCCTTAACCTGATTTACGGCGAAGGCGATCGCGCACAAAAGTATCATAAATATGATTCAACTATAAGAGTCCTATTTAATTGCGTGAAAACACAACATAGCGTTTGGTGGTGGATACCCCACTTTGATGGCGGTATTGGCTGCTTTGGCTAATTAAACCTCGTCTATTTTGAAAACCGTAGTTTTGTAGGTTGGGTGCAGCGATAGCGTAACCCAACATAAAATTTGGTGGTAATGTTGGGTTGCGTTTCACTCCACCCAACCTACAAAAATATATTTTTTAAAAAACTCTAGGTTTCAACATAGATGAGGTTTAGTTGATGTTGTTTCCGATGCGTCCCAACTCCTAGTATGTCGCTAAATCAGCGCAGATATAAGGGTGTGCGATCGCGAGAATATCCAAAAAGATGATGGCTGAAGGCAAGTTCCAAAATTCACATTGAGTCAAGCTGCTAAATTGAAAAAAACCCGTTACTAGAATGTCAGTAACGGGTTCTATGTTAACTAGCTTGATTAATACGCCGTTTTAACTCAGCCTCTAATTGAGGTGCATTGCTTTTTCACCAATTTTCTCAAACTCCTGACTGAGGAATGAGCAGAGGAATTGGGCGATCGCGATTCTTGCGATAAATTTGAAAATCACTATCGAGAGTAAAAACAAAACTGTTGGGATAAAGCTCTGCCATTCTTACTAGTTCCGCATCTGCCAAAGAGACTGGCACAGATTGATAGCAAGTCAGCAATGCCAATACTGTTGTCAACTCCGCATCCAAATTAAATTGAATCACGACTTGCCGTTGAGCCAGAAGTTGAAGCAGCGTTTCCCGACCATTATTCACCCGTTGCAACAGAAACCAGGCCTCTGAAATCACAGCCTCACAAGTTAGCAAAGGTGGTGCAATCTGAATCAACTGCTCTGTTACCCAAGTGTGATAGCGATCGCATCGATCAATTAAAGCCACCAAAACACCTGTGTCAACAATCACTTGATAGAGCATTACTGACCGTAGCCGTGCATATAGTCTGGATTTGTTGAAAGATCGCCAGGGCCTTCCCCCGCCCCAATTGCAGCTTGGGCAACTTCAAAAAACGATTGTGAAGCCATTTCAGATTCCATAGTTCTTGGCTTGTGACGTTTTGCCCGTAGAAACTCTACAAAGTCCAAAACCTGTCGCTGCTCTTCTGCCGATAATGCTTCTACTGTTTGTAAAATTTGCTCACACAAATGAGACATTGCCATCAGATATAAAATGGGCGATGATTTTATTGTATAGTGAATAATTATAGGAATCCTATTTGATTGCGTGAAAAAAACTTGGTACACTTAGCAGATATAAGGGTGTGCGATCGCGGGAATATCTCTTCTCATATACTGTGCGATCGCTCCTTTGATGAAATCGCGATTGCCTCCTCCACATTAGAAAAGCGATCGCTTTTCTAATGTCGATTGATTTTATTTTGACCTGCGATCGCCGATGATAATCAACAAAAGGAATGAAAAGGATTTGACCTTCATATTCGCCAGGTTGACTGCAACGAATGAATAAATACAAGTTGTCAAGAAGTAAGAATACAAATGCGGTATTAAGGTGAAGGGGTAATAAGCCGTAGATTGGGAATTTCTAGGAAGTCTTTGATGTTGTGAGTTACTAGCGGTAAGTCGTAGCGTAGAGCCGTTGCGGCAATCCAAGCATCTTGTGGAGATATTGGTCGTCCCGCGCTTTGTCGATTGGCACGAACCTGTGCCCATTCTCGACAAAGGGATTGATCGACTGGAATGATTAGGTAATTCGACAGGTATTGTTCTAGCTGTGTGAGGCGACGATCGCCCCACTGACGCAAAATTGCCCACTGAAACAGTTCAGCGACGGTCATGAATGACAGTGCCAATTCCTGACCACTCAAAAGTGGCAAGTAAGGCTCGGCATAATCACTACCTTTGAGGATGAAGGAAGCGATATCAGTATCAATCAGGAGAAGACTCATGGCAGTTTGGTTAGATCGCCTCTTTGCGCTGCTGTCGCAGGAAGGTGAGAAAATCCTCAATGGAATCTTCTTCAGGCCAAAAGTCAGCAGCGAGATATTTGAGGTTATCAACGGTAATAGGGGGTCTGGGTGGCGAGTAGCTGCTTGAGCGTGGTGTCTTGCCAAAACTGATTACTAAGATTTTTAAGATCGGTTTGAGAGTGTGAGGATGAATTGCTTTGGGTAAGGATTTGCAGCAGTTGTTGACGTTCTGTAGATGAAAGCAGTTGGATGGCAGCGATCGCAGCTTCGAGTTGTGGAGTCATAGTGTGGTCTTGTGGTTATCTGGTTCTATGCTATTTGAATTCAGGGGCGATCGAAGCGTGAAAGTATCCTCCACCTCTTTTGCCCAATGCCCCATACCCAATTAATTCAACGGCTCCATAATAGCTCTTAAACCTTTATTAGAGAGTGTTTTGAGCATTTCTTTAGCGTTATATTCACTGCTAAATACTCCTGCTTGCATAACTCTTTGACCATCCCAAACTGTGAGAAACGCACCAGGAGCAAGCGATCGCACTAAATCTCGATCCCGATCGGTTGCTAGTGGCACTACTACGCGATAACGTATACCAAATTGTCTTGCAGAGTTACCACCATAGGGAATACTTGCAGAACTTGTTTGCAGATTGCGAGTATTAACAATGGGGATATTGGGATTGGGAAGTGGTAAAAGTTCTGAAGCACCAGGAGCAGCAGTTTCTAGTGTTGGTAATGGCTGTTGTGTTTGATTCCTCATACTTGCAACTGGTGGCTCAGGTGCAACTGAATTGGATGGGGACTCAGGGGCAGTAAACTCAATGGTATTAGGATCGATCCGCACGTAATTTAACTGTGGTGTATCAGGTGGCTGTGCGTTAATTGGTATTTGTCTACCTGACAAGCTGCTAGGAGTAGGAAATCCGGCGACGCTAGAAGTCGGTGGTTGTTTGGATATAGGCGGGGAAAGCGGTACATTATTGGCTGGCATTAATGGCAGCAGTTGACTATTTAATTGCCCAGAAACAGGATTATTTACTGAAATGCTGCTGGTTTGCCCATTAGTAGTTTCAGAGGTTTCGGGAGCCGAGAAGGTGATTTCTCCACTTGGTGGTATTTGTCGTAATACGTTGTTGGGAACTGGTTGAGAATTTGGGGTTGCTAGTGCTGTTGTACCATTAATATCTACCTTACCAGTGATGCGATCGCTCACAAGGTTGTTACCAGCAGCAGAAATCACTTGTTTAGCAGCGCTGGCGTTAATGTCGTGGCGGCCGTTATTTTGAAATGTATTACCTCCAGGTTCGGATGCACTACCCAAATCTGGCATTGCTTGAGCGATCGCCACTAAACCATCTTCTTTATTATCTTGAATAGAATTATTCCGCAAAATCGGGCGGGCATTTGCTTGTACGATAATTCCCGATCTATTGTTTTGAATTTGATTACCTATAACTATAGGAGCAGCATTTTGGGCAATATTAATTCCAAAACCTGTTTGGTGAAAGACATTTTCCTTCACTTGGGGACTAGAGTTACCAGCAATTGTGATCCCATTGGCTCCATTGCGATCGAAGTAATTCTTGCTAATGGTAGGTGCAGCATTACCACTAACGGAAATTCCATCTTGAGTATTGTCAGTAAATGTATTTTCTGCGACTACCGGATTGCTAGATTCAATCCATAAACCGTAACCACGAGGATTAGAGTTCGTCACCGTTACCCCTGCGAGCAAGGCTTGGTTTGCTCCAACAATTGTGACGTTTTGACCGCCAAAGCTTCGACTCAGGTAATCACCGCCTCCCTGAATGATAATGTCTTTACCTTGATTGCTGGGGTTGCCTTGAATTGAAATACCCGGTTTCAATATTAAGGGAAATTCCTCTCCTGTCTCGGCGCTATAAGTGCCCGTAGAGAGCATAATTACAACATTGGCGTTAGCTAATCGCAATGCATGGGTAATCGTTTTTACAGGAGCGGATTCGCTGCCATTGCCTGTCTTGTCATCTCCAACACCAGGATTGACAAATAGCACATTAGCCTGAGAAGGTGTTTTCTGATTTAGAGGTGCTGAATTTGGTGTCGATGGAATCTGAGCAATCGCACTATCCAAACTGATACCCAGAAACGCTATACTTGCCGCCCCCATCCCTAGAATAAAAGATAATACTGAAAAACTAAAAAATAAAAGCCTTGCTGATTTCAGAAACTTCAGCTTTGCCAACAGAATATTTACTCTAGGGTACTCAGTAAACATACGAGTAAGAATCATATTTAACACCACTCCTTATAAGTAATCATAAATTCTTATACTCCCTAGAGAGTATTATGTCGATAATATTACTCATATATTCACCGATTGGCGATATTTAATACATAGTAATAAATGATATTAGACATCTCCAGAAATTAATTGTGCGTTGCCCAAAATAATTTGTAGGCACAATTCATGAATTGTGCCTATATCATTTATTTAATAGAC